>JBBSEV010000018.1:0-74351 GCA_038239385.1 Chitinophagales bacterium
TCTCCTACAAAAATATCCCCATTTAAAAAAGCGGCCTTTAATACAGGCTTTTCAGCATTTAATTCTTTGCGGAAACTGCTTATAATAAGTGCAGGCTCTTTAGGGCTTTCACTAAACATTAAAGCGGTAACCTGGTGAAGTGAATCATAAACTCCTGAATACTTATCGTTATCCAGGCTTTCTAAAGCTTTTTTAATAAGTGTATTCTTAGCAACTTTCATTTCAACCTGCTTATTGAAGCAATGACGACGAAGATTGGTAACCTGTGCTACACTCAGGCTCTCTGTGTTAGTAACATAGAAGTTAGAATATTGAGTAAACTTCTCTTTCAAGGCTTCTATTACTTCCCGTTTTTGTTCTTTATTCATATCCTTTGTTTTGTTGCTTTGAAATACATTAGAAATCGTAGCAATATTTTTATATTGATTTGGCGTCTATAGTGATGCCAGGACTCATTGTACTCGCCATACTAAGGCTTTTTAAATAAATACCTTTTGAAGTAGGTGGTTTTAATCTAATAATAGCATTGATTAATTCCTGGCTGTTTGCTTCAATTTTATCAGGTGAAAAACTTACACGACCGATAGATGCATGAACAATACCTACTTTGTCCACTTTAAAAGCAATCTTTCCTCCCTTTACATCATTGATAGCAGCAACAACATCGTTTGTAACAGTACCTGTTTTAGGATTCGGCATTAGATTTCTGGGGCCTAACACTTTACCAAGCCTACCTATTTTAGGCATTACTGAAGGTGTTGCGATTATTACATCTACATCAGTCCAGCCACCTTCAATTTTAGTAATAAACTCATCCAGGCCAACAAAATCAGCACCCGCTGCTTTTGCAGCTTCTTCTTTATCGGGGGTGCAAAGAACCAATACTTTTTTTGTTTTTCCTGTACCATGTGGAAGAGAAACTGTTCCACGTACGGCCTGATCTGCTTTTTTGGGATCTACTCCAAGCCTTATGTGAAGATCTATCGAACTGTCAAACTTTGTCGTATTTACATCCTTAATAAGGGATGAGGCTTCTTTAAGTGAATACACTTTATTTTGATCAATCTTTGCGTTGGCTTCTTTTCTTTTTTTAGTAATCATTTGTAAAAGTTTATTCCCAATAAGGGAAATCTTAGAATTTAATTATCCCACGGTGCTTTACCATCAACAGTTAAACCCATACTGCGTGCAGTTCCTGCAACCATTTTCATAGCGCTATTAAGGCTGAATGCATTAAGGTCTTCCATTTTATCTTTAGCTATTTCTTCAACCTGGGACCAGGAAACCTTTCCAACTTTGTTCCTGTTTGGTTCTTTACTTCCGCTTTGGATTTTTGCAGCATCTTTTAATTGTACCGCAGCAGGAGGCGTTTTAATAACGAAGTCAAATGATTTATCGCCGTAAACTGTAATAAGGACCGGAAGAATTTTTCCTTGTTTATCCTGGGTCCTTGCATTAAACTGCTTGCAGAACTCCATAATATTAATACCTTTTGAACCGAGAGCAGGGCCTATAGGCGGTGCAGGATTGGCTTGTCCTCCTTTGCATTGGAGCTTGACAAAGCCAGTAATTTCTTTTGCCATAATTAAATTTTTGGTGTTAACGTCCTTCGATAAACTCGGGACTCCCATATAATGATTTCTACTAAAGAACTTTTTTTGGGATGGCGAAGGTAAAGAAATAAATTATTCCGGCAAGAAGTTTTTTGGCTGATTTCAAAAATTAATATAAGCTTATACGTTTTCTTTTTCCGAAGAAAGAACCATTTTTATTTCACTGTATGTGATACTTTCAGGCAAATTATCTTTTAGATTTTTATGACTAGATCTGCCATATGATTTTGCGGCAGCTTTTATAAGAAGTTGTTTTTCCAGCGAAATCATTTTGTTAATATCAATGTCTCCATTACCAACATACCATGCAAGATGCCCTTCAATTGTGCTTACAGCAAAATTTCTTTCTTTGGCAATTTCAGCAACAGATTTTCCTTCCTTGAATAAATTATAAGAAAGTGTTTTGGTGTTGGTTTTAATTTCATCGCTTCTTTCTTTTCGTTCTCTTTTAGGATTTACTTCTTTAGCAGCCATATTAGTTGCTATATTATTTCGTGAACAATACTCCTGCACCGGCTGTAAAATATCGTCCCCGTATTTATCAACCTTGGCTTTTCCAAAGCCGCTTATTTGCAAAAGATCTTTTTTATTTAATGGAAGATAAGTAGCAATTTCTGTTAAAGTTGCACGGTTAGCAATTATGTAAATAGGCATATTAGTTTCTGCGCAAATCTTATCCCTCCAGTTTTTAAGCACTTGATACAATTCATTATTAGGGACATCGGGATAGGATTGTGTTTTTCCACTTGCATAAGAAGATAAATTAAAACGCGGCTGAGCAAACTTCAATTTATGTTGTAAAAAAGAGGTAACAGAAAATGGTTGTTTACAATATTGCAAATAATAATTTGAGGTATAAACAGCAAGTATTAGTTGATTCAAATATTCATTAATGATATTGGCTGTTTCCCTGTGCTCTGTAATTAATGGATGGTTTTGTAAAGATTGCTGGTATATAGAAAATTTCGGTTCAAAATGATTTGAAGCCGCAACGATTCTTTGTTGAAGAAGTCCGTTTTTTTCAATTACAGGTTCATCTTTCATTAATTCAGCAATTCGCGAAATAAATTTCAAACCAACAATTTTATCGGCTGAAAAATTATTTTTAAAGTTTTCAATCCATTCTATTCCTTCATTATTTAACTTACTCTTGTGTTCGTTTACCTGGAAATGTAAAACATTAACTACCGTTTCAATTTCATTAAAAGAAAAGATCTCTTCGAGTAATTGCTGGGTAAAAATTTGTCTTGCTCCATCAAATCTTTCCGCCAATGAACCTCTATGGATTAAAGCTTGCTGGCCTTTTATTACATTATCATTACTATAAATGGCTGCCGCCGGAATTTTTGATAAAAGAACAATTCCATTGAGATTTGTACAACGGCTTAATGCAACATATACCTGCCCGCTGCTGAAGGCTGCACCTGCGTCTATCATAACTTTTTCAAAGGTAAGTCCCTGGCTTTTGTGAATAGTAATAGCCCATGCAAGCCTTAATGGAAATTGAGTAAACGTGCCCAGGGTTTCCTGCTCTAGTTTACCATCAGCGCTATTTAAGATATATCGCGAATTTTCCCAGGTTTCCATTGATACAGAAATATTCGTTCCATCGCATTCAACAATTATTTCTTCATCATCCAAAGATTTTACTACTCCTATTTTTCCATTAAAATATCTTTTAAGTACTACATCATTTTTTAAAAACATTACCTGTGCTCCTACCTTTAAAATCAGTGAGCCTTCCGCAGGGTAATTGTTTTCAGGAAAATCATTCTCAATAATTGCTTCATACTTATAAGAGGGTGATAATAATTTTTGTAATTCACGGGCATTGATTTGGTCTGCCTGGTTATTGTGAGAGGTAAGTGTAATAAATTTTTCCTCTATCGTTGGGCGAAATAATGGATTATACCGTTGATGTAAATCTTCAAAATCATCCGTATTCATATTGTTATTGCGAACTTTATTTAAAAGCTCAACAAATGAATTTTCTTTTTGCCTGTAAATTTTATTTAATTCAATCAATAACGGCATTTGTTCCTTTATAACACTGCTGTCAAAAAAGAATGGAGAAGAATAATATTCCTGCAAAATATTCCACTCATGCCGTTGTGCAACAGGTGGTAACTGATGCAAATCGCCGATGCATAAAAGCTGAACGCCACCAAAGGGAGCATCGTATTTTCTGCGAACCGATTTTAAAATGGTATCGATAGCATCCATTGTATCGCAACGTACCATACTTATTTCATCAATTACCAGCAACTCAACCTTGCGAAATAATTGCTGTCGTTGTTTATTAAACCTGATTTTTGCCAGGAGTTCCTCTTTATTGTTTTTTGTGGGCAAAAAAGGATGAAAGGGCAATTGAAATAAACTATGCAATGTAACGCCACCGGCATTTATAGCAGCAACTCCGGTTGGGGCTGCAACAACAATATTCTTTGCGCAGTTTTCTTTTAGATATTTTAAGAAAGTTGTTTTACCTGTCCCGGCTTTTCCGGTGAGGAAAATATTTTCGCTTGTTTCTGTAACAAACCTGTAAGCAAGATCAAATATTTCATTGCGCTCTATGGAGTTGATGTTTTGCATTATCTTTTATTTTGGCCAGAGCTAAAAGCTAACCACGAATACACATATTATCACGAATGAAAGAAAATTACAACTTAAAATTAATTCGTGGAAATTCATGCAATTCGTGGCTGTAAAATTTATGCTGCAGGTTTGGTACCCAGCAGCAATAGTTCATGAACCTGTATTTCGGTATTGTATCTTTTATTACCCTCTTTATCGGTGTAATTGTTATTCATAAGTTTTCCTTCGATGGCAACTTCAGTGCCTTTGGCTAAATATTTTTCAGCAATATCTGCAACTTTACCCCAGGCAATTAAATTGTGCCATTGAGTTTCCGTTACTTTTTCTCCTTTGGAATTGCGATAGCTTTCGTTTGTAGCAATTGAAAAGCGAGCCAGCTTTTTACCACTTTCTGTGTTACGCACCTCGGGTGCATTACCTAAATTTCCGATCAATTGAACTTTGTTTTTTAGAGCATTCATGACTTTAAGTTTTGTGCCTGCCGTTGTCCGGCAAACTTGTTTTAAAATTTTTATTTCAGTTAATGATAAATTTTTTGTTGTTGTTTCATCAACACCACAAAGATGTAATCCGTTAAAAGTGTTATTCGTATTTTAATCGTTTATATTTGGATATAACCGTTTGTAAACGATTGTACATGAAAAGATTTAACGTACCTTCCTCTGCAAATCAATACTAGCAAGCATGACAGCGGAAACAAAACTTTGCCTTACTTGTTCAAAACTGATCAAAGGCCGCACGGATAAAAAATTTTGTGATGACTATTGCCGGAACAACTTTAATAACCAATTAAAATCGAATACAATCAACCTTGTTAGAAACATTAATAACGCATTGGGAAAGAATAGGCGGATTTTGGAATCATTTTTCCCGGGCAATGAAGAGATTGCAAAAACCACTAAAGATAAATTACTGCAAAAGGGATTTCAGTTTAAATACTTCACCAATACTTACACTAATAAGAAAGGAAACGTTTATTTCTTTTGTTATGATCTTGGATATCTGCCTTTAGAGAATGATTGGTACTTATTAGTGAAGCGAAAGGAGGAGGAATAAATTAACGATAATAAAAAACCCGCTACAGTGATGAAGCGGATTTAATTTTCATTTAAATATTTCTTAAGAAATTTTTTCTACCTGCATATAACTCAATTCCACAGGAGTAGCACGTCCAAATATTTTTACCTGGACTTTAAGTTTTTTCTTTTCATCTGTTACTTCTTCAATTACCCCATTGAAATCATTAAATGGCCCATCAATAATTTTAATAGTTTCTCCTACAATAAACGGTTCGCTCATTTTCATTCCACCAGCATCTGCCATTTCATCTACCTTACCAAGCATTTTATTTACTTCTGCTTTTCTAAGGCTTATAATATTTCCTTTTGAGCCTTTACCATCAGTTAAAAAATGCATTACGTTGGTAATGTTGCTTAAATGCTGGACGATTTCATCAGTTAATTTACCATCCAAAACTTCAATCATTACATAGCCGGGATAAAAATTACGCTCCCTCATAACCTTTTTTCCATTCTGAACTTTATATACTTTCTCTACAGGAAGAAAAATCTGGAGAATTAATTTATCCCATCCATTCCTAATAATATCCTTATCGAGATACTCTTTAACCTTCCGCTCCTTTCCGCTCACTACTCTCAAAACATACCATTTCGTATCCTTATCGGGTGTGGACTGAATTTCTTCCTTTATTGTATCCGGATGTATTTCCACCTCGGCATTTTTTGTTTCTGTCATAGTTACTTAAATAAAGAATAAACAAATTTTAATATACCATTTATTCCAAAATCCATTAAAGCAACTATTGCAGTAATCATAATAGTAGCTGCAAGAACAATCATAGTAGATTGTTGTAATTGTTCCCAATTTGGCCAGGTTACTTTCTGCGTTAATTCTTTGTAAGAATCCCTAATAAATAATGATATTTTATTCATTTTTTTAAAAAATTAATAGTTTCAATTACGAAGTTCCCGTGAACTAACCAATTATTAAGCACGGGCACAAGGATTCGAACCCTGATCAAAGGTTTTGGAGACCTCTATTCTACCATTGAACTATGCCCGTAAATACCCTTCAAACCTCCCTGGAGGGAGGCTTTGCAAGTGTATGTTTTTTAAAGAACTTAAAAAAAACAAAGTATCTAAGGGTCTAACCCAAGATACTTTGCAAATTTATAAAACTGTTCCCAAAGTCTCCCTTTAGGGAGATTTAGAGGGTTTATTATTTTAAGATCTCAGTAACCTGTCCGGCCCCTACTGTACGACCGCCTTCACGAATTGCAAACTTCAAACCTTTTTCCATCGCAATAGGCTGTATCAATTTTACAGTAAGACTAGTGTTATCCCCCGGCATTACCATTTCAGTTCCTGCTGGTAATTCAACCTCACCCGTAACATCAGTAGTTCTAAAATAAAACTGTGGACGATATTTTTGAAAAAACGGAGTATGACGTCCGCCTTCTTCTTTGCTCAAAACATAAACTTCGCCTTTGAAATCAGTATGAGGAGTAATAGATCCTGGCTTACAAAGAACCATACCACGACGGATCTGGGTCTTTTCAATACCGCGAAGTAACAAACCTGCATTATCACCAGCTTCGCCTTCGTCAAGTAATTTCTTAAACATTTCAACTCCTGTAACCGTAGAGGTAAGTGGCTTTTCCATTAAACCTACAATTTCAACACCTTCACCAACTTTAATACGCCCCCTTTCAATACGGCCAGTTGCAACAGTACCACGTCCTGTGATAGAGAATACATCTTCCACACTCATTAAGAAGGGCTGATCAACAGGGCGGGGAGGTAATGGAATGTAAGAATCAACTGCATCCATTAATTCATCTATTGCACTTACCCATTTAGCATCACCGGCTAATGCTCCGGTTGCTGAACCTTTAATGATTGGAGTATTATCTCCGTCAAAACCATTCTTGGTTAAAAGTTCGCGAATTTCCATTTCCACCAATTCTATTAATTCAGGATCATCAACAAGATCAACCTTATTCATGAATACAACCATACGGGGCACACCTACCTGGCGGGCAAGTAATATATGCTCTCTTGTTTGAGGCATAGGGCCATCTGTAGCGGCAACAACTAAAATTGCACCATCCATTTGTGCAGCACCAGTGATCATATTTTTAACATAATCAGCATGGCCCGGACAATCTACGTGTGCATAGTGGCGAGCCACAGTAGCATATTCAACGTGAGCTGTATTAATTGTAATACCCCTTTCTTTTTCTTCCGGAGCACCATCAATATCATCATAATTTCTTTTTTCCGCCAAACCTTTTTTAGACAAAATATCGGTTATAGCGGCTGTTAGCGTGGTTTTACCATGATCCACGTGACCTATAGTACCAACGTTAACGTGGGGTTTATCCCTTTTAAAATTCTCTTTTGCCATTTTATTTGTTTTTTAATATTTGATTTTAAAAATTTTATTTGTCAAAATATCTGTCAGACTATTCTTCCAGGTATCTGTAATATACTTATTGAGCTGTTGATGAGAATTGAACCTACGACCTCCCCGATCTTTATCGGGGTTGCTCTATCAATCTCTCAACAACTTTGAGAGCTGTTGATGAGAATTGAACTCACGACCTCTTCCTTACCAAGGAAGTGCTCTACCCCTGAGCTACAACAGCTTGAAAGAAGTCTCAACCATATTTCAAAAAACTTATTTGAGCGGAAGACCGGGCTCGAACCGGCCACCTGAAGCTTGGAAGGCTACCGCTCTACCAAATGAGCTACTTCCGCTTTTAATATTACTATTTCAAAAAACTTTTTTTAAAGTGGGCAGTGGTGGATTCGAACCACCGAAGTCGAAGACAGCGGATTTACAGTCCGCTCCATTTGGCCACTCTGGTAACTGCCCAAACAATTTACGATTGACAATTAGCATCTATTGTTTATTGCCTTTTGAACTGAGCCAGTGGAGGGATTCGAACCCCCGACCAGCTGATTACAAATCAGCTGCTCTGGCCAACTGAGCTACACTGGCAATTGCCTCAAATACAGTCTTACAATGAACTTTCCCGAAACATACCACCATAGGTTATTTTTTGGGAAGGCAAAGGTAATGGAAAATGTTTAATGGAAAAATTTTGAAAAAGAATCTTAATAGCTAATTCTAAACAGGTTTTATACAAAAAAAAATCCCCCTGTTTTGGGGGATGCATTTGTAAATATCGGAAATCAGGCGGCCATTTTTTCTTTTTTTCTTTTTATTTGAGTAATTACCGAGTCAAGGGCGAAATCAAAACTTTCTTCAAATGACTTGGAAGAATGTTTTACAAAAAAGTCATGACGAGGCACATGTACTTTAATCTCTGCTATTTTGTCTTTAATGTTGTGGACAACATTATCAAGTTTTAAGAATACATCAACTTTTGTAATTCGTTCATGAAACTGGGTAAGTTTTGAGAGTTTTTTTTCAACATACGATACCAACTTTGAATCTGCTTCAAAATGAAGCGTTTGAATGTTTACGTTCATAGTAATCATAATTTTTTGTAGTGAATAATAATAAGAGAGGTACAAATTGAAAATGCATGGGCTATTTCCGATTTACAGTAAGCATTAAATGAGTGAGTAAATGAAATTACATTTCATAACGCATTTTTCAAAAAAAAATTTTCGAAACATAAATCACGATTTAGGATGTGAAAGCTTGTAAACATCTTTAAGCTTTTCAACTGAATTATGAGTATATATCTGAGTTGAGGCTAAACTGGAGTGACCCAGTAGTTCCTTAACGGCACTAATATCTGCACCATTGTTAGTGAGATGAGTCGCAAAACTATGCCGTAACACGTGGGGGCTTTTTCTTTCATTGGTGGATACTTTTTCAAGATATTTCTTAACAACTCTGTACAAATATTTAGGATACAGCTTCTTTCCTTTTTCACTCTCAAGAAGAAACTCAGTTCCGCATGCTTGCTGGCGCAGTTTTTTTCCAGAAAGGTAATCAGTTACTTCATTAAGCAATTTGTTATTTACAGGCAATATCCTTTCCTTATTTCCTTTACCCAAAACCTTTATAACGCCGTTATTTTTATCAACTTGCGATTCTTTAAGATTTACCAATTCACTTAACCTTATCCCGGTATGGTAAAAAATCTGTAACAAAAGGTGATCTGTTTTTCCTTCCCAGGTATCCGGAAAATCAACATATTGAAACAGAGTGTTTATGTCTTTCTGCTCAATGAATGAGGGTAATCTCTTGCTAATTTTAACCGAGTTTATTGAAGACATTGGGCTGGCAGTAAGATTTTTCTTTCTAAGCTGGTATTTAAAAAATGATTTTAGCGTGGAAATTTTGCGATTAATTGTTTTAGAAGATGCTTTATTTTCTTTTATTAAAGCAAGCCATGAACGAATAATAGAAGGAGATACTTCCGGAAGGGTTATTGGATTATATTCAATAATTATAAAGTCAAAAAAAGCGGAAAGATCATTTTTGTAAGAAATAATAGTATGTTGTGAATATCGTTTTTGAAAAGTAAGATAATTCAGAAATTCCTGTATTGGATATGTTTCAGTTGTGGGCATAAAAAAACCGGTAGCGTAAAGTTAAGAAACCCCTGGCTATCCGGTATAAGATATATAATAAGAAGTTTTACTAAACTTCTATTTTTCCGCTATCTATTTGCTGCTTGTAAACTGCTTTTAAAACCTCGTGACGGCGCTTTACCGATGGCTTGGTAAAAGCCTGGCGCTCACGTAACTGCAATAAAGTACGGCTCTTTTCAAATTTTTTCTTGTACTTTTTGAGGGCTTTATCAATATTTTCGCAATCTTTTGAATCAATAATCAGCATAAATATTCCGTTTTTATTTTTAGGAATGCGAAGATAAAGCAAATTTTTAAAATTAAAATGCTCTGAATTATAACTCTCAAAAAAAGTAAGAATAAAGCACTACTATGTTTACCGGAATTATTGAAGCGCTGGGGGTCGTCCAAAAAATAACTGAAGAAGGATCAAATAAAACTTTTTCCATAAGAAGTAATATCGCTTCAGAAATGGAAGTAGATGAAAGTATTTGCCATAATGGTGTTTGCCTCACAGTGGAAGATATTAAGAATGATATATATAAAGTGACTGCTATAAAGGAAACCCTTGATAAAACAAATATAGGTACCTGGAAACCGGGAGAATCAATCAATCTTGAGCGTTCTATGAAATTAAATGACAGGCTTGATGGCCATATAGTTCAGGGGCATGTTGATTGTACAGCCAAATGCATATTAATAAAAGATGTTACAGGAAGTCATGAATTTACTTTTGAATTCGATAAAAAATTTGCTGCTCTTATAATTGAAAAAGGGTCTATAAGTTTAAATGGAATTAGCCTTACAGTTTTTAATGTTGAATTAAATAAGTTTAGTGTTGCAATTATACCTTACACATATGAACATACTAATATGCAGCATCTGGAAACAGGTATGAAAGTAAATATTGAGTTTGATATAATTGGTAAGTATGTAAGCCGGCTTCAATCACTTCATTAATTATTTATTGCTTTTAAATTTGATCCGGTACCAGCATGAACCATCGTAATAATTTTAATTTCTTACGAATTTTTGCGGCTGTACTTGTGGCTATAACTCATTCTTATGCGATTACGGGAAATGCGGCGATTGAGCCTTTGCATCAACTTACAAATGGGCATTTTTATTTTTCATCCGTAGGGTTATATACATTTTTCTTTACCAGCGGTTACCTTGTAAGCTTAAGCGCTGTCAATTCTAAATCCCCGATATTTTTTTTAAAGAAAAGAGTCTTAAGAATTTACCCGGCATTAATAGTTGTTGTGGTCATGAGCATTTTTATTGCAGGGCCATTGTTAACTACGTTCGGTCTTAAACAATATTTTACAGATGCTGATACATGGAAATATTTATGGACTTCTTCCGGCTTTAGAATAAGATTCAGATTACCGGGAGTCTTTGAGCAGCCTGGTTTTGCAATGGCCGGCTTTAATGGATCGCTGTGGAGCATAAGTCTTGAACTGGAATTGTATACTATATTATTTCTAATTTTATTTGCGGGTATTTTTAAAAAAAGACAATTATTGATTGTACTTTTTATTGTGCTTTTTATCAGTTGCCTATTGTTGGCTAATTTGAATAATCAAGTAACATCATCAATGACAGACGGGAAAAATTTTCTTCTTGCAGCGGCATTTTTATTTGGTGGGCTTTTACAAACCGAATTCATTCCAAAAAAATATTTTCCTTATTTATTTTTAGCAAGTAGCTTATTACTTTTCCTAAAAATATCCGGAATATTATCAATAGATCTGTTGATAGATGAAGTAGTATTTTTTAGCCTCGCCACTTATTTTATTGCCTTTACCAGGCAAATAAATATTTCAATTAAGAATGATATTTCTTATGGCGTTTACATTTATACATTTCCTTTACAGCAATTATTTTTTCAGTTATCCGGCTTTAGCCAATCTGTAATTGTAAATCTTCTTTTATCGCTTGGAAGCTCTTGTATACTGGGATTTCTTTCCTGGATATTTATCGAAAAACCTGCATTAAAATACAAAACTCAATTATCATAAACGCTTATATTTTTCATAGCTGAACTTATTGCATTATCCATTATTCTTTCCGCATAAGGCCGTGAAATATCATTAAGCTCTTCAATTTTTGATTGAATTAAATTTTTATCCTCCATAGTAAGCGCAAGTTGCAAAGCCTGCATGGCACTGGCAGTATTGATCATTTCATCCTTTGAGAGGTTACCTGAATTTTTTTGAATAAATTTCTCAGTTGTTTCTAAAAGTTGTTCGCCTTCTGTTCTGGCCTCCAGCAAAGCCCTTGTTGCTATATCATCCTTTGCGTGTGTTATTGATTCCAATAACATTTTTTCTACCGCTTCATCTGTCAATCCATATTGCGGCTGCACTTCTATGCTTTGCTCCACGCCGCTTCTAAGTTCCCTTGCTTTCACAATTAAAATACCATCAGCATTAATTAAAAAAGTGATTTCGACTTTTGGTAATCCTGCGGGCATTCCTGGTATGGATGTCAGGTTGAATTCTGCAAGCTTTCTATTATCACTTACCAAATCTCTTTCTCCCTGGTACACGGCTATTTTCATTCCGCTCTGTCCATTTACCTGCGTGGTATATTGCCTTGAAGCTGTTGAAGGAATTTTTGAATTTCTTGGAATCAATACATCCATCAGGCCACCGCGTGTTTCAATTCCCAGGGAAAGAGGCGTGATGTCGAGCAATAAGAAATCCTTATTATTTCCTGCTAAAATATCAGCCTGTATGGCAGCGCCAAGAGCAACTACTTCATCTGGATCCACGGTATTATTTACTTCTTTCTCAAAAAAACCTGACACACTTTTAATTACCAAAGGAACTCTAGTTGATCCTCCTACCATTACAACGTCCTGGATATCCTGAACGGAAAGATTCGCATCTTTTAAAGCATTTCTGCAGGAAGCAATTGTTTTATCTACCAGCGGCTTAATCAAAGATTCGAACTCGCTATTAGAAATTTCTAATCTTTTATCCTTAATCGTTGTTGAAAATGTTTTATTAGAAGAAAGATATTTTTTTGCTTCTTCAGCCTTAAGCCTGAACACTTGCGAAAGCTCTTTATCTTTCTGAATATCCATTTCGGCTAACCCAGCCTGTTGTATCCAAAATTTTACAATAGCGTTATCGAAATCGTCGCCACCAAGATAGGTATCTCCATTTGTGGAAAGCACATCAAAGACACCATTGTTTATTTTCAATATAGAAATGTCAAACGTTCCGCCACCAAGATCATAAACTGCTATAGTTTTTACTTCCGCTTTATCAAGCCCAATTCCATAAGCAAGGCTTGCTGCCGTTGGTTCGTTTATGATCCGAAGGACATCGAGCCCGGCAAGTTTACCTGCATCCCTTGTAGCTTGTCGTTGTGCATCGTTAAAATATGCAGGCACTGTTATGACAGCTTTATTTACCGGAGTTTTTAGTATATGTTCGGCCCGGTGTTTTAATTCTTTTAAAATGAAAGAAGAAAGTTCAACAGGTGAATAAAATTTATTTCCTACCTGCACTTTTACAAGGCTTTCTGAATCATCATCAATAATTTTATAGGTAAAAAAAGAATTGTGTTCCTTAAGATCATTGTATGATTTACCCATCAATCTTTTTGCCGAGAAAATCGTGTTTTGTGGTTCAGTGACGAGGAATTCTTTAGCACTTTCTCCTACACTTATCTCTCCTGCCTCTCCAAAATGTATAATTGATGGAACTAAAGATGCACTGTTATGTTCTTTTAAGGCAACTGGTTTTTTTGTGTCGGGATGTATTATCGCTATCAGGCTATTAGTTGTACCTAAGTCAATACCTACAATTATTTCATCCTGCTGTAATGTTCCTGTTGCTATATTGATTCCAACTTTTGCCATTTCCTAAAATCTTTTTTGCAAAAGTAAGAAATAAAAAAGGCTGCTTTTCCGGAGATGAGGAGCTTAAACTATTCCAATCCAGTCTCCCAGTGTCTTTCAGGGATTTCAACATCAGTAAATCCTTTACTGATCAAGCGATTTTTAAATTCCAATTGCACATCATAATCACCATGAACTAAAAATAATTTCTTTACCTGTCTGGGATCCTGGCATGCAAGCCATTGGCTCAGATCGTTGTAATCTCCATGTGCACTCATACTTTTGATCTCCCCTATTTCTGCATTTACTTCATGTACCACTCCGAAAATCCCAACTTCTTTTGGATGAAGCTTTAACCTCCCTCCCAATGAACGTGGCTCGCAATACCCCGAAAACAAAATAGAGTTACGCCTGTTTTCAATATTATTACTTATGTGATGTTTGACCCTTCCTGCGTCTGCCATACCGCTTGCAGAAATAATTACACATGGCTCATTTAAATAATTAAGTGATTTACTTTCTTCCACACTTTTTACAAATTGTAGTCCTTTAAAAGTGAAAGGATCTTTATCACTCTTTAATATTTTTTGAATGCGGCTATTAAAATATTGAGGATAGCTTTCAATTACATGTGTAGCTTCAAGGCTCAATGGACTGTCAACAAAATATTTTAAAGCGGGTAACCTGTTTTCATTTTCAAGCTGGTTTAAGGAAAATAAAATTTCCTGAGTGCGTCCAACGCTAAAGGCAGGAATTATCAATTTTCCTTTTTTTTGAAGGCAGGTTTTATTTATCCATTGCAAAAGATCATCCGGTGTACTAATTATCCCATCGTGCAGCTTATTACCATAAGTTGATTCTATAATTATATAATCTGCCTGAGGAAAATTATCAGGCGATTTTAATATCACATCCCTGTAGCGGCCAACATCACCCGAAAAAGTGAGATGAGTTTCTTTTCCATCTTCAGTAATTTTTAAATGAACCGTTGTACTCCCGATTATATGGCCCGCATCGAGATACATAAATTGAACACTATCATCAATTGTGTGCCATTGGCCATAATCTACATTTACAAAATATTCAATGGCCTTTATGGCGTCTTCCATTCCATACAGGGGCTGCAGGTATGGCCTGCCTTGTGCAGCCCGTGCTTTATTTTCAAATTTTATATCATTTTCCTGGATCCCTGCACTGTCTTCCATAAGAATCGCTGACAGGTCTTTTGTTGCAGGTGTTGCAAAAATCTTTCCTTTAAAACCTTCCTTTACCAATTTAGGAATAAGGCCACTGTGGTCAATGTGCGCATGCGAAAGAATCAGGTAATCCACTTCTGAAGATATAAAACCAAAATCGCGGTTCATTTCATCTGTTTCTTTTCCCATTCCCTGGAACATTCCGCAATCCAATAAATATTTTTTCCCATTTTTTAAAGTGAGTAAATGTTTTGAGCCGGTAACTGTTCTTGCTGCTCCGTGAAATGCAATTTTCATAAATTATTTTTTATTGGATGATAAAAGTAAATTAAGATACTATACAAAATACCTATTCAATTATATATTCGTTTTGTTCGACCTGGCTTTAAATGACCACGTAAATAAGAACTCGGCAACCAACTCACCATTTTTATTTTTGCCTGTAGATTTTGCAATGATGCTTTTGCCTTCTCCTGTTTTAATTGCATCATTTATAATTGTTGTAAATTCTTTTCCCTGCTCACAAACAAATAAAATAGTACTTGTTGCTTTTTTGAAATAAGTTGCTTCCATTTTTGTAAGTAGCATAGATACTGAAGGAGTTCTTTTATAAACATTACTTAATGCCAATGTTCCAGTGCTCATTTCGGCAGCCATTGCCAAAGAAGCAAAATAAGTCGAGCGAAAAGGATTTTGTGTAAGCCATTTGAAAGGCACAGACGTTATACATTTCTGTTCATCAATTCTTCTCACTGTTACGCCTGAAAAAAAAGCTGCAGGAAGTTTATACAATAAATACATCCTGAATTTAAAAGCGTGGTTTGCAAGTTTGAAAAATTCATTTTTATAGTTCATAGTTGTTGGCATTTAATTTCCCGGCCAATAAGTTTTAGCTCATTATTTTTTATAAACTGTAACTATCATTCTCAAGTCTTTGCGAAAAAACATGCGCAAATTTGCAAAGTCTTGAATTAAAAATAACTAAGCATGTTTTTGTGGCAATCTCCTTGAATACGCTTCTTCAAGGAGATTGCTCCGTCGCCGGAAGATTTATTTATACATAATCTTTATGCTGGCTCCTCGCAAAGACTTGAGTACAAGTTTTAAAAAAGGTTGCAACCCTGCCAATCATCATTTCTCTTTTTCCAAAATTTCAAATTGCCTGCTTACACTTTCGCCATTTTCATCTACAATAGTAAGCAAATGTTTCCCGGCAAAAGGGCTTAATGATAATTGATGATAATTTATAGTCGTTCCAATAAATTCATCATCAAGATGCCAGAAAATTTTACTTCCGGCTTTTCGGTGTGTGGCAGTAAAAATTGTTTTACCACGGCTGCCATCTATCTCCAATGGCACATATATTTTAGCATCTTGCTGAGGATAAATTAATTCTATTTGTTTTCCACTACCCGTAAGTTCGCACCCGGGCTTAAATGGTGGCAAGGGTTTATAGTCATGATTTTTTTGCTTGTAATACCATTCCATAGCGGGTGTTAAAACAAACCAGCTTTGGTGAATCATGTTTGCAGGTGATTCACAGCTTTCATCTACACGGAAAACTCCTGTTTTATCAAGATGAATTAATTTATGATATGGGCATAACGGTGCCCTGTAGCCGTTTTTTGAAACCATGATCGTGTCAGGATTGGGGCAATCAATATTTGCTCTGTATCCGCTTTGCCTGCATACCGGAATAAACAAAAAATTACTCTGAGGTTTTGAAAACCATTTTGACGGAGGAAGCTCCCTGAAAATATCAAACATAATTGGTGCAGATGTTTGTACTCCTACAAGCCCCGGCCTACCTTCGCCATCTGTATTCCCTGTCCATACGGCTACCACATATTTTGGAGTAACCCCTATTGCCCATGCATCCCTGAATCCAAAGCTGGTACCTGTTTTCCATCCAATTCTTTGAGAAGAAGAAAATTCCTGCCACAACCCTTCTTCACCAGGCCGCATCACTTCTTCCATTGCCTGGAAAGTAAACCATATAGATGTAGCATCTAATGAATTGATCGCGTCTTCCGGTGAGGCTTTTTCTATTTTTTTATCATGTAAAAAATAGTTCGACGGATGGAAATCTTCTTTCAAAGCAGCGCCTTTATTTTTCTTCTGATGATTTAAGGACCTGGCCATGCCTGCATAAATTCCTGCGAGGTCCCACATGGTTACTTCACTACCTCCTAATATTAATGAAAGGCCATAGTTATCAGCAGGCCGTTTAAGGGTTGTTATCCCGAGCTGCTTTAGCAAATCATAAAACCGTTGATATTTATATTGCTGCAAAAGTTTCACAGCCGGAATATTGAGAGACCTGGCAAGGGCAATTGACGCAGGGACGGCACCGTCATATCCAAGATCAAAATTTTGTGGTGTATATCCGCCGATTTGAGTCGGGATATCAGGAATTAATGAATTGGGTAAAACCATTCCATCACTAAACATGGCGGCATATAAAAAAGGCTTCAATGCACTTCCCGGGCTTCGTGGAGCTTTTATTATATCCACGTCACTCTCCATTTCAGGGTCCGCCGGATTATAAATATTTCCAACATAAGCTAATGCATTTCCTGTTTCAACATCGAGCACAAGCGCACAGGAATTATTAATTCCGTTTCCTTTTAAAACATTGTGATGTTCATTAAGAATCGCAATCACACTTTTTTGAAGGTTAATATCAATTGTTGTCGTCGCCCTGGAAGTAAGATCAGGATTCGCTTTTACATCTTCCTTATATCGCTGAAGCAAATGCGGAGCTAACTGTGGCAACGGAAGCGGGTTGCCAGGAAGTGGTTCTAATTTAGAGAGATAACAGGTTGCATTATCCAGTATTTTATTTTCAACAAGCTTATCAAGCAATGCATTTCTTTTCTTCAATAATACATTCCGGTTCTTACCGGGATGTACCAGCGCCGGTGCATTTGGCAATACCGCCAACGCTGCCATTTCTCCCCAGCTTAATTTTTCAGGGCTGCGCCCAAAATATCTCCATGATGCAGCATCGAGGCCAACAACATTACTTCCAAATGGAGCCTCAGAAGCATACAGCGCCATTATTTGATTTTTAGAATAGCTGCATTCTAATCGTACGGACTGTACGCTTTCAATAATTTTCTCCCAGATGTTTCTTTTAGTTTCATGCCGGCTTAATCGTATAACCTGCATGGTGAGTGTGCTGCCTCCTTGCACAACTTCTTTACTTTTGAAATTTTTAAAAGTTGCTCGTGTTAATGCGAAAACGTCAACGCCGGGATGACTATAAAATCTTTTGTCTTCAAAAGCGGTAATGCATTTTATAAATTTCTCCGGCACATTTTCATCATAGGGAAAACGCCATTGCCCGTCAGAAGCAATAGATGCATTTAAAAGATTGCCATCTTTGTCTTCAATAACAAAGCTTGTAGGATTATTAAATAATTTAGAAGGTAGACAAAACCAAAACCATGTGAATAAAGCAGCCGCAACTGTAAAGAAGATTTTTGTTTTAAGAGGGATTTTTGACATTGAGATTACAATGTACTAATGTTTAAAAAAATGCCTGTTCTAAAAATGATTTTAACAAAGGTTCAACAGGCATAAAAAACTTATATTTGATTCATAGAAAATGATACACCCAATTACTATATCCCCAAATATTCAAAGTGGTGAACCTGTTTTTACTAATACAAGAGTTCCGGTAAAAAATCTTTTTGACTATTTAAAAGCAGGACATTCCCTTAATAATTTTCTCGAAGATTTCCCTTCAGTAAAGAAAGAGCATGTCATCCAGGTTTTGGATTTGACCAATTTAATTCTCCCGACGGCTTAGAGATTATTGTCTCTTTCGATGTAAAGTTCTTATCCTTTTAATTTTTTCATCTCAGCTTCTGATCTCAATTTCTTTGAATTAAGTGAGCTTACAATCTTTTTACCGGATTTTGCTTCAATCTCTTTTCTTGTATTGCCAGCAATGGTTCCACCCTGCCTGGCAATTCTTTTATTATCATCAAAAGTTTTAGGATCTTTTTCTTTACTTATCTCGGTAGTGGTTGCCTCTGCAAGCATATTAAGCACCAGCTCAAGGTTGGTCATATTATCTCTGAGGCTTTCCTTCTTTAGATTTTTATGTTGCTTGTATTCTTTCACGGTTTTTTCGCTCCATCCTTGTGTAATAATATCAGTAAGCGTTGCAAATTCCTGTCCCTTTTTTACACCATGGTTTTCCCATTCATGTGTTAGTTCCTTTCTTACTTCAATACTTTTCAATCGTTGATTAATCCATTCTTTACTGTAGCCAAGCTTCAAATAATTTTCCATTGCCCTGTCAATACTTTTTTCAGGATCTTGTATTTCTTCAATTCTTTCATAGCCGGTTTTTGCAAGCCATTGCTTGAAAGGTTCTGCTTTGGGTGATGGTATGGATTGAATAAGACGAAGCAGTTGTTCGGTATCGGCGACATCTGTTTTGTACATTTTACCGTCTTCCGATTCCATTTTCAGTTGTCCGATTTTTTCGGACAACTCACTTCCTTCCTTTTTTAATTTGGCTTTTAAATCACTCCAATATTTTCTTGGGCGCTCGGTTCCGGTTAAACCTTCAATAACATCTACAATGCTGAAATACCATGCTTCCTTCTCTGCGTCCCAATGGCTACGAATTTTTTTGCTTTCGAATAATTTTATGTTGGGCATAGTATTTACAATTTAATACTAAGATTTTGGATGAGGGATTGAATGAAGTGTTTATTTCTTCACATTATTTTTTCCCATATAAATTAAATGTGAGAACCGCTTTTATGATTTAAAGAATTGCAAAGCATCAATAATAAACGGAGAGAAGTTCGATTTTTATTGAAATTTATTTTTCAAAATAAACCTCAGGCAAAATGATTTTTGATTCTTGCTCTGCGCCTTCTTTTTTCCAATAGACAATGAAATTAACTTTTGCTTGTCTTAAGTGATAACCTTTTTTCTTTTGCGCTTCAATTGTATTTAGAAATTGCCTTGAAAATTTCAATACGGTTTGCCCTTTTTCGTTTGTACATTCATCATTGTTTATAGTCAATATATCCCCGCTTGTCAGTTGTGAAACAAGATGTTGTCTTGTAATAAAATAATCTAACCAAACATCTTTGAAAGATAAATACATCGCTATTTCGCTTGGAGGTAAGTGTGTTTCTCTATCCTCAATTCTCTCTAAATTTTTTGCAGGAATGTTGTCAAGATAGTTTCCGTTTAAGTGAATCATCAAGTTGCGTTTTGCTCTTGTCATTGCAACATACAGCTGGCGTTTTGCTTCATCGATTGTGGGGTTGAAGTTTTCGAGTATGATGAAAACGTTGTCAAACTCTTTCCCTTTTGCTTTATGAATTGTGGAAACAAAAACAGTCTCTCCGTTTTCATTGTAGAAATCTTCAAGGTTTGATTCTCTTACAAAAACTTCTAAATCGGATTTGTATTTCTTCTTGGAATTACTGTCTTCAAATTGTTTGATTAGATTATTGCACACTTCCAGCTTTGAACTCTGCTGAAACCTTTTTCTCAATTCGCTTTTTGCGATTGCCCAAACTTCTTCATTTATAATTTTTACATCGTCGGCCATATTTATTTCGTTTAGAAGGAAACGGACTTCTAAAAGATTTTGCAAATTGAAACCATCATTGCTTTGAATCAACTTTGCTTGCATTCCATTTTTTAGAAGTAAGCCTGTTATCTGCAATGCTTCATCATTTGTTTTTGTCAACACGCAAATACTTCCTGCAAGTTCTCTTGAAAGTATGTCTTGAACCAAAGGAGAAATAAGATTTCCGTTTTGATGACACACCAGTTTTATATTTCCGTTATCAGGTTGTTTGGAAGCTATAGGAGTTCCTTTCAAACGATGGCTAATTCTTTTTACAAATCCGTTTGTAAATTCAACCAGGTTGTTTTTGCTTCTGTAATTTTCTATTAGTTCGTGTTTTGTTGCTTTCATATCTGCCATGAACTGTTCCAGATATTTTGAACTTGCTCCTCTGAATTCATAAATATTTTGATCATCGTCTCCAACTGCAATCACCCTCATTTCTTCATTCTGTTCCATCAATGTATTTATCAATGCAAACTCATCGGCATTCATATCTTGAGCCTCATCAATTACCAAAACTGTTTTTGTAATTCGATTCGCTTCAACTTCTCCGCTCTTAATTTTTTCAATTGTGCTCTTCAGTATAGCATCAGACTTTTCTAAACTTCCAACCCTACCCAACAAATCGAAACAATAGGAATGAAAGGTTTTTATTTCAATATAGTGGGCAGCATTACCAATGAGTGAAAGTAACCGCTTTTTAAATTCTGTCGCTGCTGCTCTTGAAAAAGTTACCATGAGTAATTGCTCATGCTTTACATCCTCCATCAAAAGGAGGGATGCTAATTTGTGAACCAACACTCTTGTTTTTCCACTTCCGGGGCCAGCCACAACTGCAGTGTATTTTGTTTCATTGTCCTTAATAATTTCCAATTGTGTCGGTGACAATGAGCCAAACAACTGTCGGAACTTTGCAGGAGTTAAGTTCCTTTTAATTTCATTTTGTCGGCTTCCCTTGAAATACTTATTGAGAAAAGAAGTATAGTTTAACTGGAAATAATCATCAACGAATTGCAATGCTCCTTTATAATCGCCAATCATCTTTTTGGCATACTCGCCGACAATATGAATTTGCTGAACCTTGTTTTCGTAAAACTGATTTAGCTTTTGGTAGTCGTCATTCTTGTATCTTCTCTTATTGTCTTGCTCAACCCTATCAATGGTAAGCCGATTATACACGATCAAAAATCCACCTTCAATTTTTATCGAATCAATTCTTGAAAGATAAAAAAGTGTATCCTCTATATCTTCAATTGAAACTTTAATTTCAAAAAGTTTCGGTCTTTTCTCAAACTCGTCTTTCAACTCGTGAACTGAAAACTCAACCAACACTTCTTCCTTATCTTTTTCATCTTCGGTAATGTTTAAATCACTTTTCTTATAGAGAAATTCAACAAGAAATTTTGCTAACTCATGTCGTTTCTCTAATTTTTCTTTCAATAATTCTTTCGGCTGAATACAAAGAATTACAACATGGTTCTTTGAATATTCTTCGTTGTGTCGCTTAATCCAATTTTTGATTGCCCAAAAATTGATAATTGTTTTTATTTTGTTCGGTGTTACATCTTTGCAGCCTTTGTTCTCTGCGTCTTCATTCAATTCTTTTATGTGAAAAGTTTTTTCTTTTTCCTCGAAAATTGGTAACAGAAAATTTTCAATCTGACTGAATGATTCTACAATCTTCAATGAACGGTTAATGTTTTCACCTTTCTTTATAAATGCTGTCAAATCCTTTGCATCGGCTAAAATTTTTTCTTCACGAAGCAGATTCACAATGTTTATTACTTCTTCCTTTACAATTCCCAAATGATCGGAGATATAATCTATTCTTGATTCCGCTGCTTCATCGTTTGGTTGCTTTTTGCTTTTACTTGAAAAAAGCTTTTTGATGATTCGTATTCCTTTCTCTTTTTGCTTTTCTTCAAACCTTTGTGAAGCATTTATTTTCTCAATCGCTTCTTGTGCATTTTTTGAAAGAATACTGTTTGCAAAAATTCTCGGCATATTTTGTCCTCGTTTCAAATAACCTGCATCTTCAAGAGCAGCAATCGCTGTAGTTACTCTTGTTTCAATCTCTACAACATTGTCATCCCAACCTGCTTTTCGTGCAATTTCCAATGCTGAATTTGAAACCGATGAACGAAATCTTGTGATGTCTTTTATCGCTTTCCAAACTTGTTGAATCTCTTTGATTGAAAGTTTTGCCTGATTTAATAAGACGAAATGTTTCCCAAGATCTTCTTCGTCAAACAATACAAAACACTCTGCCGTTATGTTTTCATCCCTCCCTGCTCTGCCCGCTTCCTGAATGTAATTTTCCAATGAATCAGATATCTCATAGTGAATTACCATTCCAATATCTTTTTTGTCAACTCCCATTCCGAATGCAGAAGTTGCAACCATGATTGGAACTTCACCCTTTATAAAAGCATCTTGATTGTCTGTCTTCTCCTTCACATCCATTTTGCCGTGATACGGCCTTGCATTGAAACCATCATCTGTCAACCTTTTCGCAAGTGAATAAGCCTTTTTTGTTCTTGAAACATAAATGATAGTCGGGCAATTTTTTTCTTCAATTAGATCTCTGGCTGAATTATATTTTTCTTCTTCGTTTCCTTTTTCAAAAACTTTGTATTGTAAATTTGTTCTCGTTGCACTGGAACTAAAAATTTCTAAATCAAGAGAAAGTTTTTCTTTGAAGTAACAACAAATATCTTCAATGACTTTTTTCTTGGCTGTTGCAGTGAAGCATGAAATGGGAATTGTTTCTTCAAGATTTTTCTTCTCCTGAATTTGTTTGATAAAATCACCAATGTATAAATAATCAACTCTGAAATCTTGCCCCCAGGAAGAAAAACAGTGGGCTTCGTCAATGACAAAGCGAACAATTTTTCTTCCTAATAAAAGCCACTCAATTGTTTTTGAACGCAAAGATTCTGGTGATATGTAAAGTAGCGATGCAGAGCCGTCTTCGACTCTTTCAAAAGACTTTCCTCTTTCAATCGGATCAAGCAGGCCATTTATGGTAACGGCATCTGTGATTCCAATTTTTTCAAGATTGTCAACTTGGTCTTTCATCAAAGATTGCAATGGAGAGATTACAACCGTCAAACCTTTTGTTGCAACACCGCTCATTAAAGCAGGAACCTGAAATGTTATTGACTTACCTCCTCCTGTTGGAAAAACTGCTAAAAGCGATTTGTTATCGACAGCTGCTTTAACGGCGTTTTCTTGCAATTTTTCGCCTCCATATCTCCTGTATGAGTCAAAACCAAAATATGTTTTCAGTCCTTTGTGAATGTCTAATGCCTGATTGCAATACTCACAACCCGTGAGGCAAGGTTTGTTTCTCAATGCATTCATTACCTTTTCAATTTCGGGGTAAGTTTTCAGCACCCAAGGCGGGGTAATTGAATATCGGTTACGACAATTTATTAAAGCCAGACAATAAGCTAATTCGATCGGGTGTTCAGAAATTATTTTTGTAAAGTCTGCCTGTTCGCAAATTTCAGAATGAAATTTTTCACGAATCAGTTTTTCGAGATTTGTGTCTGTGCTTGTATATGCAATAAAACGGAAAAAAAATTGAAACTCTTTTTTGTCACTCAATAGCAAATACAAAATTCCTTTTAGTGTTTCGTCTGTTTGTTGAAATGCTGCAACTTCATCAAAGAAAAGGTCTTTGGCCTTTATAGAATCGTTAAGCGGATTGTTTATGTCCTCAGTTTGTAGTTTGTCATCTTTTAATAAAGCATGATAAGGCTTTGTCGGAAAAAGCAAGGGAGAGAGAAATAAAGTATCAATGACGTTGGCGGAATTTATTCCGGCATAGGGAATAGCTGTCTGAATATATTTTAAGTCGTGCTTGAAAATATTGTGTCCGCAAATGAACTGTGTGTCTTTGAGAAAAACTATTAGCTCAGCAACCGAATTTGAATGAAAATAATTACCATTATCCTTGACACCACCGATGTCCAGAATCTTTCGGCTTTTAGGATCAATCTCCGTATCAATAAAGGCAATTGATTTCATGTTAAAATAATCGCTTGTACGCTCAGTTTAATTCTTTTTTTCCCTTTAATATTTTACTACAATAGACAGTGTAGAATCCACATCCCACCACCTTTACCCTTTCTCATCAATCTATGTACTTATTAAATTGTCATACATTACACTGCTAAATATTCCGCCTAAGATAACTGATATTCAATCCAGGAAATGCCGCATTAAACTGCAATTCTCCCTCCTGAAGACACTTTCCCCGCATGAATGCGTTTGCCTCCTGCAAGAGTGCTTTCGCCTTTAATTGAACCAATCAAATCGTAATGCCTGTTAAATGCTTCGTGCGAAAGCTTGAAGGTGTCAGAAAGTTTCCTGATAATTTCTTTGCTCAGACCTTTTTTGTAATTAAGAATATCAGAAACCAAACCTTTGCTCACTCCTAGCGATTCAGCCAATGAAATCGGTTTAATATTATGGTCATTCATCATTGATTTCAAAAGCTCAACCGGATCTAAGTCGTGAAATGAATTGTGTTCCTTATCCCACTTTTCAATGAGGAAAGTAAGCAATTCAATTTCTTCTTTCATTAGCTTTGACTTATTACTATTATCAAGTAATGTTTCAAGCTGCCCGCAATAATCACTGTATTGTTTTTTGCTCTTAATGATTTTATATTTCAATACTTCCATCTTAATTTATTTTTAGAATTTACTTATTTTGTATTGCTCATTCTTTTTGCACAATGCATCATACTCAGCATGTGTGCCAATCCAACAGACAAACAAATGAATTTCTTTTTCTCCGAAAAAATATTTGCAAATCATCCTGTAATTATTTCCTCCAATATCAAAAACCACCCTGCTACTGCTTTTCCCAAGTAAATCAGCAGAAGCAAATGTTTGTTGGATATCAGTTGGCTCATTCCAATCCGCAAACCTGGTTGCCGTCAACCAAATCCTGAATGAACTTCTGCTTCGTGCATTCTGTTCCGCATAATCTTCAATCGTCTGCTTTTTTATTAAGTGGACCCGCATACAAAGGTAGAAAGTTTTTTTAAAAGTTCACATTTAGTGAACTTTTTATCAGAAGATTGTTCCTGGCAATGAATCCCTCACTGTCCCACCACCTCCACCCATTTCCCATTTACTCCGGCACTTATTGAGTTATCATACATTGCTGCACAAAATGTTCCTGGTAAAAAATATCTTCCCAAGTAGGCAGCATTCAATTGAAAATAGTAAATGAGTGTTTCATTTTGATTTAAATTAAAATAGGTGTACACGCGGTCATCTCTTATATCCTGGTAGTCGTATGGTGAAGATTTGAATGCGCCTTCTCCATCCTGTAAGCGGGTATTTAATATTTCCCAGCCGGAAGGGAAAATTTGTGTAAGCGCCATGCGTTCGTAATAGCCACGCTTACCGGGATTTCTTACGGTCACTTTCGCAATGAAATCAGTTCCCTGTACAATTTTAGAAACATCTATCGCCTGCAGATTTCTGTCGAGATAAGTTACTGTTAAACCAAGGATGGAAGGATTATTTTGCACCTGTAAGTTCTCCCCTGTTAGAGGTTGCCCTTGTGAAATGATTCTTGCATAGATTACATTGTTTCCTTTATTACTCAACGTCATATTAGAAGTTCCTTTGCTTACATCAAGCGGTAGCTGCCACACATAAGATGATGAATTGATACTGATTGCTTTTCCATTTGCAGTACCTGCTGCAATTATTTTTGAGCCTGAAGGATTTTTACCGCAGAACTTTGCGATAGCGATTAAAGAATAAGCAGTCGTTTGTGTACTGTACCAGTTATCATCAGAAAGTTTTGCGGCAATGCGATTCACGAGATCTGCCGCTAAAGTGCGTCTTCCCAACAGCGTTAGTGTTTCTAAAACCATTGCTTCATCCCTTGTATCAGAACCATACGTGTAACCCGGTGTATGATTGGTATTGAATGTTGTCGACAGCCCGTTTATTAATTGCAAAGCAGTATTATCCTGCCCGGCAAGCTTATAAGCCGCAGCAAGCCGCCACTTCGCTTCCGGGGAAATATATTTGAATTCTTTAAGACGGTTCATAGCACCGAGCTCAGGTGATTTCGCTAAGGCAAGAAGATAAAGGCGGTAAGATTGGGTGAGATCGCCTCCATAAAAATTAGTGGTTGTTGGCATCCAGGAATTTGCCTTGCTTCTCTCAAATAACTTCCATTGCTGCAATAATTGTTCGCTCACCGTGTATCCATGTTCCTGTGCTTCCAATAAAAAATTTCCTGCATAGTTAGTGCCCCATTCATCGCTTTGCGGGCCACCCGGCCAATAGCTGAACCCACCATCATTGCGTTGAAAATTTTGTATAGCTGCAATTCCTGCTTTTGTATTTTTATCAACTTGTGCTTTGCGGTATTCTGAGAGATCAGTCAACTGATTTAATACAAGCTGGGGGAAAACGCCCGATGTAGTTTGTTCGATACAACCATGCGGATATTCAATTAAATAATCAAGTCTTTTCTCCAGGTTCATAGAAGGAATGCTGGATAATTCAAGAACAGCTTTACTGGTAGAGGCGGCTCCTATAGCGGTTGCAGAAGTAGTCCATTGCTGCCCTGCTGAAATGATTTGAGAACTCACACTGGTAACATATGGATTGGGATTTCTTATGTCCAACTCAACATCATAGTCTGCTTTTTCCCCACCGCCGGATGCAACCAGTTTTACTTTACCGATTCCTACATCTGATTTTACTTTTACATCAAAATAGATGATCTGTTCGCCGGGTTGGCTAAAATTTACAGCCTGTGAACCTTGACCAACAATTTCAAGGTATGGGTTTGCCTGGAGTGAAACATTTACCGTTTTAATATTATTTTCCATTGCGAAAACTGTTACAGGAATTTTGATCGTTTCTGCAGGGCCAAGCACTCTTGGAATGGTTGCCAAAAGCATCAATGGTTTTTTTACCGTAACTGCTTTTTCTGCACTTCCATAACTACCCTGTTTAGCCGCAATTACCATTGCTCTCACGGAACCAATATATTGAGGTAAGATAAAATTGTGTGAAGCTTTCTGGCCTTTACCCAAATGAAAAGGGCCGAGGTATTTGACTACAGGTTTAAAACGATTTGCCTGCTTTGGCTGTATGGGGCCTCCTGCATCCTGGTCGCCACCAATGGTAAGGATGCGCTCAAGGCTATTGCCCCATGCACCGATTACATAATCATACAAGTCCCAGCTCTTTACTCCAAGTGCTTCTCTTGCATAAAAATAATCATGTGGATCGGGAGTTTTAAAACGGGTAAGGTCGAGTAAACCTTCATCAACAATGGCAATGGCATAAGTCATTTCTTTTCCATTCTGTTCACTAACGGCTATGGTTGATTGCTGTTCAGGGCGAATAGTATTGGCCATATTTATTACAGGTTTTAATATGGTATTTTTATCTTCAACAAATACAGGGAGCACCCCATACATTCTTATCGGGAGATCATTAACTGTTTGCGCATGTGGTTGCAACAGGCTTACGTTAACATATATATTAGGCGCCATTTCTTTTTCTGCTTTGAATTTTACAAGCGTTTGGCCCTGGGTAGTTTCTTGCCAAAAAGTTCGCAGTACTTTATTACCTGACTCGATGCTGATAAGTGCACGGCCACCTTTACTGCTTGGAATGGTGAGTGTAACATCATCGCCGGTATTGTATTTTTCTTTATCAGCTGTAAATGAAAGCATCGATGCTGCTGTGGGGTCATCTGTGTTATCACGGCTTTGCCACCCGGGCTGATCAATGTAAACAACATCGCCTGTTTTATGACCGCTCTTAATATCTTTAACAAGCACCAGGTATCTTCCCCATTCATTTTCACCTACATTAAAATCCCATTTTCCTTTTCCATTATTTAAATGAACGGTTTCGGTTTTTATTAATTTATTATATTTATCCTGGGTGAAATTGCTAAGATTATCGCCGCTGTTATCCCACCACCATCTCCATTGAATTTTGTAAAATTGCACTTCTACATCCTGGGTTCCATTAAGAAGAATTCCACGATTATCTACATCCGCGATTTGTACTGTATGTGTTTTACCCGTTAATATAAATCCCCATGGCTTCTCGCCTTCAGGCATTTTTATCCCCGCATAACTGGTGTAAGGGCTATACGGAACAGTAATATTGTCAATGCTAAAACTACCACCCGGCTCAAAGACTTTTACAAAGAGATTTGCATTCAGCATACCCGGGGCATTTTCATCCGTTTCAAAATTCGTTTTTACAGGTGCTTTTCCTTCGGCATCTAATTCGCCGTCAAAAATTGTTTTTGTTTGGGTTGTATAATTTGTTGTAGGATCATCAAACGTGTAACCAGGAAATTTTGAAAAAGAAGTTTTATTAGCATATAATGATGCATCAATCTTCGCTTTTAAACTTTTTGCCGTAGCTCCAAATAACCATCTTGCAGAAAGCTGACCGGTATTTGAAACTCCTTTTCCAAGCATAGCATCAGCGCCGAAATCAAGATCTACTTTCAGGCGATTAGGCATTACCGTTTCTATTTTGATTCGCTTCTCAAAAGTGGCGCCTCCAACTTTTACTTTTGCAAGCCAATTACCCGTAACGGCATTTTGTTCTGTTGCTGTTTTAAAAACATTGAACCCATCATTCGCATTTGTTTGTATTAGCTTTTTATATAATTGTCCTTGCGGGGTGAATAAGTCTAATTCAACAGGATGGCCTTCCGGAAGCTTGCTTTCTTTATCTTCAATAATACAATTTATAAATAATGAATCGCCTGGCCGCCACACGCCCCTTTCACCAAAAATGAAACCTTTAATTCCATTCTTTACCTCTTCACCGGAAATATCAAAACGGCTGAGAGGCAGGCTGTTGCCATCATCCAACTTCAAATACCCTTTTTCATTTTTGCTCTTTGCAATTACCAAGTAGGGCTTACTTTTCAAATTAAAATTTGCAAAACCATCGTTATCACTATTTGCCTTCGCTATTATCTGTTGCTGATAAT
Organism: Chitinophagales bacterium; assembly: GCA_038239385.1. Taxonomy (GTDB): domain Bacteria; phylum Bacteroidota; class Bacteroidia; order Chitinophagales; family Chitinophagaceae; genus Ginsengibacter. The sequence continues at coordinate 29,460 of JBBSEV010000018.1, forward strand.
CGAGCACTTCAAGCTCAATATTTGCCATTGGTTGCGTGGTTAAAAGATCAGAAACAGCAATTGTAAATGCATTATTCCCACCACGCTTTGCAGTAAGCCCGATGCTTGATGCAATAATATTACGCGTTGCCCACCGGTCTTTATTGTAATAAGATTTTTTGCAAGGATTATCACGCTGTTCCCACCTATATCCAAAAGGATAATAATCATCATAACGTTTCCAAAACTCGTCATTATCATCCACTGAATTTTGTGATTCATTGTATTCTGCTTCGCGGTAATAATCTTCATCCTCATCATCTTTCGAAGAAGAAGTATCAGAAGTGTGGCAGGTATACATAGAATAATCAGGCCTGAAACCAATTGTAACTCTGTATATTGCTCCTGGTTCTGTTTTTAAAAACTTATCAATATCAAGTGAAAAGCGTTTCTTTTTATGGAGGTCTAATGTTTTATCATCATTAAGCCGTAATGTTTTTTGAACGATTGGAATTGCCACACGACGCAAATCTTCACCACCACCCAGGTCATTACCTTGTAAAAACTGTGGAATGTTATTTTCATAAATTTTGATAATACTAATGTCAACAGCATTTAAATTAATTGCCTCAAAGGGCAATACAAGATGGCCGGAGTTAGGAAGTATATTTCCACGGCCCTGTATTTTTACGGATGGCATCCGGTTTTCAAAAAATACATTTGAAGCAAATCCTCTTTGTAGTGTATCACCCCATGTATTTTTTATGCCTGGGTTTACATTTATTGTGTAATTACCATCAAGCTTATCACCGGTATACAGTTTTACTTCACTTCCATTGATGCTGTAGGTAATATCTGCCTGGTTGCTTATCGTAATAAGGCCGGTAAGCTCCTGGCCAAGTGCCACAGGATCACTAAATTGAACAGATGCATATTGTTCCGCATCATTTACAGCCATAACATTCATAACTTTGAAATCGCCAATAGCAGGGACTTCTATAGTTTTATTGTTTGAAATATCCATATTCAATGGCTTGCCACTCCATTTAAGTATAAGTTGCTGAGCTCCGTTTCCTCTTACAATATTCTTAACTATAAAATCGTGCGTTTTAGCAGTACCGTTATGTTGCCAGCTTATTTGCAACGCATTGTTATTTTCTGCAGCGGCTAATAATTTTTCAACTATTGCATCATCTTCTACATCTGCAGTTTCAATTTCTCCAATCAATATCATCTTATCTTTTTGGCCGGTGCTTCTTAATCCAAAATCATTTACTTTAAAAGATGGTTTTACAGTTTGAATATTAAAAGTGAATTCCTCATATTTAGAAGGAACATTGGTTACTTTACCCAATTGAAAAGTTACCTTGTATAATTGATCAGACAGAAGATTTTCGACCGGCTTAAATTCAACAGTTCGTGCATCAAGCCACGTTGCCTTCCCTTTTACCGAAGGTGAAAAACTGAAGAGTCCCTGATCAACTATCTCACCAATAGCATGCGTAGTTGAAGCATCAGCTGATAGTTGAATTCTAATTGTCGCAGTTTTAGAAACAATCCCGGACGTATAAGCGTCAATATATTGACTGAAAGAGGGATCAACGTCTATCCATTTGTCTTTTTTATTACAAGCCTGTAATAACATAAAAGAAATAAGAAGGATAAAAAGTTGGAATGGACTTTGTTTGAATACAAACACGGGAAATGTCAATTTCATTTATTTATTATTTACAGTAAAGAGTTTATTTGTTTACCCTTTTGAATTATTAATACAATATACAAAGTGTATAATGATAATTTTATTCCTTGTATTAATTAATTTATAGTGAAATATTGATTTGCCGGTATTATATTTAGTATGTTATTTTATAAAAAAATTATTTTACTTACGGTCCTGAGTTAAAGTGTGTTTATTTTAGCCAGGAATATCAAATCAATTCTATCCTACTTAAACATTTACGCTTAATAATGAAACTTTAATCATCTAAAACAAAAAAGTATGAAAATCGATCAGCTTAAAAAAAGTTTTGTAAAACTTGTAACTATTCTCTGTCTTTGCTTTTTTTCAACAGCACTTTGGGCACAGGATGGTGGTGCAGATGTAAATGTAAAGATCACTAAAGAAAGTACTACATGGTATGCTCAGCCATGGGTTTGGGTTGTGGGAGGTGCTGTATTCTTATTATTGTTGGTAGCTCTTTTGCGTGGGGGCGGCAATAAAAACTAAATGGAATTAGGATAACCAATTTATTAGTTTTCCTTGAAAGTAAGTTGGGTATTTACTTTTTGAATAAGATTATTTACATCAAAAGGCTTGGCAATAAAATCATCAGCGCCATAATCTGTTATGGTAGCTGCAGCGCCGGGATGAGCAGAAAACATAATTACCGGTATATGCCTTGTTTCCTCATTTGATTTTAATTGTTTACAAATAGTACGGCCATCATGCCCGGAGATGAGAACGTCCAGTAAGATAAGATCAGGCTTAAAGGTATTAATTTTAGGAAAAGTATTTTCCCCTTTTGCAGTAACTTCTACTTCAAAACCTTTCATAGTAAGAAGTATTTCCATGACTGATAAGATATCAGTATCATCATCAACTACCAGGATTTTTGACATAGTATTGGTTTTTCATTTAATACAGAAATAACGGTTTCAGAAATTTATAGTATAAAGATTAATAAACCACTCATACCAGACTTTTCAATTCCCCTTTCATTAATCTTATAACAATCATTACTTAACGCCTACCTAACAAAATTCGTATTGACAAACTGAATAATAGTTATATATATTTTAACCTATATGTCAAATTTAATAAACATAAAATTTATTTGATCAATTAAAAATTATTGATATTAAATTATTTAAGCAGTAGCTATTAATTTTTTTTAAAGCAGTAAATCAACCAATAGTTTTTCGGTGAAAAAATTTAGAATTAAATTACCTAAGTTTTTTCTCCAGGTTTTCATTTATTGCTTCCAAAAATTCTTCAGTATACAAATAATCTTTACCATGTGATACTTTATTACCACTTATACATACGGCGAGGTCTTTTGTCATTTTACCGCTCTCAACTGTTTCTATGCAAACCTCTTCAAGTTTATTACAAAAGTTAATTAGTTCCTGGTTATTATCAACTTTGCCGCGAAAAGCGAGACCTCTCGTCCATGCAAAAATTGAAGCAATGGGATTTGTTGAAGTAGGATTTCCTTTTTCATGCTCACGGAAATGACGCGTTACAGTCCCATGGGCAGCTTCTGCTTCCATAGTGTGTCCATCAGGAGTAATTAAAACTGATGTCATAAGGCCAAGGGAGCCGAAACCCTGTGCTACTGTATCGCTCTGAACATCTCCATCATAATTTTTACAAGCCCACACAAAATTTCCATTCCATTTCAAAGCGCTTGCAACCATATCGTCAATAAGGCGATGTTCATATACAATTTTTGCAGCTTCAAACTGTGATTTAAATTCTTTCTCATAAATATCCTGGAAAATATCTTTGAACCTGCCATCGTACTTTTTTAAGATCGTATTTTTTGTTGACAGGTATAACGGCCATTTTTTACTGAGTGCCATATTAAAGCAACTCCTGGCAAAGCCTGATATACTTTCATCGGTATTATACATGCTCATAGCCACACCATCCCCTTTAAAATTATATACTTCAAAAGTTTGAGGCGCGCCTCCATCTTCAGGAGTGAACGTCATAGTAAGCTTTCCCTTACCTTTTATAACAGTGTCGGTTGCACGATATTGATCGCCGAATGCATGGCGGCCAACAATTATTGGGGCCGTCCAGTTGGTTACCAGTCGCGGAATATTTTTAATTACAATAGGCTCACGAAAAACAGTCCCGTCAAGAATATTTCTAATCGTTCCATTAGGGCTTTTCCACATTTGCTTCAGATTAAATTCTTTTACTCTTTCTTCGTCAGGTGTAATTGTGGCGCATTTTATCCCAACACCATATTGCTTTATGGCATTAGCGGCATCTATTGTTACCTGGTCGTTGGTTTCATCCCGGTATTCAATACCAAGATCGAAATATTTTATTTCAACATCGAGATAAGGCAATATCAATTTGTCTTTTATAAATTTCCAGATGATTCTTGTCATTTCATCTCCATCAAGTTCTACAACCGGATTGGCTACTTTAATTTTTGTCATGTGTTAAGTTTATTTGATACTTGATACTTGATTCTTGATACTTGGTACTTGATTCTGGATACTTGATACTTGATTCTTGATACTTGATACTTGATTCTTGATAGTTGATTTTTGATTCTTGATTCTTGATACTTGATTCTTGATTCTTGATTTTTTGGTTCAATTACTTTTCATTTCATTATGTCCTTTTTCCACTGCCTGTAAAAAATTATTCAATTTCTTACCCAATAATTCTATTTTTTGATGAAGCGCAATATAAATATTTTCATCTTTAAGTGATTCCGTTTCAAAAAGCGTTTCGAGGTGATCCAATGTTTCATCATTGGACGAAAGAGAATAAATAATAAACCTGATAAAATCAGCTTTATATCTTCTTCTGCCATATCCTTCAACAATACAACTTTTTACTGTCTTACTTGATCTTCTTATTTGTTGGGCTTCTTCAAATTGCTCAAATTTTGGAAGGACTAAAGACATCTTATGAATTTCATTGACAACCTCTCTGGCCAATTTCCAAATTTCAAGATTTTTATAACTCATTAAATTAGGTTCAGTTAATCATCCAGTATCCAGTATCCAGTATCCAGTATCCAGTATCCAGTATCAAAGATTCTTAATCACCTCATCGGCAAACTCGCTTGTTTTCAAAAGCGTTGCATCCTTCATAAGGTTATAAAAATCTATTGTCACCTTCTTATTCTTAATCGTTTTACCTATGCCGTTAGTTATAAGATCACCTGCTTCCTTCCAATTCATGTACTCAAACATCATCACTCCGCTTAATATCACGGATGATGGATTCATCGTATTCGTATTGGCAAACCTGGGAGCGGTTCCATGCGTTGCTTCAAATACTGCATGGCCTGTAATAAAATTTATATTCGCACCGGGCGCAATGCCTATTCCTCCTACCTGTGCTGCTAATGCGTCACTAATGTAATCGCCATTTAAATTTAAAGTTGCAATTACTGAATAAGCTTGCGGAGCAAGGAGTGCCTGTTGTAAAAAATTGTCAGCAATAGCATCCTTAATAAGGATCTTTCCACCAATTCCGGCAATTCGCATTTCTTCATTTGCAACTGCTTCACCGCTTTCCTTTTTAGTTGCCTCCCATTGGTTCCATGTATACACATCATTGGAAAATTCTCTTACTGCTAATTCATAACCCCAATTCTTAAATGCGCCTTCAGTGAATTTCATAATGTTGCCTTTATGTACAAATGTTACTGACGGCAATTTATTGGTAACTGCATATTCAATTGCAGAACGTATCAACCTTTCTGAACCTTCTTTACTCACAGGCTTTATACCAAATGAAGATGTTTCAGGAAAGCGGATATTTTTAACATGCAATTCGGTTTGTAAAAAGCCTAGCAATTTTTTAGCTTCCGGTGTTCCAGTCATGTATTCTATACCAGCATATATGTCTTCCGTATTTTCCCTGAAAATTACCATGTTCACCTTCTCAGGCTGCCACATGGGGGAAGGCACGCCTTCGAAATACCTTACCGGCCGTAGATTTACATACAAATCAAGTTCCTGGCGCAATGCCACATTCAGGCTGCGGATGCCACCTCCAACGGGAGTTGTAAGCGGCCCCTTTATTGAAAGAATATATTCCCTAAAAGCATCTATCGTTGCCTGCGGCATCCACTCACCTGTTTGGTTATACGCTTTTTCACCGGCAAGCACTTCCATCCATTCAATTTTTCTTTTTCCATCATAGGCCTTTTTTACAGCGGCATCAAAAACTCTTACACTTGCCTTCCATATATCAGGGCCAATACCATCTCCTTCTATAAATGGTATTACGGGATTATCAGAAATTTCTAATTCTCCATTGTTTCCCATCTTTATTTTTTCAGCCATATACTTATTTTAAATAGTCGGGTTTTATTTTGCATCATGAATCAGCGAATACGAGCAGTTGAGCCAGCTACCATCAATTTCAACACCTTTATATTTTTTATAAAAATCAATAGCTGGTGTATTCCAATCCAATACCTGCCAAACCATCCCGCTGAATTTTTTTTCTTTTCCTTCTTCAATTAATTTGTCAAATAATAATCTCCCGATTCCATTTCCCCTTACTTTTTCGCTCACTAACAAGTCTTCAAGATATAATCGTTGGCCTTTCCATGTTGAGTATCGAATGTAGTATAAGGCAAATCCCTGTATTGTTCCATCAACTTCTGCAACGAACGCCATCCATACAGGCTTAATACCAAATCCGCTTTCGACAAAATGTTCAAATTCAACAGTTACTTCTTCAGGAGCTCTTTCAAAAACTGCCAATTCCCGGATTAGTTCCATCATGCGCTTGCAATCGTCCTTTTCTGCTTTCCGGATTTTTATTTTATTCATTTTTCTTAATAGAATACAATTAAATTCAGTTTCAAATTCTTCATGAAAGCGCCTGGTCAAGGTCGTTCAAAATGTCTTCTACATTTTCTATTCCTACACTCATTCTTATAAGCCCATCCGTTATTCCATATTTTTCACGCTTTTCTTTAGGAACACCGTAATGTGTCATTGATGCGGGATGGCTTAACAAAGTATCGCACGTTCCTAAAGAAACTGCTCTTACACACATTTGCAATTTATTTATCAATTTAATGCCCGCCTGCAGGCCACCTTTCATATCGAAGCTCATCATTGCGCCCGGATGTTTCATTTGCTTTTGCGAAGTCAAATAATCAGGATGCGACGAAAGGCCCAGGTAATTTACTTTGCCCACAGCGCTATGGCCGTTTAAAAATTGTGCGACTTTCACAGCATTGTCGCAATGCCTTTCCATTCTTACTTCCAAAGTTTTTATTCCCTGAGAAAGAAGAAATGCATCAAAAGAATTGCTGTTGCCGCCAAGTAGCCTATGAACCTTCGTTATTCTTGTTTCCATGTGTTCAATATCTTTCCCCGTTAATGCGCCACCTATAGCAGTGCCATGCCCGTTTAAAAATTTAGTAGTAGAATGAAAAACATAATCCACATTATATTTGAAAGGTTGCTGTAAATATGGCGTGGCGAATGTATTGTCAACTGCGACAATTAGATTATGCTGCTTTCCAAGATTAGCTAATGCTTCGATATCCACACACTGTATAGTAGGATTAGCAGGCGTTTCCAGGTAAAGCATTTTTATTTTGCTGTCATTTTTTAAAGCTTCTTCAGCCTTATTCAAATCTCTCAGGTCAACAATTATAGCTTCTATACCCAACTCAGGCAACACTTTTTCCATTAACTCCTGCGAGCCTCCATACAATGAAAAATGAGATAATATTTTATCTCCTGTTTTTAAATTACCCAACAGTAAAGTACTGAGAGCAGCCATACCGCTTGCGTGTAATAAAGTTTTTAATTGCAGCGGCTTCTCATTTTTTATTATTCCAAAACTCTCCAAAGCTGAAATTTTATCTTCCACTTCTTCCATAGTTGGATTGCCCCAGCGGCTATAGATATATCCTTTTTCGTCACCGTTAAACCGGCGCATGCCTTGTTCTGCACTATCAAATACATAGGTACTACTTGCATAGATGGGAATTAAATGGGATTGATTAGGGTCGCTGTTATTTCCGGAATGTATTGCGGTGGAGCTAAAGCCGGTAAGTTTTTTTATATCGGGCATGCGATAAATATCTTTTTAAAGAAATGTTTTAAGTTTGAACAAAAGTAGCAAAACATGAAGCAACTACTTCAGCAATATTCAGCCTATAATTTCTGGGCAAATAAAATTATTACCGAAAAAATTTCCACGGTGCCAAATGATATTATAATGAAAGAAATGGGTAACAGTTTTGGAAGTATTTATAAAACGGTTGTTCACTTAATGGATGTAGAAAGTATCTGGTGGCAGCGATTAAAATTGCAGGAACATGTGGAATGGCCCGGAAAAATTTTTGATAAAGATTTTGAAAATTTATCAAAAGAATTAATGATTCTTTCCAAACAATGGGATGTATGGGTTTCTGAAGCAAGTGAAATGCAGCTTACTCATGTATTTGGTTATCAAAATTCAAAGAAAGAATTTTTTAAACAACCTGTTTACGAAATGCTATTACATCTATTCAATCACCAAACATTTCATCGGGGTCAATTGATTACTATGATGAGGCAGAATGGAATCGAAAAAATTCCTGCAACAGATTTTATAGTTTTTAGCAGGGCGAAAACCGGCAGCTCATTAAAAGGAAAATAACATTTCCCTTTAATCATTTAGCTTCCGGCAACACTTCATCCAGTTTATTATCTTTTATAAATTTATCTTTTACATCGGTAAACTCAGATTGCAAAGCGCTAGCTATAGTAAGTGCTTCATCTGCTTTTGAATGAATTTCCGGCAATTGTTTTTCAAGCAACCTGTTCCCCAGGTTTATATTTTCTGCTTCTATTTGAGCTACTTTTTTCAGCAAAGAAGTTTGGGTATTTACTACGTCGTCCAATTCACGAAGTAATTTTTCCATGAGGTGAAGCTTTTCTATTTTATCCATTGTTATAATATTTTGATTAGTGAACCTCTATTCAAATATTGTTCCTCATTTGATTAAAGATGTTAATTGAAATTATAGAAACGATCCCTATTCCCCTAATACTAAAGAAAGTCATATCAAATTACTCTATAGTAAAATACTTACTCTGTGTCATATGCCCACTTTACCAATGTAGCTCCCCATGTAAACCCACCACCAAATGCAGCAAGCACAATAAGGTCATCTTTTTTTAATTGCTTTTCCCATTCCCATAAGCACAAGGGAATGGTGGCAGAAGTTGTATTGCCGTAGCGCTGAATATTTATCATGACTTTATCCATACTTAAGCCCATACGATTGGCAGTAGCATCAATGATTCTTTTATTAGCCTGGTGAGGAACCAGCCACGCAATATCATCCCCCGTTAAATGATTTCTTTGTAATAATTCGTAAGAGATATCAGCCATTCCTTTTACAGCAAACTTAAAAACTGCAGGACCTTCCTGGTATATGTAATGTTCTTTAGCCATCACAGATTCAATCGAAGCAGGCTTGGCCGATCCACCGGCCACCATCTTTAGGTATTCGACGCCGCTTCCATCTGTTTTTAAAAGACTATCCTGTATGCCATAGCCATCTTCATTCGGCTCAAGTAAAATAGCACCGGCCGCATCTCCAAAAAGCACGCAGGTTGTGCGATCGCTGTAATCAACAATGCCACTCATTTTATCAGTCCCTACAATCACTACTTTTTTATAACGGCCACTCTCGATAAACATTGCGCCAGTTGTCACACCAAATAAAAATCCTGAGCAGGCAGCAGAAAGGTCAAAGCCAAATGCATTGATCGCTCCAATCTTGTGAGTAATAATATTCGCAGTTGCAGGAAAAGTCATATCCGGGGTAACCGTGCAACAAACAAGGCAATCAATTTCTATAGGGTTTATACCTCTTTTTTTACAAAGTTCCAAAACTGCAGGAACTGCCATTTCCGAAACACCTTTATTTTCTCCTTTTAAAATTCTTCTTTCTTCAACACCGGTTCTCGATTTAATCCATTCATCACTGGTATCAACCATCGTTTCAAGTTCTGCATTAGTAAGCCGGTATTCGGGAACGTAAGCCCCAACTGCTGTGACGGCCGCTGAAATTTTATTGAGCATTTAGATAATTGAATTATAAATAAGCGTCTAAATTACAACATCCTGTTTATTACAAAATGCGTACATCATTACAATTTATTATTATTAGCCCCATTAAGTTGAATTACTTATTTTTGGCGCTTTAAAATCTAATATGATTGCATATTTATCAGGAAAATTTGCATATAAAAATCCTACCGTTGTTTATGTGGACGTACAAGGCGTTGGGTACAATGTAAACATAAGCCTGAATACATATTCGCACATTCAACACCTTAATGAAGGAAAGCTATACACCTATCTCCAGGTAAAAGAAGATGCACACACTTTATACGGCTTTTTTGATGCAATGGAAAAAGAAATGTTTGTTTTGTTGATAAGTGTTTCCGGTGTAGGTGCAGCAACAGCAAGGATGATGCTGTCTAACATGAAGCCATCTGAGATAAGTAATGCTATCATACAAAACAATGCCCGAATACTGGAAAGTGTAAAAGGAATTGGAAGAAAAACTGCTGAGAGGCTTGTACTTGAATTAAGAGATAAAGTTTCTAAAATGTCGTCAACTTCGGTTGGTACACAATCTCACGGCAATACTTTGGAGCAGGATGCGTTAAATGCATTAGTGGCACTTGGGATTTCAAGGCCAGTGGGAGAACAGTCAATTAAAAAAATCATTGTTTCCGATCCAACTATAAATACCCTGGAGGAGTTAATAAAAAAAGCCCTAAAAGCTATTTGAGAGAAATCTACCTTAATTAATTTGTCGGATGTTGCTGTTCAGAAAATTGACTCCAAATTTCTTTGGGTTGTTATTGATTTGCCTTCTTTCCATGGCATTTTCCATAATTGCATGCAACAAAGCCCAGGCACAGGATTCGACTGTCAGTCGTTTTACCGACACCTTACATTATCCCATTCATGATCGCCGCGGTGACTTTTTTTCCAACTCACGCAGTACATTTGATTTTAATACTCCATCCAATATAAGCGATTCAATTGCCTACGATCCTGAAACTAAAAAGTATATCGTTTTTGAAAAATTAGGTAATCGTTTTTACAGAACACCTACTTCATACACCTTTGATGAATTTGCAGCCATACAGGCGAAGAAATCTGAGACAGAATATTTTAGGAAAAGAGCTAACACGCTTAATATTTTAAATCGTGGCAGAATAAAGCCAAAGTTGAATATCTATGATAATTTATTCAACAGGTTATTTGGCAATGGAAAAATTGATATTCAGCCGCAAGGAAATGTGGATATTACAGCAGGTTACCAGGGACAAAATATCAAGAACCCAACCTTACCCGAAAGAGCCAGAAAAAATGGTGGATTTGATTTTAACATGGCCGCCCAGTTAAATGTAAATGCAAACATTGGAGACAAGTTAAAATTTCCCATAAGTTATAATACTCTTGCAAATTTTGATTTTACTAATCAGCTAAAGCTTGATTACAGTGGAACAGATGATGAGATTTTAAAAAGATTCGAAGCAGGTAATGTTTCCTTTCCATCCCGCAGTACTTTAATTCCCGGAGCACAATCACTTTTTGGAATAAAAACGCAGTTACAGTTTGGTAAACTTTATGTAACAAGTGTATTGGCGAATCAAAAATCCCAAAGGCAATCCGTCAATTTGCAGGGAGGGTCTGCAGCACAGCAATTTGAATTTAAAGCTGATGATTATGAAGAGAACAGGCATTTTTTATTAGGGCAATATTTTAAAGACAATTACAATAAGGTAATGAGCAATTTACCTGCGGTAACGACGCCGGTTCAAATTTTACGATTAGAGGTATGGGTTACCAATAAAAATGGCACCACCACCCAGGCCAGAGATATTGTGGGTTTAATGGATCTTGGCGAGGCAAATCCATTCCGGCCTTTCACAGTTAATGGAACGTTACCTGCAAATTCAACCAATTCAGAATACCAGCAGGTTACCAGCAATCCTTCAAGTCGTAATGCAGCCTTGATCACCAACCAGCTTTTAGGCCTTGGGCTAAGCCCGGTTCAGGATTTTGAAAAAACATTTGCAAGGAAACTTGATTCATCACAATATATATACAATTCCAAAGTAGGGTTTCTTTCGCTAAGCCAGCCTTTACAGCCCGATGAAGTGCTCGCTGTTGCCTATCAATATTCTTATAATGGAAAGGTTTTCCAGGTAGGAGAATTCTCACAGGACGTTACACCAGATTCAGTATCAAGTAATCAAAATGTTCTTTTCTTAAAATTATTGAAGGCTACTTCACAACGTCCTAATCTTCCCATTTGGCAATTGATGATGAAGAATGTGTACAGCGTGGGTTTTGGAACACTGGAAAGGCTTGACTTTAATTTGAATGTTTTATACGAGCAGCCCGGTCTTGGTGCAAAAAGATATCTTCCTTTTGGCAATCTTAACCAGGGAACGCCTATTTTGACCCTGATAAATTTAGACAGGCTTAATAACCAAAACGATCCACAGCCGGATGGTGTATTTGATTACGTGGAAGGCTACACGGTGATCCCGCAATATAGCAGGGTAATGTTTCCACTATTACAACCTTTTGGGCGTGACCTTGCTCCGAAAGTATTTAGTGATACGACTATTGCAAAAGACAGTTTGTTTTATCCATTGTATGATTCGATAAAAGCAGTCGCCCAGCAATTTCCCAATCTTAATAGGTTTGTGCTAAAAGGTTCTGCAAAATCATCTTCCAATTCTGATATAAGTATAGGATATAACATTCCCCCCGGCTCAGTAAAAGTTTCGGCAGGAGGGCAACAATTGAGTGAAAATATTGATTACACAATTAACTATGATTTGGGTACAATTAAAGTAATTAACCAGGCAATTATAAATGCCGGTATTCCTGTACAGGTCAATTTTGAAAACAATGCCACCTTTGGCCTTCAATCTAAGAGTTATCTCGCTTTACGCCTGGATTACCTGGCAAAGAATTCAGCAAAAGAACAACTCTCATTAGGCGCAACCATGGTAAGGCTAAGTGAAAGGCCTTTCTTCACAAAAGTTGATTATGGAGAAGATCCTATAAAAAATACGATGTATGGACTCGATGTAAACTACAGAAGGGATGTTCCAAGGCTTACTAAATTATTGAATAAACTTCCTTTTTACAGTACTACTGCACCCTCTGCAATAAATGGTTACGCTGAAGTTGCCTTCTTAAAACCGGGCCACTCTCCCCAAATAGGAAAAGGCAGCAGTGGAGTAATTTATATTGATAATTTTGAAGGAAGTAAAAGTGATATTGATCTTCGTTTCCCGCCAATAGCATGGGCGCTGGCATCTACTCCTTTCGGGGCTACAGATGAAACCGGAACCATCAACCTTTTTCCGGAAGCAGGATTAAATAATAATCTCGACTATGGTAAAAACCGGGCTAAGATTGCGTGGTATCAAATTGAACCTACACTCCAGGATCCGAAAAATGTCAATAACCCTCTTAAGGGGCAAAGGACCGCACTCTCAGATCCGCGTGTCCGGTCGGTTTCACAATCAGAAATATTTCCGCAAAGAACAACTGACTTCGGGCAGAACCAATTAATAACATTTGACCTTGCATACTACCCTACTGATCGCGGCCCTTATAATTATGATGCAGGCAATGCAAGTGTAAATTCTTTAGGTAAATTATTAAACCCACGCCAACGTTGGGGAGGCTTAATGCGAAATATTGACCAGACAGATTTTGAAACTGCCAACGTTGAATATATTGAATGCTGGGTACAGGATCCTTTTATAACAAATCCAACAAGCAACGGCGGAAAATTTTATATTAATCTTGGAAATATTTCTGAAGACGTACTTAAAGACTCAAGGAGGTTTTATGAGAATGGACTTCCTACTCCAAACGCTCCTTCACAAATAGATACTTCTGTTTGGGGTAATGTTCCACGTAATCCAATACAGGTAACGAATGCATTTAGCAATGATCCTAATGACAGGCCTTTCCAGGATGTAGGTTTTGACGGTTTATCTGACAGTGCAGAAGTAACAAGAAGAAGCGCTGATTATCTCAATATATTGGCTGCGAACTTTGGTGCAAATTCCAAGGCTTATCTTGATGCAATTTCCGATCCATCTTCAGATGATTATCAATATTACCGCGGAAGCAACCTGGATGCCCAGGGGGCAGATATTCTTACCCGTTATAAAAAATTTAATAACCCACAAGGAAATTCTCCCATAGCAGATAACAACGCACAATTTTCATCGGCCGCCACATTATATCCTGACCAGGAAGACGTAAATCGTGACAATACACTCAATGAAACAGAAGAATATTTTCAATACATAGTTGACCTGAAACCTCCCACTGATCCTGCTATGACGATAGGCCAGAATTTTATTGTTGATAAAAAACTGGTTAATGTAAAATTGGTGGATGGTAATACAAGACCAGAAACCTGGTACCAGTTAAGAATTCCAATAAATTCTTACAATAAAAAAATCGGGAACATTCCTGATTTCAAATCTATTCGTTTTATACGGATGTTCTTAACAGACTTCAGCGATAGTGTGGTTGTACGCTTTGGCAAGCTTGACCTTGTAAGGAACACCTGGAGAAAATTTCAATTCAAGCTTGATTCTACCGGCAATTACAGCCCTGAGATTACAACAGATTTTAATGTAGGCGCTGTAAACATTGAAGAAAATGATAAGCGTACTCCTCTTCCCTATCGCACACCAAGAGAAATTGAAAGGGTACAAACATTGAGCAATAATGGAGTAAATCTTTTGCAAAATGAACAGGCGCTTACATTGAAGTTCTGCGAACTGTTACAAAATGATGGTAAAGCTGTTTTTCAAACATTTGCTAACAGGGATTTAAGGCAGTTTAAGAAACTGGAAATGTATATTCATGCTGAAAAAGCAGAGAACACTTTTCTTAATGATGATGATCTATTCGCTACAGTAAGGATAGGGAGTGACTTTGTATCAAATTATTACGAAGTAAAAATTCCTTTAAAACTTACACCGCTTAACACCGGCCTCAATCCAAACAGTGATCAATACAATGATACCTTATGGAGAAAGGCTAATAATCTTGACCTTTCACTAGAAGTGCTTACCAGGATTAAAACAGCGAGAAATCTATCGAGCTCACCGATAAATGTATTGTATTCTCAGGTACAGGGTAACGGTCAAACCTATTCGATAATAGGAAATCCAAACCTTGGTGAAATAAAAGGAATTTTAATGGGGGTTAAAAATGAGAAAGTAGCAGCAGCCTGCGGTGAGCTTTGGTTTAATGAGCTCAGGCTCTCATCTCTTGATGAAAAAGGCGGCTGGGCAGGCCTTGCACGTATTGATGCCAATCTTGCCGATCTCGGAACAATATCGGTTTCAGCTAATACCCACACTAATGGTTTTGGTACATTAGAACAAAGGGTTAATGAACGCTTCAAAGATTACTATTTCCAATTTGATGCTGCAGCCAATCTGGAGCTGGGTAAGCTTCTGCCTAAAAAAGCAGCGCTTTCAATACCTTTTTATGCAAGCCTTACACAATCAATAA
The DNA here is from genome assembly GCA_038239385.1 of Chitinophagales bacterium. Classification (GTDB taxonomy): domain Bacteria; phylum Bacteroidota; class Bacteroidia; order Chitinophagales; family Chitinophagaceae; genus Ginsengibacter. Next base: position 44,749 of record JBBSEV010000018.1, read on the forward strand.
GTACCCCGCAATATGATCCATTTGACCTTGATCTTAATTTAAAACAAAAGATTAAAATTGCTCCTGCACGTGAACGTGATTCTATCAGGACACAGGCAATTGATTTTACATCTACTAAAACGGTAAGCTTTACAAATGTTCATAAGAACAGGACAAATAGTAAAAAGCCTATGCCATGGGATGTCGAAAATCTTGACCTGAGTTATTCTTTTACTAAAACAACAGTCCATAATCCCCTAATTGAATATAATGATGTTACCAAACAGCGGGGAGGTATAGGTTATAACTATGCCCCGCAACCGAAGTTTTTTGAGCCATTTAAAAAATTATTCAAAAAAACAAAAAAGCATTGGTTTGATCTTATAAAGGATTTTAATTTCAATCCTATTCCATCGCAACTGGCATTGAAAGCAGATATTTTCAGGCAGTTCGGTGTAATTAAACCGAGGAGTATTGGTGAAGACAAGTTTGTAATTCCTGAAACCTATGATAAATATTTCACGTTTGACAGGAGTTATATTTTTCGCTGGGATCTTACCCATTCTTTGAACATTGACTACTCCGCATTAAACAATGCAAGAATTGATGAGCCTTACGGGCGACTGGATACCAAACCAAAAAAGGATACGGTTAAAACAAATTTCTTTGATGGCGGAAGAAATACCTTGTTCACACAATCAATTAATTTCTCTTATAATGTGCCCCTTAATAAATTCCCTTTAACTGATTGGACAACATTAAGACTTAGGTATTCAGCGAACTATCGGTGGATAGGTGCTTCGAGGCTTGCTGTAAATCTTGGAAATTTTCTTGAGAATGGCCAGCAGGAAGAAGCCAATTTTCACCTTGATTTTACAAAGCTTTATAATAAATCCAAATGGTTAAGAGCACTTGACCAACCGAAGCAACAAGCACAAAATGATAATAGTGGAGATTCTTCTGCTATAAAAAAGCCGAATCAAAAATTACAGCCAAAACCAGCTAAAGATTCTAAGGCATTGCCTGAAATTAGTGGTGTTGTAAGGGCATTTGGAAAATTATTGACAAGTATTAAATCAGTAAACGCCACACTTTCTCAAAACAGCAATACAAGATTACCCGGCTATACTGACAGTACTAAAATACTTGGAGAAAATTTTAATAGCATGGCTCCCGGCTTCGGTTTCATATTAGGCAAACAGCCTGATAGCATATGGCTCAACAGGGCGGCGCAACGTGGGCTTATCTCAAAAGATTCTAATTTCAATGATCTCTTCGTTCAGAATTTTGACCAGCGCCTGTCTATTTCTGCACAGTTGGAGCCGGTAAGAGATTTTACAATCGACGTAAATATTGATAAAACTTTTAATAAAAATTATTCCGAAACTTTTAAAGACACTACAGGCACCGGAAATAATTTTGGCCATCTAACACCCTACATAGGCGGTGGCTTCAACGTAAGCTATATAGCTTTCAGTACCTTATTTGAAAAATATAACCCAAACCAGATCTCCGCAACATTTATAAAATTCCAGGATTACAGGCAGATATTATCTAAAAGATTAGGGGCTCTTAACACATACAATAAATTGGCGGGTAACCCCACAGGTAGCGATGGCTATGCTTTGGGTTATGGGCGCTATGCTGTTGATGTGCTGGTACCTGCATTTATTGCTGCATATACAGGACAAGATCCAACTAAGGTTTCGTTAGTAAAACAAAATAATGCGAACCTTAAGTCAAATCCTTTCAGGGATATATTACCCAAGCCAAACTGGAGAATAACTTACAATGGTTTAAGCAGGATAAAAGGGCTGGATAAAATATTCACAAATTTTTCTCTAACGCATGCCTATAACGCAAGCCTTGGCATGAACAGTTTCACTTCAGCATTACTGTATCGTGATGTTTCAAGGTTTGGATATCCTTCATTTATAGATACAGTGTCCAACAATTACATTCCATTCTTCCTGATACCAAACATTACCATCCAGGAACAATTTGCTCCCTTAATTGGTATCGATATGAGTTTCACCAACCAGCTTTCATTGAAATTTGAATATACCAAGCAACGCCAGTTAAGCCTTAGCCTTATTGATTACCAGCTAAGCGAGGTGCGCTCTACGGAATATACTTTTGGAGGTGGGTTCCGTAAGCGTGGGTTAAAGCTTCCATTCAAAATACCATTCACGAAAACGGATACCAAGAAGCTGGACAATGAAATTAATTTCAGGCTCGATTTTAAAATAAGAGATAATGTAACTTCCAACAGCAGGCTTGATCAAAATAGTGCGTTCGCAACTAACGGTAGTAAGGAAATTACAGTAAGCCCTACAATAGATTATTACATCAGTAATCGTATTAATGTAAAACTATATTTCGACCAGCGAAGAGTTAATCCATATATTTCTTCATCGCCACCTACGGTTGATACAAGGGCTGGTGTGCAGGTGAGAATATCGCTGTCGCAATAATACGTGGCAATCTATAAAGCCAATTGGTTGAATTTCTGCAAAAAATTTATTGAAAAAATTAAATTTCTAACAGACTTATTGGATAAAAAAAAGCCCGTACTGGCTAAATATATTTAAGCCGCTGAATGAAAATTGAAAGAAGTATAAAAGATGGAGCGTTTCATTTAAGTCGTCAAAAATTCTAATCTGGTAGAATTATACAACAGGCAATCTAAATATTTATGGCTAAAACCCTCTGCTGTAAAGCGATTGACCAGCAACGAAATACATTGTCCAATATTTGAATTTATACATCATCAAAAAAAATTCTTCCATTTGTTATAATTTCAAAAATGAATACCCTACCTTTGTTGTAGACAATTGAATTTATCAACAGAATGAAATCTCTCTTTATTTTAAATTTTATGTGTATTTCTTCTCAGCCGGTGGGTTGTTGTTGACTTTCGATGAGTATCCAGATTCCTACCATATTATTCCAACAAATTCTAATTTTTTAAACAGCATTTCAAAGGAAATAAATATCTAAAATGCAGCTGCTACAAGAACATATCCCTTTAATAACAGAAAAGGTAAATGCTTTGAGTATTGAAGAAATATTATTTGATCTGGTTAACAAATTTCCCGGGCAACTAACATTTTCTACAAGCTTTAGTTACGAAGACCAGCTTATTAGCCACATAATTTTAAAGAACCAATTTCCTATTAGCATATTTACATTAGACACCGGCAGGCTTTTTCCTGAAACATATTCTGTATGGAATTCGACCAATGAAAATTATCATACTAAAGTAAAAGCTTATTACCCTGACCAATCTTTGCTTCAAAATTTTGTTGCAGAAAAAGGGCCTAATTCTTTTTATGAATCAGTTGAGAATAGAAAAGATTGCTGTTACATAAGAAAAGTTGAGCCGCTTAAGCGTGCGCTAAATGGGAATGCAGTATGGATAACAGGATTGCGGGCAGAGCATTCTGAAAATCGCCATGATATGCCCCAGGTAGAATGGGATGAGGGAAATCAAATAATTAAATACCATCCTATATTACACTGGTCAACAGATGAAGTAAAGCAATACATCAACGAAAATAATATTCCTTATAATATATTACATGACAGAGGTTTTGTAAGTATAGGTTGTGCGCCATGTACAAGGGCTATAAGGCCAGGCGAGAGTTTTAGGGCCGGAAGATGGTGGTGGGAAGACAGTACGAAAAAAGAATGTGGCTTACACGTAAATGTTGTTGATTAAAATAGGAATGAAAAAATTGAAAGATGAGTAAGTATTATTTAAATTATTTGGGCCAGTTAGAATCAGAGGCCATTCATATTATGCGTGAAGTAGCAGGCCAGTTTGAGCGCCCTGCATTATTATTTTCCGGCGGTAAAGATTCTATTACACTGGTTCATCTTGCATTGAAAGCCTTTCGTCCAGGTAAGTTTCCTTTTCCATTAGTACATATTGATACAGGCCATAATTTTCCTGAAGCATTGGATTTCAGGGATGCTCTTGTAGATAAAATCGGAGAAAAATTAATTGTAAGAAAAGTAGAAGACACCATTAAAGAAAAAAATCTTACAGAATTAAAAGGGAAATTCAACAGCCGTAATGCACTGCAAACCTATACCCTGCTGGATATTATTGATGAATTCAAATTTGATGTATTAATTGGCGGGGCAAGAAGAGATGAAGAAAAAGCAAGAGCCAAAGAAAGAATATTCTCCGTGAGAGATGAGTTTGGTCAATGGAATCCAAAATTACAAAGGCCTGAACTTTGGAATACTTACAATGGAAAAATTCACAAAGGCGAAAATGTACGTGCATTCCCAATCAGTAACTGGACAGAACTTGATATATGGAATTACATACGCAGCGAAAAAATTGATTTGCCCTCTATTTATTTTGCCCACGAAAGAGAAGTACTCGAGTACGAAGGCCAATTGGTAGCTGTATCAGAATATATGCAATTAGAGGCAACTGATGTGGTATCAAAAAAGAGAGTAAGGTATAGAACCGTTGGTGATATGACTTGTACTGCAGCAGTTGAATCTAACGCTACAGGGATAGACGACATTATAAATGAAATAATCGCAACCAAAACATCAGAAAGAGGAGAAACAAGAATTGATGACAGGGTTTCAGAAGCTGCAATGGAAGACAGGAAAAAGGGAGGATACTTTTAGTAAACACCGTGATAAGTTATAGGTAATAAGTAGATGCAAAACTTATAACTTATAACTCAAAACTCAAAACTTATAACTCAAATGGATATTTTACGATTTATAACTGCAGGAAGTGTTGATGATGGCAAAAGCACATTGATAGGGCGATTGCTTTACGACAGCAAATCTATTTTAATTGACCAGCTTGCAGCGATTGAAAAACAAAGCAAGAATAAGCAAAACGGTGAAATAGACCTTGCCTTATTAACTGATGGCCTGCGTGCAGAGCGTGAGCAGGGAATTACCATTGATGTTGCTTATAAATATTTTTCTACACCCAGGCGTAAGTTTATTATTGCCGATGCACCAGGACATATCCAGTACACACGCAATATGGTTACCGGCGCTTCTAACTCAGAGCTTGCTATAATTTTGGTTGATGCAAGAAATGGCGTGGTAGAGCAAACACGCCGCCATTCTATCATTACTTCTTTATTGAATATTCCGCATGTAATTGTGGCTATAAATAAAATGGATCTTGTGGATTACTCACAGGATGTTTATAACAATATTGTAATTGATTACGTAAAAGTTGCAGAATCACTGGGGCTCAAAGATGTAAAGTACATTCCTATCAGCGCATTGGATGGCGATAACATTGTTGAAAAATCCCAAAAATTTCCGTGGTATGAAGGTGAATCTTTATTAAACCTTTTAGAAAATGTTGAATTAAGATCTGATGTTAACTTAACAGATGCAAGATTTCCTGTGCAATTTGTTATTCGCCCCCAGGCAACTGAGCTGCATGACTATAGAGGATATGCCGGTAAAATAATAAGTGGCGTTTATAAAAAAGGTGATAAAATAATCGTGCAGCCATCAGGCATTGAAAGCACAATTAAAGCTATTGAAATAGGAGGTAAAGAAATAGATGAAGCTTTTGCACCTCAAAGTGTAGTAATGCATTTGGAAGATAATGTGGATGTAAGCCGTGGTGACATGATAGTGCACCGGGATAACCAGCCTGCAACGGCTCAGGAATTCGAAGCGCTTCTTTGCTGGATGGGAAACAAGCCATTAATAGCGGGCAATAAATATTTTTTACAAATTAACAGCCAGGTAGTGAGAAGTGTTGTAAAAGAAATTGAATATAAGTTGGATGTAAATACTTTAGAAAAAAATTATTCACCGGGCAAAGTGGAATTAAATGACATTGTGAAAGCAACAATTAAAACCGCTTCGCCCGTAACATTTGATTCATATAAAAAACTGCGAGAAAACGGCGGAGCTATATTGATTGATGAAACAAGTTGCGTTACTGTGGGCGCCTGCTTGATTCAATAACTCAAATTTTCTTACGTTCATATCAGGTGAACTAACAATGGCACAACAATTAAAAAATGGAAAATTAATTATTGCGGGGGCAGGCCCTGGTGATCCTGAATTGATTACGGTGAAAGCAGCTAAATGTTTGCAACTGGCGGACATTGTTCTTACTGACCGTCTTGTGAGTGAGCAGATATTGAAAAGTTATGTACGTCCCGGTGCAGAAATTATTCATGTTGGAAAACAATGCAGGCGTGGTATTTCAACACCCCAGCAAACCATCAATGAACTTATCGTGCACTATTGCCTGTTAGGTAAATTAGTTGTGAGATTAAAAGGCGGCGATGTTTCTATTTTTTCAAATATTATGGACGAGCTGGAAACAGTTGTTGCTAATGATATCCCTTACGAAATAATTCCGGGAGTTACCGCAGCTTTAGGTGCAGCAGCCTATGCTGGCATTCCACTCACCGCAAGGGGTTATGCTACATCGGTACGTTTTCTTACCTATTATAAATCAGATATTGTTACAGATGCTTACTGGGAAGAGCTTGCAAATACAGAAGACACCTTAGTATTTTATATGTCTTCAGAAACCTTAGATAAAGTAGTTGAGAAACTGATTTTTAATAATATTCATGAAGATAAATTGTTGGCTGTAATTGAACAGGCAACAACGCCGTTTCAAAATATTCATATCACAAATTTGTACGATTATCAAAAAAAACTAAAAAGGAAATCATTCATTTCCCCTTCTCTTGTTATCATTGGAAAAGTGGTGTCGCTTCATGAACAGTTTGCCTGGCTTACTAACAGCGATTGCCATGAAAATTATTTTAAGCCGATGAGCAGTCCTATGAATAACATCAATACTCCTGAAAAATTACACAAAAATGTTAGCTGAAAATAAATTAAAAACTTTGCTTGAGCTAATTGCCAAATCAACCAACGAGGAGTTGATTTGGATGAATGGATACCTGAACGGTATTGTATCAAAACAGGTACCAGTTGAGGCGCCGGTTGTAAAGAGTGGCGTAAATAAAATTACTATTGCTTACGGAACTGAAACAGGTAATTCAAAAAAACTTGCAACTGAGTTTGCGGCAAAAGCAAAGAAAAAAGGCATTCACGCAAAGGTGCAAAGCATGGACCAATATCGCCTCAACGACCTTACTAAAGAAGAATATTTTCTAGCGGTCATAAGTACTCACGGTGATGGTGAGCCGCCGGCGGCAGCAAAGAAATTTTATGATCATGTACATCAGAATGGATTTAAGCTTGATAAATTAAAATACAGCATACTTGCTTTGGGTGATACTTCCTATCCCCTCTTTTGCAAAGCAGGAGAAGATGTAGATGAGCAACTAACTAAATTAGGGGGAAAGCGTTTTTTCCCGATACAAAAATGCGATGTTGATTATAATGAAGAAGCTGATTCCTGGTTTGAAGAAATTTGCAAAGCACTCGATGGAAATCCCGACGTGCCTTCTATCAATACACCAAAAATCACAGTCAAAAAATCTTCTGGCAAAAAAATATATAATGGCAGGCTGCTTGCCCATGTTAATTTAAATGACAGGGGCAGCAACAAAGAAACCTATCACATAGAAATTGAGGCTGAAGATGTGGTTTATCAGCCCGGGGATTCTATTGGCATTGTTCCTGAAAACAATAAGGCAATTGTAGAAAAAATCATTTCTATTACCGAAACTGACAATAGCACCAACATTGACTATAAAGATGAATTGTTCTCTGTCTTCAATCTTTTGCATAAGAAATTAAATATTACCTACCTGCCTGAGCGAGTAGTAAAGCAATATGCGACAATTGTGGAGCAGGATGTTATTATACAAAGAACTGATCTTCTCGACCTGCTGAAAATTTACCCGGTAAAAAATGCAGATCAATTTAGGCAGATCGTAAAAATATTAGAGCCCACGGCACCACGCTTATATTCCATCGCATCTTCTCCTGAATCGCATCCAGGCGAGATACACATTACTGTCGCCAAAAATTCTTTTAAAGTAAATAGTGAAATTGAATATGGACTTGCTTCTGAATTTCTATCACATTTTAATACAGATGATGAACTTCAGTTTTATGTGAGTCCAAACAATCGTTTTCGTTTACCAGAAGAAGATAAAAATATAATTATGATCGGCCCCGGAACCGGGATTGCGCCATTCCGGTCCTTCATCGCAGAACGAGATGCCACAGGAGCTTCCGGTAAAAACTGGTTGTTCTTTGGAGAACAACATTTTATTTCTGATTTTCTATACCAAAGCGAAATACAAAACTGGTTTGATACCGGTGTGCTCACTAAAGTATGTACAGCATTTTCAAGAGACCAAAACGAAAAGATTTATGTGCAGCATAAAATGATGCAACATGGAAACGAGTTTTTTGAATGGGTGCATACAGGAGGCTATGTGTATGTATGCGGAACAAAAGACCCTATGAGTGTTGATGTAGAACAAACATTACTGCAGATCATCGAACAATTTGGTGAAAGATCAAAAGTGGATGCAGAAAAATATCTTGATAATTTAAAAGAAGAAGGTCGGTATATAACCGATGTGTATTGACCCAACCCCTGAAGGGAACTTTCATACTTTCCTTGTCCGAAAGAAAAAAGGGTTGGCATTGGGATAATTTTATTTTACAAAAAATTAAAATGTAGCATGGCAGATAATTTATCACCAATAGAAAAGATTAAAACAGAAAGCGATGGGCTGCGGGGTACTATTGAGGAAAGCCTGCACGACGAATTAACAGGTTCTATCCGCGAAGATGATCAGTCTTTAATAAAATTCCATGGCATTTACCAGCAGGATGACCGTGATCGTCGTGACGAGAGGGCAGAAAAAAAACTCGAGCGATTGTTTTCGTTTATGATACGATTGCGCCTGCCCGGAGGTTTTTTAACATCAGATCAATGGATTGATGTAAATGAAATTGCGGGGAATTATTCGACAGGTGTAATTAAAATCACTACCAGGCAAACCCTTCAATTACATGGCTTGTTTAAATCAAAGCTAAAGCCCACAATCCAGGATTTCAATAAGGCAAAATTAGATTCCATTGCAACCTGCGGCGATATAAACCGCAATGTAATGTGCAGTGCGCATCCCATGCAGTCAGCGATACACGAAAAAGTTTTTGCCTATGCAGATAAGATAAGCAGTATGCTAATGCCGAAGACAAGAGCCTATTATGAAATATGGCTGGATGAAGAAAAGATATTAGAGAAAAAAGATGAAGAAGATCCATTATACCAGGACAGTTATATGCCCAGGAAATTCAAAATTGGGATTGCGATTCCGCCTAATAATGATGTGGATGTGTTCACAAATGATATTGGTTTGATAGCAATTATTGAAGACGATAAATTGTTTGGATTTAATATCGCGATTGGCGGTGGATTATCAACAACTCACGGAAATGCACAAACGTACGCAAGATTAGGCACAGTGATTGGTTTTGTTGATAGTGAAGAAAAAGCATTACGGGCTATCTATGAAATACTTACTGTGCAACGGGATTTTGGAAACCGCAGTGACCGAAAGTTTGCCCGACTAAAATATACCGTTGACAGGATGGGAGTTGAAGCCTTTAAATCAGAAGTTGAAAAGCGACTTGATTTTAAATTGCAAGAATCAAGGCCTTATACATTTACTGACAGGCGTGATTATTATGGCTGGCATAAAAATGAACATGGCAAATGGTATTATACTCCATTTGTAGAAAATGGAAGAATACTAGATGATGAACAGGTTTCATTAAAATCTGCATTGCTGGAAGTTGCAAAAACCGGCAAAGCAAATTTTCGGTTTACCGGCAATCAAAATGTAATTGTAAGCGAAGTTGCTCAAGAAGACAAAGAAGCTATAAATAAAATATTAGAGGAGTTTAAAATAATTGAGCATACCGACACAGCTTCGGCTATTCGTAAAAATTCAATGGCATGCGTAGCATTGCCCACATGCCCGTTGGCACTTGCCGAAGCTCAGCGTTACATGCCTGCGTTCATTACTGAAATTGAAAAATTACTTTCAAAATATAATCTCAGCGATGAAAATATTATAATAAGAATGACCGGCTGCCCTAATGGATGTGCAAGATCTTATAATGCAGAAATAGGCTTTGTGGGAACAAGTATGGGTAAATATAATATGCACCTTGGAGGAGACCATGTTGGGCTCCGCCTTAACAGTGTATATAAAGAAAGCCTCGATGAAACGGCTATCCTTAATGAGCTTGATGGTTGGTTTGCTGATTTTAAAAAAGAGAGGAAAGACAAAGAAAAATTTGGAGATTACTCTTTTAGAAAATTAGGCTCATTCCATTCCGAAAGTGTGGGGCAATAACTATCTACAATATTTAAAAGTATCTAACCAACTATAAAAATTGACAGCAAGACAACATATCGCACTTATTATTTTGTTTATTCCAGTCGTAACAAAAGCACAACACACTACCATCCACACTAATGTGCTTTGGGCCGCATATAGTAACACAATTCGATTTAATAAAAAATGGGCTTTAGTAAATGATGCGCAGATAAGAACAAAAGATTGGGCTGATAAATGGTTGCTATATGGAGTTCGGGCAGGGTTGAGTTATAATATTAATGAGCATGCTACAGTTACCGCGGGCCTTACACTTTTTGAAGGCGCTCAGTATGTAGGGAGAGATTTATTTTTTAAGAATGAATGGCGGCCATGGGAGGAGGTGTCCTATAAAATTAAAATAAAAAAAATAAATTTATTACAGCGGCTTCGTACAGAACAAAGGTTTTTACAACAGGTTATAAATAATAGAAAGGCTAATATTTACCAGTATATTTTTCGGTTACGGTATCGCTTTGAATGGCAGTTCCCACTAACACAAAATACAATTAAGTTGATAGCAGGGAATGAAATTTTGGTTAATCCCGGTTATCTGAATAGTTCTCTTTTTTTTGATCAGAACAGAACATTCGCCGGAATAAATTTTAAGCTGTCGGCAACTACAAGCTTACAATGCCACTATACAAAAATATTTCAGTGGCGAAGTACGACTTCTGTGCTGGAAGATCAGGATGTACTCCGGGTAAATGTTTACCAACAGTTCAATACCAGGAAATTTCATAAATCACATAAACCTGCTTAACGTGATAGAAGAAAAGGAAAATATTATAGTTGAACAGGGAAATAATCTATTTCCTATATTTTTGAAGCTTGAGACTTTGCGCCTGCTTATTATAGGCGGTGGCAATGTTGCCCTTGAAAAATTAATAGCAGTAATCGAAAATTCTCCCTTCACTTCTATTCAGTTAGTTTCAATAACGGTACAGGACAAGATATATGAATTGGCAAAAAGCATTTCAAATATTACTATTAAAAACAGATCTTATACATTAGCAGATATTGAAGAGGCAGATATTGTAATAGCTGCTGTGAATGATATACAAGCCAGTGAGCAAATAAGGCATGATGCGCATCAAAAAGGTAAGCTGGTAAATATAGCAGACAAACCAGAGTTGTGTGATTTCTATTTAAGTTCTATAGTAAAAAAAGGTGATCTTAAAATTGCCATTTCTACTAATGGAAAATCACCAACAATTGCCAAGCGATTAAAAGAACAAATTAATGAACTGATGCCTGATGAAATAGATAATGTTTTGCAAAACATGCATACAATCAGAAATGGACTTAATGGAAATTTTGCCGAAAAAGTAAAGCATTTAGATAACCTTACAAGTGTCCTGGCCGCAAAACAAACGACACTTGATACCGGGAAAAAAAGGGATACAAAAAAATGGCAGAAAGTTGTTAAGTGGTGCGTATTTGCTTTCTGCTTTATGATAATTGGCCACGGTATTTTATCCTATATCCCATTTCACCAGGTAATAGGAAGCTTAAAAAAGATACCGGATCTGGTAGATATAAAACCGTTTTTAATTATGTTTCTAACGGGCTTCATTGCACAGATGGTTGACGGTTCTTTAGGAATGGGATATGGCACTATATCTACCACTTTTCTTTTAGCAAATGGAGTCAATCCTGCCATCGTAAGCAGCAGGGTACATTCAGCCAGAGTTTTTTCAAGTGGAGTATCGGGTTATAGTCATCACCGGTTTGGAAATATTAATAAGAAACTATTCAGAGCTCTTGTTGTTCCGGGAATTGTCGGAGCTATTCTTGGTGCAACTCTTGCATTTTTTGCCCAGGACTATTCCAAATATATCCGGATCCCACTTTCTATTTATACTTTGTACCTCGGCTTTTTTATTTTAAGAAAAGCATTTACAAAGAAACAGATACAGGGTAAAATAAAAAGAGCAGGCTGGCTTGCTACTGTTGGTGGCTTTATGGATTCCTTTGCAGGCGGTGGATGGGGTACATTAGTTACAAGTACATTAATTTCAAAAAGAAAAAATGCCCGTTATGTAGTCGGTTCGGTTTGCCTTGCAGAATTTTTTGTAGTGCTCTGCAGTTCCATTACATTTTTTATTTTCTTAAAAAGCATTCCCTTACTCGATGTAGCGGGGCTTATATTTGGTGGTCTTCTGGCTGCACCATTAGCCGCAAGATTAGTTGGAAAAGTTCCGGTGAAAAAAATGTTTATAGCCATCGGTACATTAGTAATTATAACAAGTATCTGGACTCTTTGGAAAGTGTTATCTCAATTAAATATGTAAGCCCGAAACAACAGGCATATTGAATATGCAGGCGGCTTACAATTGGCACCTTATAATATGCAGCATGAAAAATGGATCATCTAATAAAATAAATTATGAAAGCCGTCCTGTATAATTGCATTTGAGAATAGTTATTCGGGTGGATAAATTTCAAAAAAAACACTTGTATTATTGTCTCCTTAGACTGCTCTTAAATTTTAGTTGAAAATATCGTTATGTATTTATCCATTGTTAAGTTTTAATGAACTCTTTTGCGCTCATTAAATAATTTACAATCTCTTAATTAAATTGTATTATTATTAATTTTGTTTGTTGCAAAGAATTTTAAAAAAATATGTAATTTTTCTATAATTGTAACTAAAAAGAATTCTATTTTTATCCGATGCTCAATAATTTTATTTCCGTAAAAAGAAATTATTACTATAGACTTTTCTTTACTTTTTCGTTATTTATTTCAGCAAATATATTTGCGCAGAAAAATTACCAGGTTCTTAGTGTGCCCGGAATTAAACAATACACACAAATTAACACTACTGGAAAAAGTGTATTGGCGAGTGGGCGATATGTAACTCCAGTGGGTGAAACGATTCAAATAACCCATGATCCTTTCGGAATGGCTATATCTCCTGATGGAAAAAAAACAGTAACCATTCACAACGGGGTATTTACTATTATTGATAATGAAACCCTTGCTAACACCCGTGTTCCCAGTTATGATAGCAGTATCAAATCTCCTTTTTCAAATGGATCTTTTTTAGGTGTGGCATTTGCGCCGGATTCAAAAAAAATATATTTAAGCGGGGGGGATAATGGAGCAGTAATTGTCTATGATATTGAAAAGTTTCAAAGGCTTGATTCTATTTCATTAAATGGTGAGGTCGATTCCATAAATTATGAAGACAGCTTTACTTCTGATCTATTATTAAATGAAAGTAGTAATGAGTTGCTTGTCCTGGACCGGGGGAATTTTAGAATGGTGCGTATTGATCTAACTACAAAGAAAATAACTGCTTCTATAAAAACAGGAAGACAACCCTTTGGCCTGGCCATTAGTCCTGATAAAAAAATTGCTTTTGTAGCTAATGTAGGTATGTATGATTATCCGCTTCTCCCTGATCTTACCCCAAAAAATTATGACAGCCTTTTAATACCTGTTCAACCTTATGGTAATGATACCAAAGAATCTATTGAAGGTTATACCTGGCATGGACGAAAGATTCCGGGAGTTGGAAGCCCTTCATCGCCCGAAGCTATGAGTGTTTATGCAATAGATCTGAATACCAATAAAGTGATAGATAGGTTTAAAACAGGATACCAGGTTGGTCAAATGGTTGAAGGTGCAGAAGTGACAGGGGGTGCAAGCCCTAACTCAATTGCCGTAGGAAATAAATATGCTTATGTTACCAATGCAACCAATGATAACATTTCGGTTATCGATTACCGTGAGCATAAAATTATTGGCCAGATAGATATTAAAACAGATCCACTTATTGACCATTACCGTGGCCTGTTGCCTTTCGGAATATCCTTAAGCAAAGATGAAAAAACATTGTATGTTGCTTTACTCGGCTTTAATGCAGTTGCTGTTATTGACGTTGATACTAAGATAACGAAAGGCCTTATTCCAACTGGCTGGGGGACTACACGTGTGCTTCCATCCTACAATGAAAAAGATTTATATGTGATTAGTTGCCGTGGCTATGGGGCAGGACCTAATGGCGGGAAAGATTTCGTTGCTCCTGTGCAGGGAACTTATATCGGGGATATCCAACTCGCCACTTTTCAAAAAATAAGAATTCCGGATGAACAAGAGTTAGCTGCTTACACCAAAGAGGTAATTAATAATACATTTACTAAAATAAATGTACCAGATGATGGGAAAAATCCTTTACCTTCTTTGCAAAACATAAGAGAAAGCCCTATTAAATATATTGTTTACATCACCAAAGAAAACAGAACTTATGATGAAGTATTGGGACAGTTGAAAACTGGTATTGGTGACTCCACCCTGGCACGTTTCGGGGTAAACGTAAATATTATTACAAAAGATAAAACACTGCACCATGTAAATATTGCACCCAACCATTTAAAGATTGCAAAACAGTTTTCTTTTGGTGATAATTATTATTGTGATAGTGATGCATCCATTCACGGGCATCATTGGATGATGGGGGTAATACCAAATGAATGGGTTGAGACAAACTCCAGTGTTGATAAAACATCGATGTTATTTTCCAAGGCATCGGGCAGAAGATTTCCGGGTTCCACAGGCAGCATGGACCCGGAAGATTATGCTGAAAGAGGTGGTCTTTGGGAAGCGATGGAAAGAAGTAAAATATCATTCTACAATTTTGGCGAAGCCAATGAAACTGCACATAACCGCGAAGAATGGTTTGATACTGCAACAGGCTCCGGACATGGAGTAATGGTTCCTATGCAAAAAGCGTTGTATCCACATACGAGCCATAATTATGCAGGTTTCAATACTAACATTCCGGATCAGTTTAGAATGGAACAATTCGAATCTGAATTTACCAGAATGTGGCTTAAAGGAAAGAGCAAGATGCCCCAGCTTATAACCATGCAGGTACCCAATGACCATACTGCATCAGAACGCCCCGAATTTGGATATCCTTACTACCATTCGTATGTGGCAGATAATGATCTTGCTGTAGGAAGGATTTTGCATTTTCTCTCAAGAACACTCTACTGGAAAAACATGCTGGTGATTATTACAGAAGATGATCCGCAGGGAGGCGTTGATCACGTAGATGCACATCGCAGCATATTAATGATGGCTGGCCCCTACGTAAAACGCCGATACGTTTCACATACTCACGCCAACTTTGGTTCTATATTAAAAGCTATTTATACAATACTAAACGTTCCGTACGTAAATCAATACGATGCGACTGCAACATTATTACAGGATTTTTTTATTGATAAACCTAACTATAAGCCTTACACGCTGGAATTTCCATCAAAGCAGGTTTTTGATCCACAAATTGCTATGAAGCGTTACAATAGAAAAATTGATTGGCACAAAGTAATGAAAGGCCCTGAAATGGATGATGAAGATGATCTAAGAAAAGAACATTATAAACAACAAGGAGTGATTCAAAAAAAGAAAGACTAAGGACGTTGCAACTTGTCATCTTCTTAAAAATCTTCTTTACAAAGAAATTATCCATACAAATAATAATAAAAAATGATCTGTCAATTGTAGCTTTTGATGAATGGATGCATCAGATTTATTTTATGCACCGCTCACATATCTAAGCAGCCTATTGAGGAAATGGGGCAAATAGCCACAAAAATTTTATTGGAAAACATTGACGAAAAAAAAGAAATCGTCCAGATGAATACGGAAGCAACATTGATAATTCGTAAATCAACCCTGCCTGTACAATCAAAATAAACACGCAAAATTTTCTCCTGCTTTGTTCTAACGTTCTGCATGAAGTACATTTGCAAAATCATTTATAATACAGTTTAAGAAGTTATAGAGCCATGGAGCAAAACCCGATTACAAAAGCAATTCGAATCCAAACGGAACGTACCAAAGAAAAAGAGCATAGCACTCCTTTATTTTTAACCAGCAGTTTTTGCTTTGATAATGCTGAAGATATGAGGGCTGCATTTGCAGATGAGACTGATGATAATATTTACAGCCGCTTCAGCAACCCGACTGTCAATGAATTTGTAGATAAGATGGTCGCACTTGAAGGAGCAGAAGCAGGCGTAGCAACTGCGACAGGGATGAGTGCGGTATTTGCAAGCTTTATGGCTTTATTAAAAAGTGGTGATCATCTTATATCATGCGATGCAGTTTTTGGCAGTACACATAATATCATAAAAAAATATTTACCTAATTATGGAATTGAATATACCTATGTAAGTGCTGATAAACCGGGAGAATGGGAAGCAGCCATTCAACCTAATACAAAAATGATCTATTTGGAAACACCAACGAATCCGGGGCTTGATATTATTGATCTTGAGTTTGTGGCCGGTCTTGCAAAAAAACACAACCTTATTTTAAATGTTGATAATTGTTTTGCCACGCCTGTAAATCAAAGGCCAATGGATTTTGGGGCGCATATAGTATTACATTCAGCAACCAAATGGATTGATGGACAGGGAAGAGTGTTGGGTGGAGTAATTGTAGGTGATAAAAAACTGATTAATGATATTTATTTATTTTGCAGAAATACCGGCCCCTCGCTATCTCCATTTAATGCCTGGGTATTGAGCAAAAGCCTCGAAACACTTGATGTGCGTATGGAGCGCCATGCAAAAAATGCAATGGACATAGCAAAGGCTTTAGAAAATCATTCCAAAGTATCATGGTTGAAATACCCTTTTTTGCAAAGCCATCCACAGTATGATATTGCAATTAAGCAAATGCAAAATGGGGGAGGAATTGTTTGCTTTGAATTGAAGGGTGGGCTTGAAAGCGGAATAAGATTTTTAAATAATTTAGAAATGCTTACTCTTACTGCCAACCTGGGTGATTCAAGAAGTATTGCATCTCACCCGGCAAGTACAACGCACAGTAAACTTACTGAAGAAGAACGATTAAAAGTAAATATAACGCCGGGGCTTATACGCGTTTCTGTCGGGCTTGAATATTCTGATGATATTTTAAATGATATTTTGCAGGCGCTGGAAAAATGCTAAATCAGATTTTTAATTTTACCCCAATTGTTGGATATACCTGGAATAAATCATCATAAGTTAGCACATGATAATTTGTATTTATTTTGGTTCCAATAGCTAATGTTTTATTTATATTATACCAAAATTGTGGTTCAGCAAAAAATGTAAATCTTTTACCATGCAAATTCTGAGTATAGGCATCACCATGATTTTTATTTTCTGTCCATATAGAAAAGTCTCCCAAAAATTCGCCTTTATAATTGAATAGGCCTTTCCACCAATACAAAGTAAAAAACACATCTTTACTCGGTTTTTTGAAAGGAATATATTTATAATTTAATACAGCGCTTAAATAGGCATTATTCCATTGAAATGGATAAGTTAAGCCTGCTGAATATGCATTAATAATATAATAGCTATATTCTCTTGGCTCAGTGATCCCTAAGCCTCCACTATACTGGAGGTTTATAAAAATCTTTGGTTTCCAAAACCTAAAAGATTGTGATACCTGTATATAGAATTTTCCAATGTTATTTTTTTCACCTAAAAAATCTGACTGCATTTTTAAAAGAAATGATCCAGGTTTAATAAAGCCCTTTCCTGAATCCTGCGACTTAAAATATTCAAAATAAAGTGTAAGGAAATTTTTAGCATTGTGATCAGGATCAATTTTGTGTCTTGGGTCGTAATGTAGCTGAAGAGTTTGCGAAAAGGCTGTCGTAAAGAAAATAAAGGCTGCCAGGGTGAATAGTAATTTCATGATTTAAATTTTTATAATCCGGTTATTGAATAATGTAATACCTTAATCAAAACACAAAACTGATAGAAAGAAAAAGTAATTGCTGGAAATACAGTGGAAATCTTCAGTATGGCACAGAATTCTTTAGAATTAATATTTACAACCTGAAAAATTTGGAATGATTAATACGGATGATAAAGCTTTTATTTTCTTATTTAAGCAAGCCTTTCAAAAATGCTTTGGATTTGCATTGACCATGCCCATATCAGAAACTGAAAGCAAGCTTTTTAGCAATAAAGTATTTGAAGATACCGGGTTAGTAATCGGGGCAAAAAGTTTAAAAAATTATTCGTTTTATGTTGTTAATCACGCTGAATCCAAAAAAGAGAATCCCTCTGTTGCTACTTTAGATACTTTGGCAAGGTATGTTTTACATGCTCCTTATTCCGATGAAGTGCAAAGAAAAGATAAGGAAAACCATTATCCTTACTGGTTTCAATTTAAAAGTGCATCCGTTTTACCAGGAAAAAAGAAGCTCTATATAAAACGCTATCGATGGGTTTATTTTATTATTGCTGCAATAATATTAATTGCCTTTTTGATTATCATTATTTTGTTTAGACCGGATACAAATGAAAAGTTTGTGGACAACTTTCATGCATTACAGGAAGATTCATTGATGAGCAAGGGATGGATCATCAAATCAAAAGATATAGAATGGTGGAAAAAAAGGAATGAAAAACCATCATGCCTTACATTGTATACCTTGCGAGGCGATAACTGGCCTGATTCTCAAAACATGCCTGCAATAAAAAATCTAATGCTGAAAAAGTCTTCAGCCGCATGCTTTATTGCAGAAATTCATCTCGACAATTTTCAACCAAAAAATGATTGGCAACAGGCAGGGCTTTTGCTGATGGAAGATACATCGCTTAACAGTAAAACCGTACGGCTATCAATTGCCTATAACGATTTTTTTGGTGGATTCGATAAACCAAAGGAAATTATAATTCAGGCTATAAGTTCAGGCGGAAAAGATTTTACCAAACCGGAAGAAATTGCACACATTCCAATATTCAGCATTAAGCCCGGAGAAGATACGCTGGTAAATCGAAATCTTAAATATTCGGCTTTGAGAATAGAAAAAACAAATAATCATTTTAGATTTCTTTATTCTGTAAGTCCTGTCGCAAATTTTGCATTAAAGGAAGCGTTTTCAAAGGATTTAACCATTAACCCAAAATACATTGGGATATTCGCATTGAAAGGATTTGTAAACGACACGAATTACATTCCTGCTCGTTTTACATACTTCTTACTTTCAAACACCGGTTGCGAATGAGAATGGAAATAAACCAGCGATAAGATATATTGAGAATAATAATTCTTATTACTACTTTTTAGCCCTTACACCAAATATCCAAAAGCATCATCATCCTTTTTCAGTTCAGTAAAATTTATATTATAGCGATTGAGATTTTGTAACAGCACCTCGTAATCATTTTTTGACCGCAACTCAATACCTACCAAAGCAGGACCGGATTCTTTATTGTGCTTTTGAATATATTCAAAACGGGCAATATCGTCAGTTGGCCCCAATACATAATTTACAAATTCTTTTAAAGCGCCGGGACGTTGCGCAAAGCGAATTAAAAAATAATGCTTCAATCCTTCATATTGCAAAGACCGTTCTTTTATTTCCTGCATCCTGTCAATATCGTTATTTCCACCACTTACAATACAAACGATATTTTTACCTTTTATCTGTTCTGAATAATCATCCAATGCGGCAATAGCCAATGCACCGGCAGGTTCCGCAACAATCGCATCTTCGTTATACAGTTTTAAAATGGTAGAACAAACTTTTCCTTCGGGAATTAAATGCATATCATCGAGCACTTCTTTGCAAATAGAAAATGTGATATTGCCAACACATTTTACTGAAGCACCATCTACAAACTGTTCAATGCTTTCTAAGGTAACAGGCTGACCGGCTTTCAGCGCTTCAAACATAGATGGCGCGCCTTCTGGCTCCATTCCAATGATTTTTGTTTGAGGAGAAAATGATTTAAAAAATGCCCCAACACCTGCGCTTAACCCACCACCACCTACCGGTACAAATAAATAATCAACCTTTGATAACTCCTCCAAAATTTCAACACCGACTGTTCCCTGTCCTTCTATAATTTTGAAATCATCAAATGGCGGTATGAAAGCCATCCCTTGCTCTAATGTATACTTTTTTGCAGCTACTGCACATTCATCATAAGTATCGCCAATCAACTTCACTTCTATAAAATCTTCCCCAAACATTTTGGTTTGATTTACTTTTTGATTCGGAGTAATTACCGGCATAAAAACTACTCCTTTACAGGCGAGTTGTTTACAGGAATATGCAAACCCTTGTGCATGATTTCCCGCACTTGCGCATACCACACCACGATGGAGTTGTTCCGGTGATAGGCTACTCATCATATTATAAGCGCCCCTGATTTTATAAGAGCGTACCACTTGTAAATCTTCTCTTTTCAAAAAAATATTGCAATCATATTTTCTGGAAAGATTATGATTGTACATAAGAGGTGTACGATTCACTATTTTTTTCAGGCGCTCTGCCGCAGAAGAAAAATCAAGCCCCCATTTTTTGGAATAGGGTACCTGTGGTTTTTTTTTGTTTGATATGGATTCAGTCATTTATATTAATTTGACGATGTTTCCATTTGATGTTTCTGTTTTGCGGTCTCTTCCATGGCCGGTTGATTCTCAGGCCTCAGGCTTCTAACGGTCTTGCCTGCCTGCCACATTTCACTATCCGCTAATTCTTTTAATTCTACTTCCAGCTTTTCCCGGTAATCTGCTTTGCTATTACTCGCTATTGAGCGGCCTGCTTCTCTTCCTGCTGCAACTTCTTCATACAATTCATTGAAGACAGGTAAGGTAGCATCTCTAAATTTTTTCCACCAATCCAATGCGCCCCGTTGTGCTGTTGTTGAACAATTTGCATACATCCAATCCATTCCGTTTTCAGCTACCAGGGGCATCAATGATTGAGTAAGTTCTTCAACTGTTTCATTAAATGCCTCAGAAGGTGAATGTCCCTTTTTTCTGAGCACTTCAAATTGCGCCGCAAAAATTCCCTGGATTGCTCCCATTAATGTTCCTCTTTCCCCGGTAAGATCTGAGAACACTTCTTTCTTAAAATTTGTTTCAAATAAATATCCTGATCCAATTGCAATGCCCAATGCAACTACTCTTTCAAAAGCTTTGCCTGTTGCATCCTGAAATATCGCATAACTGCTGTTCAATCCACGGCCCTGTAAAAACATTCTGCGCAGAGAAGTTCCTGAACCTTTAGGTGCTACTAAAAAAACATCCACATCTTTTGGAGGAATAATTCCCGTTTGATCATTATAAGTAATGCCGAAGCCATGAGAAAAATACAAAGCTTTACCAGGGGTTAAATGTTTTTTTACTGTTGGCCACATCGCAATCTGTGCAGCATCACTCAACAAATAACAAATGATTGTTCCTTTTTCCAAAGCTGTTTCAATATCAAATAAAGTTTTGCCTTCCACAAAACCATCCCGAACTGCTTTATCCCAGCTTTTGGAATTTTTACGCTGGCCAACAATTACGTTAATACCATTTTCTTTTTGGTTTAATGCCTGACCCGGGCCCTGTACACCGTAACCAATAACTGCTACTACTTCATCTTTAAGAACATCCTGTGCTTTTGCAAGGGGAAATTCATCACGGGTAACTACATTTTCTTCGGTGCCGCCAAAATTTAATTTTGCCATTTTTGAATTTTTGTTTTAAAGTTTACTTTTAAAATTGAATAAATATACTCGATTAACCTTTTGCGTTACTTTCCTGATTTATTTTTTCATTGAAAGATAACCTGTTTCCAAATGGATCAATTACCTCAACTTCCCATAAATCATAAAATGTTTTGCAGATGCCCGGCTTATTGTTCTTATATTTTTTATTAATAAGTATAGTATGAAAATCTTTCAGACCACTGCACCATAAAAAAACCCTGGCACCGGGGGTAGCGTCCCCATGGTGCTCACTTAAATGCAAGGTTAAACCTTCTCTTGCAATTTCAATATACTTTGGCATCCCTTCCTCAAATACATGTTCAAATGTGATTTTAAATTCCAGCCAGACAACATAAAATTCAATTGCTTTTTGATAATCAAAAATTCTTAAGACTGGTATCGTTTTTTCAACAAACATTCTATTACTCTATTTCCATGAACATCCAGCGGTGACCTTCTACATCGGCGCATCGGTATCGTTTTCCAGGGAACCCCTCTTCTATGTCCGAAAGAATTTCGGCCCATTTTCTTTTGCTTTTTTAAAATGCAATGCCAGGTTTTCAACATAAACGAGTAATCCATTAACAATCCATGGCACTGAAAGCCATTGATCCATTTGCTTATCACGCTTGCGTTGTTTATTTACACTCTCGTAATTTAAAGAGGGCGTTGCTATCATAATAATATTATTTCCAGCTTTTAATTCAGCATGTGTTAATCTCCCATCTTCAATAAAACGCGTTTCTATATTTTCTTCAAAACCAAATGCCTGTTTTAACCATTCTAATGAAGCAACTCCATTTTCATAAGATAACATGGGTATTACATTCTGCATTTCCTTTATTTATTACATACTAAATACTTCTGCCTGTTTGTCCAGGAATTCATTTTCTATAACTTCTTCACCGGGTTGTGCCTTTTCAAATTCTTTTACCTTTTCATGAAAGCCACTACTTTCCTTAATTATAGAAACCCGTGCGCTCCTTACAAATTCAATCAATCCATAGGGTTCAAGGTATGCAATTAATTTATCTGTTTCTTCACGATGGCCGGTTGTTTCAAATACAGTATAATCTTTACGAATAGCTACGGCTCTTGCGCCAAATTCCCGTAGTAACCGCTCTACTTTTACTTTTTCCGTAATGGCTTCGGTGGGCACTTTATATAAAGCCATCTCCTGCCATATAATTTCATCGTTTGTATTGTAATATGCTTTTAAAACATCTACCTGCTTTTCTATTTGTCTTGTAAGTTTTTTTACTACCTCTTCAGTTTCGTCAATGACGATATTAAACCGGTGAATGCCGGGCACTTCAGAAGGAGAAGTATTAAGACTATTGATATTAATTTTTCTTCTCGAAAAAATAATAGCAATACGATTTAATAAACCAATTTGGTTTTCTGTGTAAACTGTTATTGTGAATTCCTGTTTTGACATTGTAAAATATTTTTGATTCATTTTTTGATAATATTCTTCTAAAGGCTCGCAAAATGATGAAGCAATTTTACTATCTCTTATTAAGGAGATAATTATTTCTTTTCAATACATTTCAATAACTCATGTTCATGTATCACACTTTTTTGAAATAACCTTAAGGTTTATCAAATGCATTTCAATAAAAGCTTTCACTTTCGCTAATATTCAAAATACCAATTCCTGTTATCATAAATCATGAATTACTTTTACAGCAATAACTACTCCTGTTGACCATTTCAATTTTGTTAACATTATATCTTTTCTTGATTCCAGAAATTTTATAAAAGCTTCTGCTTTTTCTGCATGGCCTTCCGGCCAATTAGATTGTTGAATCATATCGCCAACGATATAAAATCCACTAGTTTGCAGAAGTGCCCACGTTTCTTCAAACAAATCATATTTACCGGGAATTGCATCAGCGAATATTAAATCAAATAAGGAACCTCTATATTCATTAATCCATTTATATCCATCAGCGCAAACAAACTCTATTCTTTCATCTTTCAAATTTTCTTTAGCGACAGATATTAATAATTCATTGTTATCGATGGTTATCAAATTTGAATTTTTATCCATGCCTTCCACAATCCAGGATGTAGCCAAGCCGCTTCCTGTTCCTAACTCCAATATTCTACCTCTTGGTTTTGCAGCCACCAAAGTTTTCAATAAGCTTCCAATATATAAATCGGAAGACATATTAAAATTCAAATCTTTGGTTACATTTAAAATTCTATTATAATAAACCGGGATGTCAGTAAATATATCATCTTGCATATCTGGTTAAATTATATTTATAAATATTTAATGAGTTTTGATTACACTTTTATTTTTAATCAATAACCTCTTGTGCTATAATTTTACTTTAATCTAATTTCTGCAACACTGCATCCTTGTGGCACCATGGGAAAAACATTATTTTCTTTTCCTACCATTATTTCAAGCAAATAAGAACCATCATATTGAAGCATTTCGTTGAGTGAATCTTTTAATTTGTCCCTCTCCGAAACTCTTTGCCCTTCAATGTTATAAGCTTTTGCTAACGCCACAAAATCGGGGCTTTTAATATCAGTAAATGAATAACGCCTTTCATGAAATAATTCCTGCCACTGGCGTACCATCCCGAGAAATTGATTATTGAGAATAATAATTTTTACGCCAATATCATCCTGCATAATAGTGCCTAATTCCTGTAAAGTCATTTGAAATCCACCATCACCAATTATGGCAATAACCGTTCTTTCAGGTGCGCCGTATTTCGCTCCAATAGCTGCAGGCAACGCAAACCCCATTGTACCCAAACCACCGGATGTTATATTACTTTTCGATTGATTGAATTTTGCATAGCGGCAAGCTACCATCTGGTGCTGACCTACATCGGTCACAATTATCGCATTGCCTTTTGTGAGATCATTTAGCTCTTTTATTACCTCCCCCATTGTAAGCTGTTCATCCGTTGGGTTCAACTCTTTTTGAATACAGGTTTCTATTTCTATTTGTTTATATTCATTAAATGTATTTAACCATTCAGGATGAACTTTTTCACTTACAAGTTGAGTAAGCATTGGTAGTGTTTCTTTACAATCGCCCCATACCGGCACAGCCGATTTTACATTCTTATCAATCTCTGAAGGATCTATATCGAGGTGAATAATTTTAGCCTGCTTTGCATATTTATCGAGCCGGCCCGTAACACGGTCGTCGAAACGCATTCCTATTGCTATTAAAACATCGCAATCGTTTGTCAATACATTGGGTCCATAATTTCCATGCATACCAAGCATGCCTACGTTTAACGGATGATCAGTTGGTAATGCGCTAAGGCCAAGAATTGTCCATGCGGCAGGAATGCCCGCTTTTTCAATAAACGTTTTAAATTCCTGTTCTGCATTTCCTAAAATTATACCCTGCCCAAAAATTACGAAAGGTTTTACAGCAGCATTAATAAGTTCTGCTGCTTGTTCAATATATTCTTTTCGTATGATGGGATATGGACGATAACTGCGAATGTGATCGCATTTAGTATAACCTTCAAAATTGAATTTTTGTAGCTGCGCATTTTTTGTAATGTCAATTAATACCGGCCCCGGCCTTCCGCTTTTTGCTATATAAAATGCTTTTGCCAAAACAATGGCTATTTCTGTAGCATCTGTTATTTGATAATTCCATTTTGTAACCGGGGTAGTTATATTAATTACATCAGTTTCCTGGAAAGCATCTGTACCTAATAAGTGCGCATACACTTGTCCTGTTATACAAACCAAAGGCGTACTATCAATCATAGCATCTGCCAGCCCTGTTACAAGATTTGTAGCGCCCGGACCGCTTGTTGCAAACACCACTCCTGTTTTGCCTGAAGATCTTGCATAGCCTTGTGCGGCATGAATAGCCCCCTGTTCATGGCGCACTAAAATATGATTAAGCTTGTCAAGATATCCATATAGCACATCATAGATAGGCATGATAGCACCGCCGGGATAGCCGAAGATTGTATCTACTTTTTCGGCAAGAAAAATTTCAAGCAAAGCTGCAGAGCCGGTAATTTCCGCCAATATATCTGCAGGCGATTTAATTTTTTCCTTTATTAATTCAAGCGTATTCATAATAATATTTTTATTTTCAAAACCTTAATTTTTAAAACCAATTCTTTCTCTTTGTTCCCATTTCTTCTGAGCGGCTTTTTCATCTAATAAATTTTCCATTGCATCATATATCTGATTTAGTTGCACATCATGCTCGCCTAATTTTTGCTTTACCTCTTTTAATTGTTCTTTCAAATCGTTTTCTTTCAAGAATATTTTTCTTATCTCTACAAAAGCCCGCATTATAGCAATGTTCATATTAATAGCTTTATCGCTATTCAGAACTCCGCTTAGCATTGCTACACCTTGCTCTGTAAAGGCATAAGGTAAATATTTACTATGCTGCCCTCTTCCGTTCTTTAAGGTTTCATTTTGCAACCTTAAAGATTTATTAGATTCTAAGGTTTCAATTTGAAACCTTATAGTATCATATTCTGCCTGATTAAGACGAAACATAAAATCAGCGGGAAATCTTTTTAAATTACGCTTTACAGCAAGATTTAGTGATTTGGTTTCTGTTTCATATAAAAAAGCTAAATCCCTATCAAGCATTACTCTTTCACCTCTCATTTCATAAATCCTGTTTTGTATACTCCTGATTATTTGCATAACATTTTTATATTATTTTAATCCTCATCTGTTACACAACCTTCACTTGCATCTTTTACACTCTTTGCATATTTATATAAAATACCTTTCGTTGCTTTTAGTGCAGGTTTTTCCCATGTTGCTTTTCTTTTCGCAATTTCTTCTTCTGATACTTTTAAGTTTAATGTATTTTTCACTGCATCAATCTCAATAATATCATTATCATTTACGAAAGCAATTAATCCACCTTCAAATGCTTCGGGTGTAATATGGCCAACAACAAAACCATGTGTGCCGCCACTGAATCTCCCATCAGTTATCAAGGCAACAGATTTCCCCAAACCTGCGCCAATTATAGCTCCTGTAGGCTTTAACATTTCAGGCATTCCCGGTGCACCTTTAGGGCCGATATGCCTTATAACTACTACATCACCGGCATGAACTTTTCCACTTTGTATACCTTCTATTAAAAGTTTCTCCCCTTCGAACACTCTTGCTTTACCTTCGAAGCGTTCACCTTCTTTACCACTGATTTTTGCAACGCTACCACCTGTGGCAAGATTGCCATATAATATTTGTAAATGCCCCGTTTTCTTTATAGGATTTTCCAGTGAATGAATAATGTCCTGCTTTTCAAAATCCAAATCAGGCGCATCTTCTAAATTCTCTGCAACGGTTTTTCCGGTTACCGTTATACAATCACCATGCAATAAACCTTTGCTCAATAAATATTTCATAACTGCAGGTACACCTCCATATTTGTGCAGGTCTTCCATTAAATATTTTCCACTAGGTTTAAAGTCTGCAAGCACCGGGATCTTGTTACTTATGGTTTGAAAATCATCCTGTGTTAATTTCACGTCAACACTTTTTGCCATGGCAATTAAATGTAATACAGCATTAGTACTTCCACCCAAAACCATCACAACTGTAATCGCATTATCAAATGCTTTCCTTGTCATGATATCTTTTGGCTTAATATCTTTTTCTAATAATACTTTTATTGCATCGCCAATGGATGCGCATTCTTTTTGTTTGTCTTTGCTTAATGCAGGGTTGCTTGATGAATTGGGCAAACTCATTCCCATTGCTTCAATAGCGCTTGCCATTGTGTTTGCTGTGTACATGCCACCACAGGCGCCGGCACCGGGACAAGCATTCCGAACAATTCCTTTAAAATCTTTTTCATCAAGATTACCTGCAATTTTTTGGCCCAATGCCTCAAATGCAGAAACAATGTTTAAATCTTCGCCTTTGTAATGCCCCGGAGCAATTGTTCCTCCATACAACATAATAGAAGGACGATTTAATCTCCCCATTGCCATTATACAACCCGGCATGTTTTTATCGCACCCAGGTATTGCAATTAAAGCATCATAGTATTGAGCGCCTGCATTTGTTTCAATACTATCTGCAATTACATCCCGGCTCACCAGGCTATACCGCATGCCATCAGTGCCCATACTGATTCCATCGCTTACACCAATTGTATAAAAACGCAAGCCCAACAAATCCTTAACCTCATTAATACTTTTTTGTACGGTTGTTGCCAAATCATTCAAATGCATATTACATGGGTTGCCATCCCAACCCATACTCACAATTCCAACCTGTGCTTTATTAAAATCTTCTTCTTTGAAACCAATGGCATAATACATTGCCTGCGCTGCTGGCTGGGTTTCATCCTGCGTTAATGTTTTTGAATATTTATTTAATTCTTTCATGCTAAAATTTCAGAAGATATATTTTCTTTTTCAACTACTAAATCTTTATACGCTTTTTGAATTTGTACTCCTAATGAATCGTTCCATTCTGTTTTGAAAACAACATCGTCGATTGATGCAATGCCAATTACTTCAGCCGCTGTGCCACAAAAAAATGCACTGTCTGCATTGCGCATTTCATCAGGTGTAATTTGTTCTTCAACACAGGAAATATCTAAGGATTCACATATTTCTATAATAGTTGCTCTTGTAATCCCAGGTAAAATATTTCCCAATTTTGGAGTATATAAAACATTATCTTTTTCTATAAAAATATTTGCTCCTGGGCCTTCTGCAATAAAACCATTCATATCATTGAGCAATGCTTCGTCATAGCCGTTTGATTTAGCTTCCTGGCTGGCCAAAATAGAATTTACATAATGGCCTGTTGCCTTAGCTTCTATCTTAAACCCTTTAGGGTTGGGACGCTCAAAGGATGAAGTCATTACGCGTAACAACTTTTCACCTAAAAAAGGTTGCATTTTCCATGTTTCAATTACAATAAGAGATTCATTATTGAGATTAAAACTCATATTGGCGGGAGCATAAACAAGTGGCCTGATGTAAGCATCCTGTAAATTATTTTGTTGCAAAATTTCGTAGGTCGCTTTTATCAATTCATCTGCATTCCAGGGATATGGAAGATTTAAAGCATTAGCTGAATTTTTCAAGCGTTCAAAATGCTCAACCTCTTTAAATATTTTCGTTTTGCCGCTTGCTGTTTTATAAGAACGTATGCCTTCAAATACTCCATAACCATAATGAAGTGTCTGGCTGTAAAAATCTGTTTTAGCTTCAGTTGCTTTTACAATTTTACCATTCCAGTAAACAAAAGTATCTCCGTTGTAATACATAATTTTTTATTCAAAATGATTCATAAAAAAACCCCGCTTTTTTGGAGCGGGGCTATACTTGATTTATTTTTTTTATATAGTTCCTCCTCCAATGGTAAAGGGTAAAATAATGACAATGACAGCAATAATAATTGCCGCAGTATTTTGTATGCCGTTATTCAGTTTGCCTTGTAACATTGAAAGAAAATGTATAGCAAACTTAATGAACCCTTTATTAAAAACAAAGAACTTTTTTATTAAATAATTGTAGCCTTTCCAAAAGCAATATTTTTTGCATTGATATTAACCGGGATATCATTACTTATGTAATCGCTAACAAATTCACCTATCGTAGAAGTATAATGGGCGTTTACAGGATCTATATCCTGCGATACAAAACCATTAGTCAATGTCCATGCTACAGCATCGCGTACTTCGTTTGCTTCCCCGGTTAATCCAAAATGATCCAGCATCATTGCGGAAGACAAAATTGATCCGACGGGGTTTGCAATATCCTTTCCCGCA
>JBBSEV010000019.1:0-71638 GCA_038239385.1 Chitinophagales bacterium
AGCACTTTGCCACCAAGCCTTGTCATTTTTACCTGCAGTGATACTTCTGCCACTTCTTTTTTCTGGTTCACTCTTTCTTCAACTTCTGTAAATGCGTCCTGCCTGCTTTTTGATTTTGTAGTACGTGCCTTTGGTTGCTTCCGCATCCATTCCAGCTCTTTTCTAAAAATATTTTTATCCTTTTGCAATTCACTTTGCTCAACCTCGAGCCTTAAAGATTTTTGTTCCAAAAAATAATCATAGTCTCCCTTATAAACGTACAATTTTTCATCTTCAAGCTCGATTATTTCATTGCAAACAGTGTCCAGGAAATAACGGTCGTGGGTAACTAAAAGTAGAGTGCTTTTGTTAGTGGCCAGAAAATTTTCCAACCATTCTATCATGTCTACATCAAGATGGTTGGTTGGCTCGTCAAGTATCAAAAGGCATTTCCCTTCATGTAATTGCGATTCTATTAAAGCCTGCGCCAGCGCCACCCTCTTGCGCTG
Source organism: Chitinophagales bacterium (assembly GCA_038239385.1). Taxonomy (GTDB): domain Bacteria; phylum Bacteroidota; class Bacteroidia; order Chitinophagales; family Chitinophagaceae; genus Ginsengibacter. The sequence goes on from JBBSEV010000019.1 coordinate 489, forward strand.
GCCGCCACTCAGGTTTTTAACAGGTTCATTTAAATGATGAAGATTAAGCTTTCCAAGAATCTGCTTCAGGTCACTTTCAAAGCTCCACGCATTTGCTTCTGTAAGTTCAGTAACCAGATGGCTTATACGATCTTCATCATGAATTTCTTCTTCCAGCAGCATTTCATATTCCTTCACAATGCGTACAACAGAATTGTCAATATTTAAAATATTATCCCAGATAGATTTATCATTTTCAAAAGCGGTATCCTGCTGAAGCATGATCACTTTTACATCTTTATGTACCCATACCGTGCCGTTATCAGGAGTATCGAGCCCTGCTATAATTTTCAGTAATGTTGACTTTCCACTTCCATTGCGTGCCACGAAAGCTATTTTATCTCCTTCTTCTACATAGAAACTTATATCAACAAAAAGTTTTCTTATCCCGAAAGATTTACTTAAATTTTCTACTGAAGCATAATGCATGCGTACAAAGTTATATCAAATGATGTATCGCCATTAAAGGAGTAATTTCGCTTCCTCTTTGCCTGAATAAAAATGATAAATTATTTTTGAAGATGGAAAAAAATATATCAATACATCCCACCGCCGTAGTTGATGAAGGAGCTCGAATAGGAGAAGGAACACGAATCTGGCATTTCTGCCATATAATGCCCGGGGCTACAATTGGAAATGATTGCAACCTGGGGATGAACACGTATGTGGATAATAATGTTGTAATTGGTAATGGCGTTAAAATTCAAAACAATGTATCTGTTTATAATAGTGTAACGGTAGAAGATGATGTTTTTATAGGGCCTTCCGTAACTTTTACGAATGTGATTAACCCCAGAAGTTTTATAGAAAGAAAAAATGAATTCAAAAAAACAACCGTCAGGAAGGGTGCTTCTATAGGAGCAAATGCAACTATAATGTGTGGCATCGAAATAGGCGAATATTCAATGGTTGGCGCGGGTGCGGTTATCACTAAGAATGTTCCTCCTTACATGCTTGTTCTCGGAAACCCGGGACGGGTAATAAGCAAAGTTTCAAAAGAAGGTATCATTGATGACAATCCCGCAAAGGGATTATAAAGTCTAAAATGTAGAGTTAAGTTGAAAATGGAAGGGAACTTTTTTGAAATTAAACTTTGTAATTCCTTAATCATTAAAATCAGTGAACTGCTTATAAATTGAATATTTTTGCAGCCTTTCAAAAAAGACATGAATGGATCATAAAATATTAATTACGGGCGGAGCAGGTTTTATAGGTTCACATCTTACCCGGTTATTTGTAACTAAGTATCCCGGTTATTCTGTAGCCAATCTCGATAAGCTTACTTACGCAGGCAATCTTGAAAATCTTAAGGATATAGAAAACGCTCCCAATTATACTTTTATTAAAGGTGATATTGAAGATATAAAACAAGTAGAACAGCTTTTTAAAAAATATCAGTTTACAGCAGTTCTTCATTGCGCCGCCGAAAGCCATGTTGACCGCTCCATTACTGATCCGCTGGCGTTTGTAAAAACAAATGTATTAGGAACAGTAACCTTACTGCAGGTTGCAAAAGATGCGTGGAGAGATGATTACAACGGAAAATTATTTTATCATATTTCTACTGATGAAGTGTATGGTAGCCTGGGAGAAAAAGGTTTTTTCAATGAAGAAACCGGGTATGATCCGCGTAGTCCTTATTCTGCATCAAAGGCCTCTTCAGATCATTTTGTAAGCGCTTATCAACATACTTACCATTTGCCCGTAATTATATCTAATTGCTCTAATAATTATGGCCCTTATCATTTTCCTGAAAAGTTGATTCCTCTTTGTATAAATAACATAATTAATAACAAGCCTTTGCCAATATATGGTAAAGGCGAAAATGTGCGTGACTGGCTGTTTGTAGAAGATCATGTAAAAGCGATTGATACCATATTTCATAGGGGAAAAGCCGGAGAAACCTATAATATTGGTGGCCATAATGAATGGAAAAATATTGACATCATCAAAGAGTTGTGTAGTCAAATGGATGAAAAACTTGGCCGTGGAAAAGGGACATCAGAAAAGCTGATCACTTTTGTAAAGGACCGTGCGGGCCATGATCTCCGCTATGCAATTGACGCCACAAAATTAAAAAATGAACTAGGCTGGCAACCTTCATTGCAATTTGAAGAAGGCCTGTCAAAAACAATAGATTGGTATTTGAATAACAGTAAGTGGCTTAATGATGTTACAAGTGGAGCATATAAGAATTATTATGAAGAACAGTATCATAAATAAATAGTTATTGCTAAGGAGTATAAAGGAAGATAGTTATGAAAGGAATCATATTAGCAGGTGGGAGCGGGACAAGATTGTACCCAATTACCATGGGTATTAGCAAACAATTAATGCCGATTTACGATAAGCCCATGATCTATTATCCGCTTTCAACTTTAATGTTAGCGGGAATAAAGGAAATTCTTATTATTACTACTCCTGAAGACCAGGCTCAGTTCAGACGCTTATTAGGTGATGGTAAACAGTGGGGATGTAGCCTTGAATATGAAATTCAGGAAAAACCAAATGGGCTTGCACAAGCTTTTGTTATTGGAGAGCAATTTATAGGTAGAGATTCAGTAGCACTGGTATTGGGAGATAATATTTTTTATGGAAGTGGTTTCTCTCATCTCCTTCAAAAATCTGCAGATCCCGAAGGCGCCATTATTTTCGCTTACCCCGTAAGTGATCCTGAAAGATATGGTGTGGTAGAATTTGATAAAGACTTGGTTGCTATAAGTATAGAAGAAAAACCTTTCAATCCTAAATCCAATTATGCAGTTCCTGGTTTATATTTTTACGATAATACAGTAGTTGCGATAGCTAAAAATATCAAACCTTCTCCACGTGGAGAATATGAAATTACGGATGTGAACCGAAAATATCTTTCCGATAAAAAATTAAAAGTTGCTGTACTTGACAGGGGCTTTGCTTGGTTAGATACCGGCACATTTGAATCCCTGCACGACGCTTCAGAATTTGTAAGAGTAATTGAAAAACGACAAGGGTTTAAAATTGGATGCCCCGAAGAAATTGCTTATCGTATGAATTTCATTGGGAAACAAGCATTAAATAAACTAGCAAAGAAATTTGAGAAGAGTGGTTATGGGGAATATTTGAAAAGTATCATCTAATGTGAATTCTCTTTCTTGTAGATTCTATTGTACCAGCATTTTCCATTTATACACCTGCAAAATTTTACTTTATATTTGCGCAATTTTTAGAATACTTATCCATAAGTAATCTTACATAATTTTAAAGTATCGTATTTAATAATGAAAGTAGTAATACTAGCAGGTGGGTTGGGAACAAGAATATCAGAAGAGTCACATCTCAGGCCTAAGCCTATGATTGAAATTGGCGGAAAGCCCATTCTCTGGCATATCATGAAAAATTATTCTCATTATGGTTTCAATGATTTTGTAATCTGCTGTGGTTATAAAGGGCATTATATCAAAGAATATTTTTTGAATTATTTTTTATATAATTCTGATATAACGGTGGAGCTTAAAAATAACAAGGTAGATGTACATTTTGCCAATACAGAATCTTTCACCGTCACCTTAGTTGATACAGGGGTAAACACAAACACTGCCGGAAGAATACAAAAAATTAGAAAATATGTCGAGGGGGAAACTTTTATGCTTACTTATGGCGACGGCCTTTCTGATGTAAATATCAAAGACCTTGTTGCATTTCATAAATCACACGAAAAATTAGTAACCATTACTTCTATCGAACTTCCGGGAAGATTTGGAACAGTCGAAACCGATAATAATTCTGTGGTACAACACTTTAAAGAAAAGCTAAGTGATAAGGATATATGGATAAATGGAGGCTATTTTGTGTTAGAACCTGGCATTTTTAATTATCTCAAAGACGATATGGAAACAATTCAATGGGAAAAAGGGCCTTTGGAAAAAATAGCAAACGACCATCAAATGGTAGCTTATAAGCATCATGGTTTCTGGAAATGTATGGATGCTATGCGGGATAAAATTGAACTGGAGCAGTTATGGGAATCCAATCATGCCAAGTGGAAAACGTGGGAATAGAAATGCTTGAAATTTATCGAAATAAAAAAGTTTTTATTACCGGAAATACAGGATTTAAAGGTTCCTGGTTATGTGCTTTTTTCAAAAAATTAAATGTTCAGATAGTTGGATTTGCTTTACCTCCCGCGACAACGCCTAATCACTTTAGTTTGTTAAATGCTGATTATAAAACCACTTTTGCTAATATTCTTGACAAGGAAAAATTAGAATCAGCAATTTTAAAAGCCCAGCCTGATATTATTTTCCATTTAGCTGCGCAGGCACTGGTAAGCAAATCTTATATTGATCCTTTCAATACATATCAGACGAATGTTATAGGAACTTTAAACATCCTGGAAGCAGTACGAAAATGTAAGCATGTAAAATCAGTTGTACTTGTTACGACAGATAAGGTTTATGAAAACAAAGAGTGTGAGAAACCATATTTGGAAACAGATGAGTTAGGCGGGTATGATATGTACAGTTCCTCAAAAGCATGTTGCGAAATTTTAATAAGGTCTTACCGAAATTCATTTTTCAATTTAGCCGAATATAAAAAAAAGCATACTGTTCTTATTGCATCAGTAAGAGCCGGAAATGTTATTGGAGGCGGAGACTGGAACCCTGACAGATTGATTCCCGATATTTCCATAGCAGCTTCAAAAAATAAAAAAGTACAGATAAGAAATCCAAAGTCTGTAAGACCCTGGCAACACGTACTTGATTGCCTGTATGGTTATTTATTACTGGGTTCCAAATTATTAAAGGAAGAAAAAGACTTTGCAGAAGCATGGAATTTCTCTCCTCCTGGCAATGAAGTAAAAACTGTTGAAGAAATTACGGTAATAGCTAAAAAATCATGGGACAAGGTTACTATTGAATTTCCTCCTTCCGGCCAGGCTTTTCATGAGGCCGCATTACTTTCACTGGATAATGCTAAAGCAGTTCAACGACTTGGGTGGAAACCGGCCTGGGATACTAATAAATCAGTTCAAAGAACAATTGAATGGTATAAATCTTTTTATGATGAAAGTAAAATTTTAACCGACGACAATATTGTTGAATATTTACAAGATATCAGGCAATAATTCATGGAATTTATCCCGGCAAATATTAGTGGCTTATTTACGATTCGCCTAGAAAAAGTGGAAGATGAAAGGGGTTTGTTTACGCGGACATTTTGTAAGAATGAATTTCTGCAAATAGGCTTTGATAAGGAATTTGTACAATTCAATCATTCGCTTAATAAAAAAAAAGGAACAATCAGGGGAATTCATTTTCAAAAGCCGCCTTATAGTGAATGTAAATTAATACGATGTATAAAAGGGAGTGTTTTTGATATTGCTGTTGATCTGAGAAAAGATTCACCAACTTTTTTAAAACATTTCGCCGTAGAGCTAAATGAAGATAACATGTTAAGTATTTTAATTCCGGAAGGTTTTGGCCACGGGTACCAGGTCCTATCCGATAATTCTGCACTCATTTACCACCATACGAATTTTTATGAACCAAATTCTGAAGGAGGAATAAAATACGATGATCCCCTTTTGATGATTGAATGGCCGTTGCCAGTAACCGAAATTTCAGATAAGGATAAAAAAAATCCATTGTTACCTGAAAATTTTAAAGGACTATAATTATGCAATGCAGATTTTGCAAAAAAGAATTACAACACATATTTATTGACCTGGTAAATTGCCCGGCGTCAAATTCTTTCCTCACGGAGAAACAGTTGAATGAACCTGAAACATTTTACCCGCTAAAAGTTTTTACTTGCGGTAATTGCTTTCTTGTTCAGCTGGATGAGTATAAAAAATCCGACGATATTTTTAATCACGAATATGTTTATTTTTCGTCTTATAGTACAAGCTGGCTTAAACATGTAGAGAGGTATACTAATATGATGATTGATCGTTTTGGTTTCAATGATAAGTCATTGATTATGGAGATCGCATCTAATGATGGCTATCTTTTGCAATATTTTAAACAAAAAAATATTCCAGTGTTGGGAATAGAGCCAACAGAAAATACTGCCAGGGTTGCAATAGATAAAGGAATTGAAACTATCAACGAATTTTTTGGAATTACTTTAGCTAAAGAATTGAACTCAAAAAATATAAAAGCAGATTTGTTATTAGGAAACAATGTGTTGGCGCATGTGCCAGATTTAGTAGATTTTGTTGGGGGTATGAAAATTGCTTTAAAAGAAAAAGGTGTAATTACTATGGAATTTCCACACCTGATGCAGCTTGTGGAGAATAGCCAATTTGATACTATTTATCATGAACATTTTTCTTATTTATCTTTTCATTGTGTAAGCCAGGTATTTGAATCCCAGGAATTGGTAGTGTTTGATGTAGAGGAAATTCCAACTCATGGAGGATCTTTAAGAATATTTGCAAAACACGCTGGGGATAAATCTAGAGAGATTTCATTCAATGTTTCGGCATTGTTAGATAAAGAAAGGGAAAAAGGAATGAACAGCCTTTCCTGGTACGGCAACTTTACACAAAAAGCTTTGAAAGTAAAATTAGATTTGCTTGATTTTCTTATTAAACAAAAAAGTGAAAAGAAAAAAGTTGCCGCTTATGGCGCTGCGGCAAAAGGGAATACATTACTTAACTACTGTGGCGTAAAAAATGATTTTATAAATTATGTGGTGGATGCAAATCCTAATAAGCAAAATAAATTTTTACCTGCGAGCCACATACCGGTGAGAGATGAAGCGTTTTTAAAAAAAGATAAACCGGATTTTATTATAATTCTTCCCTGGAATCTTAAAGAAGAAATTATTGAACAATTGAGTTATGCGAAAGAATGGAATGCAAAATTTGTTATTCCAATTCCCGAATTGAAAATTATTTAAAACTCATGAAAATACTTGTAACAGGCGCTACCGGATTTATTGGTAATCATGTTATAAAGCAGTTATTAAAACATAATTTCTATGTTATTGCTACGTCTTCCAATAAAAACAAAGCAAAAAATTTTCCCTGGTTCAACGAGGCGAAATACTTAGCATTTGATTTATCTCAATTTGATGCTTCAATTGATTACTATGATTTATTTGAACGGCCAGATATTATTATTCATTTGGCCTGGGAGGGGCTGCCTAATTATCATTCGCTTTTTCACATCGAAGAAAATCTATTCAGGCATTATCATTTTTTAAAAAACCTTGTAAATAATGGCGCTAAAGACATTACTGTTACAGGCACTTGTTTCGAATATGGTTTGCAGGAAGGAAAATTGAGTGAAGATTTACCCACTTTACCCGCAAATCCTTATGCAATCGCAAAAGACTCATTGAGAAAATTTTTAGAGCAATTACAAAAACATATTGATTTTAGCTTTAAATGGGTAAGATTATTTTACATGTATGGTGAAGGGCAAAACCGAAACTCTATACTGTCTCAATTAGAAATAGCACTCGGTAATAATGAAAAAGAATTTAACATGAGCAGCGGTGACCAGCAAAGGGATTATCTGCCAGTACAAAAAATGGCTGAATATATTTTAAAGGTAGGGCTTCAAAAAAACGTTGAGGGAATTATAAACTGTTGCAGTGGCAAACCTATTACCATTAATAAATTAGTAAGTAATTTTCTTGAGGAAAGAAATCAAAAGATAAAATTAAACAGGGGAGTTTATCCCTATCCTCCACATGAGCCAATGCATTTTTGGGGGGATAATGAAAAGCTCAAAAAAATTATTTAGTTAAAAAGTTTGTATCAGGTGATTCAAATTCAGCTAATACGTTTTAATCACTTTAAAAAGATATTGCGTAGTAATAAATCCTTCAAAAATCCTAAAAGATAATTTATTAAATAATTTTCGTCTTGGATTTTGATTGCCCAAACTTTGTATAGGTACGATATTTTCAATCTGCAAATTTTTGACTGATTCAATTAAAGTAATCATATCTTTTTTACAGAAAAAACGCATATGAGTTTGATCAAAAATACCTTGCGTTGTATATCCAAAACTTCCTTTTAATAAAATGGAATATAAAGCATACATATCCCTTATGTTTGGTAGACTGATTAACATATGTCCGCCCACTTTAAGTACATTATTTAATTTTTGTAAAACATCCCAAGGGTTTACCAGGTGCTCAAGTACATCACCTGCGATAATCACATCAAAATAATTGTCACTAAAAGGTAATTTTTCTTTTTCTAAATCAAAAAAATGAACTCTATCAATGAGAGGATTTTGTTGATTAGTTCCCGGAAGTTCTACTATGTCTATTCCTATTACTTCGGCGGCTAGTAGTTGATTCTTGATATGTACCAATGTATCTCCTCCACCCATGCCCACCTCCAATACTTTTTGCTGAGAATTTGTCGGCATTAAACTTATGAGGTCAAGCCGTGGACTAATAAAGTATGAAATATCTTTTTTTAAATAGCTCTCATTGTTCATGACACTCTTTTTAATTAAATAATGCAATATACATGTAGTGAGCCAAATAGTATTCCTGGTAAATGTATATTACCTCTTGCTTCTTATAAATTAAATATTAGAACTAATTATATTCAATATGTATTTATAATTAGTTAGTTGAAGTAATTCTTAACGCACTAAATTCATATTAAAGATAAATGGAGGACCTTCTATAAAATTTGTGAAAAGCTGAATAGAATACTTGAAGTGAGATTATAATAAATTTTAAATTATATAGTACTAAAATAACTGCTTATTACTTCAAATCCTTTATAGGGATAATTCATTCATTACTTTTTTCTTTTAAAATAATCCCAGGCCAGTAACTTAATCCTGTGGTATAATCAGTTTCTCCAAGGTTTGAAATTATATTTTTTTCAATTTTTACATCGTGTATTTCTCCAGGGCCATCGTAAATTAAATAAACCATTTTTCCTGCGCCATCAATTGTATTTCCCGTAAAAGTAATATTAGACGTTCCCCAATCATTAATGGAAATGGAAGGATATAAGCCTCCTAATACAGACGCACCTATATTTTTAAATGTATTTCTTGTAGCGGTGTAGTATCCACCGGAGCTACTATGGGTGATAGCCCCTTCACTATGGCCTCCTATAGAATTAGGTATTTGATTGGTATTTTCAAATACATTATCAGAAAGATAAGAATGAATTTCACTTTCATTACAATATAATTTATCAGCCACAGTGTGAAAACCACTTCCATTAAGGTTATAAAACATACATTTTCTAATATCAGCGTTATGCCCTACGATTGTTTCTCCGGGGCTGTTTATAAATTTGCAATCTTTGTACTGTGTAGTACCTTTCGAAATAGCTGTGACCGCCGCATTGAGATACCATGAATAGGAACCGGAATTATTATTCCTGTTCCCATCAAAAGTCAAATCATGAAAGCTGCAAGACCTGTCAGTATATTTTGTATCAGAAAGTACCCAAAAAAAATTAATGTTTTTAAAGAGATTTGTCCCTGCCGGATATAACCTTTCGGATTGATCCACTGTTTTTCCTAATGGTCGGTCAAGAATAAGAGTGTCCCCTTTTATATCAGTTACCACATCGATGATGGTATTTTTATTATTCTCCTTGCCCAGGGAAACAATAAACCGCTCTGATATAATAATACCATAAGTATTATTAAGTATAATATAGGTTGAAAATTCATCGGCAGCTTCTTTTAGAGTGTATACTCTTTGATCTTCCCTTTTTAAAGTGGCAGGACCATAAAAATTTAGCCCTTTATTAATTATAGGTGTATGATTGAAAATATAAGTTTTAGGATCAAACCTGACGGTTGAGTTCTCAGGTAAGCTATCTACTGCGGCCATTAATGTTTGGTAATCATTCATGCCTGCTTTCCTGAAATCTTCTACATGGTAAATCTGTTCGTCAATATGTATTATTTTTTTGCATGATAGACCTGTAAAGATTAGCAGAATAAAAAAAAGCCTTTTCATATCAAGTTTAATTTTTTACTTAAAAATTTTAATAAAAAGCTAATAGTATAGAGAGAAACAAGATGCCTTATAAACTTATCCTTAAAACATCGTTTTCTAAAAAGAAATCTGTTTAGCCGGCTTTAAGTGTATGCGCTTCTATGAAGGGGAACAGTCTGATTATGATTTTTTAAACGGATATTGATAATCAAAGGCCGCTTTGTAAAAGTTACAAAGGGGCCTATAAAACAATACCAAATATAGAAATGTAAATCTGCAAAATATAATTTTTCAAAGGAAATTGTCAGTCAGTTTTTACTATGTAAGTTTTTTCCGTAGCATCAGTATAAATATTATTTTTCAACCGGATATTGTCAATCATTTTTGAAGGCAGCCCTATAAAAACTCCGAAGAAAACGCCGTTGCCTCTATTTTTTGCAATATACCTTTCATTATTCTTGCTTCTCAGCAAATTATTATTTCTGAAAATTACATTTTGAAAACCCGGAGCATCCTTCACTTTTGCAGAGTAATTATCTGTAAGTATGAAATATCCTGCAACCGCGTGTTTATCATTATTGGGCCTGAAATCATTAAATGTATTATTATAGACATCCAGTGAATCAATACCCCATTTACTCCCTGCAAGCATTATACCGCCGCAGTTCATTCCTGTAATCATATTATCCTGAATAACACTTTGGTGTAATGAATGTAATATCATTGCATACGAAAGGCTTTTCATGGTATCAGCTTCTATGGTATTTCCAATAATCCGGAGATTGAAGATGGGAGCCGCATTTGCCTTTACATTACTATATTCTTTTTCATTCCCGTTTGGCACCAAAATTCCTGCGCATATATTAAGTTTTGAAGCCCGTGCATGCGTAAGTTTAATTACATTATTATCAATCGAAATATTTTTCATTGGATATTTTAGCCAGAAAGAAATGCCTGTAATACAATTTATAAGCTGGTTGTTTTTTACCAAAACATTATTTAACAGGCCACGAGTGGAACTGCTTATATATATCCCAGGCCAGCATCCCTCAATAACATTATTTATAGCTGACGAATTGCTTCCATGCAATTCAATACCACCTGAATAGTTTCCTAAACCAATATCAATATTTTGCTGTTTTATGAAGTTATTTTTTACCAAAGTATTATCCCACTCAGTATAAATAAATGAATAGTCATATTGATTTTTATTTGGAATAGAAGTACCAACAAAGTTCCCTCCATTTAAAAATTTACAGTTTTCAATTACTAAGTTGCTCCCTTCTCCCATGATAATTAACATGTCATTTCCTGAGCAATTTTTTATTGTTATATCATGGATATAGTAATTGCTTCCATGCGCCGTAAATATTGCAGAATGATTTTTAATTATATTTTCAGGCACAAGATTATTGGCACCATTTAAATCTATTGTCAAATTTGAGAAACTAATGTTTTTCGTTTGCCTTCCATAAAACAGATGAGCATTAGCGTTTGTATCGCTTTTATCAAAAATATGGTCGGCTACCCGGATTATAGTTTTTTTTCTATCACCCTCAAAATCAAGGTTAGAATGAAATAATAAGGAATAATTTTCCAGGTAATTACTAGTGATAGTGTATGAGGCAATATTATAAATACCGGCAGGAAAATATATAATTGTTTTTATTAAAGGAGAGGCAGCATTAATAGCTAATTGAATTGCCTTAGTATCATCAGTTTTACCATCGCCACGTGCACCATAATTTTTTACATTTATTTTCCCTGAAGCAATTGTATGCATTGAAAGCAAAATAAGAATTTTAATAAATGCCAAACCTTTCATTTTTATTTATTTTACCACATTCAAAAATAGTATTCATAGGGCGGCTATGATGCCATAGAATACTCATTAATAGATTCAATACGTGAAGGTAGCATAAGGAAATATTATTACCTTCGCACGCAATTTTGCCCCCTGTCTTACTTACAAAGAAAAACATTAAAGTAAAAAGTCAATGAAAATAGCCGGAGTATTTGTATTCGTTTTATTTCTAACATTTTTTTATTCTATAAGATCAAATGCACAAATAAATATATTAAATGCAGAAAATTTATCCACGATTAATATAGATGATTATTCTGACGAAGATCTTTCTTCAATGCTTACTAAAGCAATGGAAAATGGACTTACAGAATCCCAATTAGTTAAAATAGTTTCCCAAAAAGGTTTGCCCGAATCTGAAATTGCCAAATTGAGGATAAGGCTGCAATTTCTTAATAAACCCAGGCGTTCTAAAAAAAATAACTTAACTGAAGACGCTGGCGATTCTACAATCAATCATGAATATGACACATTAAACTCAAAAATCCCAGTACAAAAATTTAAAAATGATCAAAGTATTTTCGGGTCAGAACTATTTACGACCAATAGTATGGTGTTTGAACCTAATTTACGCATTCCAGCTCCTTCGAATTATATTTTAGGCCCTGATGATGAAATTATTATATCGATATATGGATACAGCGAAAAACAGTATAATCTTAAAGTGACTGAACAAGGCGAAGTCTATATACCTAACGTAGGGCCGGTACTTGTAAATGGTTTAAGTATTGAGCAGGCTGCTGAAAAGATTAAATCGAAACTCGCTTCTACTATCTATCGGGCAATAAATTCAGGCCAAACCAAAGTCCAGATTTCTCTTGGAAAGATCAGAAGTGTACGCGTAACAGTAATAGGGCAGGCGAAAAAACCGGGTAATTTTACAGTTTCTTCCCTAACTACTTTGTATAACATTCTCTTTTTATGTGGCGGACCTACGCCAATGGGAAGTTACCGGGATATTGAGATCATTCGGGGGAACGATGTAAAAAAGACTGCGGATCTATATGATTTTTTAGTAGACGGAAATCAAAAGAATAACATTCTGCTACAGGAAGGAGATGTAATAAGAATACCTTATTATAAAAATCGTATCACGTTATCTGGCAATGTTAAAAGAGAAGGGAAATTTGAAATGCTTGAAAACGAAACTTTCGCAGATCTTCTTAAATACTCAGGAGGGTTTACTGATAACGCTTATAGAGGGGCAGTTACTTTACTAAGGATTACCGAAACTAAAAAACAGATAATTGATATAGAATCCTCACAATACAACAGTTTCAAGACAAATGGGAGTGATGAGTATATTGTAGGAAAGCTCCAGGAAGAATTTGAAAACCGTATAAGTATTTCCGGTTCGGTGCTTAGGCCGGGCCCATATCAGCTATCACAAGGTATGACAGTAAACGACCTGATCCAAAAAGCTGGTGGAATTACCGTAGACGCATTTACGAAAAGAGCTTCAATTTTTAGGTATTTCAAAAATAAAATGCCCTCTGTTTTCTCAATAAATCTTGATTCAGTTTTAAATTTTAATGAAAAAATCTTTCTGAATAAAGATGATTCACTTGCTATACATTCTATTTTCGAGTTTAATGATAAATACACTGTGTCAGTTGAAGGAAATGTAAGGCAACCCGGTATGGTTCAATGGCGGGATAATCTAACTCTTCGAGATCTTTTGCTGGCAGTGGGAGGCCTAAGTGAATCTGGAGATTCTTCAAATATTGAAATTTCGAGACGTATAAAAAATGCGAATGTAGATAAGGCCAATCATAATGAGAGTAAGGTATTTAATATAAATATTTCGTCAGAATCAGATTCTTATAATGATGCTTTCTTAGAACCATTTGATATGGTTGTAGTAAAAACCCTTCCAGGTTATAGCGTACAGCGTTCTGTGTTGGTTTTGGGTGAAGTGAAAAGCCCTGGCCGGTATGGGTTGCAAAAAAGTGGTGATAGAATAAGTGATGTCGTAAACAGAACAGGAGGATTTAAGGCATCTGCCGACAGTACATCAATTACAATACGAAGAAATGTAAAATCGAATTTAACCCGTGAAGAAAGAGAAAAACTTATTCAGCGGATATTAAATATTGACCAGGATAGCCTCTCAATGCATCCAAGATTAAAAGATGAATTATACAAAACTTACGATTTAATAAGTGTAGATCTTTATAATGCATTGTCATCTCCAGGAAATTCTCAGGATCTGGCTCTTGAGGATGGGGATATATTAAATATTGATAGAAATACCAATCTTGTTAGAATTTCAGGTGAGGTTTACTTCCCTACCATAGTACCTTATAAACAAAATAAGAATCTCAAATATTATGTTCAGCAGGCTGGTAACTTTATGCCTTACGCCCGTAAAACCGGCGCACTTGTGATACATCCTGATGGAAAAGCGGAATCAGTAAAACATTTCCTTTGGTTTAAGTTTTATCCATCTGTTTCCCCCAGGTCAGAAATTTTTGTACCACAAAAACTTAAAAGTAATCGCTCCAGGATTGGAGCTGGCGAGTGGGCGCTGATTGTATCTGCATTAGGTATTGTAGCAAACGTATTTATAACTGCCTCAAAATAATTAAACGTATGCCTTTAGATGAAAAAGATATTGTTGTGGTTTCTGGCGAAAGAAAACCTCGTATTATTAAGGATTTTAATAGTATTATAAATTCCTTATTGAAACTATGGTGGCTACTTCTTATTGTCGGTATACTGGCAGGTCTGGCAGGAATATGGTATGCTGCAAACAAAAAACCTACTTATAAAAGTCGGCTCACATTTGCGTTAGATGAAGGTAATGGAGCAGGAATGGGAAATTTTTTAAACCTCGCATCCCAGCTTGGTTTTAGTTTAGGTGATGGCAAAGATCTTTTTTCAGGGGAAAATATCCTTGAAATAATAAGAAGTCGGCGGATGCTGGAAAAGGTTTTGCTTTCAGTAGATACTTTTAATAATAGATCTTATTCATTCATTGAATACTTTTTCGATATAACAGAAAGACGAAAATCTAATCCGGACATCAATAATATACATTTCCCACCCGGTCAACCAAGAGAAAGTTTTTCATATAGGCAAGATAGTTTGCTTTACGTTACAAGCCTCGATTTTGCGGATCATTATATATTAGCTCAAAGACCTGACCGAAAATTAACTATTTATGAAGTTAGCGTTATAACTCCAGATGAGAGGTTAACTAAGTTATTTACAGACAGGATAGTGGCAGAAACAAATAATTTTTATATTGAAATTAGGACTAGAAAGGCAAAAGAAACATTGGATGTTTTGGAGGAAAGAGTAGCAAATATGAAAGGAAACTTAAATACAAGTATTCAAAACAGAGCTATCATACAGGATGTAAATATTAATCCTGCATTTTCTGCCGCAGAAGTTCCAGTCTTAAAGCAACAAACAAACATACAGGTGTATAGCGCTGCATACGGCGAAATGTTTAAAAATCTTGAGTTAGCACGTTTCCAATATTTAAATGCAATACCATTAATGCAAATAATTGATCATGCGGATTATCCAATGCAAAAAGAGCAGATGAGTAAATTTAAAACCGGAATTTTATTTATTTTTTTCGCAGAATTATTAATACTCATAATTTTTGGACTACGTAATATTTTTCGTAGTGAATAGCCTTCAATTCGTTTAAGCACAAGTAAATGAGGTCCTTCATCATTGTTTATTCAGATATTATTTTTTACATTATGATAAATCCAAATTAATTGTATGGATTTATTTGTAAAATTCAGAAAGGATTATTTTAATTATCTTCTAAGTGTCATTTTACCGGCTCTGATTTCAGGAACTTCTATTCCTGTTTTTAAACATCTTCTTGGTGCGAAAGGTTATGGTATTTTTTCAATATGGTTTAATGCGATACTTATAATCACTGCAATATTATCGGGTTGGATAACCCAAAGCATTATTCTGTTTTATCATAAAAGCCTTGACAAACGACTTTTTTCAAAGGGAGCGCTTATGTTATCGATACGTACACAGATGGTGTTTTTTATACCCGTACTATTAGTGGTTTGGTATATAACCAAAGATTTTTTATTTGCATTTTTATGTTCAATGGTGTTACTAGTTACAGCCATACAATTTTGTATTTTACCTGTAATACAATCAAGCTTCCAATCAAAAAAAATAATTTTTTCTGAAATTATCAGAGTTGTTTCTTATATGGTATGTGCTGTTCTCTTTGTAAAATTTTCAGGGCTATCGTATTTGTATTCCCTATTTATTGCTGTAATTTTTTCTTATTTCTTTTCTTTGTTTTATTTAATGAAGCAGGCAGGTAAGTTTTTTAGAATTCAACAGGACACTAATAATTACGATGCCAAACCATTGCATTTATTTAAGGGATTTTTTAATTATGGAGCTCCCCTATCCTTATGGTTCGTATTTGCATACTTGCTTTCGTATGTCGATAAGTTGTTTATGCTTCATAAATTTGGTGGAGAGGTACAGGGGAATTATCAGGCGATCTTCGACATGATTTCCAAAAGCCTTGTATTAATTATTTCTCCGATTGTAACATCATTATTCCCTATATTGACTTCTGCCTATGCTAGTGGTAATAAAGTAGAAATAAAATTTTTTTTAAAAAAAATTATATTATACGAAATAGGTGGGTTTTTAATTGTAAGTATTTTATATTGGCTTTTTGGCGCCAACTTATTGCTGTTCATATTGAAAACTCCTAATACTGCAAATTTCAGACTAATGGGTTTTATTGTTATTTGCGGAACATTCACTTGGCAAATTGCCATTCTTGTCCAAAAAAGATTTGAGCTAAAATTGAAAAGTCTTTTTATGCTTGCTATGGTAGCTATTGCGTTAGCCACTCAAGTCATTTTTTACCTGATATTTAAAAACCTGCATAGCCAACTTTTATATCCCTGTGGTTTTTTATTATCAGCACTTGTTTACCTTTTTCTAATGTCGGTTACAGAAATAGCGGCTGTTTCAAAAACAATAATATTCAAATCAAAACCCTTGAATATATAGTTAGGTAATAAAGTTATGAATCAACTAACCGACATAACAACTGAGTTGGCTTTTATTTTACTTCATTGTTTATTGTTTTTACTAAACTTTAAAATAATGAAAAAAAAATTGCTTCATCCGGCAGTTCTTTTTTCCTTGCTGTGGTTTTGTATTTTATTTTTTCATTTTATTTTTAGATTAACTATACTTGACGAATTATTTCCTATAAGCGTTTCCACCTATCTTATATTTTTTATTGGAGCATTGGCTTTTAGTTTCGGATCTTATCTACAGACTGTAATAAAGGAAAAAAACGCACTTTTACCCCCTCCTCAGAGAATAGCTTCTTCTCGTAAAAACCTTATAAGCTTAAATCTTCGATATATTCTTGTAGGCCTTGTGGTTATCGGATTACCCTTTTTTATCCTGGCCGCATACCGGGTATTTCTTGCTTCTAATTATGACAATTTCCTTATTGGTTTAAGGCTTGAATTATCTTATGGACAGGAAGAAATGGGACCTGTGAAATATTTATTTTCCTTTTCACTTGTAGTGTATGCGCTTAGCTTATACTCTTTATTAAAAGAAAAAACTCCTGTTAATAAAATATTATTTATTATTTCTTTAATAGCAGTTATTATTTATACGGTTTTTTCAACAGGAAGAACTGTTTTCTTAATTATTTTGTTATTGTATCTGGGCATGAATTGTTTTTATAATAAAAATTTTTCCAAAAAAAAGTTGTTGAGTGTAATCGTTGCGTTTATTGTCATTTTTGTTTCGTTCGGGGTTATATATGGTAAAGGCGGTAATACGGAGAATAGCGTAAATGAAAACGTAAAACCAGCGGTACAAGGAACTGCGATATATATGGTAGGAGGGCTTAATGCTCTTGAATGGGAATTGAACCATCAGTATAGAATTAATTATAACGGTAATAATTCTTTAAGTTTTTTCATAAAACTTGGCAGACAATTTAATTTACTATCTGATACTAAAGTGAATGAATTGTTTACGCCCTTTGTTTTAGTGCCATATCCTACTAATGTGTACACCTTCTATAGCCCTTATATTAAAGACTTTGGTAAAATATATGCCTGGAGTATAATTGCTTTGCTCGGATTTTTTCAAACATATTTATATTACAAAGCGCTTGAAAAAAAGAACATTAGATTTTCCTTATGGTATTCTTTTTTACTATTTCCATTGTTAATGAGCTTTTTTGCTGATCAATATTTTTCTTTAATTTCTTATTGGATACAATTTGCTGTTTGTATAGAGGGAATTCTCTTTTTTAATAATTTTTTTACTTCAAAAAAATGATATATATATTAATTGTATACTCGAATAGCAGAAATCATTTATAAAAATGTTTCAATTTAATTTAGTAATTATAATCAAAAATATATTTGGAACATTTTATAATTAACAAGCATTCAATTTTCGGTTCTTTTCAAAATTGAATAATTAAGTTGAATAAGTTTTAGCTTTAATAATAAGAAGTAAAAAATAATAAAATCACTTTATTTACCTGAACAATAGAATGACCAAAAACCTTTTCAAAAAAGAATTGATCAATGCGGCTTATAAAGAATCTATTTCTATTACCCATAGGCATATGCTTTCAATTATAAATACAATACTGAAAAATGAGAAAGTGTTTGCGGGGCAAAAAACTATTAGAATATTAGATGCAGGCTGTGGAAACGGAAAAATGCTTTATTACTTGCATAAGTTTTTGCCATTATTTAATACCGATAAGCAATTTTTAATTTATGGATATGATTTGACAGATCACGGAGTTCAGCAAACAGATTATGTGAAAAAAACTTTTGCTTTTTTGTATGAAAATAATCCTGAAATTGAATGGAATGACAGAATTAAGATAATAAAATCGTCTGACAATTGGCCTTTTAGTAATCAAACTTTTGATTTTGTTGTTTCCAACCAGGTATTGGAACATGTATGGGATCATAATCATTTTTTTATGGAGCAAGCGAGGGTAACAAATGTTAAAGGCTTTTCTATTCATATTTTTCCGGTTAAGGAAGTTATAATTGATGGACACATATTCCTTCCATCTGTTCACAAACTAAATAGTTGGGATTCTATTTATAAAAAAGTGAAATTTTATTCAGGTCTTGGGTTAAATATTATATATAATAGAGAGAAACAAATTTATAATTACGATATAGATCATTTTTCAAGAGTATGGGCAGATAAGATTTATCATTTTTGTAATTATCAAACTTTTAAAGAATTGTCCAAATCGGCAAAAAAAAATCATTTATGTATTACAACCCGTTATACATTTAATTATTATAAAAGAAAATTCCAAGAGATTTTAGGTTTAAAAACTGATTTGATTTATAAGGACCAGCCTTCTTCCAAGATATTATTTTTCTTTTTAAAATTTATATCGGGGATATCAATTGTTTTATATAAAGATCAATATTCAAGTTATTGATGCGGTCAGGAAAAGCTGAGCAAACAATTTTTTCTTTAAGGTTCATTACTAATTTTTTTAATTAATGGTTGATATCATAATTGTAAACTGGAATAGTGGAGATTATTTACAAAAATGTATCAATTCAATTTTTATAAACGATAATGAAAAATTTGTTGGCTCTGTTTTTATAATTGATAATAATTCAACAGATAATTCTTTAGAAAAGATTTGCCCTTCCTGCAGAATAAAAATTATAAGAAATAACGAAAACAGGGGCTTCTCCAAAGCATGTAACCAGGGATTTAAGCTTTCAACAGCAGTTTATGTTTTATTGTTAAACCCTGATGCACAATTATTAAATAATACTTTAGAAGAGTGCATTTCTTTTATGGAAGAAAATAAGAGGGCTGATATTTTGGGGTGCTCACTGCTTGATGACAATGGTAACATTACTTTTAGTTGTTCAAGATTTCCGACTCCTATTCGGTATTTTTTTGATGCAACAGGATTGTCAAAAATTGCCCCTAAAATATTTACACCAGCTCTTCTAATGACTGATTGGGATCATAATGACAGCAGGAATGTTGATCAGGTTATGGGAGCTTTTATGTTTATGCGTCTTTCTATCTTTGAAAAGCTCGGCTATTTTGACGAACGTTTTTTTGTATATTATGAAGAGCTTGATTTTTCAAAACGGGTTGTTGATTCAGGCGGGAGCATTTATTTCAATTCCGATATAAAAGCAATCCATAGCGGCGGCGGTACTACTGCCAATGTTAAGGCATATCGTTTGTTTCTTAATATTCGCAGCAGGCTGCAGTACGCAAAAAAACATTTTAGTTTTGGTGGTTATTCTCTTGTATGGTTCTGCGCTTATTTTATTGAATCGTTTTCCAGGAATATATTTTTATTAATATGTGGTAATTTTAAAGAAATGAAAGAAGTTTTTAAAAGTTATAAACTACTCATAAGAAATTAAAAGCCTTGCAAGTATATTTTTAATTAATGGTATAATATAAAAAATCAATTTACTGTACTAGTTGCATCGATGCAAAAGTCACATGTAATAATTCTTACTCAAAAGCTTTTCACAATAGCAAGTATGAAATACCGTATCACGGTATCATTAGACCGTATCATTAAACCGTATCATTTATTACTATATATGAGTTAAAGTTGCCTGTTACCTACAGCGGCCAGCCGCTATATTTATAGCAAGCCTACAGGTAGTGCGGCTATACATCATTGTGGTTGATGTGCATGGGCAGCCCGTAAACTTTGAGCCCGATAAATAGAGGAACTAAAGGCAATTCTTAGTTATGAAGATGTAAATAATGTTACAACAATTAATCGTGAATTATTAAAAGCAATTAGTTATGTCATTAAAGATATGCTAACTAACAGTAAAGGATACTTGTATTTTATTTAAATAATTATATTTTAAATGTGTGTGCATCTTATGCTGCGAATTTTTTGAACTAATTGGAAATATTTTGCCAACTTAGGTGCAGTTCAATTATAATAAAAGTTAATTTTATTATCTAATAAATATAGTTTAGGTTTATACCTCAAATTGTATACTGCCCAAAGGATAGTAGCCGAATCTGCTAGCTGTTACTTTAGCAACCAAGAAAGCAACCCATAGCTATCGACGACCGAATCAAATACTTTGCGTAGCAAAATAATTGTAACATTTGATTAAACGATGTCTTGAAGAAGAACATCGTCTAATCAAAATTGTATTGATAAAACTGTTTTTATTAGAATGTAATTCCATATATCAATCAACTAATGCTAATTATTCACTTTTTAAACCCCAAAAAAATGAAACAATTTTTATTTGCAACACTTTTATTAGGTATGGCCATTAATACAAAAGCCCAATGGACAACAACCGGCTCTTATATTTATAATACCACAACAGCTAATAATGTTGGCATAGGTACAAGTACCTCCCAACCATTTAAATTATCAATAAATGGTACAGCTGCAGCAACTGATAGAAAATTTGGGATAAACGGAAATCAAATATTGTATCTTCCGGATCAATCAGCGTCTGTACATTGGCTCATTGGCAATTGGTCCAGGATTAACATTACTTTCTCATACTACAGGATCCCAAGGACAATACAATACAGCCGTTGGATTAGGTTGTCTTCCTCTTAATTCTACAGGCTCCTTCAATATTGGTTTGGGCACATCGGTTTTAAGCTCTAATACAACTGGTTCAGATAATGCGGCTGTTGGTCATGGTGCTTTGTCTCTAAATATTGCAGGTAGTGATAATACTGCTTTTGGTCACAACACGCTCTATAATAACACGGGTTCATATAATGTAGCAACAGGAGTGAACGCCTTAATTAATAAAACATCAGGTGATTATAACACGGCGATAGGAAGTTCTTCTTTGACCGGTGCGTCTGGCACCAGCGGCAGTAATAATACCGCCTTAGGCTATAGTGCTGCATCTAACATTTCCGGATCAGCATCATCTAATATTGCAATTGGATATAATGCCCTTTTACCAACCCCGGGAGGATCCAACCAGTTAAATTTAGGTAATATATTATTTGGTACAGGACTAACAGGCACATACTCTGCCCCTGCCGGCAAGATTGGCATTGGTACAAATGCACCGGGCAGCTTACTTGATGTGAAGGGAATTTTCACGCTGAGTGGAGCAACCTCTGGCTCGGTAACATTATCTGCCCCTACAACCGGCGGTGCGGGCGCTTACACACTACCCAGTGCTGATGGGTCCTCCGGTCAGCAGTTGACAACAAACGGTACCGGAGGATTGAGCTGGGGTTCAGTAGCAGGAATTACTACTAACTTGTTTATCTTGTCTGGCAGTTATTTAACTTCCACTGTAAATGGTGTTACCAATTCTGTGACATTACCCTGGTCTACGTCAGGTGCAAATATTTCAAATTCCAATACAGGTGCTGTAATTATTGGTTCAGTATCTACACCTGCAGGTTATAAATTATATGTTTCCACTGGGATATTAACCGAGAAAATAAAAGCTGCTTTAAAAACAAGTGCAAATTGGTCAGACTTTGTTTTTGAAAGCCATTATAAACTGAAACCAATTGAAGATGTTGAAAAATATATAAAGGCAAATAAGCACTTACCTGATGTACCATCAGCTGATGAACTAGTAAAGGAAGGTGGCATAGACATGAATGAGATGTTTGCAAAACAAATGCAGAAAATAGAAGAGCTTACCCTCTACATAATAGATATGAAGAAAGAAATTAAAGACTTGCAGGCGCAAAATGTCAAATTGAAATCTTCCAAAGGCGATGTTAACAAGTAAAATCTATTGTTATGAAAGCAACTTATTTATTCAAAAAAAACCTTTATACTCGGACAATAGAAGTCTTTTATATGAGGAAATTAATTGTAAAATTAATTGCTACATACATATGTGGGATAGCTTTTTACACAAGCCAAGCACAAACTTTTAATGTTATCAGCTACGGTGCGGTTGGAGACAGTTTACACGATGACAGAATTCCAATACTTAGTGCTATTAAAGCCGCCAATACCTGGTCATTTAATCACTCAAATGCACAAGCAACTGTGTACTTCCCTTTACCAAGCGTGTGCTACTTAATCAAAACCTTACCTGATTATTATCCAACGAACAGGTTCCGGAATTATATTTTTCCTATTTATTCAAATCTTAAATATATTGGTGTTTCGGAGGGCGGTGTCTTCAGTACAATAAAGTTTGATTCCGGTTTATTTAATGCAACAAGTGGAGGCAATATAGCGACCGGAACAGGGATATACGCCAACGCAAATATGTTTTATGGATATAGGGATACCAATAATGCAGTCGTAAATAATGTAGTTTTTAGCAAGTTGACAATCGATTTTAACGGTGTTAATAATCTCTTGCCGGTCCAAAATCCTAACGACCCAGATAATGTATTTGGAAAAATAAAAACCGTATACGGAATTTTATTTGATGACGGCTGTCATGATGTTATAATAGATAGTATGGCCTTTAAAAATGATCCCGGGCTCAATGATATTGTCTGTAATGCCGCAGGCCAAAATTTGGCGGTTACCAATTGCAAATTTCTTAATGGTGGATGGAATATCGGGAGCAGCAGCATTCAGAATAGTCATTCCACTGATTTTTCATTTATATACAGTGAATGGAATAATTCTACTTTTGTTAATGACAGTATTATTCAGCAATATCCTGAAATTTCATTACAGGCAGGCTCGTTCTCTGGAGGAATAGAGATTCATGGAAGTAACTCTATAGCCACAAATAATTACATCGTTGGGTGTAAGCCCGCCATTTATATTGCCAGTGCAAATACCCTGAGTACTGATTTTAGCAGGGATAACCTTCCCATGCAGAATGTGCAGGTTAGTAAAAATAAGATGTTAGATTGCTATCGCGGAATAGTATTTTTTGTAAAAAATTACATTAATAATGTGAGGATTGATAGTAATATAATTTCCACAATGTATCTCAAATACACGTCTGCGTTTACGCAGGCAGGTGATACAGTGGACATTATGGAAGGTATATTAGTTCCCAAGGGAAATTTATCTTGTCGGTCAAATTATGAATTTGATGCATCTACTCCTTTTAGTAATAATAATTTGAAGCCTATTGGTAATTTAAAGATCAGAAGCAATAATATCAGTTTCGATACCAATTCCGTTTCACCACCTCCCGGAATCTGGACAGCCGGTATGCGATTGCATTCTTTGCAGAATAGCCAAATCTCGAATGATACCATTAAAAATATGAATTGGGCCGGTATAGCTCTTGAGGCAAGCCCCTGGGGTATGAATAATGTTACAATAACCAGCAATTCTATTTCCGATTTCCGATTATTAAGGAACACTGGACCGGTGGCAGGTTACGTAGTTGTAACTGACACGTATCTGCCTAATAGTGATTGTAATCCTCCCGCACACCAGCAAACTTTTAACAATGTGACTATAACCGGAAATTCATTTACTGGAAACAGCACTGTTAGTACTGAGGCGGCATGCTTAGCCCCGTATGCCTGTTTTAAAGGCATGTATTTCTCGCTTCCTAACTGGTATGCTTATACGAGTACACCAACCGCTCCATACACAACTAATATTTTAAAAAGCAGTGGTTTCACTATAAGCAACAGCTATTACGGGTACAACCCCGGAGAATATTTTGTAACATCACCGTGTTCATATTCCAATGCTTGTTTCGATAACGCCGCAGCGCCTACTGATATCAGATGGTTTGATATTCTTTCAGATAGTACAAGCACCATAGAACAAGAAGTTGATGCAGCGACTGGTGATTCAATAGGCTACTGCAAATCTCCTTACAGTTCGAAATGTAATATAGGATACCGGCTCTTAGGTGTCGGGAGCACCGATATTAGCTGGACAATTTCTTATACTGATAATTCCACATCCACCAGTTCTACAAAATATGGTAGCGCAGTTATTTTGACAAGAGGGGTAGACTACCCTTCTGTAAATAACTCAACAGGGGTACTTACAGTAACTGCTACTACTGCGGGAGGTTCTAAAACAGAAACCCGTTTGGCGTCATCATGTTTAGATATTGGTTGTAGCTACTCTTGTACTCCTGATATAACGATCACAGGAACTTACTCTAACGCAATAACAAAATCTTCAACCTGGATAAAATCATCATTGCAAACGACAATAAACTCCACAGCAAGTGTAAAACTTGATGCAAATCCGATTAACAGCCGTGGCATAGAATTAAAACCATTCAGTACATTTGACTATTTTTTAGCAGCTCCGGCTACCGAAACAGCCGTTTTTGCCGCTCAAACACTTGATAGTTGTGGATTGCAGGTTGTATCTAAATCCTCGCCAACTCCTCAGGTAATTGAGTCAACAATTGGGATTTTTCCCAATCCATCAACCGGTTCATTTACGGTTGCATTGAACATAGATTTACAAAATGCAAATATTTACCTATTTGATGTCAATGGTAGGCTCCAAAAAATAAAAATTATAAATATCAATAGTACTCAAGCAAAAATTATAGTTAATAATTTAAGCAAGGGAATTTATTTCTTAAAAATTTATAATAAACGCAAAACTGAATTAAGGAAAATTATTATATTATAAGGTAGAAAGTGCTTTTTTAAAATAAGGGCGCTCGTTAATTTAAGCTTTATTGATTTAGGCGTAGCTTTCCAAAAAGCTCTTTAACGATTGTAATATTTAAAAAAGACAGGCTTAATTTTAACTATCCATAAAGGCGCTTTACGCAGGTAAATATATTTGTATAAAAATTGCAACAGCAGGTAAAGTATCAGTATCATTACCAATTACATTATTATCAATGACATTGCTATCAGAGTTAAAAAAAGGTCATTTAGTTCTTGTAAAATTTGGAAATTGAGATTGAACAGAAGCAGAATTTGGTCTTGAAAAATAAGCTCCAGGTGTTGCATATGGGGATTGAGGCAGGGTGTGCCGGAATATTGTTGTTCCAATCTTTTTCTATAGCTATGCCAGCTGCCAGTTGTGGACTACAGAAGTTTTAAGGATTAACTACTTAATCATTTTTTTTTAAAAAATAATTAAATTAACAGATGAATTCTAGCCAGCATTTTTATGAAGTATTGAAACTGTGCAGGTTAAAAATGATATTTTAAAAAAAGTCTTATTTAGTTTTTACTTTTAAAATTCTAATCTCTCAAAAAACTGGTTCCAAATTGAATCAAGTGCATTGTCCGAATAATTATGTTGCACGAAATTTAAATTCATTTTTGCAAGCGCTCCTCTTTCTTCAGTTTTCATATTTCTTATATGGTGAATTTTTGCGACCCATTCCTCCGTGCAGGAACAATATAAATCATTACCTGCGTTCTTCATTAATTCGGTGTACGCGGGTGTGTCAGATACTAAGGTGGGCAGGCCCGTAAACCAGAAAGAAATTAATTTGTTCGCTGGCTTATGCCATCCAAAAAGATTTTTTTTGTTCAAAGGAATTATACCACAATCATATTGGCTAAGCTCTTTGTAGTTACTATACAATTCCCATTTATGAAAAATAGTAGTAATGGGAAGTTGCTTTATAATTATATCAACATCCTTTTTGATTAAGCCACCATAGGAGGGAAATTTTTCATCGGTAATAACGTGAAGTTCGCAGAATGAACTTACTTCTTTAAATAAATCTTTAAAATACAATAAATGAGGAAAGACCACACTTTGTCCTTCCCACACTAATTTCATTTTTCCCTGGATAATGTAATCCTTTTTTAGGAATTTTGTTTCATTTTGAAGGTAATCGAGGCTTACCACCACATTTTTATTCCACTGCTTTATAACTTTATTCAATTCGGTACTTGAGCATATTACGACATCGGCAATACTCAGCCATTTAATAAGAAGTTTTTTATAGTTAAAATACACGGAAATTTCTTTGCGAAGAATGAATCTGCCGATGCCCTTAAATAAAGTACTGAAAGCATCTGACGAAAAAATTAGGCTATCAGTCATTTCAAAAATAAACCTGGTTTCAGGATGTTTCTTTTTATAGGTTAACCATAGGCTAAGATTCGCTGAAGCAGTTAATAGTATTATATCATAAAACTTATTTTTATCTGCTATTTCAAATGGCACATTATTTCTTTTGGCAAAATATGGAAATCTTCGTCGGTCGCCAGGTTGAGACAAATCAGGTAAATAGGGCACATATCCTATCTTCAATTCTTTAAAAACCATATATCAGTTTATAGATTATTAAGCCGGTGTTACTCTTAAATATATAACCCTGCAGATTTTCAAATATAGGACGGAAATGATTATACCGGATTTCATAAGGGCCAAAAGGTGAAAATAGAATTGCCATAACATTAAAAATGATGAAGTCATTATTCCTCATAAAAAAAAGTCTAATAATTAGCTATAATCGGTTGGAAGCGTTTAAATAGAAAATGATTTTTTTAAATTTAGAAAGCCCTGAAAATATGTATGTTTTTCCACTACAATTTGCTGACAAAAATTTCGTTAACTATTCAGGACAAGAATTCTTACACACATGAACCCTAAACCTTATCATCTGCAGATATCTGCGAAGACGCAATTATTTAACTTTTTCAGGAGGTTTTTTATAATCTCCGGGATTGATAAACTTCTACCTGCCTTTACAAGGCATAGCAGCATGAATACTTTTGCTGCAAAACTCATTCCTCCAAATTATTTATATGCACCGGGCTCCATGCGCACTGTTGAAGTAGATGGAATTAATTTAAAGCTTGATATAAGTGATACCGTGGGTCACTCCAGTTATTTCGCCGTAGATGAACCTGCACAAGTTGTATTATATAACTTTGTTAAGCCAGGCATGAAGGTGATTGACATTGGCGCTAATATAGGTGCTACAACACTTAATCTTGCAAAGAAGGTGGGAGCAAATGGTAAAGTTTTCTCATTTGAGCCAAGCCCATATAATTATCAGCTTGCTTCACAAAATATATCACTGAATAATTTTGATAATATTCAACTCATAAACCAGGGCCTGGGCAATGAAAAAACTACTGCTTTTCTTTATAACGTTAATAAAAATAACCGCGGAATGCAGCGTTTGTTGAAAGATAACGGGGAAAATAATTCTTATGAAAAAACTGCTGTACAGATAGATACTCTTGATAGCAGTATGAAGAATTTTTCAATTTCTGCACCTTCATTTATTAAAATTGATGTGGAGGGTTATGAATATAATGTATTGGTTGGAGGCAGCGAAACTATCCTTAGGTACAAGCCTGGTTTATTTATTGAACTGGATGAAGATAATCTAAGAGAACAGGGCAATACCGCCAAAGAGCTTATTGAGTTAATTATAAAGTTTGGCTATAAAATAATTAATGCTGCTAACGGAAGTACAGTTAATGAGAATACCAATTTTACAAATTGCCATTTCGATATCTTGTGTACGCCTGCCTGACAAAGAATATTTCAAAATTTAGGTAATGATTGAATACGAAATAAAACCTCAAAACAAATTTTCTTTAGGATTAAAGGAACTGTGGAAATACCGGGAACTATTTTATTTTTTTACATGGCGTGACGTAAAAGTGAAATATAAGCAAGCAGCATTGGGTATTTTATGGGCAATACTGCAGCCATTAATTATGATGCTGATGTTTACACTTATTTTTAGTAAAGCATTAAATGTGGCCAGTGATGGTATTCCTTACCCGGTATTTGCAATAAGTGGATTGCTTATATGGAACATTTTCAGCAATGGCCTTGCCAATAGCGCCGGTAGCATGATTACTAATGCCAGCATTATAAAAAAAATATATTTCCCGAGGCTTATAATCCCTATGAGCGCCATTCTAACTGCTTTAGTTGATTTTGTTTTTGCTTTAATTATTTATGCTGTAATTCTTATCTACTACCACCAGAGTGTAAGCATTGTAAAGTTATTTCTTTACTTGCCCTTAAGCATTTTGATTACTATAATCACCACTTTTGGGCTCGGTACATTTTTATCTGCCTTAAATGTAAAATATAGGGACTTCCAGTACATTATTCCTTTTATGATACAATTTTTATTATTTGCCAATCCGGTATTGTATTCTTCCCGGGCATTTACTAACCCGGTTATCAATGGATTTATGAAAGCTAATCCTATTGCATCTGCAATACAATTATGCAGGAGTATATTCACAGGGGTAGCAGTGGATTGGCAAGCAGTAATGTTTGGAAGTATAGTAGCCACCTTATTATTATTTAGTGGTATATATACATTTAGAAAAACCGAAGCATATTTTGCTGATTTAGCATAGTGCCATGAAACCAATTTTAGAAATACAACATATCAGTAAACAATTCAAGCTGGGAGCAAAGCAGCAAGGTTATCTCGCATTACGAGATGCTATTGCAAATCCTTTTAAGAAAAAAACTCTTAGCGCTAAAACTTTCCTGGCTTTAAATGATGTAAGCTTTGATATATACCCGGGACAAAGCATCGGCATTATTGGAAAAAATGGGGCCGGTAAGAGTACCTTGTTAAAAATATTAAGCAAAATAACTCCTCCTACAAGTGGAAAAATAATTTGTCGTGGGAGAATAGCCAGTTTACTTGAAGTGGGCACAGGCTTCCATCCTGAATTGAGTGGCCGTGAAAATATTTATATGAACGGAAGCATTTTGGGAATGCGAAAAAGCGAGATTGATAACCATTTTGACGCAATTGTAAATTTTAGCAATATTGTAAATTTTCTGGATACGCCTCTAAAACGATATAGTAGTGGAATGCAACTTCGTTTAGCCTTCGCTGTTGCCGCACACCTGGAGCCTGAAATTTTAATTATTGATGAGGTACTGGCTGTTGGCGATGCGGAGTTTCAAAAGAAATGCCTTGGTAAAATGAACGAGATAAGCAAAAGCGGCAGAACGGTAATTTTTGTAAGCCATGATATGAATGCGATAGAACAATTATGCAGTAAGGCAGTTATACTGAAACAAGGAACTTTAGCAGAGCAGGGTGAAACTCACGAATTGATTTCACATTATTTAAACGAGAATAAAAACTTCCATTTTAATCAGTTAGCTCTTTCAGAAAATGTAGATATGGTTGAATTTAATTTTCAACCATCTGAAATAATTTCAGGAGAAGATATAAGTTTTACCATTTGCCTGGAAATCAAACCGGGCGAATTACCATCCATTACTGATTTTTGCTTGCTAATATATACCGCAAAAGGAATAAGAATTACTATTATTGATTTGAGGCCCTTTATAAAAAATTTTGTAAGAGAAGGCAAAAGATTAGTCTTAAAAGGAAAAGTTGAAAACCTGAATTTAGTGGAAGGTGAATATTCAATTGGCTTATTTTACATAATAAATGAAATAAGGAAAGAGACACTGGATATTACTCAAATAAGAGTGAAGCCCACAGAGAGTTTGCATCAAAATATAAAACCTTATTTATCACAATATAGAGGTCATCTTGAATTAATGAATAATATAAAAATTAATTAGATGGCATTAAAAAAAGGTATTCAAAAGGTTTTTAGATTATTTGGGTTAAAATTCGAAAGAACGGTTTCGTCATTTGGAAATAAAATGGCTGTCTATAACATTAAGAAAAATGAATATGAGATTAACGGAGATAAAATAAACTTTAAAGAACTGGAACTGGAAATATCTGTTACACATGCCACCCCCATTTTAGAAAGATATCAAAATGCAATATTGTTATCAAAAAAGGGGGGCTTTAAATTCTTCGTAAATGAGTGTGGGGAATTGATTGCCGAGAATAAAAATATTCAGTTTAAAATAAATGATGAAGAAGAACTATTCATCTTAAGTGAAGTGTTCCTGGAAGGGGCATATAATTTGACATCTCCCACTTCAAAAAAAATTGCCCTTGTCGATATAGGTATGAATGTAGGCATTACCACCCTATTTTTTGCCTCAAAAGAGAATGTTGACAAAGTATTTTCATTTGAGCCATTTAAACCTACGTTTTCAATGGCGCTGCAAAATATAGCGCTTAATAAGAAGTATGCTAATAAGATAATTGCAAGAAATTTTGGACTCGCAAAGGAAGAAGCTGAGATACAAGTTCCTTACTCATTAAAAGAAAAGGGAAGAATGGGTACAAGAGGTTTGCCAAAATCACAAGAATATACATCATTGAATATTACGCAGGAAGTAATGCATTTAAAATCGGCAAGTGAAGAGTTTTGTAAAATTAAAGAGCAAATAAAAGATCATTTTGTTGTTTGTAAAATAGACACAGAGGGCGCTGAATACGAAATTATAGATTCATTATTCAGTGCAAATTTAATTTCCTTTCCTGATGTTTATTTTATTGAATGGCACGAGATAAAGCCAGACGGTATCGTTACAAAATTGAAAGAGAATAATTACAATGTAATTGAAACCGCATTCAGTTTATTGCATTCCGGAATGATCTATGCGATAAAAAATAATAATTGACAATTCTGAAACCTTGAAGAAAAATTTCATTAATGAATAAAATTGATATTTCTATAATCATAGCCACACGGCACCGTGAAGAAATTTTGTGGGAGACTGTCGATATAGCCCGCAAAGCAATTGAAAATAAAAACGCTGAGATCATTATTATAAATGATGGCGATTCAACTTTGAATGCCCCCTATTCATTATCACGGCAAATTTCTTATCATAATAATCCGAAAAAAGGAGTTTCGTCCGCCCGCAATTTTGGCGCTTCTAAAGCGAAAGGAGATATTTTATTTTTTGTGGACGACGATATGTGGATTAATCATGAAGCAATAGAATGGATTAATTTGAATGTGATAGCAAAGGCAAAGGGCAATAAGGTTTATTTTTTTAACTGGGAATATCCAACTCAATTAAAAAATGCATTATCTGAAACAAAAATTGGCAGATATTTACTTTCAACAAATTATCATACACTCTGGGGGCGCTTACATAAAAGCGCCTCGCAACCAGTTTCTGGGTTTTATCAATATGATTCCCTCGGCAGTGGTTCACTGGTAATTACGAAGGAAATATTTAATAGGGTCGGAGGTTATAATGAGAAATTGATTTTCCAGGGAGAAGATGCTGACCTCGCAGGAAAATTAAATGAATCAGCAATACCGATCTACATAGTATTTGATATTACATTACAACATAACCACAAAGACAGGTTGGAAATAAACAACTTTTTGAAAAGAATCTATGACGGATTTGGTTCAGAATTTAAGGCAGTTAAATCAGGCATGGTAATTCCACTCGGGCAAACTACTTATAAAGGGTTTCAAAAAATGGTTTTTGAGATTTCACGAATAACAGAAAAGAACTGGATTTTTATTTTAAATATTCTTCCAAATCATCCCATCATTACACCATTCAACAATAAGTTAATTGGAGCTTTAGGAGGACTTCAACGATATAAGCAATGGAGAAATTTTGTAAAGTAATCGCCTGCAAATATTAAGATGGAAATTAAATACTGACAGGTTACTGCCTCAATCCAATGAAGAAAACAATTTTATATATTATTGATTCACTTGAAAGAGGCGGTGCTGAAATAATGTTGGTTTCTCCCCTCCCTGAAATTCACAGGAATTACAACATAATAATAGTTACGCTCAGGCCGGAAAATGTTTTTACTAAACAGGAATTAGTTTGTGAGAAAATATACTGCCTGCAAATGAATAGTAGGACAGAACTTTTTCACGTCGCAGGAAAACTCAAAAAAATTATTTCAGAAAACGAAGTAACGCTGGTACACTCTTTTCTTTACTGGAGCAGTATTGTGGCCCGCATCGCTTGTGGTAAAAAAGTGCCATGCGTATTCAGCCTTGCAACCATAATGACTGCTGGAGTATATAAGTTAAAATGGTTTAGCAGCTATACTTTATTATTAGAGCGCTTAACTTATCGAAAAAATCATTTTGTAATTTCTCCTACAAAAGAAGTATTGCTGGACTTTGACAAGTCTGTAGGGTTGAAAGGAAAGTCCGAGGTATTATACAATTTCGTAAAAGTAGAATTTTTTGAAAATACAATTGACTATGCAAATCAAAAGAACAGGTTAAGATTAGTTGCTGTTGGAAATCTTAAGGATGTTAAAAATTACCAGGTATTGATAGAGGCTTTCAAATTCCTTAAAAATTTTAATGTATCGTTAGATATTTATGGTGAAGGTCCTGAAAGAGAGATGTTGCAAAAGCAAATTACTTCGAATGGCCTTGCGATTGAATTAAAAGGAATCCATAACAAAGTTTATGAAGTGCTTCCAGGGTATGATGCATACGTTATGTGCTCTTATATTGAAGGATTTGGAGTTTCTGCTGCTGAGGCAATGGCAATAGGGTTGCCGTTATTGTTATCCGATCTTAAAGTGTTAAGAGAAATTTCCGGGGGAAATGCTTTATTTTTTAATCCATTTGATCCCCAAAGTTTTGCAAAGCTTATAAATACTATTTTTAATGCTGATACGAATCTGAAATGCCTTTCAGATAAAGCAAAAGAAATCGCAAAGAATAATTACACCAAAGAAATTTATTTACAAAGCCTTTTTAAAGTTTATGATAGGGTTTTATTAAATTAATTAAAATTCAATCAGAATCATGTGCGGCATCGCAGGTTATATTTCTTTAAATAATTCTATCAGGCCAGCGGAGCTTGTAAAAGCAACATCAGCAATCCGGCATAGGGGGCCTGATGCCGAAGGGTTTTACTTTTCAAGCGATGAAAAAGTAGGATTAGGGCACAGGCGCTTATCAATAATAGATCTCTCATCGTCTGCTAACCAACCAATGTTTTCTTCAGATGGCAGGTATGTTATAGTTTTTAATGGAGAGATTTATAATTTCAGGGAACTGCACCAAAAGCTTAGAGACAAAGGAGCATCACTCAAAACAACTTCTGATACAGAAGTAATTCTTCAATTATTTGCAGAGCAGGGGGTGGATTGTTTTAAAGATTTTAATGGAATGTTCGCTCTGGCTATTTATGATATTGAAAAAAAAGTGCTTACGCTATGTAGAGACCATGCAGGTATAAAACCTTTATTTATTTACCGAAATGAAAATGAAATTATTTTTTCTTCAGAATTGAAATCTATTCAATCTATAAAAGGGAGACAGCTTGCTATAAATAAAAATGCCATACCTTTTTTTTTACACCTGGGATTTATTCCTCATCCTGTTACAATATTTAAAAATGTAGAAAAATTTCCTTCAGCACATTACCAACAAATTGATACAACGCAAAATAATCTTAATTACTTATCAAATAACTTAACTGCTTTCTGGAGATTGGAAACAAAGATTGAAAAAGATCCATTGAAGGAAGAAAAATTCGCAAAGGAAAAACTTAGGGAATTATTATTTGATTCAATAGAAAAACAATTAATAAGTGATGTCCCTATTGGAACTTTTTTGAGTGGAGGTGTAGATAGCAGCCTCGTTACAGCTATTTCCTCTAAGGTAAGCAGTAAAAAGATCAATACATTTAGTATTGCTATTGATGATGGAAAATATAATGAATCAAAATATGCCAGGCAGGTCGCTGAAAACTTACAAACGCATCATCACGAATTTAATGTGAAAGAAAAGGAAGTGATGGAATTGATTAATGATTTTTTGCCGGTATATGATGAGCCCTTTGCAGATTCCTCTGCACTACCTACTATGATGGTAAGCCGGCTTGCAAAAAAAAATGTGACTGTTGCATTAAGCGGCGATGGAGGCGATGAATTATTTATGGGTTATGGCTCGTACAACTGGGCTAAAACTTTAGATGGAAAATGGATTTCTTTAATAAGGGAGCCTTTGTATCAAGCTTCAAAACTAATGAATGATAAATACCAGAGAGCTGGAAATTTATTTAATTATAGAGATAAAAGAAATTTAAAAACCCACATTTTTTCCCAGGAACAATATTTTTTTAGCGAAAAAGAATTAAATAACCTTTTAATAAAGGATGACTTTGATTTTAGTAAAGAAAATGACACCTGCGTAAATGGTAGAAAATTAACTGCCCGGGAAAAGCAATCCCTCTGGGATTTTAATTATTATTTGCCGGACGACCTGCTGGTTAAGGTTGATAGGGCAAGCATGCACTATGCTCTTGAAATAAGGGTGCCTCTTCTTGATTACAGGATCATTGAATTTGCGTTCAACCTTAGTAGTGATCTTAAAATCAGGGAGAATGAAATGAAGTATCTTTTAAAAAAAGTTTTGTATGATTACGTGCCTAAAGAAATATTTGAACGACCCAAATGGGGGTTTAGTATCCCTTTAAAAAAATGGTTAAAAACAGATCTTTCCTATCTTATGGAAAAATATACTGCAAAGAATGTTGTTGAAAAATATAACCTGCTACATTATTCAGAAGTAGAAAAAATTAAGAAACAGTATTACGCAGGCCGGGACTATTTATTTAACAGGCTTTGGGCAATTATTGTTTTGCATTGGTGGCTTGAAGAAAATAATATGTATTTGTGAATAAAACGAAAAGTGTACTTTTCATTTCTTATGATGGGATGACCGATCCGCTCGGACAGAGCCAGGTTATTCCTTACCTGGCTGGCCTTTCAAAATATGGATATTCTTTTACGATTTTAAGTTGTGAAAAACCTCATAGGTTTGCTGAATATAGAAGTTATGTAGAAAACTTGCTTAAGCCATACGATATAAAATGGAGTTTTATTCCTTACCATAAAAAACCACCTGTATTTTCTTCTATTTATGATGTAATAATGTTGAAAAGAAAAGCATTACAACTTCATTTAAATGAAAAGTTTGATATGGTCCACACTCGGGCCGGTATACCTTCATTAATTGGCTTGTGGTTGAAAAAGAAATTTGATATAAAATTTATGCATGACATAAGAGAATTTTATGCGGATAGCAGGGTGGAAGGTGGTATGTGGAATATTAATAACTTTTTTTATAAACGTATTTATAATTTTTTTAAAAGAAAGGAAATTGATGAGACAGAAAATTGCGATGGGATTGTGTGCCTTACATATGCTGCAGAAAGAATTATAAAAGAATGGCCTGAATATAAAAAGGAAATTCCACTTCAGGTAATTCCCTGTAGTGTGGACTTAAATCTCTTTGATCCGGAAAAAATAAATCCTGAAACAAAAAAAAGCTTAAAAAGGGAAGTAAATATTAAAGATGGCGATTTCATTATTAGTTACCTTGGCTCTATTGGTGGCTGGTATCTTATTGATGAAATGATGAAGTTTTGTAAAATCATCTCTGATAAAATTGTAACTGCAAAGTTTTTATTTATAACGCCTCATCAGGATGAAATTATTTTTAAAACCGCAGAAAAATTTGGAATTCCCCGTCAAAAAGTTATTGTAAAGCATGCGCAAAGGCACCAGGTTCCACTTCTTCTTTCTTTAAGCGATTATTCTGTATTTTTTATAAAGCCATGTTATTCGAAACAATCATCGTCTCCCACAAAACACGGTGAAATAATGGCTATGGGTATTCCCGTCATTACTAATTCGGGTGTAGGCGATGTGGACAAAATTGTGAAAAAATATAATTCCGGTATAGTCTTAGATGAATTAAATGACCAGGAATTTCAGAGAGTAGCACAAATTATTTTAGAAGAATTTTTATCTGGAAGGTATCAGTCGAATAAAGCCGCTATCAAAAACGGCGCTACGGAATATTATGATTTGAATGAAGCGGTTGAGAGATACAATGAAATTTATAATGCTGTATTAAATAATAAGGTGTAAAGTTGCGGATTGTTTAAAATGAACTTAATTAAATAAGTAATTTTTATTTTATCACTAACAGGTGAAAAATTTAAAAATGAATGTCAACTGCCAATTGATCTTAAATTGTAATTTTCCATATGTCGTTAAAGTTTCTTGTTGTAGGTGCAGGATTTTCAGGAGCGGTTTTAGCACATCGTATAACCGAATTAATAACTGATTGTGAAATTGAAATCTGGGAAGAAAAACCGCATATTGCTGGGAACTGTTATACCGAGAGGGATAATGAAACGGGAATAATGGTTCACCGATATGGCCCGCACATTTTTAATACTGATAACAAATCAATATGGGATTTCGTAAATCAGTTTATTGAATTAAAACCTTTTCATCATAAGGTGAAAGCAATAAGTAAAGGCGAAGTGTATTCGCTACCGGTAAATCTTCATACAATAAACCAGTTTTTTGATAAAACTTTTTCTCCGCAAGAAGCAGAGGGGTTCATTACTTCGAAGGCTGATAAAAATATTGCTGAGCCAAAAAATTTTGAAGAACAGGCTTTAAAATTCATAGGCAGAGAGTTGTATGAGGCTTTTTTTTATGGCTACACAAAAAAGCAATGGGGATGTGAACCTACGAAATTACCTGCATCCATCTTAAAAAGGCTTCCACTAAGATTTACATATAATGATAGCTATTATAACAATCCATATGTTGGAATTCCTGTTGAAGGATACACCGTTTTCGTTGATAGGCTGCTGGATAAAAAAAATATAAATATTAGATTAAACAGAAAATTTGTCCCTGCAATAGATAACTCATCTTATGACCATATATTTTTTACCGGCCCAATTGATGCATTTTTTAATTATAAATTTGGAAGGCTTGGTTACAGAACGGTAACATTCGAACCAATTTATGCAAACGGTGACTACCAGGGAACTGCAGTAATGAATTATTGCGATGAAGGGGTTACACATACACGAATTACCGAACACAAGCATTTTGCACCATGGGAACAACATGATAAAACTATTTGCTTTAAAGAATTTAGTAAAGAAACTTCTGAAGATGATATTCCTTTTTATCCAAAGCGACTTGCTTCAGATAAAAAACTATTAATGAAATACAGGGAAGAAGCAGAACAATTAAAAAACGTTTCATTCCTTGGAAGATTAGCCACCTATCGATATATGGATATGCATCACGTGATTGGAGAAGCTCTCAATTTTTCAGAATTTTTTTATTCGAGTTTAAAAAATGGTCAAAAACTTCCTGTTTTTCCCAATGATGAATCATGATAATTCTTTCATGTAAACCTTATAAGCTTTAAAATACTGATAGCGTATAATCCGCAATGGGTTTGATATTTCCTATAGTGAAATCCCTAAAAATCCATCAAACCTTACAATAACAAATATTCGTTTAGCGTTATTATTTCGAATATCCGAATCTGTTAAAACCAAATTACCTATTCTATGGACAAGGTTATCGCTGTGGTTGTTACATACAACCGCCAGCTATTATTATCACAATGCATCAATGGTTTGCGAAATCAAACACGCAAAGTTGATAAGATTTTTGTGGTAAACAATGGTAGTACTGATAACACTCAGGAATGGTTAAGCCGCCAGGAAGATGTAGAATTTATTACTCAAAAAAATGTAGGTGGCGCAGGTGGGTTTTGTACCGGTGTCAAAACAGCATTCGAAAAGAAATACAGCTGGATTTGGCTTATGGATGACGACGGGTATCCAAAAGAAGATGCCCTGGAAAAATTACTCGAAAATGATAACGAAGAATTATGTCTGCGCAATTGTGCAGTAATTGATAAGGAAGATAGAAAAAGCTTTGTTTGGAGAACGGGTAACCATACCTCAATTGATGATGTCACAGACACTATAATTAAAAATGTTGCTCATCCCTTTAATGGAACACTTCTTCATCGGAAAATTATTGAAAGAGTTGGTTTTCCGAAAGCTAATTTATTTTTATGGGGTGACGAAACTGAATATTACTTTCGCATTGTAAGAAAAAATAAAATACCATTCTATACCAAAACAAATAGCATTCATTATCACCCCGCTTCGGCCTATTCCTATAAAAACGATTGGGCATTCAATAGCAACTGGAAAATGTATTATTACATTCGTAACAGGCTTTTTATTTTGCAGACAAAATTTAGCGAAAGTGTTTTAGTTGCCTTTATAATGTACCTGGTTTTTTTAATTGCCTTCGCCGGAACTATTATTTTGTTTCAAAAGACCAATAAGTTTAAAAAACTTGGCTTTATGTTATGGCCCATTACTGATGCTTTTACAAATAATTGTAACGCAACACCAACTTCAATTTTAGAAAGACTTTCATCGCCACAATACAGCATTAGTAATTATTTAATTTACCGTATAAAGATTTTAAAGGAATTATTTTCACCTTCTCCATCATCCCTATCATAATTTGGAGATAAGGTGGTTTTCGAATCAAATTGACACATGAATAAAATATTACCTTTTAAATGGGCTATGGAGATTTAATATTATTTCCGATTTTCATTTTTTTATCCAGCCTTTTTTTCAGGAGGTTAAGAAATACTTATGATGATCCTATATTAAGAAAATATCACCGGCAGGGGTTCTGGATAAAAATGTTGGGATGCCTTGCTTTTTCAATATTCAGTGTTTACTTATCTCCCGGCGATTCCATCGGCTTGTATCAAAAAGAGGGTAATAATATTTATCATCTTATTTTAAATGATACACATAATTTCTCTTTTATTTTTGATAAGGGTAAAAATTTTGATGAAACCCTTCTGAAAGATCCATGGAATTCAGGCTATTTCAAATCTGAGGCCAATTTTATGGTAACAAGGATTGTTGTCGTTTTATCATTTTTTACATTTGGAAGATATGCTGCCTTAAACATCCTCTTTGCGTGTATTGCTTTTAGTGGCCTTTGGAAGCTTTTTCTATTCTTTTATGAACAGTATCCTCATATGCATAAGAAGTTTGCGATTGGGATTCTATATTTTCCAACCCTGGTATTTTGGAGTTCCGGTATACTAAAAGATACTCTTTGTATTGCTTCAATAGGATGGGTCACCTATTCAGTGTATGAAATGCTGTATCGCAAAAAAAGTTTTATTAAAAACATGATAATCCTTTTTGCCTTTGGTTATCTTCTTGCAGTACTAAAAGTTTATATTCTCATTTCTTATCTGCCATTTTTTGTACTTTTTATAATATTGAAAAATATGCAGGGAATAAAAAACCGGCTGCTTAAATACATGCTTGCACCTGCATTAATATTGGGAAGCATGTATGGCTTCATACTTGTGCTTGATTCATATAATAAGGAATTAGGAGCATACGCTGTAAAAGATCTTTCAAAAAGTATTCAACATCTTAATGGAGCTATTAATGCTATGGATGGAAATGAAACTGCAGATTCCAATTTTGATCTTGGTGTTGAATTTGATGGATCTTTTAATGGGCTTGTAAGGTTAGCGCCTGTTGCAATCTTTACAACATTTTTCAGGCCATTTTTATGGGAATCAAGAAAGATGTCTTCCCTACTCGCTTCTTTAGAAAGCCTGGTTCTTTTATTTTTTACTATTTATGTAATTTTTAAAAGCGGATTGAAAACTTTTATTAAACTGATTCTAACTGACCCGCTTATCATGTACTGTTTTCTTTTTTCATTGGTATTTGCGCTTTTTGTTGGAGCAAGTACGCTCAATTTTGGGACTTTGGTTCGCTACAAAATTCCATGCCTCCCCTTCTATACAATTTCTCTCTTTCTTATATTTGAAAAAGTGAAAGAAAGATCATTAAAGAAAACATTGCAAAAAGCCAGAGTTCTTTCAGAGCCTGAATTGTCTCTTTCTCCTTTGGTGTATTGAATTTTTATTTGCCTTTGATTCTTTTTATGTTTCAATTCAATAATAAAGCTATTTTGCGCATATAAAATTGATTAATAATAATGTGTGGTCTTGCGGGAACGGTTAATTCCAGTTTTTCTTATGATGCTGTTTCTAAGGTTATGGGTCACCGGGGGCCCGATGAGCAAAATGGCTATATATACGATAATGTAAATCTTTTTCATTTAAGGCTCTCAATTCTTGATATTGCCGGAGGCAAACAGCCGATGTCATTTAAAGACAGGTATGTGATTATTTTTAATGGACAAATTTATAATCACCAGGAAATTCGCAAGCAATTTAATTTAATTGGAAATACCTCCTCCGATACTGAAACACTACTTCTTTTGTACGAAAAGTTAGGTACTGATTTTCTCCAATATCTTGATGGAATGTTTGTTTTTGTAATTCATGATAAAATAAAAAATGAATTATTTATAGCAAGAGACCGTGCCGGCAAGAAACCATTTTATTACTATATTGATGATAAAAAAATAGCTTTTGCCAGTGAATTAAATTGTTTGTACGAAATGGTAAGGCCGGAAGTTGAACCCTCAAATTTTTATCATTATTTGCGGCTTGGTTCCTTTTACCGGCAGCTCACGCCTTATAAAAAAGTGAAAGAATTAGAGGCTGGAACTTTTTTAATAATAGATTGTAATAATCTAACAATTATCGAAAACAGGTGGTGGAATATTAGAAATTTCTATTCCATCCAAAATAAAGATTCATTAGAAATAAGCTTACAGAAAACAGATGATTATCTGCATAAAGCTGTAAAAAGAAGAATTGAATCAAGTGACCTTGAAGTGGGAAGCTTTTTGAGCGGAGGTATCGATAGCGGGCTTGTAACTGCAATTGCCTCTTACTATAACCAAAAGCTAAAAACTTTTACTGTTTCATTTGAAGGAGAATATGATGAGGCGCCACTGGCAAGGCTTGTTGCTGAAAAGTACAATACCCATCATACAGAAATAAAAATTTCATTTACTAATCTCAGGGATGATATTGAAAAAATTTTGTCAAATTATGGAGAACCATTTTTCGACAGTTCTGCTATACCAAGCTATTACGTAAGCCGTGAAGCAAAAAAATTTGTTACTGTCGTGCTCAATGGTGATGGCGCTGATGAACTTTTTGCTGGCTACAGGAGATACGTTCCGTTTGCACAGTATGATTTTTTTAAAAAAAATTATTTGATTAAAAGAGGGGCGTCTTTTATAAAAACCGCAATGCCAAAAGCCCATAATAAAAAATCTGTTTATAATTATTTATATCGGCTTGCGTCCCTTGCATCTAAATCCAACCTGGAAATTTATTTATCTGCCGGAGTTGATATTTTTGAAGATTATACTCAATACATAATTGATCCTGGGTTTGACTATCTTGAAGTTCTTAAAAATGATTTTGATAAGGTTGCCACCAGCAATTTATCGGGATTAAAAAAGATTATGAATTTCGATTTTGATACAAATCTTTTTAGTGACTTGCTGGTAAAAATGGATATTGCAACCATGGCAAATTCGCTGGAAGGGAGAAGTGCTTTTTTATCGAAGGAATTGCTGGAATATATCCCCGGAATTTCTGACAGTTATAAAATAAAAGGGAAAACTACGAAATACTTGTTACGGAAACTTGCTGCAAAATATTTGCCACCTGCTTTAATCAATCAACCCAAAAGAGGGTTTGAAATCCCTCTAAAAAGCTGGATCGATAAAGAGCTCAAAGAGCCTGTAACTGATTATCTAAGTTCTCCTCAATGCTTTTATAAAAATTTTGTGGATGGAAAATTTGTACAGGATCTTCTAAATAAGAAAGTAAAAATTTCTGGTGAAAAGCGTGCCAAAATACTTTGGACATTATTTTCTATAGAAGTATGGAATAAAAATATATTGAAATGAGTTATGAATTGAAGGGGAAGAAAATTGCTGTAATTGAAAATGGGCTTATTTCAACATACACCATGCGGGAAGCGTTAATGCTAAAACTCCTGCGTGAAGGTTGTAAAGTGTACATCATCACACACACTAATAAGTTTGTACCCCAGGTTGAAAAAATGGGGCTGAAAGTTTTTAATGTTGGATCAGGAAACCTCAACCCTTTCAAAGTAGCGAGGTATATATATAATTTAAGAAAGCAATTAAAAAGAATCAAGCCTGATGTATGCCTTACATTTAGTATAAGACCGGCAATTTGGGGAAACTTAATCACCCGCCAGTTGCATATTCCTACGATTACTAATATTACCGGCGTCGGCCCACTATTTATAAGTAAAAATATTGTATACCGCACAGCACGGGCCTTGTACAGGAGTGCATTGAGTAAAACAAAAAAGGTTTTCTTCCAGAATTATGATGATATGAATCTTTTTTTAGAAAGAAAATTCGTGAAGCAAAATGTAGTAGAAAGAATTCCAGGTTCAGGGGTTGATTATAATAAATTCAAGCCACGTATCTTAAAAGAAAAAGATCCTGAAACATTTATTTTTTTATTTATTGGAAGGCTTATAAAAGATAAGGGTATTTACGAATATATTAATGCGGCACGCTGCGTCAAGAAAAATTTTCCGCATACAATTTTTAATGTAATCGGCCCTTTTTGGACACAAAACCTCAAGACAAACACGATTACCCCATCCCAGTTGCAACACTGGATAGAAGAAGGAGTAATCGATTACCTGGGAGAAAAAAAGGATGTAAGAAAGTTTATAGCAGAAGCGGATTGTATCGTGCTTCCATCTTACCGCGAAGGAACCTCCAATATTTTGCTCGAAGCAGCAAGTATGGAAAAACCGGCTATCACAACAAATACGACCGGT
Source organism: Chitinophagales bacterium (assembly GCA_038239385.1). GTDB lineage: Bacteria > Bacteroidota > Bacteroidia > Chitinophagales > Chitinophagaceae > Ginsengibacter. Next base: position 43,703 of record JBBSEV010000019.1, read on the forward strand.
TGTAAAGAAATTGTGGAAGATGGAATTACTGGATTGTTATGTAATGTAAAAGACGATATTGACCTTGCTAAAAAAATGGAACAAATGCTTATGCTTACGGACGAACAAAGAAATAATATGGGAAAAAAGGCGAGGCAAAAAATAATAAAAGAATACGATAAACAATTAGTTATCGATGCCTATCTGAAAGCAATCTCAAAAGAGATAAATAACAATCATGTATAATTTTATTCATTCTAATGAAGTAAACAGTTGTTTTTTTAGAAAATCCAAACTTATAAGTGCTTTTTTTTGTAATAGAGAAAACCTTTCCATTTTATGCTCTTTACAATAAAAGACATCGAGAATCTATCAGGTATCAAAGCCCACACCATACGCATCTGGGAGCAACGATATTCTTTCCTCAAGCCTAAGCGATCTGATACTAATATAAGGTACTACACTAATGAAGAACTTAAAACCATTCTTAACATTGCACTCCTGAATAAATATGGATTTAAGATATCGCATATAGATAAAATGAGTCCGGATAAGTTGGCCGAAAATGTGCTATCCCTTAGTGATGCTGGTGCCAGGGATCATTTAATGATCAACCGGTTATTAGAATGTATGGTCGATTATGATATTGAAAATTTCGAAAGTATCCTCAACGAAAGTATTGCCGCTTCAGGGATTGAGAAAATAATCCTGAAGATAATCTTTCCTTTTATGGAAAAAGTTGGAACACTTTGGGTTACAAATCATATAAATCCTGCACAGGAACATCTTGTTAGTAATTTAATAAGACAAAAAATAATAGTTGGTATTGACAGTTTAGCTGTGAAAGTAAAATCATCTATTAAAATTTGCCTTTTTTTACCGGAAGGGGAATATCATGAACTTGGGTTGTTACTGGTATGCTATTTACTAAAGAAGAGAGGCATTAAAACTCTTTATCTTGGAGCTCACACCCCTTTTAAAGAACTAGAAACAATAACGGAAAGTAAAAACCCAGATTACCTTTACACACATGTGACATCCGTTTCAAAAAATTTTAATTTCGAAAAATTTATTATAATTCTGGGTAAAAAATTCGGAAATTATCCAACAATTATTTCAGGCAGGTTAACAAATTCCTATATAAAAAAATTGCCACCCAAAATAATTTTTAAAAAATCTCTTTCAGAAGTGAAAGAATTTATAGATAATCTTTCATAATTAATAATTCTTTCTCCGATACGTTTGTCAATTTAAAATCTGTTTAACTTTTGTATTAAAAAAATTAAACAATTTATTTTTTGTCTTCAATATTTTTGTTTAACTTTGACATATTAAATGTTAAACACTATTTTATGTCGACTGTTGAATTTAACCAGCTGCTTTTGAATAACACTGAATTTTTAAAACCTTTTGCTATAAATCTTACAAGAGATAATGAAAGCGCTAAAGATCTTTTGCAGGAAACAATGTATAGGGCAGTTGCTAACCGTGAAAAATACAATTTTGGAACAAACATTAAGGCCTGGCTTTACACAATAATGCGTAATATTTTTATAAACGATTACCGCAGGAAAGTAAAACAAAATGTAATCCTCGATGCTACACCCAACGATTTCTTGCTGAATTATAACCAGACTGCTATCACAAATCTTGCTGAAAGTAGGCTGAAGCTAAAGGAAATTGAAAAAGAATTGAATTATTTGCCTTCTATCTTTAAAACTCCTTTCTTATTATATTTTGAAGGCTATAAATACCACGAGATTGCTGGAATGTTGCACGAGCCTTTAGGAACGATCAAGAGTCGCATTCATTTTGCCCGTAAGCTTCTTAAAGAAAAAATTACTAGATTTTGAGATTTAGCCCATCTTTTCAGACTAAGTTTTCAATTAACTTTGAATTCAAAATTTGAAAAAAGCAATTGTAATAGGAAGTGGTTTTTCGGGTTTATCCTCAGCAACATATTTAGCTAAATCGGGCTGGAATGTTACTGTAATAGAAAAACTCGATATGCCGGGTGGGCGTGCAAGAAAACTGGAAGCACATGGATTTACATTCGATATGGGTCCAAGCTGGTATTGGATGCCTGATGTTTTCGAAAGATATTTTAAAAACTTTGGAAAAAAAAGATCAGACTATTACAGTTTGAAAAGACTGGATCCTTCTTATAAAATTTTTTGGAAAGATGAGGAAATGGAAATTCCTGCTAACTATGAGGAATTAAAAAAGCTATTTGAAAAAATTGAACAAGGCAGTGGAGAAAAACTTGATCAATATCTTATACAAGCCAAATATAAGTATGAAGTTGGAATTAATAAACTGGTTCAAAAGCCCGGGAGATCATGGCTTGAATTCCTCGATTGGGATCTTGCAACCGGAATTCTAAAATTGGATGTATTTTCCTCGATTAAATCTCACATTCAAAAAAGCTTTAAAAATCCCAAACTGAAACAATTGCTTGAATTTCCTGTTTTATTCCTCGGGGCATTGCCAAAACATATACCAGCTCTGTATAGCCTGATGAACTATGCAGATATAAAAGGTGGAACCTGGTATCCTGAGAAAGGAATGTACAGCGTAGTGAGTGGTATGTATAAGCTGGCAGTAGAATCTGGCGTTACGTTTAGTTTTAATGAGAAGGCAACTGCTATAAATTTAACCGGTAGAAGGGCAATAGGAGTTACTACTGAAAAAGTGAATGAAATGTTAGGCATACATTATTATGAAAGCGACGTTGTGGTAGCTAGTGCAGATTACCATTTTGTCGAAAATAATTTGATTCCTGAAAATTGCAGGAGCTACAGTGAAAATTATTGGGATAAAAGAATTTTGGCTCCCGGTTGCTTACTTTATTATATAGGTTTAGATAAAAAACTAAGAGATATTACACACCATTCTCTGTTTTTCGACGTAGATTTTGAAAAGCATGGTGAACAAATTTATGTAACCAAAGAGTGGCCGGATGAACCATTGTTTTATGTAAGCGCAACGTCAGTAACAGACGAAACTACGGCGCCAGAAGGTTGTGAGAATTTATTTTTTTTAATACCTGTATCAGCAGGCTTGTCAGATGATGATGAAAAACTTAGAGAAAAATATTTTGAAAAGATTATAACAAGATTTGAAAAACGAATTGGTGAAACAATAAAAGACCATATAATTTATAAGCAATCTTTTGGGCCTGCTGATTTCGTAAGTGATTATAATGCATATAAGGGGAATGCCTACGGGCTTGCAAATACGTTAATGCAAACTGCCGTTCTTAAACCTGCATGCAGAAGCAAAAAAATAGAAAATCTTTTTTACACAGGGCAACTTACGGTACCGGGCCCAGGCGTTCCACCTTCACTTATAAGCGGAGAAGTGGTAAGTAAAGAAGTAATTAAATATTTTGGTTCATAAAATGTATTTTTATAAAGATGTTTATCTAAAATACCTAGTGGATTATGATGCAGCTATTTCATGATGTAAGTATGCAGTGTAGTAAAATTACAACGCAGAAGTACAGCACTTCATTCTGCAGTGCTATCATGCTTTTGCATAAAGACTTGAGAACACCTATTTACAATATTTATGGTTTTGTAAGGTTTGCTGATGAGATAGTTGACACTTTTCATGATTATAACAAAGACGAATTGCTTGAAGAATTTAAAAATGAAACATATAATGCAATTAAAAGAAAGATAAGCCTTAACCCAATACTTCAAAGTTTTCAGCTCACTGTACATGAATATAAAATTGATATTCATTTAATCGATGCATTCTTTAAAAGTATGGAGTATGATCTTGATAAAAAGAGTTACGACGCTGAAGGCTATAAGGACTATGTTTATGGAAGCGCCGAAGTAGTTGGTTTAATGTGTTTATCTATATTTTGTGAAAAAGATTATCATCAATATGAAAAATTGAAGCCATTTGCAAAATCGCTGGGTGCCGCTTTCCAAAAAGTAAATTTTTTAAGAGACGTAAAAGCAGATTTTCAACAGCTTGAGCGTACTTACTTTCCTGATGTTGATTTTAGAAATTTTACTGCTGAAACAAAAATGAGTATTGAGAAAGATATTATGAATGATTTTGCGAATGCTTATAAAGGAATTATTGAATTGCCTCTTAAGGCAAGATTTGGAGTATATGTCGCTTACAAGTATTATTTGTCTCTTTTCAAAAAAATAAGACAAACTCAGCCTGCCAAAATTCTTGAACAAAGAATAAGAATCCCAAATTATTCAAAAGCATTTATTGTAGTAAGGGCCCGTGTTAAAAATCGCCTTAATTTAATTTAATAATTAATTTATAAATACATTGACTGAGGTAATATTGGTTAACGAAAGGGATGAGCAAATTGGAACCATGGAAAAAATGGATGCTCATTTGAAAGGGCTACTTCATCGGGCCTTCAGTATTTTTATTTTTAATAGCAAAGGTGAAATGCTCCTTCAGAAACGTGCTGCCGGTAAATACCATAATGGAGGTTTGTGGACTAATACCTGTTGCAGCCATCCACTGCCTGGTGAAGAGATTTTATCGGCAGCAACACGCAGGTTATTTGAAGAAATGGGCTTTACAACTATCCTTGCGAAGGCTTTTAATTTTATTTATAAAGCAACTTTTGATAATGGGTTAACAGAGTATGAATATGACCATGTACTGGCAGGCTTTTATGATGGTGATATAAATGCTAATACAAGTGAAGTAAGTGATTATTGTTATAAAACAATCGAAAACGTTGAAGAGTCATTACTAACACATCCTCAAAAATATACAGAATGGTTCAAGTTAGCATTGCCAGGTATAAAAGCATACCATTCGGAAAAATTCAGTTTGGTGTAACTCTCTTTTTTAAGATTAATTTAGGAAGGGAAATTTATTAAATCTTATTTTTGTATCAGATGCAATTCATTTATTTCTTTATGATAATGTTTGGTACCTTTTTAACAATGGAAGGTATCACATGGCTTACTCATAAGTTTATTATGCATGGTTTTTTATGGTACTTACATGAAGATCATCATAAAAAAGGTCCTGGATTCTTTGAAAAAAATGATGCTTTTTTTCTTATTTTTTCTATACCCAGTATTTTATGTATTTTATTCGGGACTTTTAATAATAAATTTTGGCTTGCAGCAATAGGAGCAGGTATTGCAATGTACGGCCTTGCTTATTTTATAGTACATGACGTTATTATTCATCAAAGAATAAAGTTGTTTACCCGTACTGATAATATTTATGTTCGCGGTATAAGATGGGCTCATAAAATGCATCATAAGCATTTGGAAAAAGAAGAGGGAGAAAGCTTTGGAATGCTATTAGTAGCAAGAAAATATCGCAACAAAGTTAAAGCCGATAAAAAAAGAGCATTGGAAAACAAGATGAAAGCTACCTCAGTTTTGGTAGCAAATAACTAAGAAATTTTGAATTATTCTTATCAGCGACGACATATTAATTTCACCATTCTTTTTATTCTCTTTATAATTTATCTTCAATTGCTTAGTTATAACCAATACTAAGGTTAGATGCAGGCTACACAATACGATTATATTTTTTTGGGAGCAGGGTGTTCTTCACTTAGCATCATTATGCGAATGATTAATTCCAAAAACTTTACCGATAAAAAAATACTTATTGTAGATAAAGAGATCAAAACTAAAAACGACCGTACATGGTGTTTTTGGGAAAAGAAGCAAGGCTTTTTTGAAAGTATAATTTTTAGGAAATGGGATCATCTTTCTTTTAAGACTGATAATAAGTCTATCCCACTCGATATTTATCCTTATCAATACAAAATGATAAGAGGAATTGATTTTTACAGGCATTGTTTTGCCAGTATCGAATCTGAAAAAAACATTGATGTTATTTGCGGTAACATTTCTTTTGATATTAAAGGAATATCTACCAATATTAAATTTAACGATGAAGAAATTATAATTGATAAGAATGCCATAATTTTTAATTCAATTTTTAGGCCGGAGAATAATCAAAAAAGTAAATTTCATCTCCTCCAGCATTTTAAAGGATGGGTCGTTGAAACGCCAGGGGATTTTTTTAAAGCTGAACAGGCCGTGCTTATGGATTTCAGGGTTAAGCAGCAATATGGTACAACTTTCGTTTACGTTTTGCCGCTATCTTCTACGAAAGCTCTTATTGAGTACACGTTGTTTACTGAAAATATTCTGCCACAAGAAGAATATGATATTGCTTTGAAAGATTATCTGAAAAGCTATTTGGGTCTTCCTGATTATAAAATTGTTGATGAGGAATTTGGTGTGATACCAATGACAAATGCGGAATTCCCTTCTTATAAAAATCGAATGCACTATATAGGAACTGCAGGTGGGCAAACCAAGGCATCAACTGGCTACACATTTAAATTTATTCAAAACCAGGCGGACGAGATTGTAACTGATTTATTAACCAGGAAAATTCTTAAGGGAAGAAATTTTAAAAATCGTTTTTATTTTTATGACAGTACATTATTGCATATTCTTTCCGGGAAACTTATGCAGGGTAAAACAATTTTTTCAATGCTGTTTGAGAAAAATAAAGCGTCCATCGTATTAAAATTTCTTGATAATGAAACCCGGATTTGGGAAGAGATAAAGCTATTTAATTCCCTGCCGAAAAAGATATTTACTAAGGCTGCCCTTAAGGAAATTTTGAAGATGATAATCTCATAAGCTTTTTTAAAATATTCTTAAAAAAAAGTTCACAACTTTTCGTTTTCTTCAAAATCTAAGCTTTTTCCATAAAACCAATCCCCGTTTTCTCTGTAAATTCGTATGAATGGAAACTACACTGGACATACCTAAATATGTATTGAATGAAGCTGAAGAAAAGAAAAATATTCTTAGGAATTACCGTGCCTTGTTGCGGGCCTTAAAGCCAAAATTAAAACCCGGCGATAAAGAATTAGTCAGGTCGGCTTTTGAAATTGCAGTAGAAGCGCATAAAACTATGCGGCGTAAAAGCGGCGAACCTTATATACTACATCCCATTGCTGTCGCTATGATATGTGTTGAAGAAATCGGGCTTGGTGTGCGCAGTACTATTTGTGCTCTTATGCATGATACTGTTGAGGATACTGATATTACTCTTGAAGATGTGCAAAGAGAATTTGGAAATGAGATTGCAAAGATAGTTGATGGCCTTACCAAAATCTCCACGGTGCTTGATGCCAATTCATCGAAACAGGCGGAAAATTTTAAAAAAATATTACTTACACTCACCGATGATCCAAGAGTAATTTTAATTAAACTGGCGGACAGGCTGCACAATATGCGCACGCTGGATAGCATGAAAAGAGAGAACCAGCTTAAAATTTCTTCAGAAACAGTTTACGTATATGCTCCCCTTGCGCACAGGATGGGTTTGTATAATATAAAGACTGAAATGGAAGATCTCTCCATGAAATACATGGAGCCTGACAGCTACCGTTATATCGCTCAAAAGCTGGATAACACAAAGAGAGAACGTACACGATATATTAATGATTTCATTAGGCCAATAAAGGAGAAACTACAACAGGGAAAATTTGATTTTGAGATTTATGGTAGGCCAAAAAGTATCCATTCAATATGGAATAAAATGAAAAAGAAGGGCGTTTCATTTGATGAAGTTTACGATTTGTTTGCGATACGGGTAATATTGAACTCACCTGCAGAAAGAGAAAAGGAAGATTGCTGGAAAGTATATAGTATGGTTACTGATGAATATAACCCTGCGCCTGAGCGGCTACGTGACTGGCTGAGCAATCCCAAAAGTAATGGATATGAAGCACTGCATACAACCGTAATGGGAGCCCAGGGTAAATGGGTAGAGGTGCAGATACGTACTAAAAGAATGAATGATATTGCAGAAAAAGGCCTTGCAGCTCATTGGAAATATAAGGAAGGCACCAATGAAGAAAATAGATTCGATAATTGGTTTCAACAGATAAGAGAAATGCTGATGAACCAGGATACTAATTCTATCGATTTTTTGCAGGACTTTAAGGTATCATTTTTAGCCGAAGAAATTTATGTATACACTCCTAAGGGAGATGTAAAAATGTTACCTATAGGAGCATCAGCGCTTGATTTTGCATTTGCAGTTCATACGGCAGTTGGAGAAAAATGTATTGGGGCAAAAGTAAATCATAAGCTAGTTCCCCTTGGGCATAAGCTAAAGAGTGGTGACCAGGTGGAAATAATCACCTCTTCCAAGCAAAAGCCCAGCAGGGAATGGTTAAAACTTGTTGTAACACCAAAGGCAAAAACCAAAATAAAAGATTCGCTCAAAGAAGAAAAGCGAACTATAGCTGAAGAAGGAAAAAATATATTACAGCGAAAGCTAGATCATATTGGTGCCGCAATGAGTCAAACAAATATTGACGAGCTCACTTCTTACTATAAGCTTTCATCACAACTTGATCTGTTATATGAAATTGCTATAAAAAAAATTGATCTTAAGGAGTTGAGTGAATTCACAGTTCTTGGTGATAAAATCCATTCTCCTAAAATTCTTAAACTACCAGTTGAAGAAAAACCGGAATCTGATCACAAGCACCCAAATAAAAAAGATACAGAACTCATAATTTTTGGCGAGAGTAGTGATAAAATAATGTATACACTGGCTAATTGCTGCAAACCGATTCCGGGAGATGATGTATTCGGTTTTGTAACCCAGGGTGAAGGCTTAAAAATTCATAGAACTAATTGCCCCAATGCGGCGAGACTCTTATCTAACTATGGACATAGGGTGGTGAAAACGAAATGGGTTAAAAACAAGGAGATTTCATTTTTGACCGGTATTAAAATTATTGGGCTTGATGATGTTGGGGTAATTAATAAAATAACCAATCTTATAAGTGGCACATTAAAAATAAATATTAATGCACTCACTGTTGAGGCAAAAGATGGTTTGTTTGAAGGAAATATAAAATTATATGTCCATGATAAGGATGAGCTTGAAGACCTGGTTGAGCATCTTAAAAGCTTGCCGGGCATAGAAAGTGTTGATAGGTACGACACTGAATAGAATCTTAAAGTTTTGTTGCAAACGGAATATTTTTTTCTGAATTAAATAATCAAGTTTATTTAAGCCTAAGTATAATACGGACCTGCCATTAACAAAATTAGAGTACGACTAATGGGGTGATCATAATAAAAAAGAATACTAGGATTACCTGCTTACCTGCTCACCTTTGGATAATGTAAAGCCTACAAAGTATCCCGCAATTTTTGCTACCGGTGGATTGAATGATACACAGGTTCCTTTTTTCTCTACTGCAAAATGGGTTGCAAAAGTGCGGGAAAATAACAAGGGGAGCAATCCTGTTTTATTTAAAGTAAATATGGGAGCAGGCCATGGTGGCGAGTCCGGGAGGTATGAAAGATAAAAATTAACCGCCTTAAAATATGCTTTTATATTAGATCAGTTAGGAAGAACTAATTAGATAGTTTCTTTGAGTTATCCTTTAACCAAATAATTTTCTCACCAGACGATTCACTTTTAAAGTCTGTCATTTTTCCATCTCCTTTTCCTGTAAATCCCCCATCAGGATAACCCAAAATATTGCAGGCACTGTCATAGACAATATTATATTTATCGCAACAAGGTGATACCACATAATAAACAATCCGATTTTTATAATTATACATAGCAACTGATTGTGGTGAACCATTAGGTTCAGCCACCATAGTATTAATTATTGTTCGAAGACAGGCGGGCATTTCATTTATTCCTTTCCCTTTTTTAGTTGCTGCACAAGACGTCAGCAAAGAAATAAAAAGAGAAATTGATATTAGTTTGGTCATAATTTTCTATATCTGGTTGCAAAAACAATTCCTAAAAAAACTTACCGACCTTTACGGCAATGGAAAAAACAAATTTTATAGACCTTATAAGGGTTTTTTGTAAAAGCGGTCATGGCGGTGCTGGCAGCAAACACTTTATGCGAAATAAACTCACGGCGTTTGGTGGCCCGGATGGAGGAGATGGCGGCAGGGGAGCTCATATCATAATGCGGGGAAATAAAAATTTATGGACATTATTGCACCTGCGATATTTTAAAAATATTTTGGCGGAAGATGGTACCGATGGCAGTAAGAACAATTCTACGGGAAAAGATGGTAAAGATATTTACATAGATGTGCCTTTGGGCACTATTGCAAGAGATGAAGAAACGGGCAAGCTGGAGGCGGAAATCTTAGAAGATGGACAGGAAATTATATTGATGAAAGGTGGCCGTGGAGGACAGGGGAATTCGCACTTTGCAACTCCCACTAACCAGGCACCGCAACATGCTCAACCAGGCGAAGATGGCCAGGAGGGCTGGAAAATAATGGAATTAAAAGTATTAGCCGATGTAGGTTTGGTAGGCTTTCCAAATGCTGGAAAATCAACTTTACTTTCTGTAATAACTGCCGCAACTCCAAAGATCGCTGACTATGCTTTTACTACATTAACTCCGCAACTGGGAATGGTTGCTTATAGGGAAAATAAGAGTTTTTGTGTAGCAGATCTTCCGGGAATAATTGAAGGTGCTGCTGAAGGGAAGGGCCTAGGGTATAGGTTCTTAAGACATATAGAACGTAATCCTGTTTTGCTGTTTGTAATACCTGCAGATAGCAACGGCCATCGGGAAGAATTCGAAATATTGCTAAATGAATTAAAGGAATACAATCCTGAATTACTTGACAAAAAATTTATAATTGCAATAAGTAAAAGCGATATGCTTGATGAGGAGCTTAAAGAAGCTATTGAAGAAGAATTACCTGAAGGAATTGAACATGTTTTTATCTCGTCCATTACCAATAAAGGGCTTGTGGAGTTAAAAGATATTTTATGGAAAGCATTGAATGAAAGTTCGCAGGAGCTTTTACAAAACCAGGGCATTTTTTGAAAAAGCGTATAAACTTTCATTTTAATTCCAAGCTTTATTCTGCAATTAATAAAATTTTTCGAATGAAATTTAAGATAATAATTTCTCTGACATTGATTTTGCTGATGCATGAAATGGTATTTTCACAGATGATGATAAGTGCAAGGATTAAAGGAAACGAAACAGAAAGGATAGAGGTTAATGATGAGCCTGCTATAATTACTTTTAAGAAAGCTGATTATAAAGGTGTTTGCAATTTTGATGTCATAGTAAAAGAAAAAAATGCATCATCTGCCTATAAAAGAACGATTGAATTTGTGGATAACGGCGGCTCTACGCTTTATGCATCGGATGAATCGAATGAAACGCCAGGAATTTATATCATTGACATTTCAAATATCTGCAAAAAAATTTCTTCGCAAACAATCATTAAAATAAGGTTGCTCGAAAACCCTGCTAATGATTTGATGATGTTGCCATCTAAAATGAAACAGCTTGCAGAAATTCATTTAAAATAATACATGAGGCGGAAAATATTATTTTTTATAAATCCTATTTCTGGTACAAGAAATAAACTACAGTTGGAAAGAAGGATCATAAAAAAATGTTATGAACAAAATGTAGGGTTTGAAATTTTATTAACTGCTGAAGACAGCAACTATTCCTTTCTTAAAGAAAGAATAAAAAAACATAAAATTACTGATGTTGTTATCTGTGGTGGCGACGGAAGCCTCAATCCTATTGTGGCATCTTTATTAAACACCAAAATAAATTTTGGCATTATTCCTTTAGGGTCTGGAAACGGGCTTGCTTTCGCGGCAAAAATACCAAGGTCGGTTAATAAAGCTTTTGAGGTGATATTTAATGGAAAAGTATCCAGGGTAGACGCTTTTCTCATCAATGACAAATTGAGTTGTATGCTATGTGGTATAGGGTTTGATGCACAGGTAGCTTACGATTTTTCGCTTCAGAAAAGGCGCGGCCTCAGTAATTATATCAGGCAATCTTTTAAAAATTTTTTATCGGCGCATACTTATCCTTTTGAGATAGAAATAAATAACACATTGTTGAAAGTCGATGCTTTTTTTATTTGCATTGCAAATAGCAACCAGTTTGGAAATAATTTTACGATTGCTCCGAAAGCAAGCCTGAATGACGGCCTGATTGATGTAATTGTAGTAAAAAAAATGGGGAAGATAAAAGTGCTTTGGTCAGTATTTAAGCAAATGAAAACAGGAAAACTCACGAAGGATGCAGAAAAAAACTTTTTCAATGATAGCATTCTTTATTTCCAGGCTGGTGCGCTTAAACTTAAAAATTCTAAGCTTGCGCCATTACATATTGATGGAGATCCTGCTCCCACATACAAAGAGTTTAACATTCAAATCATACCAAATGCTTTTCTGCTTATTCAACCTTAATATTTTAAAATTTTTATCACCTCCTTGAAAGCTTCTACATTATTTTTTCGACTTAGCGAAGACCTCACTTCCTTTTTTTCACTCGCAGTCAAATGAAAGTTAAGGGTTGCGCCATGCTCTTGTTTTTCCGGTATGTACATAAAAGCAACTCTGCTCAAATTACTATCTAGAAAATTTTGGGAATAGGTAATTTCATCATTCTGAAAATAATCCTGCAGCATAAACCAGTTAGTTTGCAACATAGTAAATGGCTTGGTTATTATATCTGTAATGTCGCCATTTTCTAATTCATTGTCCCAACTCCCTTTCTTCCTGGATCGCACCTGTATCACCAAAACACCTCGTGTATTTGTATTTATCCAGTCTTTAAATATATTTAAAAACCGAAGTGTTGTTTCCTGCCCATAGTTATCTCTTAATCCTGCATCCATTACATCAATTACAGGATTAGATGGGAGCCAAACATTAGGAAGAATATAAGGATAGGTGGCGTTCATTCTTAAAGCTGTGAGAAATCTTAGGTTCATGGGGTTTTCATCTTTAAACATTGCCGCAAAGTCAACCGCATCCGGCCCACTCATTTTTGACGTACTGTCTGTGTATTCGGGCTGCATCATGAAGCTTAAAGGTTGTGTACATATCATGAGCTTTTTTAAATCTCTTGTTATCACTGAGTTTAAAATCATAAGCGGAATGCCGGCATTACTTTCTTCAGCCTGGTAAAAACCTATATTTTTATTAAGAAGGCCATGTGTATTTTCATTTAATTTTTCTTCAAAAGCATATCCACGATCTTTTACATAACGGTAAGGGGTAACTGAGAATTTTTGCGCAGGTGAAAGAAGGTCGCGGGATATCATTGAAGAAAATACAGGATTTAATAAATCCTCTGAAATATCATCAACATATTTTCTATCATCAACGCCAATATCTTCGCCATGAAACTTCAATCTTGACAACTCACGAAAATAAGCAGCGCCCAGCATGCCACCGGATGCCCCGCTCATAAGGAAAGTATTTTTCATAATTTTCCCATGGCTTATGCTATCCAACTGTTGTAAAATATTCATTGCGAAACTTGCACTTCGTACTCCGCCGCCACTAAAATTAAATACAACCATTAAAGGTTTTTCTTCCTGCTGCCTGGCTTTCCAGCGGTTAAGAATTCCGATCATATTTTTTTTATCAACTTCTATCTGTTGGGGTGAATTCAGTTTTGCAAGGCTCTCCAGGGAATATACAGGCCTTGAAGAATTATTATAATTTAATCCATAAGCTTTGTTCCGGGGATCGATAATATCATATTTGTACAATAAGTTAAGTACGATAAAAAGAAAAATTACAAACAATACACTCCAGCTTCTCAAAAAATAAGTGAGCGCTCCTATTACCGAGTTTAAAATGGCGAGCAATAAAAAAATACTTGCCGCCGCGGGTATTTGAAAAAATTTATTATCAAGAAAAAACCCAAGAAATATCATAAAAATAAAAGCCAATAATACGGTGATCATCGCCGAAAGATGATGCCTTTTGAAAATGGTATCCAGGAACTCTTTACTGTAATGGCCAACTTTTCTGGCTTTTTTTAAAGTAAAATATGTAGTAAAATAATAGCCGACGGGAAGCCCGAAATTGTCGCCATCAAGAGCATCTTCATGTTGGTTAAATCTTTTATTTTCATCAAAATCTTTAAAACCTGGTTTAAATTTTCTTATAATTCTTTTATCTGCATTAAAAAAATAAATAAAAGAAAAACCTATAATTAAAAAAAGCCCACCACAAAATCCTCCGGCGATTCCTATGAATTCTCCAATGGATATAAGCTCATTTCTTTTATCAAATGAATATGCTTCAAAAAAATAAATTAATAAAAAACAAAATGGAATAATTGCATTATTAATGCAATATTTAAAAAAAGGCTTTGAAGTCGTAGCGAGGAAACGGCAGCGTTTGCTATGCAATATAAATGTGGTAATGTTCCAACTCATGATGAAAACTGCAGTCGCAATACCTGTAATTGCAGCACCTGCCGCATTTACGTTTCCCAAATATTCCGGAGCCAGGAACAATGCATTGGCTCCGAATATTCTCAAAAAATGACCGGTAAGTGTCAGGATGATTATAAACCAGAAAATTAATAACACCTGGAATTTTCTGAAATGAAGGAGAAATAATTGAATGGGAAATGAGAAATAAAAATTTCGCATAAATGTTTTCATAACCGGTATTTAATGCGGTTTATTTATTTTAAGCTTTGTGTATTTGCAATCCCGATGATCTTATAATATACAACATAAAAATTATTGTTATAAGAAAGAGCATACCAACTAATTGATGGGCAACGCCAAACCATACGAGGTTATTGCCGTAAGGAGAAAGTATTACGGTAGCTATGCCTAACATTACTTGCATTAGAATTAATATTACAGGAACAAATCTTGTCTTTCGAAATAATATATTTCCGTTTAACTTAAATGCCTGGTATCCCCAAACAAAAACAATAATTAATAAAATATAGGCAAAAACACGATGTATAAACTGAATGGTAATTTTATTATCGATTAAATTTTTCCAGCCCGGTGATAAATTATTTATTGCACCCGGAATCCACTCGCCATTTATACGGGGCCATGTTGGCGCTGCTGTTGCTGCATGTAAGCCGGCCATAAAAGCACCGTAAATCAATTGTAAAATAAGAATTGAAAAAACAATCCATGTCATTCTTCTGAGGCGGCTGCTTACGATTAACATACTTTTAGGGATGCCGAGGCTAAGCGCAAACCATAATGTATAGCATAAAAGAAAAAGCGCCGCCATAAAATGGGTGGCAAGCTGAATGTGGCCAACAAATAATTTTTCAGGCACCAGGCCGCTTTGTACCATAATCCAACCGATAGCTGCCTGCATAACTCCCAGCAAGAACAATATAATGAATGGAATGATCATATTTTGCCTGAATTGTTTTTTAATAAGAAAATAAACAAATCCAAATATGAAGACCAGGCCCATCAGACGTGCCCATGCACGATGCAGCCATTCCCAAAAAAATATGAATTTAAAATCATTGAGAGAAAAATCTGAATGAATAAACCGAAACTGGTCTGTGTATTTATATTTAGCAAATTCTTCTATCCATTTGGCGTTGTTCGTTGGTGGAAGAATCCCGGTTATAGGGTTCCATTCTGTTATACTCAAACCTGATTCAGTAAGCCGTGTAATACCTCCCAACAAAATTTGTATCATTAGCATTATCACACCGGCTATAAGCCAGCGAGACACATTTTTTGAAGTATTTTTTGCTAAAATTTGCTGCATAGGATTTCCTGTTTCCTAATCATCTTAAAGTATTCTTTATTTAATGTGTGCAAAGTTAACCTTGCACAACCATAGAAATACTTAAGAATATTTTTAAACAGCTATGTTGAAAATTAATTAGAGTTTTGAAACGCATCTATTTTATTTTTGAAAAAATATCTTCCATGTTATTACCTTTTTTTCATAATAAATTTTGCGAGGTTGGTCTTGATGAAGCAGGGCGTGGATGCTTTGCAGGGCCTGTATTTGCTGCGGCAGTTATTTTACCTAAAGATTTTTATCATCCGTTCTTAAATGATTCTAAACAAATGACCCGTGAAGAGAGAGAAACCCTGAGGCCGATTATAGAAAAAGAATCTATAGCTTATGCTGTTGCCAGTATATGCAATGAAGAAATAGACCGCATTAACATATTGCAGGCATCTTTTAAAGCGATGCACGTTGCTTTGAATAAGCTTCATAAAAAACCCGATATTCTGCTTGTTGACGGTAATCGCTTTAAGTCTTATAAATCTATGCCGCATCACTGCATAATAAAGGGAGATGGTATATATACTTCTATAGCTGCTGCCAGTGTATTAGCCAAAACACATCGTGATGAACACATGCTGCATCTGCACAAAAAATATAAAATGTACGCATGGCATAACAATAAGGGTTACGGAACTCCTGAGCATCGCGATGCTATCGGGAAACACGGCTTATGCAGGTATCATCGAAAAAGCTTTAATATTTATGCAGTCCGGCTTTTTGATAACTATTCCAGCGAAGTAGTTTAAAAACATTATAATTTTTTTGGTTTTTTAGTGTATGGATTAAACCATCATATTATTCTTGCGTCATAGTTTGCGAAAATAAATTTTTTAACTATTTAAATCGAAATTATGAAAACGAAGATTCTATTTGCATTAGCTTTTTTATTTTGTTTAAACGTAAGCAATGCGAATGCACAAATCAGGCATCGGGCTCAAAACCAACATCAGCGTATTAAACAAGGTGTAAAAAGTGGCGAGCTTACAAAAAGAGAAGCCAATGATCTTAGGGAAGACCATAAAGATCTGCACCAGGATGTAAAGCTGGCAAAATCTGACGGAAAGATTACAGCAGGTGAAAGAAAAATTATTAAGAAGGAAGAAAGAAAAGACAGCCGTGAAATTTACAGGAAAAAACACAATAACAGGGATAGAAATTAGAGCTTAGTGGCATGATTAGTTAAGCAAACCGCCTTTAAATTAAGGGCGGTTTTTTTATTTTATAAGCTTTAAAATAAGAATGAACCTTAATCAAATCTTTTGCTATTTAAAACTCATCGTTCCAAATAAAAATTCCCCCAAATGAATTATTTCTAAATTTACCTATAGTTTTTGATGGCATGAAAATTATCGGCTAAGGTAAAAAGCAAATGGAAATTTATAATATAATAACATTAATAATAGTACTGGCAGCCATTTTTGGGTACATCAATTTTAGATTTATAAAATTACCCGGTACTATTGGTATTATGCTAATCTCGCTTGTTGCTTCTCTTATAGTTATAAGTTTAAGTGCACTTAACCAGAAATTTTTTATTGCAGCTAGCACAGTAATCAGTGCTATTGATTTTCACACAGCCCTCATGAAAGTGATGCTTAGTTTCTTGCTTTTCGCAGGGGCATTTCACATCGATGCAAGAAAATTGAAATCAGAGAGAGCTTCTATAATTACGTTTGCGACTATGGGAGTTATTATATCAACTTTTGTTGTGGGAAGCCTAACATATGGGGTTATTCAACTTTTCGGACTTTCTATCAATTACCTTTATTGTTTGATATTCGGTGCATTAATTTCCCCTACGGATCCTATAGCAGCAATTGGCATTCTTAAAAAAGCTAAAATACCGGAATCATTAGAAATTAAAATAAGCGGTGAAAGCCTGTTTAATGATGGCGTTGGTGTGGTTATTTTTGCAACGCTTATTGAAATTGCGCAGGTAGGCTTATCAAATACTTCAGGCTGGGGAATAGGCTGGCTTTTTATAAAGAAAGCCGGTGGAGGATTGATCTTTGGCTACATACTTGGCTATCTTGGTTACTTAGCCTTAAAATCAATAGACAATTATATTGTAGAAACTATGATAACACTTGCAATTGTGATGGGAGGATATCTCCTGGCAGATAGGTTACACGTGAGCGGGCCATTGGCAATGGTGATGGCAGGAATTATTACCGGCAACAAAAGTATGGAGCAAGGAGTAAGCGATACTACACGTGATTACCTGGGTAAGTTTTGGGAAATGATTGATGAAGTGATGAATGCGATCCTGTTTTTGCTTATTGGCTTTGAAATGCTGATCATACCATTTAATATGACCTTGCTATGGCTCGGATGTGTAGCAATTATAATTGTGCTGCTGGCAAGATTTCTTGCTGTCATTATTCCTATTATGTTTTTGAAATATAAAACGAAGCCCTTTGAAAGAAATGCTATACCTATTCTTACGTGGGGAGGGCTAAGGGGAGGCATTTCTGTAGCTCTGGCTTTATCAGTACCAAAATATATGTATGGAGAAGTATTTGTCTCTATTACCTACATTGTTGTTTTATTCTCAATTCTTATACAGGGCCTTACGATAGGAAAATTTGCCAAAAGGCTTGCAGCCAGAGATGCTGAGAATAATTCTGGCGTTAGTGGTGTGCTACCGGCTAATGAAGTTTCTTCGTGAATCTAATTAGCAAGTAGGTATATAATTTATAATCAGGTTTTTTAGATATTTCTTTTTTTAATTCAGTTAATCTAATTTTGCATTGCAATTAGGCGGATTTGTTTATTGTTCGGCCTGGTGAGTTTGCTAAGTTGGCCGGTGCTGGCTTAAAACTGAACTAATAAACGAAAAAAATCTAATTCTCCCCGCAGGATTTTAAATTTCGTTTACTCTTTCAATTTATTTTTTTGGTTACCGGCTATATAGCTTTAGGCATCCTGGTTGTGTCACTCACTTGTACTTTTTATCAATGTGCATCATACAAAACCGGCTTTAACTATTAAATTTTATTTATGAAAAAGACAATTCAAGAATGCCTAAACGATCGAATACTTATAATAGATGGTGCTATGGGTACTATGATCCAGCGCTATAAGCTGGAAGAAATGGATTACCGGGGCGAGCGATTTAAAGACTGGCATACTGATGTAAAAGGAAATAATGATTTGCTAAGTATAACTCATCCTGAAATAATTGAAGCCATCCATATACAATACCTGGAGGCAGGTTCAGATATTATTGAAACCAACACATTCAGCAGTACATCTATTGCCCAGGCAGATTATGATATGCAATCATTTGCCTACGAGCTAAATGTTGCAGCGGCAAAGTGTGCAAGAAATGCGATTGATAAATTTATTTATAAGCAGCAACTCACGATAGACAATCCGAAGTTCGTAGCAGGTGCTATTGGCCCTTTAAATAAAACATTAAGCTTGTCTCCTGACGTAAATAATCCCGGATATCGTGCCGTAACATTCGACGAAGTTGCCGCAGCATACTATGAGCAAATACGTGGACTTGTTGATGGTGGGGTTGATTTACTTTTAGTAGAAACCATCTTTGATACTCTCAATGCAAAGGCGGCTATTTATGCCATAAAAAAATATTTCAGGGACAATAAAAAAGAAGAGTTGCCCATTATGATAAGTGGAACAATAACGGATGCAAGTGGAAGAACCTTAAGCGGTCAAACCCTCGAAGCTTTTTATATATCTGTGTCTCATGCAAATCCTTTGAGCATTGGATTAAATTGTGCTCTTGGAGCCAGCGAAATGCGTCCTCACATCGAAGAGCTTAGTGAAATTGCGAGTTGTTATACTTCAGCATATCCAAACGCAGGGCTGCCCAATGCATTTGGAGAATATGATGAGCAGCCACACGAAACAGCGCACATTATAGAAGACTGGGCAAGAGAGGGGTTTGTAAACATTGTAGGTGGATGTTGCGGTACTACCCCGGATCATATAAAACATATTGCAGAGCAGGTGAAAAATTATGCGGCAAGAAAATTACCTGTACTGGAAGAGGTTTTATAAATACATAATGATAAAAAGCAAATGGCAAAAAGCAAAATTTCTTCCCCACAACTTCCCGAGGAAACTATTATAGAAAAAATTTATATGCTTCGGGGAATGAAAGTGATGTTGGATAAAGATTTAGCAGAAATGTATGGAGTACACACGTTTCGCTTGAATGAGGCGGTTAAAAGAAACATCTCAAGATTTCCGGAAGATTTTATGTTTCAATTGACAGAAATCGAATTCAAATCTTTGATATCGCAATTTGCGATATCAAAAAATAAAGGAAGAGGCGGCACAAGAAAGCTTCCATATGTCTTCACAGAACAAGGTGTTGCAATGTTATCAAGTGTATTAAATTCTGAAACCGCTATACAGGTTAATATCCAGATCATACGTTTGTTTACTAAAATGAAACAATTGATTCTGGACAATAAAGATCTGTGGATGAAGATTGGAAAAATAGAACAACACTTGGTAAAACACGATGAAGAAATAAAAACTGTTTTTGCATATTTGAAAAAATTATTAATACAAGAACAGAAGCCACGAAACCCAATTGGCTTTCGTGCTAGTTCTAAAAAGGGATAATGAAGATGTCAGAAAATAAACACATACAACCCTTCCTCCGTTTATCAGGTTTGGAGCCACTGGTAGTTCGTCCTGAAACAAATTTTGTAAATGTAGGAGAGCGCACTAATGTGACAGGTTCTAAAAAATTTGCACGTTTAATAAGAGAAGGAAATTATGAAGAGGCCTTAAGCGTAGCAAGACAGCAGGTAGAAAATGGTGCACAGATTCTTGATGTAAATATGGACGATGCTTTATTGGATGGTGAAAAAGCTATGACAACTTTTTTAAACCTGCTACAGGCAGAGCCCGATATTGCTAAAATACCCATAATGATTGATTCTTCTAAGTTTAATATTATAGAAGCCGGGTTAAAATGCCTACAGGGAAAATGTATTGTCAATTCAATCTCTATGAAAGAGGGCGAAGAGAAATTTATTGAGCAGGCTTTTATTTGTAAAAGTTTTGGAGCGTCTGTAATTGTAATGGCCTTCGATGAAAAAGGACAGGCAGATACGAAAGAACGTAAAGTAGAAATCTGCAAACGTGCTTATGATATTCTTACAACAGTTGCGGATTTTCACCCTGAGGATATCATATTTGACCCAAATATTTTTGCTATCGCTACGGGTATAGAAGAGCATAATAATTATGGTGTAGACTTTATAGAAGCCACGCATGAAATAAAAAAGCTAATGCCGCTAACAAAAGTAAGTGGTGGTGTAAGTAATGTTTCATTTTCGTTTCGTGGTAACGATACCGTTAGAGACGCCATGCACGCTGTTTTTTTATATCATGCTATAAAGGCGGGTATGGATATGGGCATAGTAAATGCAGGCCAGCTACAGGTTTATGAAGAAATTGAGCCGAATCTCAAACAACTTTGTGAAGAGGTGATTCTAAACAAAAATGAAGAGGCCACCGATAAGCTACTCTCTTTTGCAGAAACAGTAAAAGCAAAAGGCAAAATTATTGTAAAAGATGAAGCATGGAGAAAAGAAACAGTTGAAAAACGGTTAAGCCATGCGTTGGTAAATGGTATTACAGATTATATTGATGCTGATACTGAAGAAGCACGATTGCAATATCCCAAACCACTTGATGTAATAGAAGGCCCGCTTATGGATGGGATGAATATTGTTGGTGATCTTTTTGGGAGCGGCAGAATGTTTTTACCACAGGTAGTAAAAAGCGCCAGGGTGATGAAGAAAAGTGTAGCATGGCTTTTCCCTTTTATTGAAGCAGAAAAAGAAGAAAGGCGACTTTCTCATATTGAAGCAGGAACTATAAGCGAAGAAGGAGCCGGCCCGGCTAAAATATTAATGGCAACGGTAAAAGGCGACGTGCATGATATAGGAAAAAATATTGTAGGAGTAGTATTAGGCTGTAACGGTTACGAAGTTATTGATATGGGCGTCATGGTGCCCGCCGATAAAATTTTGCAGGCTGCTATAGAAAATAACGTATCGATCATCGGGTTAAGCGGGTTAATTACTCCGTCACTGGATGAGATGGTGCATATAGCAAAAGAAATGAAGCGGAGAAATATAAACATTCCATTGATGATAGGTGGCGCTACTACATCCCGCATGCATACCGCGGTTCGTATAGCCCCGGAGTATAACAATGGGGTAGTTCATGTACTTGATGCATCCCGAAGTGTAACCGTTGCCGGTAGCTTGCTGAATAAAGATACCAAACCGGTCTTTCTGGATGGAATAAAAAAAGAGTATGAAAAACTTAAAGAGGATTTTGGAAATAAAAGATCTGCAAAGACATTACTGGATTTTGGAGAGGCACAAAAAAATAAATTTGAAATTGACTGGAATGATTTCAATCCTGCAAAGCCAACTTTTATAGGGACAAAAGTTTTTAAAAATCATAATCTTTATGAAATAAGTAAGTACATAGATTGGCAACCATTTTTCATTGCATGGGAATTGCATGGTAAATTTCCTCAAATTCTAAGCGATAAAAAAATAGGAACTGAAGCGACAAAACTATATAACGACGCACAGCATCTTTTGAAAAAAATTATTGATGAAAACTGGCTGACGGCAAATGGCGTTATAGGTTTCTGGGAAGCAAATGCAACCGCTCCCGATACAATTACTTTGTACGAAAAAGGAAATGAAATCAAAAAGCTGGAATTTCTGCGCCAGCAAATCAAAAAAGCACCAGGCCAGCCAAACTTATCATTGGCAGATTTTCTTTCTCCATCCAATTCCGATTTTCTGGGAGCCTTCGCTGTTTCCATACATGGAATAGAGCCCCACATTAAAAAATTTGAAGAAGACCTTGACGATTATAATAAAATAATTCTCCAGGCATTGGCAGACAGGCTTGCGGAAGCTTTCGCAGAATTGTTGCATGAAAGAACAAGAAAAGAATTTTGGGGATATGCAACTAGCGAACACCTTAGCACAAAGGAATTGGTTGAAGAAAGTTACCAGGGTATACGGCCTGCACCAGGCTATCCTGCCTGCCCGGATCATACTGAAAAATATAAACTCTTTGAATTATTGAATGCAACCGAAGATGCCGGTATTACTCTCACTGAATCCCTGGCAATGTATCCTGCTTCTTCGGTTTGTGGTTGGTATTTTGCCCATCCTGAAAGTAAATATTTTGGCGTAGGTAAAATCGCAAAAGACCAGGTTGAGGATTATGCAAAAAGAAAAAATATGCCGGTTGAAGAAGTTGAAAGATGGCTTAGGCCTCAGCTGGATTATGATTAGTTGAATTATCTGCTTTTTAATGATTTTCCTTTTGTGGTCTTAATCACATAAATTCAAAACATGCGTATCATAACATATAATGTAAATGGTATAAGAGCAGCTATCAGAAAAGGATTTATTGAATGGCTAAAAACTGATCCGGCTGATGTTATATGCCTGCAGGAAATAAAGGCTAATAAAGACGATATTGATATTGAATCAATAGAGTTGGCAGGATACAGGTCTTACTTTTTTTGTGCCCAAAAGAAGGGATACAGCGGTGTAGCAATCCTTTCAAAATTGCATCCTGATAATGTTGAATATGGACACAACAATGAACAAAGTGATTTTGAGGGCAGGGTTCTTCGTGCGGACTTTCTCGACGTTACACTGATCAATGCTTATTTCCCATCCGGCACCAGCGGTGAGCACAGGCAATCTTATAAATATAGTTGGCTCGATGAGTTTCTTGATTATTTGAACGAATTAAAAAAGAAAAGAAGGAAGATTATTCTTTGTGGTGATTATAATATCGCTCATAAAGAAATTGACATTCACAATCCTGCAGGTAATAAAAAAACTACCGGCTTTTTGCCTGAGGAGCGAGCCTGGTTTGATAAGCTATTGGAAAATGATTTTGTAGATGGTTTTCGCCACCTGAATAAAGACCCGCATCAATATACCTGGTGGAGCGTAATGCGACCGGCTACAAGACTGGAAAATAAAGGTTGGAGAATAGATTATATAAATGTGACCTCAAACTTAAAAGAACAAATACAAGATGTCAAAATTTTCCCCCAGGTAAAACATAGTGATCATTGCCCGGTATATTTGGAAATAAAATTGTGATCATGGTAATTTATAATATTACTACTAAGATTGATAATGATATTGAAGATGAATGGTTGCGCTGGCAAAAAGAAATAAACATTCCGGGGATGATGAGTACCGGTTTATTTTATGATCATCGTTTTTTTAAATTACTTGAGCAGGATGAATCAGACGGGAAAACATTTACTACTCAATTTTATTCAGAAGAAAAAAGTTTATATGAAGCCTACCTAATGAAATATTCAGAAAACTTTGAGGAAAAAGTCTTTAATAAATGGGGAGGCAATTTCATTGCATTTCAATCCCTGCTTGAATCTGTGCAGTAATTGTGTATAATATTTAATTTAAATTAATCACATAAATAAATACAATAATTAAAGGACTTTTCTGTGAATGCTTTGGGCTGTATATACTTTGTAACTCTTTGCAGTATTGGATTTCAGAGTTTTTTACGACACTATCAAGTAAATTGAAATTATGTAAATTCCTTTTAAATCCTTGCTAATTGTGGTTCTTAGCAAAAATAAACAAATAAAAAAAATTGTGAAAAATTTTGTTGCAATAAAAAAGCCTCTATATTTGTTGCAGTTAAAAAATCAAATAAATTATTATGAACAAAGCAGAACTAATCGCCAAGATGGCCGATGATGCAGGAGTTACCAAAACACAGGCAAATGCTTCTCTCGATTCTTTTGTAGAAGCAGTTACTAAAACTTTAAAGGGTGGAGGCAAAGTTACCCTTGTAGGCTTTGGTACTTTTTCCGTAAGCAAAAGGGCTGCCCGTAATGGCCGTAACCCTCAAACCGGAGCTGTTATTAAAATTAAAGCTAAGAAAGTAGCGAAATTTAAAGCAGGCAAAGAATTGTCATCGAAAGTCTGATTTTTTTTAAATTTTTAGAAGCAAGATGCATTGATGTATCTTGCTTTTTTTATGCTATTATATAAGTAGCTAACAATTTAAAAATTTTACATCATACAAAAAATTTATTCATGGGACGTGGAGATAAAAAAACAAAAAAGGGGAAAATCTTTAAAGGATCTTTTGGAAAAGTAAGGCCTGCAAATGCTAATAAAATTGATAAGAAAAAGCCTGAAGCAGCGATAGAAAAAAAATAAGCTGGCTTTAAGGAGCCAACCTTTCTATTTTCCATTTTTTTTGTTCATCAATAGTGTACTGTAAACGATCGTGGAGCCTACCGGGCCTTCCCTGCCAAAATTCAATTAAGTTTGGACGTATTATATATCCTCCCCAGTTTTTAGGGCGAGGTATGTTTTCTGTATTAAATTTATTATTGTAGTACACAACGTTTTTCTCAAGTATTTTACGACTGTTTATAACTTCACTTTGCGGAGAGCTCCATGCACCAATCTGGCTTTGTCGTGGCCTGTATGCAAAATATCCATCGCTTTCTTCAAGGGGCGTTTTTTCTGCTACACCTTCTATTCTTACCTGCCGCTCCAGTTCTTTCCAGAAGAAAACCAGGGATACAAAAGTATTTGATTCTATTTCTTTTCCCTTCCTGCTATCATAATTTGTATAGAAAAGAAAACCGTCTTCTTTAATACCTTTAAGTAAAACAATCCTTGCAGACGGTTTCCCGTTTGAACAAGTAGCAAGCGTCATAGCATTTGGTTCTTCAATATCGCTGTCTTTCGCTGCCTGCCACCATTTCTTAAATTGCAAAATTGGATCAGCATCAACCTCGTTTTCCAATAAGGAACTTTTTAGATAATCTTTTCTGAGGTTGGAAATATCGTTTTGAGGCTTCATACTTTTTAATTTTTACTGCAACTTACAATACCTAACAAAATTAAGATAGGTTAGTTTTAAAGAATATTATTCGATAAAGGTCTTTATAATCTTCATTAAGCTACCCTGATATTCTTTAGTTTTTATTTATAATAATAAAACAGGATTTCATACATTTAAAAATTCTTCCTTAATAAATACTGTTTATGAAATTAATTGTTTCCCTGTTTGTTGCTTTCTTGTTATTATATACAAACGCTTCCTGGTCTCAAAAAAATAAAAAAGCAGATACCACAAAAACAGATAGCAAAGATCCTATGCAATCTGCCACTTTTAATGGACTTGCATTTAGAAGTATAGGCCCTGCTCTTACGTCCGGGAGAATTGTTGATCTTGCAGTGAATCCGAAAAATAATTCAGAATATTATGTTGCCTCTGCGTCCGGTGGAGTTTGGAAAACTGAAAATGCCGGTATCACCTTTTTTCCAATTTTCGACGGGCAGGTCTCCTTCTCAATCGGGTGTATAACTATAGACCCTAATAATCCAAATGTTGTGTGGGTCGGCACTGGCGAAAACAACAATCAGCGTGTAGCCGGATATGGAGACGGTGTTTATAAAAGTGAAGACGGAGGCAAAAACTGGAGAAATGTTGGCCTTACCAAATCTGAGCATATTGGAATGATTGTCGTTGACCCTAACAATTCTGATATTGTATTTGTTGCAGCATATGGCCCGCTTTGGAGCAGCGGTGGCGAACGTGGAATTTACAAAACCACAGATGGCGGCAAAACATGGAAAGATGTTTTAACTGTAAGTGAAAATACCGGCTTTAATGAAATACATATCGACCCGCGGAACAGTAATGTTTTATATGCCGCAGCGCACCAAAGGCAGCGCAAAGTATTTACCTATATTGGTGGTGGTCCTGAAAGTGCTCTATATAAAAGTACCGATGGGGGTATCACGTGGAATAAAATAATGAAAGGCCTGCCTGAAAAAGTTGACTTAGGTAGAATTGCTCTTGCTATAAGCCCCGTAAACCCTGATGATATTTTTGCAATGGTAGAGACTTCAGATGATAAAGGTGGATTGTATGCCTCTGCGGATCGCGGGGCAAGCTGGGAAAAACAAAGCAGTTATTTTACATCAGGAAATTACTACCAGGAAATATTTTGTGATCCTAAAGACGTTGATAAAATATTTGCCATGAATACCTTTTTGCAGGTTAGTGAAGATGGCGGAAAATCTTTTCACAACCTCGGTGAAAAGAGTAAGCATGTTGATAACCACGTGATCTGGGTTGATCCCGTTAATACACAGCACATGTTGGTAGGTTGCGATGGGGGCTTATATGAAAGTTATGATGCGGCAAAAAATTGGAATTTTAAAGCTAACATTCCCGTAACACAATTTTACAAAGTATCACTTGATAATAGTTTTCCATTTTATTATGTGTATGGCGGCACACAAGACAATTTCAGTCTTGGCGGGCCCTCACGAACTATAAGCGGCAACGGAATTGTAAATAGTGATTGGTTTATAACCAATGGCGGCGATGGTTTTGAAAGCCAGGCTGATTATGTAGATTCTAATATTATTTATGCAGAATCACAATATGGCGGCCTTGTTCGGTTTGACAGGAGGAGTGGCGAAATACTGGAGATAAGGCCTATCGAAGCGTCAGGTGAACAACCCTATCGGTGGAACTGGGATGCGCCATTGCTCATTTCTCAGCACGATCACAAGCGTTTATATTTTGCTTCCAACAAAGTGTTCAGAACTAACGACCAGGGAAATACATGGCAGGTAATAAGCCCTGATCTCTCAAGAGGCCTTGACAGGAATAAGCTAACGGTAATGGGTAAGGTATGGAGCGTAGATGCAGTAGCAAAAAACGGATCGACCGATAAATATGGCCAGGTAACTACTATCGCAGAATCTCCATTAGATGAAAATATACTATATGCCGGTACAGATGACGGCTTGATTCATGTAACAACAGATGGAGGAAAAAACTGGATAAAGATTGATAATATTCCCGGCGTACCGGAACGTACTTATATAAACGAGGTCATTGCTTCATCGCATAATAAGAATGTTGCGTATGCTGCGATTAATCATCACCGTTATGGAAATTTTAAACCGTATCTTTTTAAAACAACTGATGCAGGAAAAACATGGACAGCAATACAAAATAATCTACCCGAACGTGGCACGGTATACTGTATTGCAGAAGATACTAAAAATGCAAATCTTTTATTTGCAGGAACAGAATTTGGTGTATTCTTTTCCATTGACGGCGGGGCAAAGTGGGTTCAATTAAAAGGTGGCTTACCACCTGTAGCAATAAAAGATATGGAAATCCAGAAACGTGATAATGATCTTGTTGTGGCCACATTTGGCAGGGGTTATTATGTTTTGGATGATTACACTCCTTTAAGAACATTAGCCAGGA
>JBBSEV010000020.1:0-71551 GCA_038239385.1 Chitinophagales bacterium
GTTGCGAAGCTTCCTGTTTTTGCTTAATAGTAATTTTAAAATCATTCTTCTCGATTTTAAGCTCGCCAATATTGCTCTTATTTACAAGCTTAACGAGTTCCTGAATTTGTTTAATATCCATATAGAGAAATTAAATTATAAGGTGGAAAACGGGTAGCTAAGATAGGGAATGATTTAAGAAATTGCCAATTCCTTTAAAATAAAAAAATGACAAAAACCCATGAATTCTTATTAAAACAAGATGGAATTGCATATAAATGCTTCAATTTTCCTTACAAAATGGAAAAATCAGGAAGTTAATTTATTCTTTTACTCTTTCAACATATTCCCCGGTTTTAGTATTTACTTTTATTAATTCACCTTCATTTACAAACAATGGAACGTTAACAGTCGCCCCTGTTTCAACTGTTGCGGGCTTTAGAGTACGGGTTGCGGTATCACCTTTCACACCTGGTTCACTGTAGGTAACGAGCACCACTATCTTGTCAGGAAGTTCCACGCCCATTGGCTGATCGGTTTCTCCATTTATCAGAACAGAAACTTCCTGGCCATCTTTTAAAAACTGGGGTGCATCAACCATTTCAGATGCTACAGAGATTTGCTCATAAGTTGACGTATCCATGAAAGTGTAACCCGTATCATCTTTATATAAAAATTGGAATGGCTTTTTTTCAACTCTTACGGGAAATATAGTTTCTCCGCTATTCCAGGTTTGCTCAATTGTCCGGTTATTATCAACACCTTTTAATTTTGCCCATACCTTTGCCGCAGCACGGGCTGTTTTGTTTTGACCAAATTCAATAACAGTATAAAGGCTTCCATCAATTTTTAGGATGAGCCCTGTTCTCATATCAGAAGTAGATGCCATAAAATATTTTTTAGCCGGTGAAGGTATAAAATTAATTAGCTAATTAGCTAATCAGCCAATTAGCTAATTGCCCTAACTTTATAAAAAATTCACTTTGAAAAATATATTATTTTTATTGATCTTCTTATTGCCTGGTATTAAAAGCTTTTCACAAGTGGATAGTTCCGCACCAGTGTATCTTAGATTTCCGACTATTCCAAAATTTACAGTTTATAAAGCACCTGACAGTACAACATTTTCAAGAGAAAACCTGCAAAAAAAGAAACCTGTATTATTTATGGTATTTAGCCCTGACTGTGAACACTGCCAACATGAAACAGAAGAATTACTTAAGGATATTAAGAAATTTAAAAATACCCAGATTGTGATGATAACCTATCTTCCTTATGATGAAATGATAAGATTTTATAAAAATTATAAGATTGCAAATTATCCGCAGATAATAATGGCGAGAGATACAAAATTTTTCTTCCCGGTATTTTTTAAAGTAAGAAATCTGCCTTCTGTTTTTTTGTATGATAAGAAAGGAGATTTTAAAAAAGCATTTGAAGGAAGCGTAAAAATTGACAACATAACTTCAGAGTTATAATTACTGTTTTATAAATTTCTCATTCATTTGCCTTTCATTCAAAACATCTATTTTAATAAAATAAAGGCCAGATTTTAAATTACTAACTGGAATGCGCAGTTGCTTATTATTAGAAGCCTGCCTGAAACGAATTACCACTTTACCTGCTATATCAGATATAAAAACATTTATTACTCCCATTATCGGATCAATTCTTTTATAAGTAAGGTTAAGAATATCATTTACTGGGTTTGGAAAAATTATCCATGATGCACCTTTTATTGGGACCGATGAATTCGCCGGCTGAGAAGAGAACGGGCTATCGGGAATAGTATATATTGATTTTGGAATTTCAACAATTGCCGTATTTGATAATGCTACAGTATTATCATGCAAATCATAAATTCTCACACGGTAAAAAAACTTTCTTCTCTCTGTTACTTTATCGCTATAAGCAAGTATGGTTGAAGTATTATAATTTCTATAAACGGGGTTAGCAGCAGTTATTTGCCACACAATTCCATCAGTACTTTTTAATAAAATATAAGCGGTTGCAGAAGAATAATTAACCATGTTCCATCTAAGGGATACTACAGAACCTTGAGCATCAGGAATTGCGGTAAGTAATACTGATGCTTTAGAACTAAAACATAAAAGAATACAAATAATAGATGCAGATGCTGGTAACTTAAGCATATAGATTTTCAAATAGGACTATTAAATTAAATGAAAGAATAAAGTTTAGTAGTTAAAGGATAGATAAATATTACCCTGCAATGAACAAAATAAAATGACCCCGGAAGAACTATACCAGTAAGCCCATATTTAAGATGAAAGATTATCTTTGGCAGGTAACCAATTTTTGATAAATAAATAAAAATAAAATGAAAGTAACCGTAGTAGGGGCAGGTGCAGTAGGCGCTACATGTGCCGACAATATAGCCAGGAAAGAACTGTGCGAAGAATTAATATTATTAGATATAAAAGAAGGCGTATCTGAAGGTAAGGCAATGGATTTTATGCAGAGCGCTGCGCTACTTGGTAGTGACACTAAGATCATTGGTTCTACAAATGATTATAAAAAAACTTCAGGAAGCAAAGTGGTGGTTATCACCTCAGGAATTCCACGTAAACCGGGTATGACACGTGAAGAGCTTATAGGAATAAATGCGGGAATAGTAAAAGAAGTTACCAGCAATATTTTGGAGCATTCCCCTGATGCTATCATAATCGTTATTAGCAACCCGATGGATACTATGACCTACCTTGCTTTGAAATCCAGCGGTATTTCTAAAAACAGGATTATTGGCATGGGCGGTGCGCTTGACAGCAGCCGTTTTAAATATTATTTGTCAACAGCAATAGGATGTTCTTTGCAGGATTTGCAAGGTGTTGTTATCGGGGGACATGGCGATACTACAATGATACCTCTAACAAGATTGGCTACATATAACAGTATCCCGGTTTCAGACATTCTTGATGAGGCAACATTAAAAAAAGTAGCATCGGATACCATGGTAGGCGGGGCTACCCTTACTGGTTTGTTAGGTACAAGTGCCTGGTATGCACCTGGAGCTGCTGGTGCCGCATTAGTCGAATCAATTGTACGGGACGAAAAGAAATTAATATCATGCTCTGTAATGCTTGACGGCGAGTATGGGCAAAAAGATATTTGTATGGGAGTACCCGTTGTAATAGGGAAGAATGGGTGGGAAAAAATTATTGATTTTAATTTAAATGAAGAAGAAAAGTCCGCTTTCAATAAAAGCGCTGTCGCAGTTAGGAATATGAATGAAGCGCTGAAATTATAATATAGTTTGAAAATTTTTATAAATCTTACAGAATTTTACAAAAATACTTGGCGGAATTAAGCTGGTTTTGATTTAGCTTATCTTGTTAATTAACTTTTAGGTTAATAAAATTAATAGCACTTTTTTGTATTTAATTATCCAATATTATAATTTTACTTTCTTTTATTTCAGAATTCCTTAAGAATATTTGCACGAATCGATTACAATTTAAAATCCTGATTTACGTTATAATTATTTGAACAACCTTTTTATATGAAATATTTTAAAATTTTAGGAAAGACTACTTTAATGCCATTTGTTTTTCTTCTTATTATTTCATCTTGTGGTAAAGACAAAGCCCAGCAGCAACCGCAACCTGTACCTAACCCTCCCCCTGTATCAGACGCGGACCTTATAGCTTTGCCTAAAGATTTAGGAGGCGTACAGACACCTGTTTTTTTAACTAAAAATATTAAATACGGCTACTATGTTTATACGCCTTCAGGATATACAGGTAATCAGGCAAATTATCCCCTATTGGTTTATCTTCATGGTTCAGGTGATGTTGGGAATAGTTTGACTAATCCCACTGATTTAAAAAGAATATTGAACTATGGTCCGCCCCAGTTAATCTATAATAAGAAGTGGTCGCCAAAATATCCTATGATTGTAGTTTCGCCTCAAAGTAGTGTAGGGTTTATTCCGGATTCGCTTAATGAGTTTATAAAATATGTAATTAAAACTTATAGAATTAATACCCATAGAATATATTTGACAGGTTTAAGCTTGGGAGGAGGGGGAACTTTTAGTTATATAACTAATTATCCAAATAATGGTAGCTACGTAGCAGCAGCAATTCCAATGTCTGCACCTTATGAAAAACATACAAATATTAGTAACTTGGTTAAGATACCAATATGGACTTTTATTGGAGGAGATGATGTTAATGTTCTTAAATTAGTTACCACAATAGATCTTATTAATCAACTTAGCCCGACTTATAAAGCTAAAATTACTGTATTCCCCGGCGTAGGCCACAACTGCTGGGATCTTGCTTATTCAGGATCAGGAATGGGAAGGGAGAGTAAAAGTTATGACGCTTTTAATATGAGCATTTATGATTGGATGTTTCAGTATTCTAAATAAGCATAGGTTATCCCTGATTGTTAATTAGACATGTTATAACTTCTCACAACCAGGTGAGTAGAATTAAAATCATTTATTTTTCCAATTGTAATTAACTTAAGGCAACTGCTTTTGGCCAACTATTATACTTTATCTTAGCTATAATAACTACTGCTTTTTAAAGACTAAAAAATTTATAATGAGAATCAAAAAGCTGGTATCGCATTTTTTGATACCTAAATCTGTAGGAACAATAAGATATAAACTGCTTTTAAAAAAACAATTACTAACTCATTTATTAGAAGATTATGGGTGGTCAAGATCTATCAGGGAGAATAAATGTATTGATAAAAATGGTAATCCTTTACCATGGTTTAGCTATCCTGCAATAGATTTTTTATCACAACTGGATTACTCAAATAAAGAGATTTTTGAATATGGATGCGGCTTTTCTACTTTATTCTGGGGCTCCCGCGCCAAGAGTGTAAATTCTGTTGAAAGTGATTTGAAGTGGATAGAAAAAATTCAAGCTGAGATTCCAGAAAACTGTAAGCTAATCCCTACATCCCTAGATATAGAAGATTATTCGGGTAAAATTTCCTTATTCCAACAATTTGATGTTATAGTTGTTGATGGTTATATTAAAACCCGTGTTGCATGTTGCGAAAAGTCATTGCAGCATTTGAAGCCCGGAGGAATAATTATTCTTGATAATTCCGACAGATGCTTGAATTCTGCAGCAACACTAAGAAATGCAGGACTTATTCAATGTGATTTTACTGGTTTTGCACCCCTTAGTGCGCATGCACAAACAACCAGTGTTTTTTTTAGCAGGGATTATAATTTTAAACCTCTTAATTCCTATCAACCTCATAAAAGTGTTGCCCAACCTCATAAGCCCTATCCGAAAGGGTGATTTCATTTCACGATATACCCATTGCATTTATTCTTACTATATTTCAGTATTGCGTGTACTAGAGAGGGCTCATAGATGAGCAAAATATTTTAGATAGTAACATAAAACAATTAATAAATAACTTTCAGATCTATATATCCGCTTAATCTTATTGGACGTAAGTTGATTAATTTTGAAAAAATATTTTTTATGCCTAACTATGATACTGTTTCTGTTGCCATCAATAGCCTAAAGGAAAGAGGCTATATAACTGATTTCAATTTAGCATTTGATAAATTAATTTGTAGAGAAACGAAAGTGTGTTTAAACCCTGCCGAATTTGAAATTACAGAAGTATACAGGTTCGAAGGCGAATCAAACCCTTCTGACGAAGCAGTGGTATATGCCATTGAAGCAAAAGATAACAAGATGAAAGGAACTATGGTAAACGCTTATGGCATATATGCAGATCCTATCTCTGATAAAATGATAAAAAAACTATCAATGCACAGGCAATATTTTTAAAGAAAAGTAGGCTACTTCTCAATTGATACTATGCTCGATAGAAGAAAATTTTTACAGCTTTCAACATTAGCAGCACCCCTGCTCTCTGTAAGAAAGATATTTGCTAACAGCACCGAACAAGCGAAACCAATTGTAATCTCCACCTGGGATAGTGGCAAGCCTGTTAATACAGAAGCATGGAAAATTTTATCCGCAAACGGCAGAGCCCTGGATGCAGTGGAAGCAGGTGCCCGCTATATTGAAGCCACCATTAATTGCTGCGTTGGGCTTGGCGGCTATCCTGACAGGGATGGTATTGTAACACTTGATTCATGCATTATGGATGAGCATTCAAATTGCGGCGCAGTTGCTGGCCTTGAACGAATTCTGCACCCAATTTCTGTCGCCAGGAAAATTATGGAAACTACTCCTCATGTTTTACTGGTTGGCCAGGGAGCACAGCAATTCGCGATTGAAAATGGTTTTGAAAAAGAATCGCAGGAGCTTTCAGATAATGCTAAGAAAGCTTATGATGAATGGCTAAAAAAAAGCGAGTATAAGCCTGTAATAAATATTGAAAATCAGCCTGCCGTACAGGAAGGTAAAAAAAAGAATGGACCCTTTGCACCTTATTTTTTTGACGACGGATCTG
Organism: Chitinophagales bacterium; assembly: GCA_038239385.1. Classification (GTDB taxonomy): domain Bacteria; phylum Bacteroidota; class Bacteroidia; order Chitinophagales; family Chitinophagaceae; genus Ginsengibacter. Next base: position 6,403 of record JBBSEV010000020.1, read on the forward strand.
CCAATCATGATACGATGGGATTAGTAGCATTAGATGCTGCCGGAAATATGAGTGGCGCTGTAACAACCAGCGGTATGGCTTTTAAAATTCATGGGCGTGTCGGGGATTCTCCTATAATAGGAGCCGGATTATTTGTAGATAATGAAGTAGGCGCTGCAACATCAAGCGGTGTAGGGGAAGAAGTGATTCGTATTTGTGGGACACATCTTGTAGTAGAATTTATGCGCCAGGGCGATTCACCTGAAACCGCCTGTCGTAAGGCAGTTAACAGGATTTTAAAGCGGGATATGCAAAAAGCTAAAACATTACAGGTAGGTTTTCTTGCTTTAAATAAAAAAGGCCAATACGGGGCTTACGCAGTTCAAAAAGGCTTTGTTTTTTCAGTAAAAAGCAACGGGGAAGAAAAAGTTATTCCATCAAAATATGTATTTGGTTAAGTAAAAAAAAGACAATCATTATTGAGGATTGGCAATAGAAATAGATAAACTGCAATGCCATCTTAACTTTTTACTTCACTTATGAAACTTGAAATAATTGGTTTTAATATTGAGAGCTGTATTACAGCGCAGGAAGCGGGTGCCGACCGTATTGAATTATGTGATAATCCTGCAGAAGGTGGAACTACTCCATCCTATGGATTTATCAAAGCCGCAAGAAATCTTCTTCAGATAGAATTGTATGTAATGATAAGGCCTCGTGGAGGAGACTTTTTATATAACGAAGCGGAGTTTGAAATAATGAAAGCCGATATTGAAATGTGCAGGAAGCTTAACTGCGATGGGGTTGTATTAGGTATGCTTACAGCAAGCGGAAAAATTGATACAAAGAAGTGTAAATCTCTTGTAAGCTATGCGCATCCGTTAGGTGTTACATTTCATCGTGCATTTGACAGAACTACTAATCCTATAGAATCATTAGAAGATATTATTACGATTGGTTGCGAAAGGATTTTAACTTCCGGGTTACAAGCCAAAGCAGTTGGTGGGCAACAATTAATTAAAGAATTAATTTTCCATGCAAATGAAAGAATTATTATTATGCCAGGCTCCGGAATAACATCGGAAAATATTATTTCATTGGCTGAAAACACAGGTGCTGTAGAGTTTCATAGCTCGGCTGGTATGAATAAGAGTAGTGAAATGAAATATATGAATGAAGCAATGAATGAACAAATGAAATATACTGCTGTAAATAAAGATGAAGTTTCTAAAATGCGAAAACTATTGCAAACCAATTTTACCTGACTTCTATTATTGATTTATGGATTTGCGTGAAACTATTCTAAAAGAGCATTCAAAAAAGAATTGTAAAAAATTGTTTCCTGGATCGGGAATGATAAAGAAAAGTTCAATCTGCTATTTAATCTTTTTCTAAATGATTTATATCGTGTAACACAGCGTGCCGCATGGCCTTTAGCATATTGTTCAATTTTACATCCCTTTTTAATTGAAAACAAAATTGATATGCTAATAAAAAATCTAAGGAAGCCTGGCCTTCATGACTCGATTAAAAGAAATACAGTAAGGCTCTTGCAACATATTGATATCCCCGCAAAGCAGGAAGGGCTTATAATGGAAATATGTTTTAAATATGTGGAATTTCCCAGCGAATCCGTAGCTGTAAAAGCTTTCTCTTTAACAATACTTGGTAAGCTTGCAAAAAAATACCCTGAAATAATTCCTGAGCTAAAGCTGATAATTGACGGGCAGATAAATCATCAGAGTGCCGCATTTATATCAAGAGCCAAAAAAATTCTCAAAGAATTTTAAATTAATTCTAAATTCTTTTATTAAAGGTTTTTTACTTCAGAATCCCTGCTATAAAAACTGAGAAAGGATTTACCTGAAGAATATTTTAGGAAACTTACTGGCGATCTTTTATAAAGAATATACCTTCATTTTAAAGTCTGCAAGATAGTAAAGGGTAAGATTATGGCTGGCCAATAATTTATATGCGAGAACATTTTACTGTAAAACCAAATGGAAGAATACACTTTGCGAATGCTTTTGCAGCATATCAGGAAATTATTTGTATCTATTAATGGTATATTTTTTGCTGAATAAGACCCGTATAACCAGACTTTAATTTACCACTTCGACCGCTAGAATCTTTTTTAAATTTTCGTAAACAATTTTATTTCCCCTTATATGAGATTTATCTATTCATTATGCAGGATACTTTTGGTATCTGTTTTATTGTTTTTAGCCATTAGCATAAATACAAATGCGCAAACATTAACCGCACGCCCAAATGTTTCAATGGCAACCAACACAAATGGCTATTATGAATATTTACCGCTGGGTTATAATCCTGCAGGAAGTCAAACATATCCTGTGCTTATTGCTTTTGGCGGGCTTAGCCAAAACGGTAACGGCACTTCATCCCAGCTTGATTATGTTTTTTCTAACTGGGGAGGGCCGGGATGGCAAATTATAAACGGAAAATTTCCTTCTTCGCTTACCGTGAATGGACAGCTATTCAGGTTCATAGTCATTTTACCTCAATTCAGCAGCGGCGCATCACCAAAGGGCGTCGATGATGTTATTACATATATAATTGCTCATTATAAAGCCGACGCCTCCAGGATTTATCTCACTGGCAATAGTTCAGGCGGTGCTTATTGCTGGGATTACCCTGGGGCAAGTGTTGCAAATGGATTGCGTGTAGCAGCAGTAGTTCCTACTTGTGCGGCTTCCAGCTACAATACAACTAAAGCAAATAATATTGCAGCGGCTAATCTGCCGGTTTGGGCAACCCACAATAAAGTTGACCCAACAGTTTGTCCATGTACAACTGTAAGTTTTGTTAATGGCATTAATGCGGCACCTACACCTCCTAACCCACGGGCCAAAATGACTATTTTCGATGATGTAGGTCATAATTGTGCGGACTCTACTTTTAATTTGACTTATGGCATCGGCGCCTATGCATGGATGCTCCAATACAAAAGAGGTTCAACCCCTGTCAACCAACCTCCTGTAGCAAAAGCAGGTAATGATGTAATCATTACCTTGCCCACCAGTTCAGTGCAGCTCAACGGAAACGGATCTTCTGATCCAGAAGGTGGTGTACTAACTTATAGCTGGGCTAAAATTGCAGGTCCTACCCAATTTACCATTAGCAATAGCGCTATAGTGAACCCTGTTTTCAGTAACCTAATAGCAGGTACGTATACATTGCGTTTAACCGTGACCGATAATAAAGGACTAACATCAACAGATGATATATTTGTAACCGTAAACCCGACTCCCGTAAATCAGCCACCCGTTGCAAACGCAGGGAATGATGTAACCCTTACATTACCTGCCAATTCAGTGCAACTAAATGGAAATGGCTCCTCTGATCCCGAAGGTGGAGCATTAACTTATGGCTGGGCAAAAATTTCAGGGCCAACGCAATTTACCATTAGCAATAGCGCTATAGTGAATCCTGTTTTCAGTAATCTTATAGCAGGTACTTATACATTGCGTTTAACAGTAACCGATAATAAAGGATTGAAGGCGACGGATGATATAATTATTACAGTAAACCCAGTTCCTGTAAATCTGCCGCCTGTTGCAAATGCAGGCAATGATATAACAATTGCGTTACCTGCTAACTCAGTACAACTGAATGGGAATGCATCCTATGATCCTGAGGGCGGAGCGACTACTTATAGCTGGGCAAAAATTGGTGGCCCAACGCAATTTACCATTAGCAATAGCGCTATAGTAAATCCTGTTTTCAGTAATCTTACAGCAGGTACTTATACATTGCGTTTAACAGTAACTGATAACAAAGGATTGAAGGCTACGGATGATATTCTCGTGATCGTAAATCCCGTATCTGCCAATCAGCCGCCTGTTGCAAATGCCGGCCCTGATGTGATTACAACTCTTCCGGCTAATAGTGTAACCCTTACTGGAAGTGGAACAGATCCTGATGGTACGATTGCCTCTTATTTATGGACTTATATTTCCGGACCTGCCGGAAGTATAATAGGCAGCGCTACAAAAGCACAAACATTAATAAGCAACCTGACTCAGGGAGTCTATGTTTTCAAACTGAAGGTGACAGATAACAATGGCGCAACCGCCTCCAATCAAATGCAGCTAACGGTAAAAGCTGCCACAGGTACAGGCGTAACAAAATATATAAATGTGAACCTTTATGGCGGATCGAATCCTTATAATATTAGTGCATGGAATGATTGGAATGTCGGAACCGGAAATACTACTAACGTAACATCTGGATTATTTAAATATTCAGATGGTACGGCGTCAAATGTAAAGTCAGTGCTGAGCTATAGCCTGGCTGTTGGTGATAACGGATCAGGATATGGTGGTGGCATTGCTCCACCGGAAGTACTCAGGTACACCAGCGATGGCCAGGCAGCAAGAACATTAACCATCTCTGGCTTGTCAACCTCTCTGAAGTATGACCTTGAGTTGTATGCAAGCAGGTACAGCATTGGTAACAGCACCATATTCACACTCAATGGCACATCCGTTACCATAGCCACTTATTATAATTTTACCAATAAAGCGACATTTTCCAATATTACTCCAAATGCTCAGGGACAAATAGTGGTAGGCATCTCTTCCCTTACCAGCTATAATTATGTAAACGGCTTTACGCTTACTGAGCAAGGAGGTACTGTAGGTGGCGTCTCGAATAATACAATCACAGCAGTTGAAGAGAATTCTTCACAAGAAGGAATCGCTTCAGTGAAAGCCTACCCTAACCCGGTAACAAGTAATGTTGCGCTGCAATTAACGCATGCGGCAACTGGCTTAATGAAAGTAGAGATTATAAACGCAAACGGAAGCCTCGCAAAACAGTTGATATTACAGCATACATCGCCAGTAAATAAAATTGATATTCCCATGAAGGGATTAGCTCCGGGAACTTATATTATTAAGGTTCAAATAGGCGGTTGGTCAACTTCTAAAAAAATTATAAAACAATAGATGAAGGCTCTGTGATATATTACGGTCATCGTCCAGGTAAAAAAAATCAAGGGAGCATGCTAAACGTACTCCCTTGACACTTCCGCCATTTGGTGAAATATAACCGATTGCCAACCCGCAATCTTCAAAAACTCTAAAGTACTATTGAATGCTTTGAATGCTGATTCAAAAAGTATGGACTATTTTATTATTGTCTTTTAGTTTTGATAAACTAAATTTAAAATTCATTTACTTATTTACAAATGGCTTTTATCAAAACGGTAACAGGGTTTATATTTTTATTGCTGCCCATATTTTCTTCGGCGCAATTAAACAAAGATTCTTTTTACCTCCTTCAGCCCGACAGGGTTTTTGATGGTGAACAAGTACATGAAAACTGGCAGGTAGTTGTAAAAAACGACACGATTATATTTGCAGGAATTTTAGCCAAGCCTGTATCAAATGCGAAAATAATTGTTCTTACTGGTTGTACTTTATTGCCTGGATTTATAGAAGGGCACAGTCATCTTTTTTTACATCCTTATAATGAAACACCCTGGAACGACCAGGTTATTAAAGAATCCCATGCGGAAAGAGTTGCAAGGGCAACAGTGCATGCATACAAAACTTTGATGGCAGGTTTTACAACCGTTCGGGACCTTGGTACGGAAGGAGCTGGTTATGATGATGTGGGATTAAAAGCCGCTATTGAAAAAGGAATTATTCCCGGGCCGCGTATGCTCGTGGCAACGAGGGCAATTGTGGCAACGGGTAGCTATGGACCTAAAGAATTAAGCTATGATATTGATGCCCCCAAAGGTGCCGCAGAAGCCGATGGTGCGGATGGGCTGATAAAAGAAGTTCGTACACAAATTGGCAAAGGTGCTGATGTCGTGAAACTATATGCAGACTACCGGTGGGGGCCGAATAAAGAAGCGATGCCCACTTTTACTATTGATGAATTAAAGAAAGCAGTAGAAGTTGCAGCAAGCAGTGGAAGAATAGTTGCGGCACATGCTACCACAGCAGAAGGAATGCAAAGAGCAATCGCCGCAGGTGTAACAACTATTGAGCATGGTGATAACGGCACATTGGAAATTTTTAACCTGATGAAGCAAAAAAATATTGCCCTTTGCCCCACACTTGCTGCGGGTGATGCAATAGAGCAATATAATGGCTGGCGAAAAGGAACAGAGTCTGAGCCATTAAAAATCCAGCAAAAACGTTCAAGTTTTAAAGAAGCCTTAAAAGCTGGTGTTATCATCTGCATGGGTGGTGATGTCGGCGTATTTCCTCATGGAGATAATGCCCGTGAAATGGAGCTGATGGTGGATTATGGAATGAAGCCAATTGATGTGCTTCAATCGGCAACTTCAGTAAATGCAGATGTTTTCAGAATCAATGGTAAAGTTGGGAGAATTAAACAAGGCTTATTTGCTGATATACTTGTTGTAAAAGGCGATCCTTCAAAAAATATTCATGACATCAGGAATATAAAGCTGGTTATGAAAAGCGGGATAATTTATTTTTATAAATAAAAATTGACATTATGGATTATAGGGAATTCCGTGAAGCCGGTCATTATCTTATAGATTACATTAGTGATTATTTGCAGAATGTAAATCATAAACCTTTATTTACTGATGCAGCGCCTTCATTTTTGAACAAGCTGTTTGAAGAATCTATTCCCAATGATCCTAAATCGCTTGATGCCATTCAAAAAATACTGGAAGAAAAATTAATACCTTATTGCACTCATGTAAATCATCCTGGCTATATGGGATTGATAACTCCATCGCCAAACCCTGCGGGTATTTTGGGCGACCTTCTCGCGGCAGCTTTAAACCAGAATTTAGGCGTGTTCTCTATCAGCCCTTCTGCTACAGCTATGGAACTCCAGGTGATCCGCTGGCTGAACGACCTTATCGGCTATGATAATAAAGCAGGCGGCAATCTTACAAGTGGTGGAATGACGGCTAATTGCATTGGCTTGAAATTAGCAAGGGATTTTACAACCGGCGATATTGCGCAACATGAAGGAATGCGTGGCAAATGGGCCGTGTATGTTTCAGAAGAACGACATGTTTCAATTGATAAATCCGCAGACGCTGTTGGCGTGGGAAGAAACAATCTTCGTGTACTACCTACTGATAATAACTACAGAGTAAGCCTGGCCGCATTGGAAGATTCGTTACAAAAAGATAAAGCTAATGGTATAAAATCTTTGTGTATTATCGGCCTTGCCGGTACTACAAATCTTGGAGCGGTAGATGACCTGGAAGAATTATACCAGGTCGCAGTACGGGAAAATTGCTGGTTTCATGTGGACGCTGCTTATGGTGGCGGTATGTTGCTGTCGCAAAAAAATAAAAATTTATTAAAAGGATTACACCTGGCAGATTCTGTAACTATTGATCCGCATAAATGGTTTTATGCACCACTGGATGTTGGCGCTGTGCTTGTAAAAGATCATAGCAGGTTAAGGAAATCATTTGGCATACAACATGCGTACCTTACAGACCAGAGCAGCCAAAAAGATGAGCGCTACCAGTTTTATGAAAATGGTTTCGAGCAATCAAAGCGCTTTCGCAGCCTTAAGGTATGGATGAGCTTTCAGCATTATGGAAAAGATACCATTGGTGAATGGGTAGATAATAATGTAGAACAGGCAATGTACCTGCACAATCTTGTCATTGCCAGTAAAGATTTTGAAAGCGCTACGGAGCCCAGGATGTCTGCCATTTGCATTTGCTATAATGCAGATGGATTAACTAACGATAATGCTACACGTCTTCACCATGAAGTAGCTGCACGTATCGAAAAAGAAGGAAACTTCTGGTTTGCCACAACCATGCTAAAAGGTAAAACATGGTTTCGCATAAACCCTGTAAATATTTATACCACTATCCAAACTATGGATGATCTTTTCAAAACATTACAACAATACTGTAAAGAAGAAGCAGGAAGAATTTTGGCTTGATAATTACTCATTATTTGTCTTATGGAATTCCCAAAGTTTTTTTCATCCCCGCAAAAATTGTTTTCCATACGAGGTTAAAAAATGATTTACTTACATCACGGTCGTAATGCGGGCTTACTTCACGAAGTTTACCGTTGCGGGGATTGTCGTTCTTTACAATAATATTTGCAAGCAGACTTTTCAGGCCTTTCTTTTTTACACCACCTGATTCTTCATCCCGTTTAAGTACATCAACTTTTAGATCGCTGTATTTCATTACGAGATTTCCGCCTGCGCCATAATTATTTCCTTTAAAATTAAAATCCAGTGAATGTATCATCCCGGTATTTATTCTCATCAATGCCATCGGTACAGCAACTTTATTGAGCAGGTGTGCATCGAAAGAAGGAATGTTACCAATGGCAGTAAATGCGCCACTGGTATCGCTAAGCAGAAATATAAAACTCCCGTTTACAGGAATTGTACCTAATGCTTTTGCATCATAAGAAATTTTCAGGATATTATTTTTTTGAATGTCTTCTTTTACATTCGTAATGTTGTCTATGTGAAGCGTAGCATCAGTAAAATGTACAACACCCGCGCTATCACTCAAGGCTTCTCTTTCTTTGTATTCAATAAAAGTATGTGATAATACAGCCTTCACTATATGTATAGGAACATCAATTTTCGGAAGTAACTGGGAAGGGTAATGTCCCACCTTGCTTTTATTTTCCAATGGTTTTTGAAGATCCCTGTAAATTTTTGCAGAAAGACTATTGACAGTAAGTGCCGATGCTATTATTTTTTTATCAATAATAAGATTTCGCAAATCGATTCCTTTAAGAGCAATACTCTTAAAAACTACATCATACCTGTCTCTTTGAAAATGTTGCTTATCAGCAAATTCTCTTTCTCCGTACATAGGCTTTATGGTGTATGATCCTATATCCAATTCCTTTCTTAAAGAATTCAATATAATACCCTTAAATAAATAATTATAATCTCCCTCTTTTGAACTTATAGATACATTGTCACAACTTAATTCAACCTCTTTGCTGAAATCAAGCGGATGCTTTTGCACTTTATATATTTCATCTGCCGTTACATTATTTATTTTAATAGCAATATTCCCGATCTTATAATTACTGTTTGCCACAGGCAAATATTTTACATCCGGAAAATTGAGGTGGTTCATATCAATACTATACACATGCCTGAAGCCGGTGGTATCAACCTTCCTGTTTTTTTTATTTGGTGAAGTTTTTAGTTTGCCAACGGGAGGTTCGTAGAGTGTAATTTGCCCGCAGGAAATATTTTTTACAATTATATTTTTATTCTTTACAAATTCATTGGCATCAAGCCCATCCAGGCGGAGGCCTTTTGCTGTTAAAAGTTTACTGCTGTCTGATGTATCGTCATCAAACCTGTTCACCATAATATCTTCAAAAGAAAGTGAGTTGTTTTCACCCTGGAAGTTAAGATTATTAACCCTGAATTCGGGGCGACCGTTATCGTATGTTACAAACGAGGCAACATTTAAGTCAGCTTCTTTACAAAATAAAGTGCGGCTTGTATCAAGGTTGTGTGTGCTATCAATCAATACATCCCTTAGCTGTACATTGCCATTTATAAAATCGAATTCTTTTTCTTTTGAAACAAAACTTATTCCTTTTACATTGAGATTGTTTATAAAAACGTGCCCCGCTTTAATAAGATTCAATTTGCCAAGTATCTCATCATACACAGCCCTGGCTTCAACATTAATTTTTGTTCCTTTCTTTAATGGCTTTAGAAAATATACAGTTACCTCGGGGGCCACTATTACCACAGAATCACCAACCATTTGTTTCCCCAATAAAGCTTTATCAGTTTTAACACCCGTGACATTTAGAGAAGCTATCTTAATATCCAGTACAATATAGGGGAGGCTATCAGTATTTATTTTTTTAATTCTAAATGTATCAGGTGCTATGTGTATATTTTTTAAATAGGCAGTACCGAGTATTTCATCAAAGTGAATTGAGTCGTATTTGATTGAATAAAGGCTGTCTGTTTTTTTTGCTATCGTCCTTGCGATTGTTTCATTTACAATCCTGTATTTACTATGCTGCCATATAAAAAATACAATGCCAAGGGCTATTAAAATCCCTGTAATTAATAATATAAATTTCCGGGATACGTGTTTTAAAAAATCTGGCAGGTGCATATTGAAATTTATAAGAAGGAAGCAAGCTAATTACTTAACTCAAATTTAAAGTTTTAGTTTTGACACTTATCGGATTATTATGAATATAGAATTTAATAAAAATGAAGATGCCATGAAAATGGCCTTGAGGAACATCGAAAAATTATTTGAAAAAATTGAAGATGGAGGTGGTAAAAAAGCAATTCAAAAACAAAAAGAAAGAAATAAATTAACTGCAAGGGAAAGGATCGAATATTTACGGGATACCGATTCGCCCTTTATAGAAATGGGTGCATTCGCAGGCTATGGTATGTATGAAGAACATGGTGGCTGCCCTGCAGGCGGTACTGTTGCGGGTATAGGATATGTAAGTGGCAAGCAATGTATAATTATTGCCAATGATCAAACCGTAAAAGCCGGGGCCTGGTTTCCCATTACAGGGAAAAAAAATTTAAGAATGCAGGAGATGGCTATGGAAAATAAGTTACCGGTCATTTACCTGGTTGACAGTGCCGGTGTGTTTCTCCCGATGCAGGATGAAATTTTTCCTGATAAAGAACACTTCGGGCGTATTTTCAGGAATAATGCAAAAATGAGTGCAATGGGCATTACCCAGATTGCTGCAGTGATGGGGCCATGTGTTGCAGGCGGTGCTTACCTCCCTATAATGAGTGATGAAACTTTAATGGTTGAAGGTAATGGCTCTATTTTTTTAGCCGGGCCTTACCTTGTGAAAGCTGCAATAGGAGAAGTTACCGACAATGAAACATTGGGAGGCGCAGCTACGCATACCCAAATAAGTGGTATTGCAGACTACAAATTTGATACAGAAGAAAAATGCCTTGATGAAATAAAAAAGATCATTAGCAAAATCGGGGAATTTCCCAAAGCCGGCTTTAGCAGGATTGGATCATTACCTACTTCAAAAAACTCTCAGGAAATTTATGGCATATTCCCTGAAGGTAATACCAGGCCATACGACATGCTCGAAATTATTGAAAGAATAGTGGATGCTGCCGCTCCACTCAGTATGCTTGCTTCAGCTACAGTAGAAACAAATAATACATCATCCGCAGGACGTGCAAGTTCATTTCAACAATTTAAAGAGGAATATGGTAAAACGATTATTTGTGGATATGCGAGAATAGATGGTTGGGCAGTAGGTATAGTTGCCAATCAAAGATTAAATATCAAAAACAAAAAAGGAGAATTACAAATAGGCGGTGTAATATATAATGACAGCGCTGATAAAGCTGCAAGATTTATAATGAATTGCAACCAGAAAAAAATACCCCTCGTTTTTTTACAGGATGTAACAGGCTTTATGGTAGGTAGCCGCAGTGAGCATAGCGGCATTATAAAAGATGGCGCTAAGATGGTAAACGCTGTCGCCAATTCGGTGGTCCCCAAAATAACCATCATAATGGGTAATTCTTATGGGGCGGGAAATTATGCAATGTGTGGTAAAGCATATGATCCCAGGTTTATTTATGCCTGGCCTTCTGCGAAAATTGCCGTAATGGGTGGTGAACAGGCTGCCAAAACATTATTACAAATAGAAGTAGCTTCACTTAAAGCGAAAGGGAAAGAAATAACTCCCGAAGCTGAACAAAAGCTTTTATCTGAAATGACGGAAAGGTATTCTAGGCAAACCACCCCTCTTTATGCTGCGTCACGGCTATGGGTAGACGCCATTATTGATCCCCTCGAGACCAGGCAAATTATTTCTGAAAATATTTTCGCTGCAAATCACAACGCAGAAATTCAGGAATTTAAAACGGGCGTTTTCCAGGTATGAAATTATCCCACAAAGACACAAAGGCCACGAAGCATTTTTCTTTGTGTTCCTATTGGCTTACTAGGAAAACCATTATGGCATTATAAACTTAACTCAACACCAAGTGGCAGCTTTTATAAAAAAATACTAATTTCACTATTAGAAACCTTTAGAAAATTCCGGCCAATAATTTATGAAAAAAATAATTTTATCAAAACTTCTTATTGCAGGTAGCATTGCTCTTTTGTTATTTCAATCATGTAAAGACGATAGTTATCTTACTAAAATTCCCCCTGTTCCTGATCAATCATTTCATGAAGAATTTGATACTGCCTCGGCTGCGCTTTCACGTGGATGGAAGTTTATAAATGCAAGTGAGCCCATGGGAAGTGGCGTATGGCAAGATGGTGGAAGTATTCCCCCATTCTTCAATGCCTTTTCTAATAATGGGAGTAATGCCGGTTTTCTTGGAGTAGATTATCTCTCTACGTCGGCTACCCAGGGAATTATAAATAACTGGTTAGTTTCCCCACTGCTTATAATGCAAAATGGCGATAAAATTATTTTTTATACAAGAGCAGTGCAATTATATGATAGTACTTTAGCTGATACAACAGATTTTGGAAACAGCCTGCAGGTAAGGCTAAATACAACCGGCGACAGCACAAATGTAGGGACGGGGCTTGACCCTGGAAATTTTACAAAGGGAATTTTTTCTATAAATCCACAGTTAATTTATAGTAGCGTGATTTCTTTGGATCCTGCTGCCTATCCTTCGCAATGGACACGTTTTGAAGCAATAATATCCGGATTAAATAGCTCAGTAAAAGGCAGGTTCGCTTTCAGGTATTTTGTAAAGAATGGAGGTTCCAATGGTAATGGCTCAGGTATAGGCATAGATGCCGTTTCATACAAAAGTGCCGGGTATTGATTGAATATAAACACTAATAAGATCCGGTAAATTTTTATAAATGAAAACTAATAAGATTTTATTTTTTATTTCTCTTGCTTTCATTATATCAATGGGAACTATAGCTTCATGCACAAAAGATAAATTGAAAACAAATACCCCTCCTTCACCCCCGCCTCCTGTAAATAATTCATCCTTCGTTGAAGAGTTTGATACTGTTGGCAATCTCACTTCCAGGGGCTGGTCATTTCAAAACAACAGTAACCCTGTGGGACAAACAGGCTGGAGACAAGGAAGATATGAAGCGGCGAACCAGGTAAAATTTGCTTACGTAGGACCTTATCTTGGTTTCCCGGCATTTAGTGCACACAATACGCCCAATGATTTCGTAAGCTGCGATGTTAGCTGTCTTGGAGATGCGTCCGGCCTTGGAGGTAATATAAGCGCATGGCTTATCTCTCCATCTCTTGAAATGAAAAATGGTGACATAATAACCTTTTATAGCAGGGCAACCAACGATGCTTTATACAATGACCGTGCAACGGACCGTATGCAGGTTTGGGGAAATTTTACTGACGGTACAGCAGACGTAGGTAAAAGTGATGCAGGTACAGGAAGCTTTACAACCCTTTTGTTAGATATTAATCCAAATCGTGTGTACAATTACCGGGGAGGGTTTCCTTCAGTATGGACTAAATATTCAATCACCATATCCGGCATTTCAGGCACGGGAAATATTACCAATGGCCGGTTTGCTTTCAGGTATTTCAACGTAGATGCAGGCCTTCAGGGAGGTAGCGGGGTATCAGGAACTTTTTACAACCCTACTGTTGTTGGTATAGACCAGCTTACATTTAAACACAATTAATTTTTTTAAAAAAGCTGTTGATAAATTCATCAGTGCATATTCTTAATTTCATTTGCCAATGAAATTTTCATTTACCCTATTGATTTCTGTTTTTTTTTTATTCTCCTGTAACACTACCCCTGCAATAGAACCTGTAAAGCACGTTTCAAAACAAGATGAGATCAATAACAATATTACTGCATTAAAAGAAAATGCTATACAGGGAGACCTTATTGTAAGAATGACTGATGATCTTATAAGTGAGCAAATAAAATTTTTGAACGAAAAAGAAAAGATCTATTCTCATGCCGGCATCATAGTAGTAAAAAATCATCTGCCCTTTGTATATAACATTGCTCCGAACGATCCTAAAAATGATACCATACAAATTGTACCTGTTGATTCATTTATTAATCCTGTTAAAAATTTGAGATGCGCATTGTACAGGTATAACCTTTCGAACGCTGAGAGAGATTCTTTACCTAAAATTTTATTGGAATTAAAAACTGCTGATATACGGTTTGATTGGTTATACGATCTTGGTACTGATGATAAAATGTACTGTGCCGAATTTATTGATAAAGTCTTACAAAAAGCTACCCGCAATAGAATTATTATTAAACAGTCAAATATTCCTGTCGCAATGCAGCCAACGGTTTTTGCTTTTTTTAAAAGAGACCACATTACAAAAAAAATGATATCTCAAAGAAAAATAATAACTATTGATAATCTTTACCTCAGGAATGATTGTAAAAAAATCATGAGCTTTCCCTTAAAATATTTCCCCGGATCATGAGCGAAAATAAAATTATCATTTACACTGATGGCGCTTCAAGGGGAAATCCCGGCAGGGGCGGTTATGGAGCTATTCTTATTTATGGCAATCATAAAAAAGAATTATCAAAAGGCTATCGCCTCACTACCAACAACCGCATGGAATTGATGGCTGTGATTGCAGCACTTGAGGCTTTAAAAAAAAATTCGCTGAATCTGCTTATCTATTCTGACAGTAATTATGTGGTGAAAGCTGTTATGGAAGGCTGGCTAAAAAAATGGCTCTTTACTAACTTCAAAGGCAACATTAAAAACAAGGACCTTTGGCTTAGGTACGATGCCCTTGCTAAAAAACATAACATGGAATTTAAATGGGTAAAAGGCCATGCGCAAAATAGTATGAATAACAGGTGCGATGAGCTTGCAACAGAAGCCGCTGATGGGAATAATCTTTTAATTGATGAGGGATACGAGCTGTTATGAGTTACGAGTTAAAAGTTCAATTGTTTAATCAACTTCAAAAACTGGGATTGGCTGAAAATTCACTGTTGCTAATTGTTATTCCGCTTGCCCAGGCTGCACAAAACTGTCTGTTGGCTGTTGTGGCTCATCTTCGTAATTGGGTTGGTTTAATAACAATTAGTCTTGCCGAATGATAACCTAAAAAATAAAATGAAACTAATGGAACTCCCAAAGCGCTTTCTATTAAATAAGGTAACTATATAGCAGTTGAGACAAATGGTTAAAATCCTATTTAGCCCTATTGCAAAGTTAATCGGTTTTAGATATATTTACTTTCTCAAATGAAGATGCAAGCAATTATATTATCGCTTGTTATTTGTGTTTATGTAGGGGAGCAATTCAAAGTTCCCTTAATGGCAAATAATACTAAGAAGTCAATGTGTTGCCATGCTAAAATGAAGTGCCACCGAAAGGCAGCAAATAAAACAACTAACCCTTGTAATAATGGTACTTGTATTAACTGTCCTCTTACTTATACCTGTACTTTTCAACCGTCTTTAAATTCAGCAGGTATAATATTACCTTCTAAAAAGAATTTCTTACAAACAGAAACTAAAATAGTTTCAGGTGTTTCTTGGGAAGTATGGCGACCCCCGAATATTGTGTAATCTTTTACAAGACACAATATTATTCACTTAAAAAAATAGCAATGAAAAAGATATGGTTATTAGCTATTGCAAGCACGTTAACACTGGCTTCAATGGCAACCCCTCTTAAGCATGGCAAAAATAAGAGTTGCAAAAAATGCACTCAAAAAGTTTGCACGCCAATTTGCAAAGAAAAAGCAGGTTGCGCTAAGATGCATTGTAATCAAGGTTAATGACCTGTAATAAAAAAAGGCCCCCAATTAAGGGGGCTTTTTTTATTTGCCTATGAGAGTTTTGTAAGTAATTCTTGTATTAGATACTTTGAATAAGGCACTTTCAAATTTTTGTACGCCGGTTAAATTACGCCTGTTATAACGATAGCTAAATTCTTCGCAATATCTTTCTAAATGTTTAACGGAAACAAGTGATAAATACCAATGAGGCCATCTTTAAAGATGCTCCAAAAGTTCTCAATATATTATTAGTATGAAATTTTTCATTACCAATTTTTACCACATACCCACCGTTTGTTTCATGCTTAACTTTCACATGGTTAAACCTTGCATCTAAACCATTGTAACACCTGTATGAATCGGTAACCAGTATTGAGCCTTCTTTAACAAGTAACTAGTGTAAAAATTATGGTGGTGCCAAGAGTTTTTGAGTAGAATTTTTTATAAGTGTCTACAAAGTCTGCCAGTTGAGATTTCAAATATTTTGTGAATGTCATAAAAAATTTAGATCTGCCAACATAATAGTCAACTCATTACTATGTATGGCTTTTATCTTCTCACATAATTTTTAGCTGGCTGTAAAGAATTCTTCGTGATCAGATAATAGCTTCCAAATAAGATTGCAGAAAAAATAAAAGTAGCGGCAATACTCCAGGGATAAAAAGGCAATCCATCACTCAGGCAAAGGAGAAGGCCATTAAAAGTTTTGGGCCTGCCCAAACCTGCTAAGGGTGAATTACTCAACCAAATAAGGAAATTAGAAATTAAAAAATAAGCAGTAGGCGCAGCTATTGAGGCAATTGCTATACGGGCTACATTGAGATTCTTAATAAAAAATCCGAAAAGAGTCAGCGAGGCAAAGAGTATATAGTTAGTTATTTGGCCTTCATAAAAGCCGGCCATATTTCCTATCCCGTTCCTGAATAAAATTTCATACAGTGCATCAGAAATAAACATTGATAAAAGAGGCAATAGAAAAGCAAATTTTTTATCTTTTATAATTGCTCCCCCAAAAATGGCCATAGCTATTTGTGGAGCAAAGCCATAAGGCCTTCCCGGCATAACCCGGTAAAGAGAAGCGATAACAATTAATAAAATAAATCCGGTAATCATTTGCCTGGTAACTTTCATGTTTGTTTTCTTTTGCGCAAAAATAAGTATAATATTTTTTTCAGAAAGAGTGCATTTTTGATGTTGAAGTTTACCTTTAAGAAAACCCGTTTCGCAATTATTGCAGGAAAATTATTTGCATGGCACATCATAATTCAACAGGAGCATTGGGAGAAAAAATGGCTGTAGGCTGGCTTACCGGGAAGGGGTTTGAAATTTTACATCAAAACTGGCGGCATAGCCATTGGGAAGTTGATATAATTGCCTCGTTAGATAATGTATTGCATTTCATAGAAATTAAAACAAGGAGAACAAAAAAATTTGGTTACCCTGAAGAAGATGTGACCAAAAAAAAATTGATCAATCTTATAAATGCTTCAGAAGAATTTTTGTACCAATATCCTGAATGGAAAAATATTCAGTTTGATATTCTTTCAATTACCTTATTTAAAAATGAACCGGTGGAATATTTTTTTATTGAAGATGTTCATGTGCAGCAATAATAAAACCGGAAGTTCAATGTCTATTGTTAAGAATTAATAAATCTGCCAATACCATTGCAGTAACTGCTTCCAGCACTACAGGCACTCTCAAAGCGATGCACAGATCGTGGCGCCCTTTTACGGAAAAGGCTTCAACAGTTCTACTTTCAACATTAAAGGTTTGCTGCTCTTTCGGTGTGGAAGATGTTGGTTTCACAGCAATCCTAAATACAAGATCGTTTCCATTGGTGATGCCTCCAACTATACCACCTGCATGATTGGTCGCTGTTTTTCCCTCGTCATTTAGTAATGCATCGTTGTGTTCGCTGCCAAACATTTTTGCTGCAGCGAAACCTGCCCCAAACTCAATTCCTTTTACAGCAGGAATAGAAAAAACAGCATGGCTTAATAATGATTCTGCTGAATCAAAAAAAGGTTCTCCAAGCCCTAAGGGGAGGTTAACAACTTTGCATTCTATTATACCACCAATTGAATCTTTATGATCAATTGCTTTTTGTAAACCTCTCTCAGTATCATGCTCCCCTCCTATTTCCAGTATAGTTGCTTTGATGGCAATATCACTTTCAAAATAAAGCGATTGAATAACTTTCTTTGCAATTACTCCTATACCAACTATTGCCACCGTAAGCCTGCCGCTAAAGTGGCCACCTCCCCTGTAATCTTCAAAGCCCTTAAATTTTTTATTCGCAACAAAATCTGCATGGCCCGGCCTCGGCACAGCTTTTTGTTTTTCATAATCACTGCTTCTTGTATTACTATTCCTGAATAAAATTGTAATAGGAGCTCCTGTGGTTTTTTCATTAAAAATACCGCTGATAATTTCAGGGATATCATCTTCCTTACGCGGAGTTGTTCCCTTTGCACCGGGCTTTCTTCGTTCAATATCTTCGGTAAAATCATCAGGAGAAATGGATATTCCCGGGGGGCAACCATCTATAGTAAACCCAACAAACGGGCCATGCGATTCTCCAAAAATGCCAACTCTGAATATTCGTCCAAATGAATTCATGATGTTGTTTTAGTCAATATTTAAAAATTCGAACGGCATAAAATGATAATTATAAAAATATAGCCTGAAAATAAAAAACATTTTCAATTCTTAATTTTCCATTTTCAATTTGCTTCAATACCCATACTCCCTTAATTGTATTTCATTGTCTCTCCACTTTGGGCGAACTTTCACAAATAATTCCAGGAAAACTTTTCGTCCGATAAATTCTTCAATATCTTTTCTGGCCAGGGTTCCTAATTGTTTTATCATCTTTCCTCCCTCACCCAATACAATACCTTTTTGAGTTTCTCTTTGCAAAATAATATCTGCCGAAATTTTTGTAAGAGTCGTTTTTTCCTGGTATTCCTGTACAAGTACGGTAGCATGATAGGGAATTTCATCCTGGTATAAATAAAATATTTTTTCTCTTATTAATTCACTTACAAAAAATTTAGTTGGAAGGTCACTTAAATTATCATCATTATAAAATGGTTCACCTTCAGGCAGTAAAAAAATTATTGCATCAAGAAGCTCCTTTATACCAGATTTCTTAAGCGCTGAAACAACAATTATTTCTTTGCAATAATTTTTTTGTGCAAAGAAATCTTTAGCTTTTCCAATGGCTTCTTTACCGGCAACATCAATTTTATTAAGGACGATTAATGCAGGAACTTTAAGATGAAGAGATGAGAATATTACATCCGCTTCTTCCAGCCCATCTTTTATATCAACTATAAGCAAAGCAACATCAGCATCTTCCAGGCTGCCTTTTACTGCCTGCATCATTTTTTCATGCAGCTTATATTTAGGCTCAATTATTCCGGGAGTATCGGAAAAAATTACCTGGTAATTTTCGCTGGTTAAAATCCCTTTTATGCGATGCCTCGTGGTTTGTACTTTTGGTGATACGATAGCAAGCTTTTCTCCCATTAACGAATTTAGCAAAGTGCTTTTGCCAGCATTAGGCATTCCAAAAATGTTTACAAATCCAGACTTCATATATTCCTGCGAAAATAAACCATTGAATATAAAGTTGGTGAATATAGCTCCGCTGAATAAGAAAGTAAACAACCTTCTGCAATACGTGATAAGATTATTAGGCTAAGGCTTTGTTGTATAATAAAATATCATGCTTACGAAATCAGGATGGTTGTTTTTATCTAAAACATTTTCATGAATGTACTACTTCAAGTTCCTTCAACAAATCATCAAGATCAAGTGCAATCGTTGACATTTCTATAGAGCCGTCCGGTTTATAAGTCCAGAGTTCTTTGGGTTTATCCCAATACAATTCTACGCCGTTTTCATCGGGGTCATTTAAATACAATGCTTCTGAAACTAAATGATCGCTTGCTCCTGCCAATGGATAATTTGCTTTGCGCAAACGGTCATAAATTATCGCAAGGTCCTTTCTTGCAGGATATAAAATTGCTGTGTGATACAAGCCCACACTATTGACAGGCGCAGGTGGTAACCCTTTGCTGTGCCAGGTATTTAAACCGATATGATGGTGGTAGCCGCCTGCTGAAATAAATGCTGCCTGGTTACCATACATAGCAGTCAATTCAAATCCCAGCAAATCACAATAAAACCCAAGAGAACGTTTAATGTCTGACACTTTTAAATGAACATGACCTATTCGCGTTTGTGGAGGAATGCTATAATCTTTTCCCATGAATGAGTTGCAATTTTACTTTCCTGGCCCGGGTTATTCACGAAAGAGTGGTCACCCGACCTGGATTCGAACCAGGACAATCAGAATCAGAATCTGACGTACTACCTTTATACGATCGGGCTATAGATTATAAAGATAGAGGATTTTAAGAAAATGTTTTTCGGCTTTTTTCTATTGTTCAAACGGTAATGCAAAAATGCCTTAACTGCTTTTTTCCATAAATAAGTTACAACATTCACTTGTTGTTTTTAATTTCCAGGTAGAGCTAGTCAAATTTATTACTTGAGCAAAGACTTTGTTTTATAACAATTGTCGTTAATACAACACATGATATTGTCCTGAATTTTTTACTTATATATTTGCTACTCAAAAATATTTTTGTCATAAAGGAATCAAGAAATTATAAATGCCAAAACAATTTCTAGCACAATATCTCCCGTATTCTCAAACCGGGAGTTTTTCAAAAATCGTTTTGGATTATGTTGACTGCTCAAAAGATTTAAAAGAATTTTATGAGCATGAAGTGAATCTGGATGGAATAAAAGCATCTATTAAAAAAAGAAAGCAATTTACTACCAACAGGCAATTACTTGTAGACCAATTAAAGGTTCAATATAAAAATTTATCTGGGTGTGATGAAGTAAAAGCTAATATTGACATGCTTTCCAAAGAAAATACTTTTACAATTTGTACGGCCCACCAGCCAAATATTTTTACGGGACATTTATATTTCATTTATAAAATACTTCATACAATTAAGATTGCCGGGAATTTGAAGAAGCTATTACCGGAATATGATTTTATTCCTGTTTTCTTTATGGGAAGCGAAGATGCTGACCTTAATGAACTTGATCATGTGACGGTTGATGGCAAAAAATATAAATGGGAGACGAAACAGAAAGGTGCGGTAGGCAGAATGAAAATAGATGATAAACTGATTCAATTAATTGATGCAATTTCCGGGAGAGTAACTGTTGAAAAATATGGACATGAAATTATTGAGGTGCTAAGAAATTGCTTTAAAAAAAATTCAACCATTGAGGAGGCAACTTTTTTATTGGTTCATCATCTTTTTCAAAATTATGGGCTTGTAGTTTTACTACCGGATAATCCTGCTTATAAAAAAGAGTTGCATTCCATCTTTGAAGATGATCTGTTTAATAATACACCTTCAGAAATTGTAAGTAAAACTTCGAAAAAATTATTGAAGAAATATAAAGTGCAGGCGCACCCAAGAGAGATTAATTTATTTTATTTAAAAGATGATATCCGGAATAGAATTGTAGAAGTAAAAGATCGTTTTGTTGTACATAATACTGATCTTGTTTTTACTAAAGAAGAATTACAAAATGAGCTGAATCAATTTCCTGAGCGCTTTAGCCCAAATGTAATTCTACGTGGCCTTTTCCAGGAAATAATTTTACCTAATATAGCTTTTGCAGGTGGTGGAGGCGAACTAGCTTATTGGCTTGAGTTGAAAGATTTATTTACACATTATAAAGCGCCGTTCCCGGTTTTAATTTTGAGAAACTCATTTTTATTAATCGAGGAGAAGTGTAAAAAATTAATGCAGAAATTAAATATAGAACCAACCGAACTTTTCAAAGGACAAGAGAATTTGCTAAATAAAATCGTGACTAAGCAAAGTAACCATCCGTTACAATTGGAAAATGAAAAAGTAAAAATAGAGGGTGTTTATTTAGAAATAAAAAATATTGTAAATGCAATAGACTCCACCCTGGGTCAGCATACAGAAGCTCTTCAACAGAGAACGCTAAAAACTTTATCAGCTCTCGAAAAGAAAATGCTTCGGGTAGAAAAAAGAAAATTTACAGACACAAAAAATCAGCTTTCTAAAATTTTTAATTCATTGTTTACTGAAGGAACCTTGCAGGAACGTACCGAAAATTTTATACTTTATTATGCGAAATGGGGAAGTGGATTTTTAGATACGATCTATGAAAATTCATTAACATTAGAACAGAAGTTTTGTGTGATAGAGGAGTAAAGAAGTATAAGATAAAGATTGCCACGCCGCCTGTAAATTCATTCAGTCCAAAACATTATTCGGTCGGCTCGCAAAGACGTGAACAGTAGGTTCGCCTTATCATTGCATCGGGCCAATGAATTCAAAACTCCACGTTTTATTCTGAAAAAATTAAGGTTTTTCTTTTTCCATCTTAATAGCTTTCTTCTCAACTTCCTCCTTCATTTCATTTTTAAAATCAACCAGCTTTTGCGTGAGGGAAGAATCGGAAATAGCTAAAATTTCTGCAGCTAATATTCCTGCATTCTTTGCTGCATTTAACGCGACTGTAGCCACAGGAACTCCATTAGGCATTTGCAAAATTGATAAAACTGAATCCCATCCATCAATAGAGTTGGAAGATTTTATGGGCACACCAATTACAGGTAATGTTGTAAGAGAGGCGACCATTCCGGGTAAGTGTGCGGCACCTCCGGCACCGGCAATAATAACTTTTAAACCCCTGGCATATGCGTTAGTTGCATAGTCCACCATTCGCATAGGAGTGCGATGTGCGGATACGATCGTTATTTCGAAATCAATATCAAAGTTTTTGAGAACATCGGCGGCAGCTTCCATTACTTTTAAATCACTGTCGCTGCCCATAATAATTCCAACTTTTGCTTGCATAGTGCAAATGTAGTTTCTTTAATAATTATTTTAAGGCAATGTCTTAATGCACCAGGGTATTACAGGTTGCGAATATCACCAGTAAGCAATGACACCTGGGCTTCAGCAAGCTTTGCCTGGTAGAGGGCATTATACAGCCGGGTCTTGGCATCGTTATAGCTTATTTGTATTTGTCTTAATTCAACAGAAGTAATATTTAATTTCTTAAATCTTTCTGTTGCGATAAAAATATTTTCAGTTGCTAATTCGAGATTGCTTTTTTCAAGCTCTACAATTTTTAATGAATTATTGTAATTGATATAAGCATTCGTTAAAGCAGTTTGGATATTATTTCTTGTTTCCTCAATAGTAATATTCTGATTTTTTATATGTATATCGGCTATGGCTAATTGTTTTCTTGCCAGTCCCCCGTTAAATAGAGGAATGGTGACTCCTACAGAACCTGACGGGCCATACGTCTGGTTAAACAGCGTGAAACCGGCGCCATTGCTATTCCTTGCGAAATTATAAAAGCCATTAAGCGTCACCACCGGAAACATTTGGGCTTTGAGTTCATTCTTCGATTCAAACAAAACCGTAAGGTCGCTGTTGGCTAGAAATATATCCGGGTTTTGTTTTTCAATTTTATTTTGCGCTTCCTCTATAGCAGGTAATTCTTTTACTGTAATTGTATCAGCAACACTATAAGCCGTATCCGGAATTTTTCCAATAATATTATTCAACGATGTTTTTGCGATGGCTAAAGAATTTTGCAATGACAGCAGGATTGAATTCTGTTCATTTAAATCCACCTGCGCTTCAAGCACTTCATACTTAGCACCTGTTCCTATTTCGAAGCGGCGTTGAGCAAGATCATTACGATCACGGTAAAGGCCTATTTGTTCCCGCGTTGATTTTACCTGTTCTTTAATTGTTACAACATTATAATAAGTTGAAATCACATTATAAACTGTTTCATTCAAATTTTTTCTAAAAACATATTCACCATTTCTTTCAAGTTCTTCCAGCCTTCTTTTTGTAGCAAACATTCTTAAGCCATCAAACACACGCCAGTTTACTGCGACGCCAGCATTAAAATTTTTTGTGGAAGTCCCATTTCGGTTTGTAACGGTTCCATTGCTCAGTTTTTGCTGGAGATTGTTTAGCCCTATAGCTTTATTGGCGGTAGCACTAATAATGGGTATTGCGCCTGCATTGGCCCAGTTGTTATTTATTTTTCCAATTTCAATATTGTTTTTGCTGATAGTAATTCCGTAATTGTGTTCAATAGCATATTTAATCGCATCTTCGGCTGTTAACAAAGTATCCTGCGCAAAAAGCTGCACATGAAAAAAGATAATTTGTACAATGAATAATAATCCTATACTTCTAAAGCGCTTCATTCAAAGGAGTCTTTTTTGATGAAAGAAATGCATACATAGCCGGTACAACGTATAAGGTAAGTATCAATGAAAACATGATGCCACCAACTATTACAACACCCAGCGGAATGCGGCTTGTGGAGGCATCGCCTATGGATAGTGCTAACGGTAATGCACCAAGCGACATCGCAAGACTCGTCATTAGAATAGGGCGCAACCTTAAGAAAGCGGATTCAATTACTGCCTCCGTTTTATTCATGCCTGCTTTTCTTTTTTGATTGGCAAATTCCACAATTAAAATTCCATTTTTTGTAACGAGGCCAATCAGCATTATCATTCCTATCTGTGAAAAAATATTAAATGTCTGGTCAAATATCCATAGTGAAAGTAAGGCACCGGCTAATGCCAAAGGAACTGTGATCATAATAATGAAGGGATCAATAAAACTTTCAAATTGCGCGGATAAAACAAGATAGATTAATATGAGAGCCAGGACAAAAGCGAATAGAGTATTGCCGGAGCTTTCAGCATAATCCCTGGAAGTACCACTGAGTGCGGTTGTAAATGAATCGTTCAATACTTTTTTCGCGATTCTATTCATTTCTTTTATGCCGTCTCCCACGGTATATCCCTCTGCAAGGCCTGTAGATATAGTTGCAGATTTATACCTGTTGAAATGATAAATAGTTGGCGGCGCTGAAGCTTCTGTTGTAGAAACAAGGTTATCAAGCCGTATATTTTCATTCCTGATATTTCTAACCATTAATTTACTTAGATCATTGGGATCGTCCCTTTCATTACGATCTACCTGCCCCAATACCTGGTATTGCTTTCCTGATTTTAAAAAATACCCGAACCTCCTGTCACTATACGCAAGTTCCATTGCTCTTGAAATAGCATCGGCACTTACGCCTAATTCACTTGCCCTGAGGCGGTCAATGTTTACCTGGAGCTCTGGCTTATTAAATTTCAGATCAGCATCTACACCTTCAAATACAGGGCTGTTATTGGCTTCATCAAGAAATTGAGGAAGCACCTTTCTTATTTTTTCAAAATCATTATTTTGAATTACAAATTGAACGGGTTGTCCTCCCCGCCTGCTCACGGAAATCGTTTGCTCCTGCGAAGCGAATGCTCTGCCCTGGGGATATTTTTTGAGATTTTTATTAACCGCATCTACAACCTGTTGCTGTGTTCTTTTCCTGTCTTTAGGATCTGTGAGGGTTACACTTACAAATCCGCTGTTAGTTGCGCCGCTGGCAAAACCGGGAGCGGTAAGGCTTACAATTTTTGTTTTTTCAGGCACGGAATCAATGATCATCTGGTTAATGCTGTCAATATAAGAATCCATATACTCATATGCAGTTCCTTCAGGAGCCGTAACGCTTAGCCTGAATTGATTGCGGTCTTCGAGAGGTGCCAATTCGGAAGGGATAGTTGTAAAAATAAACCAGATAATACCAAAGCACGCGGCAACAAGAACAAACGCCATCCATTTTATTTTCATAAAACGGGCTAAACTATTTTTATACCCCATTTCCATTGCAGTAAAAAATGGTTCTGTTTTTTTATAGAACCAGGAATGCCCTAATTTTTTACTGGTAAGTTTTACATTGAGCACGGGTGTTAATGTAAGCGACACAAATGCGGATATGAGCACAGCCCCTGCAACAACAATCCCAAATTCGCGGAAAAGCCGGCCTGTAAAACCTTCTAAGAATATAATAGGCAGAAAAACTATAGCCAGGGTAATTGATGTGGATATAACGGCGAAATAAATTTCTTTAGAGCCTTCTTTTGCCGCCTGGTATTTATTCATACCCGCCTCCATTTTTTTGAAAATATTTTCAGTTACTACTATTCCATCATCTACCACAAGGCCGGTTGCGAGTACAATTGCAAGAAGGGTAAGCACATTAATAGTAAAGCCAAACAGGTACATGATAAAGAATGCTCCAATTAAAGAAACAGGAATATCCAGTAACGGGCGTATTGCAATTAGCCAATCGCGGAAAAATAAATAAATGATAAGGATCACCAGCAATAAAGCAATGAAAAGTGTTTCTTCTACTTCTGAAATAGAACGCTTAATAAATTTTGTTTGGTCCATTCCGATGTCGAGTTTAAAGTCACCGGGAACTTCTTTTTTTATTTGTTCTAATCTTTTATAAAACTCATTTGATATGGAAACATAATTAGAGCCAGGTTGCGGAATAATGGCCAACATAATCATTGGAATGCCACTTTCCTTTAATCCTGATTGTTGATTTTCCGGGCCTAATACCACATCAGCAACATCTTTTAATTTTATGTTTACGCCATTAATATTTTTTATAACCAGGTTATTGAACTGATCTTCCGTATTTAATTTTCCGAAAGTGCGAACAGAGAGTTCTGTAGTGTTTCCATAAATTTTTCCGGCGGGTAGTTCAACACTTTGTGTAAGCAATGCCTGCTGAATATCATCAGCAGTGAGCCCATAAGCATTTAACTGATCTGCTTTCAGCCATATTCGCATGGCGTATCTTTTCTCACCCCAAATTGTTACCGAACTAACGCCGGGGATAGTTTGTAATTGCTCAATGATATTATTATTGGCATACTCTGTAACCTCGAGCAGGTTGCGTGTATTACTTTGCAGGGTAACAGCGATGATCGGCTGGGCGCTTGCATCTGCTTTCGACACAACAGGTGGTGCATCTACATCCTGGGGAAGCTGGCGGGCAGCCTGAGATACCTTATCACGTACATCGTTAGCCGCAGCTTCAAGGTCAATGCCAAGCTCGAATTCTACATTAATATTGCTTCTTCCCTCACTGCTTGATGAAGTAATATTTTTTACACCCGCAATACCATTGATGGCTTTTTCAAGAGGTTCTGTTATTTGCGATTCAATAATATCAGAATTGGCACCGGAATAGGAAGTGCTTACAGAAATATTCGGAGGATCAATTGCGGGATAGTCTCTTACACCGAGAAATTTAAATCCGATTACGCCAAACAAAACGATCACCAGGTTCATAACAATGGCAAACACGGGACGGCGTAAACTTGTATGCGAAATATTCACTTGCTCTCCTGCTTTTTTAAAGATGAAAGACTTATTTTACTCCCGGGTTTAATAGATAACAAACCTGTGGTAATTATTGTATCACCTGCCGCAAGGCCTTTCAATATTTCAACTCTTGCTGAATCTCTTTCACCAGTAATTACTATATTGAAATCTGCAACTCCATTCCTGTAAACAATTACTTTTTTATCCCTTGCTCCGGGAATAATAGCTTGTGTCGGTACCATTATAGCATTATTATTATCACCCATATTAAAGTTCACAGTTGCAAAAGATCCCCCAGTAATATTTTTGTCAGTATTCTCAACAATGGCATGTACTTTAAGGCTTCTGTTTTCTGCTGTGATTCCGGATTCGGTTGCTACTATCTTAGCATTGTATTTTTTTGAAGAAGATTCTGTGCTAAATGAAATAGAATTACCAAGCTTTATATTTGATGTATATTTTTCTGGTACAGAAAATTCCAGCTTTAATCTATTTATTTGTCGAATGGTTGTCACAATAGTTACAGGCGTTACATAAGCCCCTATGCTTATATTTTTAAAACCGATTTTACCATCAAAAGGCGCTCTTATTATTGTTTTATTAATTGAGGCATTAAGTACCTGCATATCTGCCTGTATGGTACTAACACTAAGGAGGCTTAAATCATAGTCCTGCTGGCTGATACCACCAATTTTTAAGAGATCATTTTGACGATCCTGTGTTTTTTTTGCAATGGCCAGTTGTACATTTAATTTATGAAGTTGCGCCTGTAAATCACCATCGAAAAGCCGGCCCAGCAAAGTACCACGCCTAACAACCCTACCTTCATTAATTGAAAGCATAACCACTTTTCCTGAAACTTCCGGATGAATTTCTGTCTCTTCAAATGGCAATAAAGTTCCCGCAACATCTATACTTGAATTTAAAACAGAAGATTGTACAAGATATCCTTCTACAGATAATGATGGATTTGGCCGTGGTTTATCTGTTCCTTTACCTTTTGGCGACGGGTCTTTTGAACTGCTTCCACACGAAGATGCATACACTAAAAAAATAATCCCCGCAAGAACTTTCCAGTACTTCGATTTCATTATGCTGATTTCCTGATGATTAAGACTTTTTAATAAGACGGTAATATTTTAAAAAACCTTCGAAAAAATTAATCGCTTACAACTTTCAAAAGTGCTTTTATCTTATTGGAAGTATGTATTAATTCCTGGCGTTCATTGCTGAGTATAGTTACATGCCCCATTTTTCTGCCAGGCCTTGTTTCTTTTTTCCCATAAATATGAACAAACACATTATCTATTTCAAGAGTTTTTTCAAGCCCATCATATTTCACTTTGCCTGAATAATTTTCTTCACCTATTAAATTTACAATTGCTGCAGATATTATGTGATCCGTATTTCCCAAAGGATACCCGAGCATTATACGCCAAAGCATATCAAACTGGGAGCAGTAATTTGCTTCAATAGTATGATGCCCGCTGTTGTGAACCCGGGGTGCCGTTTCATTTACCCAAACATTATTGTCCAGATCAACGAACATTTCGACGGCAAATATTCCGGCGCTTTTAAGATTTTTTACAACAGTTAAAGCAATTGCTTCGGCTTTCCATAACGTTTTCTCATCAATACCAGCAGGGCTTATTTGGTATTCCAAAATATTTAAATCTTTATTAAAATTCATTTCTATCGCAGGGTATAATTCAGTGTCCCTTTTTTCATTTGTGGCAACAATCAAAGAAATTTCTTTTTTAATGGCTATTAATTTTTCTAAAACTGCAGGTGCATCAAAACCATTTACGATTTCTTTTTCATTTTTCAAAACAGTAACTCCACGGCCATCATAGCCGCCCATGGCAATCTTATGAACGGCAGGCAGAAAATTTAAATGTTGAGCAATCTCTTTTTTGTTTTGAGTAATTACAAACGATGATGAAGGAACCTCAATGGATTCATAAAATTGTTTTTGCAGAATTTTATTTTTGATTATTGAGAGAGCCGATGTGTTGGGAAAAATTTTTACCCCTTCCTGTTCCAGCTTTTGTAATGCTTCTACATTTACCGATTCTATTTCAATAGTGAGGGCATCGAGTTGCTTTCCAAAATTATAAACATCGTCGAAGTTGGTGATATCTCCTTTAATAAAATGATGGCAGAGATGAGCAGCAGGACATTCAGGATCATTTTCTAAAATAGAAGTAGTTACAGGATAATTTGCCGATGCCTGTAAAAGCATTCTTCCTAATTGGCCTCCACCAAGTATTCCAACTCTTTGCATTTAAATTTTTTTCTGCAAGATAAATGTTCCCAATTCAGAAAGAATAAAACAGGGGGTAATTTCTGAAACAAAAAAACCGGCTTTGTATAAAGCCGGTTAACAGATAAATGAAATTTTTTATTTTGTAAATGTATAAGTTATATAACCTGTTTTACCATCACCAAGATCTATCGGAGAACGTGCAACAAAATTACCGGATGAAATATTCATTAATTGTAAGCGGTATCCATCATCCACATTTTTTGCTTTCATTCCATTTAATTTCTTAAACTGAAATTGTGCGGCATCTCCCTTACCATAAATGCTCCAATAGATATCCTCTTTCGTTCCATTTGATAATGTAAAAGAACCTTTTCCATTTTTAATAAGATTCCATGTGCTACCCTGGAAATCCTGGTAAGGGCCCTGGTCAAATACATTAGTTACCTTAAAAGTCGAAGGTACATCTAAAGCTATATTTGACACAGTCCATGTTCCATCGAGGTTACCATTTGATGCTTTAAGGCCGGCCGCATTTTTTGTAGAAGAGCAGCTTATAATAAAAAAAGTTGCTGCAATAATTATTAAACTGTTGATTATTTTTTTCATAATAAATTAAGTATTTGCTCTCATGTTACATAAATCCTGCCAAAAGAGCTCAATTACAATATCATAGTTTTTGAAAGTTGTTGCTGAAAAGCTCTCTTTTATTTTGTTTTATCTTTGATTAAAACGATTGCATGAAAACAATGAATACAAAGACTTTGGAAACTGAAAAAAAGCAAGCGGATTTTCTGCCCCTGCATGGAACGGATTATGTAGAATTTTATGTAGGTAATGCGAAACAGGCTGCTCACTATTATAAAACAGCTTTTGGGTTTCAATCACTTGCCTATGCAGGCCCTGAGACAGGTATAAAAGATAAAGCCAGTTATGTAATCCGGCAAAATAAGCTCACGTTTATTTTGACTACTCCTTTGCGCCCGGATAACGAAATAGCTGATCATATTTATCAACATGGAGATGGTGTAAAGATGCTGGCGCTTAAAGTGGATGATGCTGTTTCAGCATGGGAAGAAACAACTAACCGCGGGGCCAAAAGCTATATGGAACCTGTTACCCTAAACGATAACGACGGCGAATTGATCATGAGCGGTATTCATACTTACGGAGAAACGATCCATTTGTTTATTGAGCGAAAAAATTATTCCGGTGTTTTTATGCCGGGTTTCAGAAAATGGGAAAGCAACTATAATCCTACAGAAACAGGATTGTTATATGTAGATCATTGCGTAGGAAATGTAGGCTGGAACCAAATGAATAAATGGGTTGGCTTTTATGAAAATGTAATGGGATTTAAAAATATTTTAAGCTTTGACGACAATGATATATCAACAGAATATTCGGCTTTAATGAGTAAAGTAATGAGTAACGGAAATGGTTATGTGAAGTTTCCCATAAATGAACCTGCTGAAGGAAAGAAAAAAAGCCAGATAGAAGAATACCTTGAATTTTATAATGGCGAAGGTTGCCAGCATATAGCACTTGCGACTAATAATATAATCGAAACGGTAACTCAACTTCAGCAGCGTGGAATTGAATTTTTAAAAATTCCGGCAAGCTATTATGCATCTGTTTTAGACCGGGTAGGCCACATAGATGAGGACCTTGAACCAATAAGCAAATTGGGGATTTTAATTGATAAAGATGAAGAAGGCTACCTGCTGCAAATTTTTAGTAAGCCAATAGAAGACAGGCCC
The DNA here is from genome assembly GCA_038239385.1 of Chitinophagales bacterium. Classification (GTDB taxonomy): domain Bacteria; phylum Bacteroidota; class Bacteroidia; order Chitinophagales; family Chitinophagaceae; genus Ginsengibacter. The sequence goes on from JBBSEV010000020.1 coordinate 37,499, forward strand.
ACCTTATTTTTTGAAATTATTCAGCGAAAGGGTGCTCAAAGCTTTGGCAAAGGAAATTTTAAAGCGCTTTTCGAAGCAATCGAACGTGAGCAGGAGAAAAGAGGAAATCTATAAATGATTGAGTGCGCCTGCATTTTTCCAAATAATTCTTCGTTAAGATACCGATGTGTTTAACTTTATTTCAATAAAAAAATTATTTTTACGTTTACATTATTATAATCAATAGTCTGATGCAGAAAAACTCACTTAAAATTCTTATTGGATTATTTTTATTCTCAATTTCACCAACATTCTTAAAGGCACAGTATTCCTTTGTGGACGAGCAAAAGACATCGTTCAGAATTGCAAATGTTTTTAATAACAAAGAAGAAGCATTGCAAAAAGAGTTCGAAGCAAAAGGATTACAATGGCCTGCAAACTTCGTCTACATCCGTAGTTTTAAATATGATGCCCAGATTGAAGTATGGGTGAAAAATAATGTAAAGGATAAGTATAAGCTTTTTAAAACTTATAAGGTTTGTATGACAAGTGGATCCATGGGGCCTAAAAGATTACAAGGTGATTACCAGGTTCCGGAAGGATTTTATTACATAAACGAATTCAACCCCAAAAGCGCTTACCATCTTTCTTTAGGGTTAAATTATCCCAATGCTTCAGACAGGATTTTGAGTGATTCCCTTCGTCCCGGGGGGGCTATCTATATACACGGGAGTTGCGTATCGGTTGGTTGCATACCTGTTACAGATGATGACATAGAAGAGTTGTATATTATAAGCAGTTATGCGAAGGCAAACGGCGAAGATTTTATTCCCGTGCACGTTTTCCCTTTCAGATATAATCAAAGAAAATCAATTGAATATTTTAAAACAATTGCAAAAGACAATCCTTCCCTTCAAAAATTTGCGATGGAATTAAAGAACGCTTTTGATAAATTTGAAGAAACAAAACAGGTACCTCTTATACTAATTGACCGAAAGGGGGATTATGTTATTGATTAATTTTCTTTCATTAGCAATTGTATAGTATCTCTCGTTTTTTGCTCAAGTACAATCACTTTATTTTTAGATAATTTTTTGATGAACTCCCCTGTATAATGCCTTATTGTAAGAAGTGTAAGATCTTTTTCGATAAGAACATCAAAAAATTCATCACATCTTAATGCTGCGTCATCAATTTTACCTTGTTCATCATCTGCGCAAATGAAAAGGCTTATAGCAGCATTTTGAGTAAGCGTAGGCTTTATTTTCACCTGCTCCAGTATTTCATTTAATTTATTCACCGGCTCCCCTTCTACAAAAGAAAAGTCCTTTGATTGCAGGGTCATTAGTACCTGTTTACGCTTATAAACAACTATAGGCGGTAATTCGTAGCTGTTCTTTCCTGATATAACGGTTCCGGGTAACTGTGAATTTAAAAAGCACTTTACGTATAGTGGTATTTTTTTATTCTGCAATGGCTTGATAGTTTTAGGGTGAATAACCTGCGCACCATAATATGCCATTTCAATCACCTCTTTATAACTTAAACCCGGGAGAATTACTGCTTCTTTAAAATCTTTGGGATCTGCATTCATCACGCCTTCTACATCCTTCCATATTGTCACGCTTTCTGCATTAAGCACATTTGCAAATACAGCAGCGGTATAATCACTTCCCTCCCTTCCAAGTGTAGTACTTTCATTTTCATCTGTACTGCCTATAAATCCCTGGGTGATAACTATATTGCTCTCCTTAAATAAGGGCAATATCTTTTCAGTTATTTGTTTTTCAGTGAACTCCCAGTCAACCATGGCATCCCTGAAGTTATCATCAGTTCTCAACACATCTCTTACGTCAATCCATTTATTTTCAATTTTCTCTTCGTTCAGATAAAATGATAATATAGTTGTGGACATCAGTTCACCCGTACAAACAATCTGGTCATAATAATAGTTATAATCTTTTACAGGCCTGTCATGAAGCAGCCATTCCACTTCGGTAAAAATATTGAGCAGCTCATTGTTACCTTTTTCCCATTGTTGCGTAACTGTATATTTAAGTGTGGTTAAATGATTTTGTTTTATTTTTTCAAAAAGGTTTAGTGCCTCATCTCTTTTACCTTCAAAAAAAGTTTCTGCTACTTTTTCCAGGGCATTGGTTATTTTTCCCATCGCAGAAATTATAATCAAAATATTTTCGTTTTTGTAGTTCTTTAAAATCCTGGCAAGATTTTGAATACGCTCTACACTATTTATACTGGCCCCTCCGAATTTAAACACCTTCATTTTTTAGATTTTTATTGTCCGCAAAGTAAAATCAATTATCAAAACATATTTATATTTTTGAAAACGAATTACTAAAATATAGTTACAGTATCTACCTTTGTTGGCTTTTAAAAAATCAACTTACAAGGATGATAGTGATCCGGCCGGTATTTACTTTTGACAGTTTTTAAATAAGCATTAACTGAATTCAATCAATATCAAAAGAGATAAATGAATAAAATAATTATTTCAGTAAAAGACCTGGTAAAAAACTATGGAAAATTTGAAGCAGTAAAAGGCATATCGTTTGAAGTATATGAAGGAGAAATATTTGGATTGCTTGGGCCAAATGGCGCCGGGAAATCAACAACGCTGGAGATCATTGAAACGTTGCGGGATAAAACATCAGGTAAAATAATGGTTGATGGATTCGATCTTGATATGGAGCCCGAAAAAATAAAAAAGATCATTGGCGTTCAACTACAAACCTCAGGATATTATCCCGGGCTTAACCTGCTGGAGCTTATTGACATGTTTTGCGGGCTTTATAATACAAATACAGACCCATACGCTTTACTTGAAATGGTAAATCTTAAAGACAAGGCAAAGAGCAAGTATAAAGAAATGAGTGGTGGGCAAAAACAGCGATTTTCAATTGCAACTACCTTAATTAATACACCTAAGATTATTTTTCTGGATGAGCCTACTACAGGCCTTGATCCACAAGCACGACGGAATTTATGGGAACTTATAAAGCGAATAAGAGAAAGCGGCACTACGGTTATTATTACTACACATTACATGGATGAAGCAGAGCAGTTATGTGAGCGTGTGGCAATAATGGATGAAGGAAAAATAATTGCTTTACAATCGCCAGATAAATTAATTGATGACCTTGTGGCTTCCGGTTTTGAAAGGCCAAAAGTTACGAAAGCTGCTAATCTTGAAGATGTTTTTATAAATCTTACCGGGAAAGATTTTAGAGAAGATTGAGATATATTTGCGCTGATTTTTTAAACTAAACAAACTACCTGATGAAAAGGATTTTAATTATTGTACCGGTTTTATTTTCTTATTGCTATGCTCAAACCAAAAAACCCATAGCTAAGCATGCCCCCGTAAAAAAAACAATGCGGTTGACTTTACTATCTCCTGCGGATAGCCTTAGTTACGCAATGGGCGTTCAAACAGCAACTTATTATAAAAGCCAGGGTGCCTTAAAAATAAATACAGCTATGGTTAAAAAGGGCTATGATGATGTTTATAATAATGACAGCCTTCTTATATCACCAGAAAACTGCAACATGACTATTCAACAAAAACTACAGCAATATATGTCAGAAAAAAACTCTAAAGCAAAAGAAGAAGGCGTTAAGTTCCTCGAAGAAAATAAAAAGCGTCCGGGGGTTGTAACACTACCAAGCGGGTTGCAATATCAAATCATAAAAGAAGGAACGGGACCAATCCCAAAATCAACTGACACGGTAAAAGCCCACTATGCGGGATCGCTGATTGACGGTAAAGAATTTGATAATTCATACAAACGGGGTGAGCCAATTAATATTCCTGTTACAGGCGTTATACAAGGTTGGGTGCAGGCTTTGCAGCTTATGCCAGTTGGCAGTAAATGGAAATTATTTATTCCTTCTGATCTTGGTTATGGAGATAGGGGCGCGGGCGGCGCTATACCCGGGGGAGCTACTTTAATTTTTGATATTGAGCTATTAGAAATAGTTAATAAGTAAAATGCTATGGCAAACGATAACCAGGACTTAAGCTATCCTATCGGCAAAGAGGATGAAGCAAAATATTTTAATAGCCCTTATGATGAAAATATAAAGAATGAATTATTGATGGATATTAAAATGCTGCCAGCGAAACTCGAGCAGGCAATTCAGAACCTTGATGAGCACCAGCTTGAAACTCCTTATAGGCCGGGAGGCTGGACAGTTAAGGAATTAATTCATCATATTGCGGATAGCCATATGAATGCTTATATAAGATTCAAGCTCGGATTGACAGAGCAAAATCCAACTATAAAAACTTACGACCAGGATGCCTGGGCAAGGCTTACAGATACAAAAAATTTGCCCGTAAATATTTCTTCCACATTACTTCATGCATTACATACCAGATGGTACCAGTTTATGCTTGACATAACTGAAGATGAATGGCAACAAACCGTTTACCATCCGGAAAGACAAAAAACATTGACTTTGTGGAATCTTTTAAAAATTTATTCGTGGCATAGCAGGCATCATACAGCACACATTACTAACCTGCGGGAAAGAATGAAATGGAATTAAGGTTTACAAACTCTCAAAAGTAAAATGCACGTTAATTGACCGCAACAGTGATAATATGAAGTGGAAAATACTTTCTTCAGAATACATTGTAAAGCATCCTTTTTTTACTGCAAGAAAAGATAAATGTGTAACTCCTGAAGGAAAGATCATTGAAGAATACTTTGTTGTTGAATTACCAACAACTGCTTGCGCATTAGCTTTTACTGAGGATGGAAAAGCTATAATGATAAAACAATACAGGCATCCTGTAGCAGAAGTTATTCTTGAATTGCCTGGTGGCTTCATTGATGAAAATGAAACTCCGGAAGATGCGATGGGAAGAGAACTGATGGAAGAAACCGGTTATAAATTTTCTTCAATACAACAGGTGGGAATGATTGCAGCAAATCCCGGTGTTCTTAATAATTATACAGCGTTATTTCTTGCAAAAGGAGGTAAAAAAACCGGTGTGCAAAACCTGGATCATAATGAGGATATCGAAGTAATAACAATTCCTTTGAAGGAATTAAAAGCTTTATTTCTTGAAAACAAAATTGTACAGTCTCTACATGCGATGTGTATTTTTTATGCATTGAAGAAGATGGGAGAGATATGAGTTTGATGTCAATTAATAATGAACAGGTAGCAATGAACAATAAGTAAATACCGGCGCTCAAAAGCTGATATTAACTTCTCCAACTACAAATACACTGCCACACACAATTATTAAATCATCTTTAGAAGCATTGGCCATAGCAGCTTTCAGGGCTTCGTTGACTTCAGTGTAAGCATTTCCTACCAAGTGAAATTTCTTTGCTCTTTCAAGTAATTCATTTTGAGGGAGTGCTCTTGCAATCTGCGCCTTGGTAAAATAATATTTTGCGGTAGTTGGCAGATGAGATAAAACTTTTTCAATCTCTTTATCCTTTACCATTCCGAAAACAATATGAAGATGATTATAATTGGTAGTATCAATTTGAGTTACTAAATTTTTAATTCCATCTTCATTGTGCGCCACATCAAGGATTATCAAAGGGTCTTTATGAATTATATCCCATCTTCCATTCAGGCCAGTGGTTTTTTTTACATTTTTTAAAGCAGTTAAAATATCAGTATCCTTTACAGGAAATTTATTTTTAATTACATCAAGAGAGGTAAGGACTGTTGCGAGATTTTTTTTCTGGTAAAGCCCGCCAAGATCAAGTGAATACTTTTCTTTTGTATTCTTATCAATATTGTTTACGATCACTTCTAACGTCTCAGCTTTACTAACTGCGGAAATAATTTCATATTTATCTTCTGCAAAGAATATCGCTGAATTGGTTTCTTTGGCTTTGTTCAGAAAAATAATTTTTGTTCCAGGAATAGTTTCCCCGATTACGGCTGGTGTTCCGGGTTTTATAATCCCTGCTTTTTCAAAAGCAATTTTATCAAGTGAATCGCCAAGAATATCCATGTGGTCGTAAGCGATATTTGTAATAACAGAAAGCTCGGGGGTAATAACATTTGTGCTGTCAAGCCTGCCGCCAAGGCCGGTTTCAATTATGGCAATATCCGTTTCTTGCCGTACAAAATATTCCAAAGCCATCACGAAGGTAAGTTCAAAAAAAGAAGGCATTATTTCTTCTGAAAGGGATTTTATCCTTTCGACAAATTCGACAACAAATTCACGGCTTATCATTTTGCCATTCACCTTTATTCTTTCCCTGAAATCTTTAAGATGTGGCGACGTATACAATCCCGTTTTATAACCGGCTTGCTGAAAAATTGCTGCAAGCATATGGCTCGTTGATCCTTTACCGTTAGTGCCGGCAACGTGAATGGTTTTTATTTTATTTTGAGGATTATCAAGATAGTTACAAAGGGCAATTGTGTTATTAAGATCAGCTTTATACGCTTTTATTCCGATGCTGCTATAGAGAGGAAGCTTATTATAGAGATAATGTAATGTTTGCTCGTATGTCAATTGAAAATTGAAAATTGAAAGGTTGTAGATCATTGACTATTATTCATTGATCATTGGAAGCTAACTCTTCAACACAAAATTAAAAAGAATAGTTCCGCTTTCTACATCATTTTGGCTGACAGGAAATTTTAATTGCTTTGCTTTTTCTATAGCGATATTCCTGAGAGAATTATTTGATGTGGTAGTTCCACGGGCTATAGAGGCATTGGTTACATGCCCTGATGCATCAACTTTAATATCTACATAAACCTTTGCATTCTCATTAAAATCATCCTGCATGGAAGGGAATGAAATTGGCCTGCGCCCTGAAAGTCCACGCACAACACTTACCCCGCTTCTGCCACCGGGAGAATTTCCATAAGCATCAGGCTTGCCCGTTGGACTCCCTGCATCTCGATTGCCGGGCTTATAACCCTGGTTCTTGTATCCGTTGTCTTCAGTTGCTCCATTTCCTCCATTTCCATTTCCTCCTTTATAAAGAGGCAGTTTAGGTTTTGGAGGTGCCGGATTGGGATTTATAACCGGAGAAGGATTAATATTTTTTGCAGTTGCAGAAGATTCTTTATTCACTTCTTTCGCATCTTCTTTAGGCTTTTCATTTTTTAAAACAGGGGCAGCCTCTGCGTCATTCTTATCATCTGCCTGAATGTTTCTGGAGGGATTGTCTGCCGCTTTAACTGATTTTTGCCTGGATTGAATGCTTTGTGTTTCCGGTGCACGCTCACCTTTTACAAGAGGCTGAATATTTCCCATACCTTCAAAATCATTTCCAAGATTCACGTCAATAAGATCCTGAACTTGTGGAACAGGAGGAATTTGTAACGGCCATGTATAAAATATGGCAATGATGAGAAACATGCCACATATACATGCGGTATACATGAATGCCTTCCTGTTTTTTTCTGATTCGAAAGAATAATCAATTACTGTACTATCCAAAGCGATTTATTTTTTATTTGTTTCAAATGTATACAATTATGAAAAGTATAATGACGTATAAATGTTAAAAAGAGGCGTCACTAAACACTTTTCCTATGGCTAGACATAGTCTTTATCTTTCTCCAAAAAACAGGCTTCCTATCCTCACCATGTTACTTTCCTCTTCTATAGCGATAGTATAGTCTGCACTCATTCCCATTGAAAGAATTGAAAATTGAAAATTGGGAATTGAAAGTTTTAAATATTTGTCAAATAAAGATTTCAAATATTTAAATTCATTCCTTACTTTTTCTATATCATCACTAAAGGAAGCCATTCCCATCAAGCCAAGGATGCGAAAATTTTTACAGCCGGATAAATTCATGTTTGCTAATTCGTATAGCTCTTTTTCATTCAATCCGAATTTTGTTTCCTCGTTTGCAATATGAACTTGTAAAAGGCAATCAATTACCCGATTGTTTTTCTTTCCCTGTTTGTCAATCTCTTTTAAAAGATTATGGCTGTCAACACTTTGTATAAGAGAAACAAATGGAGCAATGTATTTTACTTTATTGGATTGAAGATGCCCTATGAAATGCCAATGAATATTTTTCGGAAGCTGCTCATATTTTTCGGTTAATTCCTGTACATAATTTTCGCCGAAATCTTTTTGCCCATGATTATACAATTGCAAAATTTCCTCTGGAGATTTTTTTTTTGAAACAGCAACTAGACTAACGTTTTTCTTGTTGAGATCTTCCATGATCCTGGAGAATGCTTCAGTGTTTACAGCCATAGTCAATTAGACATTTTTCAATAATCAATAAACTCCTGATGAATAATTATTTCAATATTCCTCTGCTGATAACAATTCTTTGAATTTCACTGGTGCCTTCATAGATCTGGGTGATCTTGGCATCACGCATCATTCTTTCCACATGATATTCTTTTACATAGCCATATCCCCCATGCACCTGCACAGCCTCTGTTGTTACCCACATAGCCGTTTCACTTGCAAATACTTTTGCCATTGCAGCGCTTTCAGTATAGTCAATTCCTTTATCTTTTTGCCACGCTGCCCGGAAACATAATAGCCGGGCGGCTTCAATTCTTGTTGCCATATCCGCAAGCTTGAATTGGATGATCTGGTGGTTTTTAATTTCTTTTCCAAAAGCCTTTCTTTCTTTTGAATAAGCTAAAGATCTTTCGTAAGCTCCCGATGCCAGGCCCAATGCCTGTGAAGCGATTCCTATACGGCCGCCGGAAAGAGTTTGCATTGCAAACTTAAAACCAAAACCATCAGCGCCAATACGATTTTCTTTAGGCACTTTTACATCACTGAATGAGATGCTGTGGGTATCGCTTCCGCGAATTCCTAATTTATTTTCCTTAGCTCCGACTGCTACGCCTGGCCAGTTTTTTTCTACTATAAAAACATTTATACCACGGCTTCCCTTGTTAGCATCCGTTTGAGCAAAAACAAGATAGCAAGATGCAGAATTCCCATTAGTAATCCAGTTCTTTACTCCATTCAACAGGTAATGATCATCTTTTTCTTCAGCAGTAGTTCTTTGTGAGGTGGCGTCACTGCCGGCTTCCGGCTCGCTTAGCAGGAAAGCGCCAATATATAATTCACCCTCTTTTTTACCCTGGGCCAGTGGAGTCAAATATTTTTTCTTTTGTTCTTCGCTTCCAAAAGCCTCGATACCAAAACAAACCAGGCTATTGTTTACGCTCATACATACGCTGGTACTGGCATCTACTTTACTTATCTCTTCCATAGCCAGTACGTAACTTATTGCATCCAGTCCTGAGCCTCCGTAATCAGGGTTTATCATCATGCCCATAAAGCCAAGATCAGCAAGTTTCATTACCTGGTCGTATGGAAATTTTTGTAATTCGTCTCTTTCAATAACACCCGGCTGGCATTCATTAATCGCAAAATCGCGGGCAGCCTGGCGTATCATCAATTGTTCTTCGGTAAGTTTAAATTCCATTTTTTTTGTTTCTGGATACAAAAATACGATTTGCCATATGAACTGATTTTTAAATAGATGGCAAGTTAAAAATCAAAGTGCAAATAAAATTTGAAGCTATTTAACGTAGAATTCTTACTGCCACTTATTTACCGTCAACCTCAAGCTTACAATTCATACCTTTGCGCACTTTATGAAATATAGTATTGAAATAGGAAAACGCAGAACGTTTGCAATTATTTCTCACCCCGATGCAGGAAAGACTACACTTACTGAAAAGTTTTTATTATTTGGAGGCGCTATACAAACAGCAGGTGCAGTAAAAAGCAATAAGATCAAAAAGCATGCTACCAGCGATTTTATGGAAATTGAAAGGCAGCGTGGAATTTCTGTAGCCACTTCTGTAATGAGCTTCGAGTACAAAAATATTTTGGTAAACCTTCTTGATACTCCCGGCCATAAAGATTTTGCTGAAGATACTTATCGTACGCTAACTGCAGTGGATAGTGTAGTTCTGGTGATAGATTGTGTAAAAGGAGTAGAAGAACAAACCCGAAGGTTGATGGAGGTTTGCCGCATGAGGGACACTCCTGTTATTGTTTTTGTGAATAAGCTCGACCGCGATGGAAAAAATCCTTTTGATCTTTTAGACGAAATAGAATCGGAATTAAATATACATCTCCACCCATTGAGCTGGCCAATAAATATGGGCAGGGAATTTAAAGGTGTTTATAATTTATACGAGAGAAGCCTTTTGCTATTCAACCCAAATCAGAAAGCAACAGAAGAAGATTATTTACCTCTGGAAAACCTGGATGATGATATTTTACAAAAGAAAATAGGAGAAAAAGATGCAGCTCAATTACGGGAAGATGTAGAATTAATTGAAGGTGTATATGGTGAGTTTCAGCGAGAAGAATATCTCAAAGGGAAACTGGCTCCCGTATTTTTTGGCAGCGCCATTAATAATTTTGGAGTAAAAGAATTACTGGAAACATTTATTCAGATAGCGCCGTTACCTCAACACAGGGCTGTAACTACAAGAATTGTAGAACCTGGAGAAGATAAATTTAGCGGTTTTATTTTTAAGATACATGCAAACCTTGATCCGAGGCATCGTGATCGTATTGCTTTTTTAAGAGTGTGCGCCGGCAAGTTTGAGCGAAACAAATATTTTCATCATGTGCGATTAGACAAGAACGTTAGATTTAGCAATCCATATAGTTTTTTGGCAAGAGATAAAGATGTAATTGAATCTGCATTTCCCGGCGATGTTGTAGGATTGTTTGATACGGGTAGCTTTAAAATAGGTGATACACTTACGGAAGGCGAGGATTTTTATTTTACAGGCATTCCTTCATTTTCTCCTGAAATATTTAAAGAAGTAGTGAATAAGGATCCGATGAAAACTAAGCAACTGGAGAAAGGGCTTTCGCAACTTACTGACGAGGGCGTGGCACAATTGTTTACTCAATTTGGTGGTAATAAAAAAATTATCGGTTGTGTAGGTGAACTTCAGTTTGAAGTAATACAATACCGGCTGCTAAATGAATACAGCGCCTCTGTTCAATTAAATTCACTTCCCTATTTTAAGGCATGCTGGCTTACATCCAAAGATCCTAAGAAGTTGCAGGAATTTATTAAATTCAAATCCGGGAATATTGCAGAAGATAAGGATGGCCATCTTGTATATCTTGCGCAAAGTGAATGGTTCCTTAATACAGAAAGAACTAATAATCCTGAAATTGAATTTCATTTTACCAGTGAGATACATAAATAATAACGAATGATATTTGAAACAGAAAGATTGTATGTTACCAAATGGAAAAGTAATGACCTGGAAACCCTTCATGAGTTATATAATGATACTGCTATAAAGGAATCTATTTCTCCCAGGTTAACAATTGAAGAAACAAAGTCCATTTTTGAAAAGCAAATTTTCTGTTACTATAGCCAGGCTCCTTATGGCAGGTATTTTATTATAGAAAAATTGAGCAACAAATGCATAGGGCTGCTGCTTTTCAAAAATGATAATGATAAAGCAGGTGTTGAGATAGGATATTCTTTAAAAAAGAATCATTGGAAAAAAGGATATGCTACTGAAGTTGTAAAAGAAAGTATTAACTGGATATTTGAATCAAAGGGGTTTTCCTCTATGTATGCAATTACCGGTTCACTGAATGAAAATTCAAAAAATGTTTTGTTGAAATGTGGTTTTATTTCTAAAGAATATTTTACCCAGGATGGAGAAGATTTAAATTTATTTGATCTGCATGATTCTTAAGATCAATCATAACTCGCTTCTGCCCGTATAATTGAAAGGCGTAACCGATCTCAATTCTTTTTTTACCGATGCATTTATTTTTAATGAATCAATAAACCGGTGTATAATTTCTTTATTCATTTTTTCATTGCTTCTTGTCAAATCTTTTAAGGCTTCGTATGGCATTGGGTATTTTTCCCTTCGCAAAATAGTTTGAATTGCTTCAGCAACCACAGCCCAGTTATCTTCGAGATCAGCATTTATTTTATCTTCATTTAAAATCAATTTGCTTAAACCTTTTTCCACAGAACTTATTGCAAGAAGTGTGTGGGCAAGAGGTACTCCAATATTTCGTATCACGGTAGAATCAGTTAGGTCTCTTTGTAATCTTGATATAGGTAATTTCGATGAAAAATGCTCCAGCAGGGCATTTGCAATTCCAAGGTTCCCCTCTGCGTTTTCAAAATCTATTGGATTTACTTTATGCGGCATGGCGCTGCTTCCTGTTTCACCCTTTTTTATTTTCTGTTTAAAATAATCCATGCTTATATAAGTCCACATATCCCGGCAAAAGTCAATAAGGATATTATTAATTCGTTTTATATTGTCAAAATGTGCAGCCAGTAAATCATAGTGTTCTATTTGAGTAGTGTATTGTTGCCGCTGTAATGAGAGTTTATCTTCAAGAAATTTATTGGCAAATTCTATCCAGTCTTTTTTAGGATACGCCGCATAGTGAGCATTAAAGTTTCCGGTTGCTCCCCCAAATTTTCCGGTAAAAGGGATATAGCTGAATTGCTCAATTTGGTTTTCAATCCTTTCCACAAAAACCATAATCTCCTTCCCGAGCATAGTAGGCGATGCAGGCTGGCCGTGTGTGCGTGCGAGCATTGGTATATTTTTCCATTTTAAGGCTAAATCATGCAATTCGTGCTGAAGATTAATTATGCCAGGTAAATATTCATATTCTATGGCGTCTTTCCACAAAAGTGGAACGGCAGTATTATTTATATCCTGCGAAGTAAGGCCAAAGTGCACCCATTCCTGAAGCTCAGCAGATCCAATGCCTTTTAATTTATCCTTCAAAAAATATTCGACAGCTTTTACATCATGGTTGGTGATGCGTTCCGTTTCTTTTATTTTTTCAGCATCCTGAATGGAAAATTCTTCCACTATTTTTATTAATTGTTTTTTTATAGTGGTCGAAATTTTAAAAAGCTTCTCTTCTGCTAAAAAAAGAAAATAAGCGACTTCCACTTCTACACGGTATTTCATTAAAGCATACTCTGAAAAATAAGCATCCAAATGATCAAGTCTTTCACGGTATCGGCCATCAATAGGAGAAATTGCAGAAAGAGTTTGTAATTGCATGTTAATTGATTGAAGTAATGCCTTTATAACCGTGCAGGTTTTGTTTGCATTGCATTAAATTTGCGCCAAAATTAAAGTAATAGGTTTGCAAACAAAAATAAGGGTGGGAGCGGTAAGTTATTTAAACACCAAGCCATTGATATACGGATTTGATAGTGGAATGATGAATGAAATTGTAGAATTGATAATCGATTATCCTTCAAAGATTGCTTCAATGTTACTGGATAATAAAATTGATGTAGGATTGGTGCCGGTGGTCATAATTCCTGAAATGAAGAAGCATTATATTATTTCCGATTATTGCATAGGCAGCGACGGAGAAGTAGCCAGTGTATGCTTGTTTAGTGAAGTACCTTTGGAAAAAATTGAGAAAATATTACTGGATTATCAAAGCCGCACTTCGGTTGAACTTCTTAAAATCCTGGTAAAAGAATACTGGAAAATTAAGGTAGTATTTGAAGAAACGTCCGGAGATTATCAACAGGAAATATCGGCAACTACCGCGGCCCTGGTTATTGGAGACAGGGCTTTGGAACAAAGAAAAATTTCTACTTACATTTATGACCTTGGACTGGAATGGAAAAAATTTACAGGACTTCCTTTTATGTTTGCTGCATGGGTAAGTAACAAAAAGCTTACTGATGATTTCATAAATGCGTTTAATGAAGCAAATGCTTATGGACTGGAACGCATTGAAGAAATTGTTGCTGGCAATTCCTTTGAAAGCTTTGATCTTCAAAAATATTACACGAGGTTTATTAGTTATCCGGCTGATGAAAATAAAAGGAATGGATTAAAAACTTTTCTTGAAAAAATTGCCAAAAAAAAGCAGCCTTGCGTAAGTGCGGGTTTTTGAGTACGATAATTTTGAAAATCATTATATAAACCAAATATTATGGCGGAAACGCTGGGAATGCTTTGTGATAAGTTGACAATTGTAAAATTGAAACAATACCACACTGAAGATGAGAACAGGCTTGACAGCCTTAATAAACAGTCCCGGGATCTCCAGGAGGAAATTGACAAGTATTTACAGGATGCCATCAATGGCGACATTCCGCAAAGCAAACTCACTTTTGAAGCGAACAAAGTTTTTAAAAAAGAAGGTAACAACATAAAAGAAGTAACCGGAAATATCGGCGAGGTTTTTTATAAGCTTGCTGATGTAAATTGCCGGTTGTGGCACGAACAGGAAAAAGTTTATGAATTTGAAAATGTGCCTGTAGTGGAAAAAGATGTTGTTGTAAAAAAACTGGCCTTGCTCAACCTTGAAAGGAATAAATGTATTGATTATATTAACGGGCAATTAGCCCAAATGATCAGGCAAAAAAACAAAGAAATTTAAAATGCATATTCGCAAAAGGACTACCTGCCGCGTGTGTGGGTCTTCTTCATTAAAGAAAGTTATTGACCTTGGCCCACAATATTTACAGGGATCATTTATAAAGCCTGGTAAGGAAATGCCTTCAGCCCGCAAAATTGATTTAACACTTGTGCGATGTAACCCTGAAGAGGATGAAAATGCCTGCGGCCTTTTACAGATGCTTCATTCAGTACCACCAGAGATTTTATACGATGCATACTGGTATCGGTCAGGAACTAATGATACTATGAGGAATCACCTTAAAGAAATCGTGCAATCAGTTACAGAAATAATCAAGAAAAAGCATGCGCTGATTTTGGATATCGGGTGCAATGACGGGACATTGCTTGGCTATTATCCTCCTGTATTTATCAAATATGGATGCGACCCGAGTGATGTAGCACAGGAAGTAAAAGATGCAATTGTGGTACAGGACATTTTTCCTTCAGAAGAATTATTTAAAATACTGGAAGGAAAGCGCCTTGATATTATTACTTCGATTGCTATGTTTTATGATCTTGAAAACCCTGTTCAATTTGTGAATGGCATAAAACGATTTTTAGCGCCAAGAGGTATTTGGGTTTTTGAAATGAGTTATATGCCTGGTATGTTGAAGATGAATAGCTATGATACTTTGTGTCATGAACATTTAGAATTTTACAGCCTTGCTGTACTTGAAAAAATTCTTTCGATGGCAGGCATGAAAATTTTTAAAATAGCCTTTAATGATATCAACGGGGGAAGCATCCGTTGCTATGCAACACATAGTGAAAATACAAGCTTTGATGGTAAAGAAAATTACAAACTGATTGATGAAATAAGGCAGAAAGAGTTCGATATGGAACTGGATACAGATAAGCCTTACGCTGACTTTCAACGCAGGATAGAAATATTGAGAGATGACTTGCACGAATCAGTTTCCAGCCTGAAAAGGCAAGGCAAAGTGATACACATTTATGGTGCATCTACTAAAGGAAATACCATCTTGCAATGGTGCCATCTTGATAATTCCCTTATTGACTATGCAGCAGAAAGAAACCCTGATAAGTATGGCGCAAAAACCCTGGGCACCAACATCCCAATTATAAGCGAAGCAGAAAGCCGTGCAATGAACCCTGATTATTACCTGGTACTGCCCTGGCATTTTAAGGAGGAATTTTTAGAGCGTGAGAAGGAGTCGCTGGAAAAAGGAATAGGATTTATTTTCCCGGTACCTGAGGTTGAGATTTATAAAAAGAATAATTGAATTTTGATTTAATATAAGAAAACCAGAATTATTTATTGGTCTTCACATTTAATATTATTTGCTGAAATTTAGCTAAAAAAAGAAGATACATTTTAAATAAAATCCCAGAGTTACAAAGTCATTATCCTGAAAGACATGCTCCTATTCCATGAGACCTACCTGGTAAGTAAACTTACAGATAAATTATACCTTCGGACTTTACATACAAATTTTTTAGATTTTGGTTTCTGAACTTAAAGGCTTATTCATAAATAATAAAAAAGCACAGGATAGCATTCACGAATCCGGCATGATGGTTTTTAATTGCCTTAAATTATCACATAAGTATTTACTGGATTATCTAGAAATAAGCGAGCAAGAAAACAGGACTATACCTTTGGGTTATCAATTCTATTTCTTCAATTATCATCCCTCCACTATGGCCTGGTTAGATACTTCCAGGTTGAAGAAATTGCCAGGATTAGTAATGACAATGATATTGGAAGTATTACCTGACGATCCTTTTGTTATGTGTCCGTATAATCATTTTCATGGATATTGTGTTCTTGATCCTACTTTAAAAAGTAATAATAAAAAAGTATTTTCATTCCCAAGGCCACTTGAAGCATTTGAGCCATTTGAAGAATATATTGAAAAGGATATTCCTGTTATAGGATCTTTTGGATTTGCTACAAAGGGAAAAGGATTCCAGCATGTAGTAGAAGTCGTAAACAAAGAATTTGATGCGGCTATAGTGAAAATCAACATACCTTTTGGTGACTTTGTTCCCGAGTCGGAAGGCTATGCAAATTATTTAGGTGACATATGTAGAAGCAAAGCAAAACAAGGTATAGAAGTAATTATTACACATGAATACATGACCAAAAATGAGCTAATTAAGTGGTGCGGACAAAATACACTAAATTGTTTTTTATATGATAGAAATATTCCTGGATTAGCGGCAACAACAGATCAGGCAATTGTTTCAGGCAGACCATTAAGTGTTTCTAAAAATGATACTTTCAGGCATATTATTTCTTACATCCAACCTTACCCCTACTCATCATTAAAGGATTCAATCAATAAATCAATACCATTTGTAAAACAAATGCAGCAAGATTGGTCTCCCGCTAAGTTTGCATTAAAGTTTGAGAGTATGCTTGCAAATTTGTTGTCTCGCAACACGTTTAGTGGGAACAATCTAGGTACTTTTGAACTGCCTATTTTAAAAAGCACTTTTTCAAGTATCATTGCGAAAAGGTTCAGAAAATATAAAAGATTTCTCAATATAAAAAAATTGAAACAGGTTGTGGTCAAACGAAGAAAATTAAAAAATGAAGAACTCATTTAGAAAACTGGTCAACAAAGTTTTATTACCTCACTCACAATTAGCCTATGCCCAATGCGGTGAAGATTTAATCCTGGCATCCTTATTCTACAAATTGTCAATTGATAATCCATCTTATCTTGATATAGGTGCAAATCATCCATCTTATATAAGCAATACTTACTATTTTTATTTGCGTGGCAGCAGGGGAGTTTGTGTAGAACCTAACCCATTCCTCTCTAAAAAAATAGAGAAATTGAGAATGGGAGATATTGTATTAAATGCAGGAATAGGATTGAAGGAACAATCAGAAGCAGATTTCTATCTTTTCCCAAAAACTGCACATGGATTAAGTACTTTTTCAAAAGAAGAAGCTGAATACTGGAAAAATACCGGGATGAAAAAAGTAGGCAAAATTGAATTTGAAAAAATTATTAAAGTGGCATTAGTTGACATAAATACAGTAATAAAAAACTATTGTAAAAAAGTGCCTGATTTTATTTCTATTGATGTTGAAGGGCTTGATCTTTCGATACTTCAGTCTTTGGATTTTCATCTTTATGCACCTAAAGTTTTTATTGTTGAAACCCTCAAATACGATAATAATCAAAATGAATATAAAAATACTGAGATCATTAGTTTCATGATTGATAAAGGTTATGAGCAATATGCTGATACTCATGTAAACACTATTTTTTTCAAACCTTAATTTTATTTTGTGACGGCTTTTATTTTTGGTGCAGGTGGTCAGGATGGCTTTTACCTTACAGAACTTTTAAAACAAATGCAGGTAAAGGTTATAGGCATTTCCCGCCAGGAAAATTTTATTGATGCTGATCTTTCCAATTACCAATCAATAAAAGATATAATTGCCCAATATAAACCTGAATACATTTTTCATCTTGCAGCAAACTCCACAACCCGCCATGAGGCAATGTTTGAGAATCATTCAACTATTTCAACCGGCACATTAAATATCCTTGAAGCAGTAAGAAATTTTTCTCCTCTTACTAAAGTTTTTATTTCCGGAAGTGGCTTACAGTTTAAAAATGAAACCAAACCTATAAAGGAAACAGATCCATTTGAAGCAAGAGACTCTTATTGTGTAAGCAGGATTCAATCAGTATATGCAGCAAGATATTTCAGAAGTCTTGGTGTAAAGTGTTACGTTGGTTATTTTTTTAATCATGATAGCCCATTAAGAACTGAGAGACACATGACAAAAAAAATTGCAGAGGCTGCAAAAAGAATTGCGTCCGGCAGTATCGAAAAACTGGAGATTGGGGATATAAAAGTAATAAAGGAATATACTTATGCCGGGGATGTAGTCAAAGGGATTTGGAAACTTATAAACCAGGAAGAAATATTGGAAGCAAATATTTCTTCTGGAAAAGGATATTCAATTATGGATTGGTTGCATGAATGTTTTACTTATATAAATAAAGATTGGAAAGATTATGTTATTACTAAAAAAGAGTTTATTCCAGAATATGAAAAATTGGTTTCAGATCCATCCTTAATATTTTCTTTAGGCTGGACTCCTGAAGTATCCTTTCAGGAACTTGCAAATATCATGATGAAATAGTTGATGGATTTACCAAAAAAAATACTACTAGTTCAATTATTCTCCAATGGTGACTGCTTATATGCAACAACTATCGCGGGGCAAATAAAAAATGATTTTCCGGGCTGTCATCTCACCTGGGCTATTGCCGAAACCTGTAAGTCCATTATTGCTAACAATCCATTAGTAGATGAAATCATGGAAGTGAATTCTGTTGCAAAAAATGATGTTGTTGCTTTTAGGAAATTCAAGAAGGAAATTTATTTGCGACTATCGTCAGGTGATTTTGATGAAGTTTTTATTACTCATATCATGGATACCAACCAGGCAAATTATGATGGCTGTATTCGCTCAACAATTTTTAGGGCATATTCGAAACCAGTAACAATAGGTGTTCAGCCGGTTTTGAAACTTTATGATAGTGAGATTGATAATGCAAAAAAGTTTTCATTGCAACACATACTCCAGGATTACAGGCATGTGGTACTTTTTGAGTTTGCCCCTTTAAGCGGGCAATCTAAAATGACTAAAGAAATGGCTATCCAAATTGCTGAAAATTTAACCGTCAATAAAGAGGTTGCTGTAATCCTTTCTTCTGGCAATAAAATACAGCATGCTAATAAAAATATAATTGATGGCTCTGTTCTTTCTCTTCGTGAAACAGCAGCTTTGACGCATTACTGTTCCTTATTATTAGGTTGCTCAAGTGGTATTACATGGATCAGTACTTCCAACGCGGCAAAGCTTTTGCCTATGATTCAAATCATAAATCCCTACACTACCTGGGTAAATCCTATCTCAAGAGATTTTGAAAGATTTGGATTAGACAGTTCTCATGTAATTGAAATGATCAAGGTAGAAAAAGAGATGATAATTACCTGTGTAAAACAGGCAATGGTTGATTTCGCAATGGCTAAGAAGATTTTTAATCAGTCAATACCACTACATTTTAAAACGACCGGTAATATAGTTTACAACCTTCTCTGTTATTTAGAGTTCTCTGCAATATCCAAGCATATCAAAGTAAACAGGGAAGTATTCGGGAATGAAATTTCTTTCTATGCAGAGGTAGTGCTGGGTTTTATTAGTGCTCCTTTTAAACTGGCCTACAATTTTTTTTCTAAAAAGATTTTTAATAATCGGAAGTAAGCAATTTTGTTTTCTGTTGAAAAATAATCTCGTTTTCCATCATTTCTTTTACCAGCATTTCCAGGTTATATTTTGGTTTCCATCCAAGTTTGGTATTTGCTTTGGAGGC
This sequence comes from Chitinophagales bacterium, assembly GCA_038239385.1. Classification (GTDB taxonomy): domain Bacteria; phylum Bacteroidota; class Bacteroidia; order Chitinophagales; family Chitinophagaceae; genus Ginsengibacter. The sequence goes on from JBBSEV010000020.1 coordinate 57,257, forward strand.
GTCTCCTATTAGTAAATCAACTTCAGTCGGCCGAAAATATCTTGGGTGAATCCCTACTACCTGTTTCCCAATCGGTAACTGGTAACTGGGATGATTACATGCTTTTACAAACCCTTTTTCATTTTCGTCTTTTCCCGTAAATTCAATGTCTATTTCGAGATTATTAAAAGCCATTCTTACAAAATCTCTTACAGAAGTTGTGATTCCTGTTGCCAATACATAATCTTCAGGAACTTCCTGTTGCATCATCATCCACATTCCTTCTACATAATCTTTCGCATGTCCCCAATCCCGCTTTGCATCAAGGTTTCCAAGCAGCAGCATTTCATCCAATCCTAATGCAATTTGTGCAACACCAATAGTAATTTTTCTTGTTACAAAACTTTCACCACGTATAGGGCTTTCATGATTAAATAAAATACCGTTTACGGCATACATATCATAAGCTTCCCGGTAGTTTACGGTTATCCAATATCCATAAAGCTTTGCAACTCCATAGGGAGATCTTGGATAAAATGGCGTAGTTTCTTTTTGAGGAATTTCCTGCACCAGGCCATATAGCTCAGAAGTAGAAGCCTGGTAAAATCTCGTCTTTTTTTCCATACCTAAAATTCTTATGGCCTCAAGGATTCTCAGAACTCCAATGCCATCAGAGTTTGCTGTGTATTCGGGAGTTTCGAAACTAACCTGCACATGGCTTTGAGCGCCAAGATTATAAATTTCATCAGGCTGGGTTTGTTGTATGATACGTAACAAGCTTGATGAATCACTAAGGTCACCATAATGCAAATGAAATCTATCGGCTAACGATTTATCAAAAATAAGGTGATCAATACGATCGGTGTTCATCAAAGAACTCCTTCGCTTGATGCCATGTACGTTGTAACCTTTTTCAAGTAAAAGCTCCGCAAGGTAAGCGCCGTCCTGCCCGGTAATTCCTGTAATTAATGCTGTTTTCATATTTTAAAAAATCGGGGGCAAAAATAGTACATAATATGGTATGTTTGAATTTATAAAAATACAAGGAGTTTGCAACTTTCTATCATCATTATAAATTATAAATCTTCCCAGCTGGTTATTGATTGTTTGCAATCTATCTATAATCAAAACTCCGCCTTTAATTATGAAGTAATTGTTGTTGACAATAATTCAATGGATGGTATAAACGAAAAAATCGCTAATATATTTCCGGGTGTAAGGTATCTTGAAATGAATTATAATGCAGGGTTTGCAAGAGCTAATAATTATGCAATTACCAATTCTAATGGTGAGGTAGTTTTGTTATTGAATGCAGATACGATCATTGAGAATAATGCGATTGAGAAATGCTACAATTCATTAATTGAATCTGATTATGTTGGGTGTGGAATACAATTATTGAATGTAGACCGAACACCACAAATTTCCGGTAATTATATTATGAAAGGAGGGCTTAATTATTTGCTTCCGCTACCATTCTTTGGCAATGCACTGAAATTTATCGGTTCTGTTTTTAAAGTAAAAAAACCAAACGTGCCAGATGCAAAAGGATTAGTAGAAGTTGATTGGATTAATGGCGCATTTTTAATGGTAAAAAAGACGGCAATTGAAATCGCCGGACTGATGGACGAAGATTTTTTTTTGTATGCTGAGGAAACAGAATGGTGCAGCCGTTTGAAAAAGGCTGGCAAACTATGCATCTATGGAGATATCAACATTGTTCACCTGCAAGGTGCAACTACAAATGAAACTTTTGGATCTTCTGACAAAGGCTATTATAATTTATTTGACAGAAAAGGGCTTCAGATTATGCTTTCCAATCTTGTGAGAATAAGAAAAGAATTTGGCGTCACCTGGTTCATAATTATTCTGTCGGGCTATTTATTTGAGATACCTATCTTTTTAACCGGGGTAATTATTTCAAAAATATTTTTTTCAAAAAAATATTCTTTTTTGCAAGTGAAAAATTATGCAGCAAATATTTTTAAAATAATAAAACTGAGCCCAACGATTATTCGGAACCACCCATATTTTTATAAAGTCTTATAACACATGCGCGTCGGGTTTTCGCTTTTCTTTTAATAAAAAAACAATAGCCGCAATCATCGAAAGGAATACAAGGATATTAGCAATAATGGTAATTGATTTCCCGGTAGTAAATGATTTTGGCTCAAAGCGGAATTCGATTTCATGATTTCCTGCAGGAACAAACATGCCACGTAAAACATAATTCGTTTTTACATAGTCAGCTTTATTCCCATCAATAAAAACATTCCATCCCGCAGGATAATATACTTCGCTAAAAACCGCAAACTGCGGTGAGGTACTATGGAAGCTGTAATTAATTTGATCGTTGATGTTTTGTTTTAATTTAATAGTAGCCGAAGAGTCAAAAACCGGTAATTGCTTTATTTGCGGCTGATATATTTTTTCTATTACTGCCGTATCCTTTAGATTGGTATTATCCAAAGCACTCATCTCCTCATTTGCATTTGCTACATATTTTATTCCTTTCACAAGCCAGGCATTGCCATAAGCTGCAGGATTCATTTGCGCAACGGGCTTACCTGTCTGTGGATTTTCAACTATAAAATATTTTGTGTTTAGCATATTATACACCTGCTGATTTCCTTTGGTTAATTGTCTGTCAATAATATCGTTATATAAGCCAAGCATGGCAGGATGATAACCCCCGATAGAATTATGATGATATGAAGTTCGTGAATCACTGTAAAAAGGACTACGGGGTGTTTGGTTAAAAACTCTAAAGTTGGCATGGTCAGGGTCTTTCATGATTTGGAGATCAGCCTCGCTCGGAATAAAAGCAGATTCAAAATCAGTGTCTTCAACAAAGCTTTCAGCATTTAAATACCTGCCTGCAACGCTCAAAAGATCGAACGATGAAAGAACAATTAATCCGCCAATTAAAACTGTGGGTTTAATTTTCTTTCTTATAAATAAGCCTATCAATACCACTACCACAGCAATCAATAAAATACTTTTCAAAAGATCACCACCCATAAGAGCTTTCCTGTCGCTGTGCAGGGCTGATATAACCTGGGAACTAAATTCATTTGCCTGCTGTGCAAGCTGTGGCGAAGGCTGTTGACCCTGCGGAACCTGTTGAAGCATGCCTTGCCTGAAATTTTCTTTTAGTTCTTTATCGGCTTGCCCGCTAAAGCCCGCTGTAAAATAAAAGCCGCAGAGTAATATTAAAACACTACCTGTAACGTACACACTTAAACGCAATTTCTTCCATGCGTTATCCCAATCCGTTTCATTGATGAGTTTACTTACTGCCATTACACCCAAAAATGAAAAACACAATTGAGGAATTACCAACGACATGGTTACTGCCCTGAACTTATTATACAATGGAAGATGATCAAACAGGAAATAATTTATTCCCTTCAGGTTTGCGCCCCAGGCGAGTAAAATACCGATTAAAGAGGCAGCTGCTACCCACCATTTATGCCAACTTTTTATATAGAACAATCCAAAAATAAACAAGAAGCAAACAATAGCTCCCAGGTAAACCGGGCCGGAAGTAGATGGCTGGTCCCCCCAATAAGAACTGCTGTCAGCATATTGAATCGCAGTATCTTCGGGCACACCGGCCTCACTAAGTTTTGCTACAAAATTTGATGAAGAGTTTAGTTGCCTGTTGCCACTGCCGCCACCAAAAAGGTCTGCCACTATAAAAGTAAAAGTTTCTCCAAAACCATAACTCCACCGGAATGCTTCTGTTTTATCAAGGCCGCCTTTTGTTTTAACTTCTGAACCCTTTTCGCTTGATAATTGAGACCTCCCACCGCGAGTACTCTCTTTGGCATATTCGTAAGTAGGCAACATAGTAACCGCATTACATGCGAGTCCTAATACTCCGGCAAGTAAAGCCAGGCCTGCACTTTTAATAGCGGTTGGCAATGCATTTTCTTTATAGCTTTTTATAAGAAATGCGATAGTCATTATACCGGCCATTAGCAAAGTGTAATACACGATCTGTATATGATTTTGTCCAATTAATATTGCAGCAAAAAAAGCAGTGACAGCAAAGCCACTCCAATATCTTTTCTGAAAAAGCAGTAACAAGCCTGCAAGCACTGCAGGCGCATAACCTATCGAAAGCATTTGTGTATCGTGACCCACCGCGACAATGATTGGATCGAAAGTGCAATACGCATATGTCAGGGCTCCCATAATACTTACCCAGGAATTTGCCCCAGCCACCACACATAAAAAATAAAAACAAATACAGGCAAGAAAGAAAAAGCTTATAGGCTTTGGTAGTCCCAATCTAAGAACAGGATCGAGATAACCTACCTGCAGTTTGGTACGGGAATCAAAAGCAATCTGGTAGCCGGGCATTCCACTATACATACTATTTGTCCATAAAGGATAATACCCATACTTTTCATGAAACTCCATTGATTGCTGGCTCATACCCCGCCAGCCTTGTATATCCGGCTGCAATACTACTTTACCATCCAATGCAGATTTGCAATACACAACAGATACTATTAAAAAAATTACAACCGCAATAAGGTGAGGCAATATTTTTTTGAAATTAAAATTCTTCATTAAGATTTTTCTTTAGAAAAAGCAAAGTAAAAGTTTTATAGTAAAGGGTTCAAATAAAGTTTATTCATATTGAGTTAAAAGAAATTTTATGGGGCTCTCATCAATATTTCATTTATTAACTACAGTTCCGGCCATCACTGCTACTCCGGCACAAAACCTAATGCGCATAGCTTCACCGTGGTATACGCTCTGTCCGGCAGCCCTTCAGCAAAGTAACTTTGTTGGTCGAAAAAAAATCGTGACTATCAATTATCAATTTTCAATTCACTTCAATTCCCTATCTTAGTTTTCTTGCAATAAAAATCTTTATGGCCTTAAGCAGAATTTGGGCGGCGTTTATTATAGTAGCTATTACGGTAGCCGGTATCAAATGTTTTTTCTTCGGTGATTCACAAATCTTTTCCTGGATGGTTACCGGCAAAGCGGCTGACCCTGCAAATCCTCTTAAACTCGACGGCATTATTGAGACCTGCTGGGTAGCCGTAGATATTTGCCTAAAGCTAATTGGCATCCTGGCTTTATTTATTGGCTTTATGAATATTGCTGAGAAGGCTGGTGGTATAAGGCTTTTGAGTCGTATTGTAGGCCCTTTTTTTTCTAAACTTTTTCCTGAAATTCCCCAAGGCCATCCATCTATGGGCCACATGATCATGAATTTTTCTGCTAACCTTCTTGGTTTGGATAATGCCGCCACACCGTTCGGTTTAAAGGCAATGGAAAGCTTGCAGGAATTAAATCACAATAAGGATGTCGCTTCCAATTCACAACTAATGTTTCTTTGTTTGCATGCTGCGGGACTAAATTTAATTCCGGTAAGTGTAATAGCGGTACGGGCTGCGCAAAACGCCTCTGACCCAACGGATGTTTTTTTACCTTGCATGATAGTAACATTTGCAGGTACAATGGCTGCAATGATTATCGTTTCTTTCAAACAAAAAATCAATTTATTTCAACCTGTAATACTTGCCTGGGTGCTTGCAATTTCCGCAATAATTGCGGCGCTGGTTTTTTACGTAACCAGGTTAAACGCGGCCGGTATACAATTGTTTTCAGGGCAGCTTAGCAATGGATTAATACTGCTGGTTTTCCTGCTGATTGTTTTAGGTGGCTTATATAAAAAAATAGATCTTTTTGCTGCCTTTGTGGATGGCGCAAAAAATGGATTTGAAACAGCAGTCCGCATCATACCTTACATACTTGGAATACTGGTGGCTGTTAGTATGCTTAGAACGAGCGGTACATTTGATGCTGTTATTTCTGGTATGAAACATTTTTTTGCAATGCTTGGCGCTGATACCCGTTTCGTCGATGGACTGCCCACGGCCTTGATACGGCCATTGAGTGGCGGGGCAGCCAGGGGGATGATGGTTAGTACCATGGCAACTTACGGCCCTGATTCTTTTGCAAGTAAACTTTCAGGTATTTTCCAGGGTGCTTCTGATACTACCTTTTATGTTGTTGCTGTTTATTTTGGATCGATAAGTATTAAAAATACGCGTTATGCAATCGGGGCTATGTTGTTAGCGGATCTTGTTGGAATCATTACCGCCATACTTTTGGCCTATTTGTTTTTTGGAAATAGTATGTAAAATTTGTTATTAAAATCGCCAACCGTATAAAAATTCATTTACTTTTTTGCAGGCTGATTCGTCATATTTTTTATGGTAGAAGAATCTATATTATGCGCTATAATGGAATCTTGCTTTATATCAGCTGTAAGATCGTCGTTGTTATTTCCAACTCGTTCTTCATCTTCCATAATAGCGGATGATTGAAAAATTGCTGCCATTTTTTTTGCATCGTAAATCGCCCGGTTGTATTTATTTCCAAGAACGATGATGGTAACAGAGTCCTGGATCATTCTTATGAAAACAGTATTGTTTCCATGCCACCAGCCGTTATGATAAATTATTTTTTTTCCATCAGGATATACATTCATTCTCCATCCGTATCCATAATTTCTTATACCGGGTTTCTCGTTGCTATACGGTGTATATGCTTCATCTAAAGTTTGGCTTTTAAAAACTTCGTTCGTGTAAAGAGCCTGGTCCCATTTCAAAAGATCTTCGGGAGTGCTGTAAATATTTTTGTCACCAAATCCAGTATCTAAAAAAGTAAGGCCTTCCTGTCTCCCTCTCCAATTGTATGAAGGCATTGCCTTGGCACTATCTGCCATCGTAAATACATAAGTATTCGTCATATTCAGCGGAGTGAAAAAGTATTCCTGGAGAAAATCCGCATAACGTTTTCCAGAAACTTTTTCAATAATTAACCCCAATAAGGCATAGTTAGTATTGCAATAAGTGAAGTGTGTACCCGGCGTACCTTGCAATGGCGGTTTAAACTTTTCAAGATAAGCAAGCATGTCTTCATTGGAGCAATATTGTTTTGGATTCCATCCAAGTTTTTGCATGAAATAAATATAATTTGGAAGACTGCTCCTGTGGCTCAGTAATAATTTTATAGTGATGTTATCATAAGGAAAGGCAGGAAAATATTTTTTCACATCATTGTTAAGGCTGAGTTTACCAAGCTCCGCAAGTTTTAAAACAGCCATAGCTGTAAATGTTTTCGAGACTGAAGCGAGGTGAAAAGCGCTTGCAGGAGTAAGAGAATCTTTTTTTTGAAAATTAAAAAACCCATGATAGTCTTCAAAAATAACCCTTCCTTTTTTGGCAACTAATATAGCTCCATTGAATCCTCTTGCAATAAAATCTTTATAGTAAAAATCTTTTACTTCATTATAATACCTGTCAAAATCTGCCTTAGGAATATAGCCGGGTGAAGGAGGTGTGTATATAAGAGTATCTTTATTTACAGAGCCAGATTTACCTGCTGAACCTGAGTTGCAGGCAATAAAGAAAATTGAAATACTAAATATTATAAAATAAATTCTGTACACATTCATGATAAATAATTCATAGATTAAGGGATTATATTTGCAATATTACATTACAAACTTTATATGGCGGAAAAAAAAGCGACAAGTTATCCCAAAGAAAAAATTAAAATTCTTTTTCTTGAGAATATAAATAAAGCAGCGACTACAAAATTTACAAATGCCGGGTATGTTTCAGTAAAACAAATAGCTGGTGCGCTAAGTGAAAGCGATCTGATAAAAGAGATAAAAGATGTTCATCTGCTTGGCATACGTTCTAAATCAAAAATCACAGAAGCTGTTTTGGATAACGCCCCAAAGCTACAGGCAATAGGCTGTTTCTGTATTGGAGTAAACCAGGTAAATCTTTCCGCTGCCACAAAAAAAGGCGTTACTGTTTTCAATGCGCCTTATTCAAATACACGTTCAGTTGCCGAGTTAGTGATTGCCTCTTCCATCATGCTGATAAGAAAAATTCCTGATAAAAACAAAGCGGCGCATGAAGGAATATGGCTCAAAGATTCCAGTGGCAGTCATGAACTTCGGGGAAAAACTTTGGGTATAATCGGCTATGGTAACATCGGCTCACAGGTAAGTGTACTCGCAGAATCGCTTGGCATGAAAGTTATTTTTTATGATGTTGAAACAAAAATGCCTTTGGGAAATGCTGAAGGAAAATCTTCTTTAAAAGAATTAATCCGTCTTGCTGATATTGTGACTCTTCATGTACCTGATTTACCTTCAACCCGAAACATTATTTCCAAAACCACGCTGAAGTATTTTAAACCTTCTGCAATGCTAATCAATTATGCGAGGGGGCAGGTAGTTGATATTCCGGCTTTAAAAAATGCATTGACAAATAACGAGCTTGGTGGAGCGGCTATTGATGTATTTCCAACAGAGCCTCAAAAAAATGGTGATTCTTTTGTATCTCCTCTGCAGGGGGCAAGCAATGTAATATTAACACCACATATTGGAGGTTCTACAGAAGAAGCGCAATTAAATATAGGAGAAGATGTAAGCAATAAGCTTTACAATTTCCTTGAAAAGGGAATAACTACAGGATCACATACTATACCCGGTTTAAGTCTCCCTCCGCAGGAAGGCACACATCGTATTTTGCACATCCATAATAATGTTCCCGGTGTACTATCTGAAATAAATACTGAACTCTCAAAAAATCACATAAACATACTTGGACAATATTTGAAAACCAATGATGATATTGGCTATGTTGTTTTAGATGTAAATAAAAATTTATCAGGAAATGCACTTGAGTTGCTCAAGAAAGTAAAAGAAACAATTAAGGTGCGGATGTTGTATTGATACTTCAGTTACAAAAAAAACAGTTTTTTTCTTTGAGACTGGTAATAATATTTATTTCCTGTTATCATTTTCTTTGCAATAATTTCCGGTTGTATTTCATCTCTTTATCTTATACCTGCATTTTTATGTTAGTATCTTTGCAATATGAAAATAGTTATTATAGGTGGTGGGTTTGGGGGACTAAAACTTGCAAGAAAGCTTACAAATAAAAAAGGCTTTGATGTTACTTTAATAGACCGTTTTAACTTTCACCAGTTCCAACCTTTATTCTACCAGGTTGCTACAGCAGGGCTTGATGCCAGCGATATTTCTTTTCCATTAAGAAAGGCTTTTCACAAAGAAAATAATATTCACTTCAGGATGGGAGTTGTAACATCTGTTGATGTTCTAAATAGGAAAGTAATTACTGATGAAAAGGAATATGTGTTTGATACCCTGGTAATCGCAACAGGAGCAGATACAAATTTTTTTGGCAACCAGCAATTGATAGATAATGCGTTCCCTATGAAAAGTACGGTAGAAGCACTGCAGATAAAATACAGGCTTCTGCAGAATCTGGAAGAAGCATTGTATGCAAAAACTGAAGAAGATTTACAAAAGCTCTTGACTATTGTGATTGTAGGAGGTGGCCCCACCGGTGTTGAAATGAGCGGAGCTATTGCCGATATGCGACGGTTTGTTTTGCCCAAAGATTATCCTGAAATAGATTTTAATAAAATGAAGATTTATTTGCTTGAAGGAAGCCCCCAAACATTGGCAGCAATGTCAGATAAATCCAGCCATGATTCATTGAGCTATTTAAACAAATTAGGCGTAGTTGTAAAAACAGAAACTATTGTAAAAGATTATGATGGCAAAACAGTTTTAATGCAAAATGGGGAAACCATAGATTCATGCCTGGTTATATGGGCTGCTGGCATAAAAGGAAATATTCCGGATGGTATAGATAAAAATTTAATTGTAAAAGGTAATAGAATAAAAGTTGATAGGTTCAGCAAAGTGAGCGGCCTGGAAAATATTTATGTTATAGGTGATGTTGCGTATATGGAAACAGAAAAATACCCACATGGCCATCCGCAGGTAGCCTCGGTAGCTATAGCCCAGGCTGAAGCATTAGGGAAAAACTTCCTGAAAATGGAAAAGAAAAAAGACGATATTATTCCATTTGAATATCATGATAAAGGTTCCATGGCAACTGTTGGGCGCAATCTGGCAGTGGTAGATTTGCCAAAACCAAAATTACATTTCAAAGGTTTTTTTGCGTGGATGATCTGGATGGTCCTGCATTTATTTTTATTGCTGGGAGTCAAAAACAGGCTTTCGGTTTTTAGTAACTGGATTTATAATTATTTTACACACGACCAGAATTTACGATTAATATTTCGTCCATTCTACCGTCCTAAAACTGATTAAATGCAATCACATTTTTTACATGCTGCATGGAATAATTTGATCATGGCGAATTATTCTGTATCGCCGGATTTGCTTTTGCCTTACGTTCCATACAAAACACAATTGGATTCTTTCGAGGGAAAAACATACCTGAGCCTCGTAGGATTTATGTTTTTAAATACAAGGATTATGGGGTTTGGTATTCCCTATCATATTAATTTCGAAGAAGTGAATTTGCGTTTTTATGTTAAACATAATAATAACGGCAACTGGATGCGTGGGGTAACTTTTATAAAAGAAATTGTGCCCAAACCAGCCATAACATTAATAGCTAATAACCTGTATAACGAAAAGTATGCAACTATGAAAATGAAACATTTTCATCATGAGAGTAACGCAGGGCTTGAAACAGGCTATGAATGGAAAGATGAAAACCATTGGCATGCACTTACCGCAACTACACAAAAAAAATCTTCACCGATGCGCATTGGTAGCGAAGAAGAATTTATTGCGGAACATTACTGGGGTTACACAATGGTAAATGAAACTAAAACGTATGCCTACGAAGTTCAGCATCCCCGGTGGGAAATATTTCATGTAACGGATTATAAAATTGATTGTGATTTTAGCAATCTCTATGGTAAAGATTTTTCTTTTTTGAATAATGCAAAACCTTCTTCAGTTTTTATGGCAAAAGGTTCTGAGGTAAAAATCTTTCACAAAACAACTTTGAATTAATTAAATCTTTGAGGATTTTTTTCAGGTATCCCTTGCCATTAGGCGAAACTGATATTATTTCAAGCATTTGCATTTAGTATTTCTGTTGCCTGGGATTTCTGGTGTAGCAATGCATAAGAGTTTACTGAATGAAAGATCAGAAGAATTAAGTTATTTTTTGTCTTCAATACAAAATGCACGACAATGCAAAGCATAATTTCATAGCTACAATATCTAGGGCATGATAACTACATTTTTTGAATTGCCTTCTTCGCTTTATGAGCTTTAGATTCAACCGTATCAACAGCATCTGCCAGGTAGTCCTTTGCTTCATCTTTATAATCTGTAAATACTTTAGATATCTTTTTCCTTGTTTTTGCCCCACTTTGTGGTGCAAATAATATTCCTACTGTAAGGCCTGCCAGAAAAGCTTTTAATACATTCATCATATTAATAAATTTTATTGGTAATAATAATTAAAGTAAATATAAACAATTCCGACTGTTCACTTTTGTCTATAACACTGCCACAATAATTTGGGAATTGTTTCTTTAACTTTTTTGCCAATAGATTTCTTAAAATTTCAGGGCTCACTTTTACTTTTCATCAATGGACCTTGCATTAAGGTTAATAACTAATAAAGCAACCCTATCGTTCTTGCTTTCGTTTACAAACAGATAGTAATCTCCTCTTTAAAAAATACCATTATGAAAAAGTTCCCTTCTTTTAATCAACTTCTTTTGCTGTCACTGATAATACTGGTAAGCTGCAGTAAAGCAAAAAATACAAATAATTCAATAACACCAGATCCATCTAGCTCCTTGGTTTCGGGTACCTGGAGTATCACTTCTTATCTCCAACGTGCGGAAGATAAAACCGCTATGTTTAGCGGTGATATCTTCGCATTTGAAACCGGCGGCAAACTCACCACATCTAAAAGTGGAAATGCTGTTACAGGTACGTGGTTGTATCATCCTTCCACTGTTGGCTACTATGGCAACGCCGATACAAAAGCATCTATTACCATTAATTTGGGAACAGTCAATCCATTTGATCGTATTTCCAAAACCTGGAATTTTAGCGATGGCCGGGCAATTTCGAGAACACTAAGTTTAGTGAACCCTGAGCCTGCAGAAGATGAACAGCTCCTTTTTTCAAAACAGTAATTACCTATTTAGAGATATCAATATTATTTCTTTGTAGCAGTATCTGGAAACGCTTGTATTAGGCCGTAACAAGTATTATATTCATAACATACTAAACTTTTGTTATGAAAAAATTTATACTGATGTTACAATGCTGCTTTAGTTTTTTATTTATTGCACATGCTCAAAATATCGGAATCGGTACCAGTACGCCTAACATAAATGCCATACTTGATGTGCAAAGTAATTCCAAAGGGATATTGGTTCCACGTTTGAGTACGGTTCAACGTACGGCAATTACCACGCCCCCGCAGGGATTATTAGTATATGATACCAATACAAACAGCTTTTGGTTTTATAATACATCAGCGTGGGTTAATTTATCTGCTTCAATAAGCGGAGGATGGCTATTAGCAGGCAATGCCGGTACAGATCCTCTTACTAATTTTATAGGAACCAGTGATAATATACCTTTCCGTTTTAGGTTGAATAATAAATGGGCAGGCGAATTAAATACTGTAACAAAGAATTACTCAATTGGCGACAGTGCCGGGCAAGCAGTTACTTCCGGGATGTTTAATGTCGCAGTTGGATCAAGGGCTATGGGTAAAAACACTTCCGGAAGCTGGAATACTGCTATAGGCAGTGAGGCGCTTTATTTGAACACAGGAAATTACAATTCAGGGTTTGGTGTAAGAGCATTATCATTAAACACGACAGGCGTAGAAAACACGGCTCTTGGTGTGCAGGCGCTAAATTATAATACCATCGGCTCATACAATGCCGCAACAGGAACCAATGCACTTTACTTCAACAAAAACGGGTCCTATAACACCGCAAATGGTGCTTATGCTTTGTTTAATGATACCATTGGTTTCTCCAATACGGGTATTGGTTACAACGCTCTATACAGCAATGCAAATGGCAATTACAATACTGCGGTTGGGGTAGCTGCACTTACACGCAATACATCAGCAGGTTTTAATGTAGCTATGGGTGTTTCGGCTCTTGCCAATAATACTACCGGAAGCTATAATACAGGTAGTGGTTATTTCGCGCTTGCTGCAAATATCAGCGGTACATATAACACTGCTGTTGGCTATAATGCCCTTGCGAACAGCGTTTCGGACTATAACACTGCTTTAGGGGCGTATTCTTTGTATTTTGATACGTCCGGAATAAACACCGCCGTGGGTTATGCTTCGCAATATCTTAACCGCAATGGCATTTACAACACAGCTGTAGGTCACGGATCGCTATACTCCAACATAAGTGGAAATAATAATACGGCCATAGGCCAGGGAGCACTGTATAATAATAAAGGAAACAATAATACCGCATTGGGTTATGCCGCATTAGTATCCAACACCACCAGCGGTTATAATGTCGCCGTTGGTGATTCGGCCTTATTCAATAATAATGGCGCTCCCGATGCTTATAACACTGCCGTTGGAAGCAAGGCTTTGTATTCAAACACCTCCGGCAACAATAACACTGCTATTGGCAAAACAGCCCTTTACTCCAACACCACGGGAATTTTAAATACCGCTATTGGAATAAATACACTTTCAAATATTACAGCCGGGAGTAACAATACAGCAGTGGGCGCAAGGGCATTGCAATATGACATCGGAGAATATAACACAGCGGTCGGATCTTATACTTTACGTGCCAATACTATCGGCCAATATAATTCAGCGCTGGGTGAAGAAGCGTTGGTATCAAACACCCAGGGAACTTATAATTCAGCCATAGGGTATAGGGCTCTTTTTACAAATACTGCGGGTGTAGAAAATGCCGCAGGAGGCGTACAGGCACTATTTTCAAATGATATTGGAAATTACAATACAGCCTTCGGAGTAAATAGCCTCTATCTAAGTTCTAATGCAAACTACAATACGGCCTTGGGGCATAATACCATGTTTAATAATACAGGTGCCTTTAATACCGCGTCCGGCGCGGATGTATTATATAAAAATACTACAGGGGGAGCCAATACAGGTGACGGATACCAGGCTCTTTATAATAATTTAACAGGCAGTAACAATACTGGTATAGGCCGCACTGCCCTTTTCTCTAATACCAGTGGTGATGCTAATTCAGCGTTCGGTTATGCGGCAGATGTGACTGCTGGCAATCTGGTAAATGCCACAGCTATAGGATACAACGCGAAAGTAAATGCCAGCAACAAAGTACGCATAGGAAACAGTTCAGTCACCGTTATTGAAGGCCAGGTAGCCTACAGCTTTCCCTCTGATGCAAGGTTCAAATACAACA
>JBBSEV010000021.1:0-70734 GCA_038239385.1 Chitinophagales bacterium
CCCATGCCTTCACGCATTTCCAGGTCTGTTGGATTTATTTTTACAAGGCCTTTATTAAAATCTGCAACCCCAATTTGTGGATGAAGTGTATGCGTTTTTATTTGCATGCCAGTCGGATACAATTTCATCGGGTCAGTTGCACCAGCACCCGGCGCTTTAAAATCTTTTTCTTCAATGTGCGCAGGCTGTACATACCATTCTGCATTTACCAATGCGGCACCTTCCGTTGTTTTCAGATCTGCAATAGCATCAGGCTTACCCACTGCCAGTTGTCTTGTTTCCTGTGAGAAAACTACCATTGATATTAATAGCAGGATAATAAAGACTAGGTATATTTTTAAGATGGAATATATTTTTATCATAAAATTATTTTTATTGCCAATGTGGTATAGGTGCTCTGATATTTTATAATTGAAACTTGATTTGTAATGAATGGCCATCGTAAAATATTGACCATTCATCAATGCCATTCACGTTTAACGAACTAATCTATTTTTACTTTACTTCCTGCAACAGCAATGTCTTCATCCTGCTGTGCGCTGGCACTGCCGCTTACACCAATGGCGCCAATTACCTGTCCGTCGTAAACAATAAGAATACCGCCCTGCAAAAAAGTATGGCCTACGGTTATCAATGCCTGTCTTCCGCCATTAATTGAATTTTCTAATTTGGAAGATGGCGCTTTGAAGGTTGCAGATGTGTTTGCTTTTTTAATAGCTACTTCTGCGGAGGCAGCGAATGTTCCGTCAAGCCGTTCCAGGTAAACTAAGTTGCCGCCATTATCAACAACAGCAATTGAACTACCCGGTGCAGATTTTTCTTTTGCATATTTTACAGCTTCGGTAACAATTTTTTTTGCGGCTTCAAGTGTTATGTTTTTTGAACTAATTGTTTGTGCGAAAGATGTGCTTGATAAGTAAAGTACAACTGCTAAGATTAATGATATTTTTTTCATGAGAAATATTTTATTTGTTTGATGATATTTTATTTGTAAAAACTTGTTTTTAAAAAAATGCTTTTTCGGTATTGCCTTCAACCATATTCCCGGTACTTTTAAAAATTCTTATCTTCTTTGATCTTCGTGATTTTTGAATAAATGAATAAATAAACAGTAACACAAAAATTACAACAAGCGATACCCAGATGGTCATTTGCGTATCTGCATCTGTATGTATTTGTTTACCGGCATTCGATGTTACACCGGGCCAATATTTATCAGCTAACTTCAGGTTGGCCTGTACATCTTCATTCCAGCCTCTTACCGCTTTTTGATTGTGTTGAATTACCAGCCGGCCATTCACAATACTGAATGTATTTACATCAATAGGGGCTGTTCTTCCCAGGGATACTGCATAGGCGCACCATGCGCCAAATTGTGGTTTGTATTTTTCTGGGTCGCTTTTAAAAAGATCAAGATGCTGCTGCGATGCGAAATAATAAGTCGCCTCTTCATAATTAAATTTGAATGATGGATCGCCTTTCACGGGTTTGTTATCGGTAAAGAAAGCTACAGGGTCATAGCCATTAATGATGACGCCATTCTTGTCAACATTGTTTAAAAATTTCCCCTGGTATTTCTGTGCATGTACATTGAGAGCAGTAAACATGCAGAGCAATACAAACATTCCTGCGAACAAGATTTTCGAAAAGCGATTTTCATTTGATTTTTCTTTCAGTAATTCTTTTAACTGGGATGTGATTGTTGTTGTTTTCATTTTATTATTTTTTAAACAAAGTAAGAATAGCCTGGATGCTGCTGTTGTCCGTTAGTTTACATTCTTCATTTTATTGCATAAAAAAAGCCCGGCTTTTGTCAGGCTTTTTACAAATCGCAGAATGTAAGAAGGGATTTATTTAGAAGAAGAAGTTGATGCTGTTGGAGGTGGCGCCTGTTTATCATACTTCACTGGCTTACCCACGTGATCTGCAACTATCACCGGCCAATTATTATCTGCTTTCACGGTATTGCCTTTCAAATCCTCATTGAAAAGGTCATATGCTTCCTTTGTGTGCTGAAGGATCAGTCGCCCGTTTTCAATTTGATAAATAGTTGGGTCTACCGGCCTTAATTTACCTATGCTTACTGCATACCCGCAAAATGCGCCATACTCTGGTGCATACTTTTTAGGATCTTTTTTAAATTGTTCTAAATGCTCTGCAGAGTTGAACCAATAGGTTGCTCCGTTGTAATCAAAATTAAATTGTGCATTGCCTTTCATTGGCTTATTATCTGTAAAATAAGCAACGGCATCATAGCCTTCCATGATTACACTTTTATCATCAATGTTGGTGAGAAACCCCGACTTAGCATGAAATACGGGCTCTTTAATAAACAGGAAATAAATTGCTATTGCAGCGCCAACTACCAGGATCGATAGTAAGAAAATCTTTTTCATAATTTTTTTACAGCAAAGAAAAAGATGTATAAAAAAATATAATGTCGGTTATTTTACAGATAAGAAAAGATTGATAATAGCAAGATAATTGTGAATGTCTCGCCAACTACATATATATTGTCCCAAGCCGTTTGTGATTATCTTGCCAGGACATAGGGTTTTAAATAATATTCCTGTTACAAATTTGTATTTGATATCAGCAAATACAATAGCAGTTACCTTTTGCTTCTCTCTAATTTGAAGGCTAAAAATGCAAAAAGCCCGTAAACATTAAGTTATACGAGCTTTCAATTTTAGAAGAATCGACTTTGTCAGGATGACAAGATAATTTATTAAATCGCCTGCGTTTATTGACCACAATCATATCTTCTGCCAACTTCCATCATTAATCAATGCAGGCAAGTTTACTATTTTTAATAAAAATTATCTACGACGAAAATATTATCAGGAATAGATGCCATTATGCCCATCTATAAATTTTTAAGCCAGGATTTTATCTAAAAAGACTTTTCAAAAAATTACAATCTAAATTTTATAAATAAAATCATTTTATGAAAACAGTATTAATTGCAACAGACTTCTCGCAAGCGTCACGAAATGCATCATTGTACGGAATGGCTTTTGCGAAAAATATAGATGCAAAAATTTATTTATTTAATTCTTATAAAGTTCCTAATCCTGCTCCCGGATTAAATACCAGCATTTCAAGATATGATATCATGATGCAAATGGATAAGCGCCTGCTTGAGGAAGCTGACGCAATTGACCCGAAGAAAAAAGAAATAGAAGTCATTTGCGATGAAGGAGATTCTGCGGAGGCCATTGTAAAACTGGCAAGGGAAAAGTCAGTGGATTTTATCATTGTAGGAATGAAAGGTGATGGGAAAAATGTAAAAAAGATATTCGGTAGCACTGCGACTGCTTTGGCAAGGAACTGCAGTGTTCCTGTAATTATTGTCCCCGAAAAAGCAGAATATCAAACTCCAAAAATCCTGGTTTACGCCAATGATTCTATTGTTGCAGACACAACTATTCCTGCTGCGGTTGAAGAGATTAGCAGCTTTTTCAAGTCCAGGGTTTTTGTAGTAAAAGTGGTAAAGAATAAGCTCAATCAAGTTGCCGATAAAGAGGATGGCGGAGAAAATTTACCGAATACATCTTTTGAATTTATAACGGACGGTAGTATAAACCGTGGGCTTGATAATTTTATTATTCAGCATAATGCAGACATGTTGGTTATGACCCCGCATAAGCATGAAATAGTTGAAAGGCTGTTTAAAAGAAGTGAAACAAAGGATATGATATTCCATACAAAGATTCCCTTGTTGATTCTGCCTGAAAGCAAAACGAATAGTCATTATTCTTCGAAAAAAGAAGATGCAAACGCATCCACAACGCTTATTTAGTTATTCGGTTTTTCAATAGCAAAAATCCCTGTCAGACGGTCTGCAGGGATTTTCATTAAATGATAAATATTCATTACACTTTCAATCAAGATATTATCATGGCTATGCATTGACTCGATAAAAGCTTATTGAGAAAATACTCCGTTCGCCGGTTCTGGTAATTATTGCTTCCGAGCCAAGGCTTATTAACATCATACGTAATAATGATGAAACTCATCCTTTTGTATGACCTGCATCTTTAATTCCCGGGCATTTAAAAAATACTTTTGTTTACTATTAATTTCCAAAACATTAAAAAGATAACTCATGGAAACCCCGACATTAACAAAATTATCAGAAACCTATTGCAACAATTATTAGTTAATAGAACAACCAGGAGGCAAAACCTTATGCCGCAAAAAAAAATGCAACAGGTACGGATTGAAAGCAACACATGGAAAAGATTACTTGATTTTTTCAGGGAGGAAAATGTTCGGTCCAAAAACAGGCTTTCAGATATACTTAAGGAAAACTTTGACAGGAGTTTGCTGGAAGATCTTGAAAATTTTCAAAGCCGGTTTGTACAGCAGGATGAACTCATCGGTCTTCTTAGAAATGATATTGCGGAACTCGACAAACTGCTGCTGGATGAAAAAATGAATGATGGCATCAGACCCGCTATGGTAGAAAGAAAAATCGGCAAACTTCGCCACAATCTCTCTAATTCGGAAAGGCGCTTTTCTGAATTGCAATTAGATTTTAACAAGTACCTGGGGGAAAATATTGCTTGATAAGGAATGTAAAACGAGAGACTTTTTTTAAATAAAAATAACAGATTATTATAAAAAGAAGGTAGGCAGCACTGACAGGTACATAGAATTATGCCTGGTATTATAATCATTGCAGCAGGAATCTATTTTAACTCATGGTGGGGTGTTTTAGCTGCCACCCGCTTGTTACTGCTTTTACAGGCTTATGCCCGTTGTATAAATTATTAGGAATGAATACTGGTAATGCGTAAATCATTAATTGATTATAGCGCTCCGTCAATTAAGCAATTGCTCCAGCTTTTTTTGATTTACAATAGTAATATTTCCATTTATAATTTCAATGAGTTTTTCAGTCCTGAAATCACTTAGCGTTCTTATTAATGATTCAGTGGCGGTCCCGGCAATGCTGGCCAGGTTTTCCCGGCTGATATTTATGGTAAACTTTTCTTCCTTTTTATTGCTGTATTTATTTTGTAGTGTGATTAACGCATCCGCTACTTTTTTACGCAATGAATTATAAGCAAGCCCCAACAAGTGTTGCTCTTTTTCTGAAACGTTCTTTGCCAGTAGTTGTATAAATTTCTTTGCCACTTCAGAATTTTTATTCAACAGGTCTTCAAAATCTTCTTTAGGTATTACAGCCAGTTCGGTTAACTCAAATGCTTCTGCCGTATCCTTGTAAACGCTTCCTTCCAGCAGCGGAATGTAACCCAGAAAATCGCCCTCGCTGTACAATTCTGTTACAAGTTCTTTTCCATCCTCATGCGTTTTAAAAGTTTTTACTTTTCCTTTTACTACATAATAAAGCCTGTTGGGATGATTGCCTTCTGAATAAATAACCTGCTTCTTTTTATAAATATTTATATTCCTGTTTTCGGTAAGCGCCTGCAAGGCATTGTTACCAAATGATACTTCTATCAGGTGGTTCAAGCCTTCTATGCCCGGGGAAAGTTGCTCTTTTAGTAAATCAAGTTTTTTCAAACGGCTGTCCACGGCATTCAATAATTCAGTACCATCAAAAGGCTTGGTAATATAGTCATCGGCTCCGAGCTCCATGCCTTTGCGAAAATCATTGCGCTCAGATTTAGCTGTTAAAAAAATAAAAGGGGTATTTTTTATTCGTTCATTTTTATGCACAGCATGCAGCACACCATAACCGTCGAGCACCGGCATCATTATATCGCATATTATAAGATCGGGTGTATGTTCAAGTGCTTTTTCGACACCGGCTTTTCCATTCTCAGCAACTATCACTTTGTAGTTTGACAGTTCAAGTATCTCCGCGGTATTATCACGAATGTCATCGTTATCTTCAATAAGTAAAATCGTCTTCATATCAATTTTTTAAAAAATAAAAGTTACCAGGAATTCAGTTCCCTTTTCCAGGTCACTTTTATAAGTAACCGAGCCATTCATAAGTTCCGCATATTTGGCAACTATATGCAGCCCCAGGCCCGTGCCCTGTATGTTGTCAGCATTGGAGGCCCGGTAAAAACGTTCCATCAAATGTTTCTGATCTTCCTTTGATATGCCAATACCATGATCTATAACGGACAGGACTATACGCTCTTCGCTTTTTACAGTTTTTATTTCAATCTTCCTGCCCTCAGGCGAAAATTTGCTGGCATTTGAAACCAGGTTCATAACTATATGCTTCAACAATGACGGGTCCAGCAAAACATTGGTATTTCCCTCGTGGGAGTAAATGATTTCCTGTTTACTTCTGATGTTATTTTTTATTTCTTCAACAATAGCCGTTATCAAATTTTCAATATTGAATTCACTCAACTTTACCTGGATTTTGCCCTCTTCTAATTTACCTACACTAAGAAAATCATTTAAAATATCAGTAAGCATATTCACGGAAGATATGATGCGTTGTAAATGCTTTTCCCGTTTCGGCTGTTCCTCTGCTGAAGAATATTTTTCGATAAGGTACGCTGATGAAAGCACCGTACTTAATGGTGTACGAAACTCGTGCGAAGCCATGGAAACAAAATTAGATTTCAATTCATTAAGCTCTTTTTCTTTTTCCAAAGATTGGCCAAGCACTTGTTTCGAGCGCTCCAGTTCATGAAGTGCATTGGTAAGCTGAACGGTTCGCTTTTCTACGGTAGCCTCAAGCTCGTCATTTAATTTCCTAATTTCTTTCTCCGCTTTTTTTCTTACAGTTATATCGGTAACAAAAGCAATTACACTACTTTCACCGTCACTATCATAAATACCCAGGCTTACTTCAACAGGGAATTCTGAACCGTCTTTTCTCACAGCAAATAAATCCATCCCAAGGCCCATTGGCCTGCTTCTCGGATTGTGCGTGTATGCCTGCCTGTCTGCTACGTGGTGATGATGAAAACGGCTTGGAATAAGGGTTTCGATAGGCTTATCAACAACCTCTTCAGAAGTATAAGCAAAGAGATTTAAGGCAAAAGGATTTATAGATTTGATAATGCCCCCGGCATCTGTAACAACGATTCCCATGGAGGCATGTTTGAAAAGCGCAATGTTTTGGGGGGAAGACTGCATGTAGTGAAGTTAGTGTAATATTCTTCCATCCCTACCGAACCGATACATCTTCATTTAAGCAGGCAAAGCGTCGCCATTAAAAAAGGCACGCAATCTCTTAACGTTAATCCTGGAGCGCCATTACAGGCACGTGGCTGTGCAGAACCAATTGTTTTGTATGGCTCCCGTGTATTAATTTATCCAGCAGGTTATGTTGCTTCGGCATTACTATCAGCAGATCTATATTATTTTTTTCAGCGAAATCAATGATGCCCTCATCTATATTTTCATTAATAATAAAATGGTACTCATGATTTATGGGCGAAAGCAATTCCATAAGCACGCCTGATTCAAAAATTGCATGTGGGGAGTGTTGGTTCTTTTTGCTGATATTAAGCACATGGAGTTCTGCATTAAAATCTTGCACCATCTTTTTGATTCCCTTAAGATGATCCCTATCAATCTCATTTTCAAAATCGAAGGACAGGCCAATTTTTTTCACCTCGCTAAATTGTGCGCCGCGTGGTACTGTAATCACAGGCCACTTGAGTTGTTGCATAGCATGTACTGAGTGACTACCGAAAAAGCGGTAATCAGTGGCAGAAGAGCCCTGGCTTCCCATTACTACCGCATAAGGCTGTATGTCTTCGCACACTGATTCAAGTTCGTTTATAAAAGTGCCCATTTTTACGATCGTTTTTATATTCAGGCCATTTCCACACTTATGTTCAAGTTGCTTTTTAAGCTGATTTATTGACAATTCTGCATTTTCTTTTAAGATATTAGGATCTGTTAAAGGAGGTACCTCAGTATAGGCTATAAACGGATAAAAAACATGGAATAGTAGCAGGTCCGCATCAATGGCTTTAGCCATATCCGCAGCATAGTTCACCGCATTCAAAGCGGCAGGAGAAAAATCGGTAGGAATAATGATGGTTTTCATTGTAAAAAAATTTAAGTGTAGATTATAGTATAAGTGCAATGTGACCATAGTCTTTCAGCAGATCTTTATCAACAAACTCAACATCGCCGTTTTCTTCAAGAACTTTTTCTATGATATCGTCAACCGCGTCTTTTATATAAGAGGACGAGTTATAGGGATGAATTGCACTATCAATAAGTTCTTTATCGCTGCCATATCCTGAAGGATATTTATAATTTTTTTCTACCAAAAGAAGACGGCCATGGCGGTGCATCGCTTCGCTGAAAGCTTCTTCTATTCCTGACACTACTTTCTTTTCGCCGGAAGCATGTATCAACTGGTGCTTAAGGCTTTCCCGCTTAACACCGGGCCAATTATGAATTAATGGGCTTATCGTTTTTCTTAATTTACCGGGTGAAATATTTTCGCAATTATGTTCAGCATAATCAATTATTGAAGAAGCATGCTTTGTGATATTTTTAAATTGATGAATAACTTTTTTATCACCCAATACAAAAAGAGGAACCTTGAACGATTGCAGAATAACATTGAGGGTAACATCAATATGTTGCAAATATTCCTTAGTAAAAATTAACTCGTCAATATTTCTCCTATACTCGGAACGATTTGAAAATACCTGCTGCAGTTCCGCCGTATTATCTAAATAAATTTTAGTTTCTTCTTCACCGAAAACAAGTACCAGGTATTCCTCAACTTCTTTTTTGCTTTTTATGATATCGCGTATTGCAAAAGAATCCTCTACCATGATGTGTTCTTTAACTTCCATGTCCAGGTATAAAACTTTTTCAAACACAGCCGAAACATAAACGGCGATACTTTTTTTATGCGTACTATAATTAAGATCTTTTATAATGATCTTCAATTTTTCTATAACCAGCATAGCCATCTCTATTTGAAATTTTTCCAACAATTCATATTCAACTTTTATAAACTGTTTATTAATTGATGCAGACAATTCTACTTTCGATTTCATTTTAGGCTCGAAAGGCATAATGATGGAAACTGAAGGATAGCCGGAAAGTGCTTCCAGTTTATCACTTCGGGAAGGCATCCGTAACTGGTTCATATTTTTTATTTTAGTTAATTAAAAATAACCACTCTACCAGTCGTAATTAATGTTTAAAATCAGCAGATACTTTGATGTTGGTCATAAAACAACTATTGATAAAGCAGGGGCAACCAATTAACATAAATTGAATTTGTGGTACTGAGGGCTAAAAAATTTCAGGTCTATTATATTCAATTTCTTTCACATTGAATTTTGCATAACTAAAATCACCTTCCTTCAATCTCCAGAATACTTCTGCTTCTACTGGAATAATTACCCCATTTTTACTTTCATATTTACCGGGTTTTATAATCCATGTCTCCAATCTTTTTTCATCCATGTAGCGCTTTGTTTCCATTTGTACAATCTCTCCTGCATCATTAAACGTTACAATGTAAAACAGTGACAAGCCATTATAATTAAAGCTTAGCTTGGCTGATGAATCATCAATAGCTGTCCATTGTAATTTTTCAGAGGGCAAAAAATTTGTTGGGAACCAAACGCTTTCTGCAAGCCAGCGCAATAATTCACTTTCATTATATTGTTGTTTTCCATGAACATTCACCACGTTAATAGTTGATAAAATTGTTGCGATTAGTCTTCCTTCATTGGCTAAATACATGTCCCAGGCAACAAACATTGAGGTTGTGCCTTTCCAGATAAATCCTGGTTTTTCAGTCGTGAAATATTGCTCGCCAATAATATTTACCCAATCTTTTTTTAAACCGGTTTTAAATTGCCCATCATGTTTCAACCTTATATAACTGATGTATGGTTGACCTTCTTTTAAAACATGCGTGAAATATCGTTGAACAGGTTCGGGTAAACCGACAATATCTTTATAGATGAATGTTTTTTCAGAAATATTCTTTGAATTGGAGAACAGTTCTTTTACCTGTTTATCAAACCGGATAGATAAATTTATTTTACCGATTATAAGAGTAATTACAACAATTGCAATAAGGCTTAAAATATATATCATGTACTTTTTGAGTTTCATTGTTTTGTTATTGAATAGTTGCTTTCATTTTTTTTCTAAAGTGTATTGCAAGCATTAGCATTGAGAGCGGAGCAGTAACTCCCCAGGGAAAACCAAGGATGAACAACCTTGTTGAAAAGGTTGGATAGAAATAAACAAATGCAATTAAAGGAGTGGCAAGTGCATTAGCTAATAAAGAAATTCTGACCCATTTTTGAAATCCGTGTTTTTCAAAAACAGATAAAGCAAATAGAGTTGCAAAACCCATACATATATAGCCTATAGCATCAAAATCCCAAAAGAGAGAATGCGGCGTTTGTTTAAGAATCTGAACCTCTTGTAGCGCACCTTTCAACTGCATAGGAATTACTGTTGCCAGTTGAACAACGTAATTTGAAGTAACAAACACAGCATATATAATTGCAAAAATAAGAGCGGCGTGGCTGTATATTTTTTTATCTTCTGATGCCACATAATGAAGTGCCAATATTTCAAGAACAAAAGGAATAACAATACAAAGAGAAGTTACATAAATTAAAATTTCATCTAACGGGAAATTAAGAACTCCAATCACCTGCAATAATTGAACAATAACAAATGCCAATGCTGAAACAAATGCGAAAAGCCCCGACCAAAAACCAAATTTATAAATTGTCTTACTCATTCTCTTCCTTGTTTAACAGGGTTTGTTTTTTATAAAAACTTCTCATCTGCGGCAGCAACGCAACAAAAATGATTACAACTGCATAAAACATATAGAAGGTATGTAACCAGCTCACAGCTGACAAAAACATCATTTCAATTTGTATCCAAAAAATTAGTGTAAAGCCAATATAAATTGTGTATGACCACGACCAGTGCATGTCTTTAAAAAAATTAATTCGCTCTGCAAGTTTTGAGGTTGGCTTTTTAAGTAACGCTATTATCAGTAACAGAGGAGCAATTCCAAGAAGTAAAAACAAGAAGATCCCCGGAATTAAAAAACTTTTAAAAGGTGAATGATCTAACATTGACAGAGGCATGCCTATTAATTTTCCAGTTGGAGAAATAATAAAAACTCCACCACCTCCAATGGCTCCTAATCCCAGAAATGCCAACAAGGCAAGAAGAATATTACGTGTTGTTTTTGTTTTCATTGAAAATTAATTAGGCATATCTATATCGTGCTAATGTTTTTGAACCCCAAAGAAAAACAGCAATAGCAGCGATGATTGCAATGAATGAATAGTGAACATAAGGATAGTCAACCAACGGATTGTGAATGTTGTCTTTTGGAAATAATGGTCTGCCCACATTAATTAAAGTATGAAAAAGTATGCAGGCAAATAAACTCTTTCCTGTATTGTTAAATATCCATACAATCAAAACTCTTACGGCAACTGTTCCAATGGTTCCCCATGCAATCCAGGTTGCATCATGACCCTGCTTAATTATGGAAGCGTAATGCCATACTGCCCAGGGCAAACCTATAAGGAGAGCGGTTGATAATGCATTCCACCTTTGCAGCATAGGGTCAGCTGCATATCCAATATAACCAACTTCTTCAGCAATGGCACCAAGGAAAAAGAAAACAAAAAGCAATGGCATCGTATCAATTGGAATGTGCAGATTGATTGGAAGGGGCAATTGCATCCATTGCATTACAACATATATCAAAAAGTAAATTATAAATGGCAGAAAAATAATTGGTGCATACCAAATCTTTTTTCTGACTCTTGAAAAGTCAAAAATTCTTTGGAGTAATGTTTTAACAGCACCCTTTCCTTCTTCCTTACTAACAAGAATACAAGCAGCTGCGAACGGAGTGAAGGTAGCAAAAATTTCCATTAAAGGAATGTCTAACGGAAGCCCTTTTACATTTACAAACCTTTCAATTATCCATATTGGAATTGAGAGACCGTAAACTAAAAGAAAAAATTTTAGGGGTGACCTTTTAGAAAATGTGTTTTCCATTTCTTTTCAATTATGTTCTCACAAACCAATCAACTGGTCGTCTTAATGAAACAGGTTCAGGATAATTTTTTAAATAACCAACACGTAAAATAAATTGTATGTTATCGCTTATACCTATTGATTGATTAAGCACTTGTTTAGTTTGCGGTTCTTCTAATATTTGCGTCATGGGATGAATAGCAATATTCTTCTCCCGAACTTTTAAAAATAATCTTTGCATTCGTTTACCCGTTTCCAATAATGTGGCAACTTCATGGTCTTTGCTTGTAATAAGCAACCAGCCTGCGGACTGAGATACCTGCTTTACTACATTGTCAATGTTCTTATCTCTAAAACTTTTTTTCATCACACTGCTTTTGTCATAGAAATTACGAACTACCCAACCCGGCACACCTTCTATTTCCATACTAGCAGTGGTAAGCCCATCATTATATTTTTCAGCATCCTTACTTGAGAACCTTATCCATTCTGATAACTCTTTTTCTGCAGCATCACGGTACGATTGGATTTTATTTGCCTCGATGGTTTGTTCATTCAGGTATTGATATTCTTTTGCGCCATTAGGCATGAAGTTGAAAAAAACCTTTTCTTCCTTGAACAAATAATCTGCATCTTCTTTTTTCAACAAGTCACTTAGATAATTTGAACGGACTGTTCTCCGGCTTTTTATTTTGGAAATAGTAAACGCTGCTGCATTGTTAGATTTGGTAAGTTTTACATCAGCTATACTTTCGTCCTGGTTTGTTTCTGCTACAACATTAAATTCACAATTGTAACCAGCATTGGCTGCAGCATATTCGAGGGTTTGCATAAATGCTCCTATTGATAGAATTGTCTCTCTCTGCGTTGGATCAACCGCAGGAAGCCATTTGCTTTTATCGTTACAAATGGTCCAGTGATAAGGTTCATTATATTTGACAAACCAGGGTTGCGAATTATGTGGGCTTGGTGCAAGAGAAGCTAAGTACAAAATTTCTTTTTCGTCAGGTTTAAGTAAAGATTTATTGGAGGATGTATTTGTAATATTATTTCTTACAAAATTATTTTTGTCGCTCACTAAATAGCCAACCCCCGCAGCAGTAAGCACTGTGCCTCCTGCAATGCCTATAAATTTTCTTCTGTGCATTTTTTTATAATTATTTTAAATATTGAACATCTGCTAATCATATTTAGGGTGCTGTCGAATGTTGAGCTTTGAGATTTTGTATCCGGTAATCCGGAATATTTATCCGCCTGTTTTTGCGGCTTACTGTTTTTTTTACAAGAGAAATTTATTATTAATATAAAAATTATAGCAACTATTTTTATCTGTGATGATATCAAAACATTTTTGTTTAACTTATTGTTAGAGAAAAATGCCGATGTTAGTTTTCATAAATCACTCCAACAAGAATTTTTCCTGATTAAATGTTTGATTTCTAATTGATTTTTTGCGTCGTAAAGGTGACTACTATTAACCTAAAAAGCATTACACTATTAGAGAAATAAGTTACATAAATCGCATGTTTATAAATAAGCATTTGCTAACTGAATTTAATCGAATGATGTTGTCAATTGTGATTTGAAAAGTGTTTATTAATCTACCTTTCCATATATTCTAAGAAATAACATTGAAACTTTATATTAAATACATGGTAAGCCTTCGTTGCAAAATGATGGTAAAAGAAGAATTGAAGAAACTCGGTTTGCGTTATTCGTGTATTGATTTAGGAACCGTGGACATGATGGAAAAAATTACACAGGATCAACGAAACCAGCTTAAAAAAAACTTGCTACGTTCAGGACTGGAGTTGCTTGATGATAAAAAAAACATACTAATAGAGAAAATAAAAGATGTAATTATAGAAATGATTCATTATTCGGAGGAGTTACCGGAAGTAAATTATTCTGATTACATCAGCGACAAACTGCAGCAGGATTACACTTACTTGTCCAATACTTTTTCAGAAGTAAAAGGCATTACGATACAGCAATTCATTATTATGCATAAAATTGAAAAGGTAAAAGAATTGCTATTATACGATGAGCTGAACCTAACTGAAATTTCTTACAAGCTGCACTATAGCAGCGTGGCCCATCTGTCAAATCAATTTAAAAAAATTACAGGGCTTTCTCCATCCTTCTTCAAAAAGTTAAAGCAAAAACGCCAGAGCAATTTAGAAAACCTGTGATATAGGTAAGGCTTCCTCTTATATATGTTGTGCGTTAACGTTTTCTTCAACTCAACTTTTTGCAATCACCAACTGTGCATTTAAGGCAGATCTTGCTGGCAAAAATATCGTTGAACTATATGGGCCTTTTGATAACAGTGTGAGCATACTGACACTCATAATTTTCAAACTAAAAAATTTGATGTTAAAACAAGGAGAGTTAGGAACAGCTATTTCTAATTTCACTTTTAATAAAATCTTTTTTGTGCAACAGGTTTAAATCGTGTTAGGCATGACCAATATCATCGGGTAAAATGTTTGTTCTCATAATATCTCAATAAATAAGGAAAGTATTTTGCAGTGTAATAAATCAGTTACAAATTAATATCGAATAAAATGAAAAAAAATGCGGATTTGCAAAAAGATGTTCAGGATGAAATCAGTTGGTCGCCTATTTTAAACGCTGCAGAAATTGGCGTAACGGTTAAAGATGGTATTGTAACCTTAACGGGTGTCGTTGACAGTTATTCGAAAAAACGGGCGGCTAATGATGCTGCAAAAAGAGTAACAGGAGTAAAAGCAGTGGCAGAGGAAATTGAGGTTAGGTATAACGATTATGGCAAAAGAAATGATACAGAAATTGCGTCCTCAGTTATAAATGCCCTCAAGTGGAGCCAGGAAGTACCAGACACAAAAGTGAAAGTAGAAGTTGAAAAGGGATGGGTAACTCTTGATGGCGAATTTGACTGGAACTTTCAGAAAGTAGCTGCACAAAACGCTGTTGAACTTCTTACCGGCGTGAGTGGGGTATCTAACAAAATTACCATCAAATCACCTTCGAGCTGTTCTGTTGAAAAGCATGAAGTAGAGAGTGCGCTGGATCGCAATGCTTTCGTTAATGATGATGATATTAGCGTATATGCTGACGGGCACAACGTTACACTTAAAGGTTCAGTTGAATCATGGTTTGAAAAAGAAGAAGCAGGAAGAGTTGCATGGTCTGCACCAGGTGTATGGAAAGTGGAAAATGACTTAGTAGTTGATTATGAAGATTAAAAATTTTTAAAAGGGGAGTATAATGCTCCCTTTTATTTTAGAAATTAAAAAACAACAATGAACCTATTAATGGTTTTAACATCGCACAGCGAATTAGGAAATACGGGGTATAAAACCGGCTTCTGGATAGAAGAATTTGCAGCTCCTTATTATATATTTAAAGATGCAGGTGCAGAAATAACACTTGCTTCACCAAAAGGCGGGCAACCTCCCGTAGATCCAAAAAGTGCTGAACCGTCTAATCAAACAGATGCAACAAAACGTTTTGATGCTGATAAGGTTTTGCAGCAATCATTGGCTCACACAAAAAAATTATCTGATGTATCAGCAGATGATTTTAATGCGGTATTCTACCCCGGCGGCCATGGCCCATTATGGGATTTAACTACTGATAACGACTCAATCCAACTGATTGAAAAATTCCTGAAAAATAATAAACCTGTCGCTGCTGTTTGCCATGCACCAGCGGTTTTGTTACATGTAAAGGATGAATCAGATGACCCGTTTATAGAAGGCAAAAAAGTTACCGGCTTTACTAACAGTGAGGAAGAAGCTGTACAATTAGCTAAGGTTGTACCATTTTTATTGGAAGATGAATTAAAAAGTAAAGGCGGTATCTATTCGAAAAAAGAGGACTGGGCATCTTATGTAGTTACAGATGGTTTAT
Organism: Chitinophagales bacterium; assembly: GCA_038239385.1. Lineage (GTDB taxonomy): Bacteria > Bacteroidota > Bacteroidia > Chitinophagales > Chitinophagaceae > Ginsengibacter. The sequence goes on from JBBSEV010000021.1 coordinate 15,853, forward strand.
TGATTACCGGGCAAAACCCTGCATCATCTAAAGAAGCAGCAGAAAAATTATTGGAACTTTTAAAATAATCACCTGCAAACCCACATAAAATAGGACTTGTGAATTTAGTAGCACACCAATAGTTACCACTTTAGTTTTCAATTATTGTACTTTCCTTCCAATAGTAACACTGCGAAGTATTTAAGGATGATGAATCCAGTAGAACCTACTTGCGTGGCTGGATAAAACTTTGTCTTTAAATTATCCAACACAACATTGCTTTGTTTGGTAAACATGTGATATGTGTAAGAATTTTTTTTAAATGTGTAACTCTATCCATTTAAAACGAAATAACCTTTGCTGGTAGAATAAGTCAAAATAATAAACCCCATAACGCGTCATTTTAAACTTGATAATAATGCCTGGGTGTGAAATGTTTTTGAAATGCTGCTAAGAAAAACATCGCATTTTATTATTAAGAAGTAGAAAAAGTATATAAAATAATTCACCTCGTTGCAAAGGTTTCAGCAAAAAAATATCATAACAAAATACCATTAATCATGTTTGGAAAGTTAACCAGTGTAGAAATTGAAGAAGTGCTTAGACATCAAATAATTGGCCGCATAGCTTGCCATGCAAATGATATGAGCTACATCGTTCCCATCAGTTACGCGTATGATGGTGAATGTGTTTATGCACACACTTTTGAAGGATTAAAAATTAACCTTATGAGGAAAAATCCGGAGGTTTGTTTTCAGACAGATGTTATGGAAAACATGGCCAACTGGAAGTCAGTTATCGCATGGGGGAAGTTTAAAGAACTTACTAAAGAAAGCGAAAGAAATGAAGGAATACAAAAATTAATGGCACGTAAAATTTCAGACATAGCAAGTGAAACAGTAAAATTGTCTCCTATATGGCCTTTTGCTTCTGATGAATATTCTACTGAGGTGGATGGTATTATTTTCAGTATCCGGCTTGATGAAAAAACAGGCCGTTTTGAAAAGAGTGATTCTAGTGGAATCTCACATTAATAAATAATATTAGCTAATCACGAATTTTAGAAATATGCCGACAATCAAAAATATTTTAGTACTTACTGATTTTTCAAAAAACGCTAAATCGGCGGAAGAGTATGCTTTACAACTGGCCATAAAAACTCATGCAAACCTAATATTATATAATGCTTATCCTTTACCCGCTACTATGCCTATGAGCGGTAATGTAGTGTGGCCGCACGATTTATCACCTTCATTAGAATTGCAAAGTATCAGTAACCTTCAGTCAAGGGTAGATGAATTAGAAAATGAACTCACTAAAATTAATCAGGACCATTACAAGCCTGTAATCCGGCATTTGGGATTTGCAGGATCTTTAATCCATAAATTAAACGATGTAATAGTACAAGATAATATTTGGCTGGTGATTATGGGTACTAAAGGTGAAAGCTTTGCAGATAATATATTATTTGGCAGCAATGTTTTTAAAGTATTAGATAAAATAATTTGCCCTGTCTTAATTGTTCCCCAAAATGCTACAGTTGAAGATTTTGCAAAAATTGGTTACGCTACAGATCTTAAAAGTGATGACTTATCTATTATTGAATGGTTGAAGGAACTCACTGAAATATTTCAGATTAAATTATTTAAGATGAATGTATCCGCGGATATTATCTCAACTGACGAAGACATAAGTAAAACTATGACAGAGCAGGTACTCCTAACAAAATCACATAATCCACCTTATATTAATTACTTCCAGGGAGATAATATAAAAGCCACTTTGCAGGAAATTATTGAAGGATATAATGTAGATATATTAGCACTTAAGCATAGAAAATATGGATTTTTTCATAGCCTGGTTCACTTAAGCACATCTGCTAATATGGTAAAGCATACAAAAATTCCTGTACTTGTTTTTCCTGGCTAAGAATAAAAGGATGTTGGTATTGTATTATGGAACTGTAAAAATAAATAACCATGCAACCTTTACGAGTTCTAATGGTAACAACATCTCACAGTAGTTTAGGCGACAGAAGCCCGGCTACTGATATTTGGTTAGAAGAACTGGCTGCACCATATTATGTTTTTAAAGACGCTGGCACACACATAACCATAGCATCACCAGATGGAGGCCTGATACCGATAGATCCTAAAAGTGAAATTGCAGAAGGTATAACAGATAGCACAAAGCGATTTAAAGAAGACCTGAAATCGGGTCCTCTATTGCCTTATTCTATGCCCCTTTCTGAAACTAAATCAGGAGACTTTGATATATTTATTGTTGGGGGCCATGGATCCATGTGGGGCCTAAGCAGTAGTGACCCGTTAATAAAATTGTTGCAGGAATTTCTTCATCAAAACAAAATAATAAGCGCGGTGGGCTCTGGTGTCAATGTTCTTATATCATTAAAAAATAAAGATGGAACTCCGTTTGTAAAAGGGAAGAGGCTGACTGCCTTTAGTAACGACGAAGTGCAAATGGAAGGCTTAACCTATGCGGTGCCTTTTTTACTGGAGTCACAATTATTAAATCTTGGTGCATTCTATGGCCGTTCTCCAGATTATCAAACTCATGTAGTTACAGATGGTAATCTTGTAACAGGACAAAATCCTGCCTCATCAGCAGATACAGCAAAATCTGTTTTATGTCTTGCGCTTAATTCATAAAACATACAATTAAAAAAGTGATGCGTGTTAAAAAAATGAAGCATGAATAGTGACACTTTACGTATGATTCTTGACAAGAATCCCGGACTGCTTAACATCCTTTTGACAGGAGTAATGTTGCCTATGGGAATTTTATGGATGACAAACCGTTACAACAAAAAAATGCGGGAAACAGAAAAGACAATTGACTTAAAAAATAATTCAAAAGAGGATTTAAGAGAGCAGAAAAAAATGGTGTATTCTTCTCTTTCAAAAATTCTTTTTGATATCCAGCAATTGCATGCGACTCTTTCGGGCACTTGTAATGATCCCGATTGCATTACTAACGCGGTAAAAAAATTTGACGAATCAGTTTCAAAATATCATGGAGTCATTTCAAACAATATGCTTTATCTCTCTTCTTCAGCGATAAACCAGGTCTATACATTTTACAGGCAAATAAGCCAAATGAAAACAGAGCTTGCAGAAATTAATGAACTCAAATCCTTTGAAATGGCGAAGGTTTCAGTTTTCTATTCCGCGCAGGCTTTGGCTAATACTGTTATTGAGGTTCAGGAAATATTTGTAAAAGAAAGAAGCGATTTAAAAGTGCAGTTCGACAGAACTCAGCAGGAAATGATGAAGCAATTTTGCGGAGCGCCACCCAACGTAGCGTATAAAAAGAGATACGAACAACTCAAAGAAACCTTTCTCTTAAAATAATAACGGGAATAGAATTTAAAGAGATTCAATTTAATGGATAACATGATTGGCGAAACAAAAAGAATGCACTAAAAAAAGATGATACTTACAAATCAATTATGCCAACAGGTAGCGTGGCTTTTTATACTGGCTTTACCTATAGCTTGCATTGCTTGGACCGTAACGCATGAAGAAATCTTTAAAGAGCCAAGAGATTTTTGTATCAGAAAATCCAAAGAATGTAAAACAATAGCGTTACGAAAATTCTTCTATCTTTTTACCTGCGAATATTGTTTCAGCCATTACGTTACCCTTGTCTTTTTAATTGTTACAAAATATCACTTGCTGTTTGCCGGCTGGCGGGGTTATCTTATTGGTGGTTTTGCCCTTGTATGGATCACTAATATTTATATGAGTTTGTTTGGCTTTATAAGGGTTGGTATGAAGCGCGAAAAGATGGATGCGGATATGGACGAACTAAAATTAAAAGAAGTCATAAATCAGCTTAATGAAACTAATCTAACAGGAAAATAAAAATATGTTGCATAGAAAAAAATGCAAATTTTTTTAGATAGCAGAATTGCATTGAAAAAACAATTCTTAGATTCTAAATCGGCGGAAAAGTAACAACATTATTGAACTCTTTTTAAAGATTCAATTTCTAAACTATGCCCGCAAATAATTTTGGCACAAAAGGTTTAACACCGGAGCAGGTTGTTACTGCAAGGGAAAAATATGGCACTAATAAATTACATTATAAAAAGGAAAACGTTTTTCTGAATGTAATAAAAGCCCTTGCCAAAGAGCCAATGATCATCCTGTTGCTGGTTGCATCTTTTATTTATTTTATAAGCGGAGATACGGGAGATGGAATTTTTCTTGCCTCGGCAATTATCCTGGTAGCTACCATTTCTTTGTACCAGGATTCAAGAAGCCACAATGCTTTAGAAAAATTAAAAAACTTTACACAACCCAATTGTAAAGTAATTCGTGATAACAAAATCGAAGAAATAAAAAGCGAAGACCTGGTTGTGGGCGATAGCCTGATGATAGAAGAAGGTGTTTCGATTACTGCAGATGGTATCATCACTCACTCCAATGATTTTTCTGTAAACGAATCCATCCTTACCGGCGAATCTTTATCGGTTTACAAAGACAAAACAAAAGACAATAATTTAATTTTCTGCGGCACAACAGTAGCAAGCGGTTTAGCCATTGCAACCATTACAGCCATTGGCAATGAAACCAAATTAGGCACAATTGGTAAAAGCCTGGAGAGCATTAAAGAAGAGAAAACGCCCTTAGAATTACAGATAAACAATTTCGTAAAGAAGATGGTAATTGCAGGTGTTGTTGTATTCATTATTGTTTGGGTAATAAACTATGTGCACTCGTATAATTTACCGGATAGTTTGTTGAAAGCGCTTACGCTTGCCATGAGTATTTTGCCTGAAGAGATCCCTGTTGCCTTTACCACTTTTATGGCACTTGGCGCCTGGCGATTGATGAAAATAGGCATTGTGGTGAAACAAATGAAAACGGTTGAAACCTTGGGTAGCGCCACGGTAATATGCACAGATAAAACCGGAACCCTAACAGAAAACAAAATGAGTTTGGCAAAATTGTTTTTGCTTTCGTCACAAAAAATAGTTGATGCTGAAAACGAATTAAGCAGTGATGAAAAAAACCTGGTAAGATTAGCTATGTGGGCAAGTGAACCTATTCCTTTTGACCCGATGGAAGTGGCGCTGCACAATGCTTACACAAAATTATTTCCCGTTGATGAAAGACCCGGATACAAAATGATTCATGAATATCCGATTGAAGGAAAACCGCCAATGATGACTCACTTGTTTGAAAATGCTTCAGGCAAACGCATCATCGCTGCTAAGGGAGCGCCGGAGGCACTAATGAATGCATCTAACCTTACAACACCTGAAAAAAATGAAATGGAAGATGCTATTAAAACTTTATCAACAGATGGCTATCGTGTATTGGCAGTAGGCGAAGCAAATTTTACCGGGAATAATTTTCCAAAAACACAACAGGAACTTCCATTTGCAATTAAAGGCATTGTTTCTTTTTATGATCCGCCAAAGAAAAATATTCAATCGGTTTTAGAAGGTTTTTATGCAGCAGGTATGGCAGTTAAAATTGTTACCGGCGACAATGCAGCAACAACCGCAGCAATTGCAAAGCAGGTTGGCTTTAAAGGTTATGATAAATGTATAACCGGCGATGAGTTACTAAAATTAGACGATACAGAATTGCAGAAAAAAGTGTTAGACACTTATGTATTCACCCGGATGTTCCCGGAAGCTAAACTAAAAATTATCAATGCCCTAAAAGCAAAAAATGAAATTGTAGCGATGACAGGTGATGGTGTAAATGACGGCCCCGCATTAAAGGCAGCCAACATTGGTATTGCGATGGGCAAAAAAGGAACAGAGATAGCGAAACAGGCTGCTTCACTGATTTTGCTTGAAGATAATTTATCTAAAATGCTGGATGCAGTTGCGATGGGCAGAAAGATTTATGCTAATCTTAAAAAAGCCATTCAATATATTATCTCCATTCACATTCCAATTATTCTTACCGTTTTTATTCCGTTGGCGCTGGGTTGGATTTATCCCAATATTTTTTCACCCGTACATATTATTTTTTTAGAATTGATAATGGGCCCCACCTGTTCCATTATGTATGAGAATGAACCCATGGAAAAAAATACCATGCTTCAAAAGCCACGTCCATTTACTACCACTTTTTTTAACTGGAAAGAATTAACCACAAGCATCGCACAGGGATTAGTAATCACAGCGGGAACTCTAATCACTTATCAATATGCAGTGCATCAGGATTTCAGTGAATCGCTTACCCGTACTATGGTTTTCACTATGCTGATAGTTGCCAACATATTTTTAACCTTAGTTAACCGCTCCTTTTATTATTCTATCCTCACTACCATACAGTATAAAAATAAAATGGTGGTTCTTATAATCAGCATTACTATAGCGCTTTTGGGGTTATTAATTTATGTAAATCCATTGGCAAAATTCTTTGGATTTGAAACATTGAATCTTCATCAGTTACTTATTTGCATAACAACAGGTTTTCTCTCAGTAATATGGTATGAAGCTATAAAGTGGCGTAAGAGAAAAAGGCCCCATTAAAATGAAATAGAAAAGATAAAAGAACTACCGTTATTCGCTGAAAACAATTAAAAAAATTGCCAGACTTTCCCCATCCTTATTTAAAAAGCCAAAGCAAAAGCGCGAAAGCAATTTAGAAAACCTGTGATTTATGTAAGGCTTTCATTTTAATCTGTAATGTTTTAGGATTTTATTCAATCCAACTTTGCACTATAATTATTTCTTAAATGCTATTGCTTTTAGAGCAGCAAAAGTGTACCGGCAAAAAAATTAAAATATAATGTCAAATGCGATCAAAGTTAACAGCGGTTTTTCCGAAATGGAAAAGTCAAAAGTTCATATTGTTGTTGAAATTATTGAATACATGCCTAATGCCGTGGTAAGTAAAACGATCATCAAAAAGACAACTGGTAACGTAACTGTTTCTTCATTTGATGCAGGTGAAGAACTATCAGAGAAAACGTCTCCCTTTGATAACTATATTCAAATCATTGACGGCGCCGCCGAACTTACTATTGATGATAAAGAATATAAGTTGAAGTTAGGCGAAGCAATTATTATTCCTGCTCACGCGAAGCATCACTTCAATGCCAATGTTCAGTTCAAAATGATTTCTACGGTTATTAAAAGCGGCTATGAAGACTGATAAAAAAAATTAAAAAAAGGCAGTTTAAGTTTCTAAAAAAACATCTTCTAGTAATTCTTAATTGAAAGATAGTATGACGGGGATCATGTTGAGTTCAGACTAAGATCAATAAAAAAAATGGGCGCTAAGCCGATTTTTGCGAAACGATAAACAAATTTTTTTTCACATAAAATAAAAGATATGACAACAACCACAATTGAAAAGACACCGCAGCTCTCTAACGGCAAAGAACAAGTGAAAACAGCCACAAACGGCCATGCAACCATGAAAGGCCTTGTATATGATGGGCCTGGAAAAATTTCCCTGAAAGACATATCAAAACCTGTTATTGAAAAATCAACAGATGCGTTGGTGAAAGTCATAAAGACTACTATCTGCGGAACAGATTTAGGCATTTTACATGGCAAAACACCATCGGTAAAACCCGGCACCACATTGGGTCACGAAGGTGTGGGTGTGATTGAGGAGGTGGGAACTTCCGTTACCAATTTTAAAAAAGGTGATCATGTTATTATCTCTTGCATCACATCCGATGGCAGTTGTGAATATTGTAAAAAACAATTGTATTCGCATTGCGAAGATGGCGGCTGGATATTAGGTCATTTGATCAACGGCACACAAGCTGAGTATGTTCGCATTCCACATGCCAATAACAGTCTTTATTTGATTCCCCCGGATTCTGATGAAGAAGCGTTGGTGATGCTGAGTGATATACTTCCCACAGGTTTTGAAATCGGTGTTATCGCCGGGCAGGTTCAGCCCGGAGACACAATTGCCATTGTTGGCGCCGGACCAATTGGTATGGCAGCTTTACTTACGGCACAATTTTATTCTCCGGCAAAAATTTATATGATTGACCTGGATGATAATCGCCTGCAGATGGCAACAAAGTTCGGTGCAACGCACACGATTAATTCAGGCAATGAAGATGCAGTAAAAAGAATGCTGGCTGAAACAAAGGATGGCGTTGATGTAGCCATTGAAGCGGTTGGTATTCCTGCTACATTTGATATCTGCCAGAAGATCGTTCGTCCCGGCGGCCATGTTGCTAATGTTGGTGTGCATGGCAAACCTGTTGACCTGCAGATTCAAAATCTTTGGATACAAAACATTACGATCACCATGGGTTTGGTAAATACAAATACAACGCCTATGCTATTAAAAACGGTATCATCAGGCAAGCTGGAACCGGGTAAATTAATCACGCATCATTTCAAATTAGATGAGATATTGAAAGCTTACGAAGTGTTTGGCAATGCCGGCAAAGAGAAAGCAATGAAAGTGATCATCGAACCATAATACATGAATGGAACACAAGAAAATCCTGCTGAAAAAATACATTATGGAAAGGTCATTGCTGTACGTGGCAGCATCGTTGATGTGAAGTTTGAAACCAACCTTCCGTTCATCAATTCTGTGTTAAGAACCGGGAAGAAAATGGAGATCATTCTTGAAGTGCAGTTGCAGCTCGATGCAAAACATGTAAGGGCAATAGCATTAACGCCTACGCAGGGATTAGCACGCAGTATGGAAGTACAATCAGAAGGGAAGGAACTGACCGTGCCGGTGGGTAAAGAAATTTTGGGGCGCATGTTTGATGTATTCGGAAATACAATTGATCATAAAGAAGCGTTGCCTGAAATGGAGCGTCGTAACGTACACCAGTCACCTCCACCGTTAGTAAAGCAGTCTACAAAATCAGAAGTTTTTGAAACAGGTATTAAAGCCATTGATGTACTGCTGCCGTTAGAACGCGGCGGCAAGGCTGGTTTATTTGGCGGAGCCGGCGTAGGCAAAACAGTTTTGCTTACTGAAATGATCCACAATATGGTGGGGCATAATAAAGGTGTGAGCATGTTTTGTGGGATTGGTGAGCGTTGCCGCGAAGGACAGGAATTGTACAATGATATGAAAGAAGCCGGTGTGCTGGAAAATATGGTGATGATGTTCGGACAAATGAACGAACCTCCCGGTGCACGTTTTCGGGTGGGCCACGCAGCTTTAACAATGGCTGAATATTTTCGCGATGATGAGCATCGTGATGTGTTGTTGCTGATAGATAATATTTTCAGGTTTATCCAGGCAGGTATGGAAGTTTCCGGCCTGATGGGACAAATGCCTTCGCGGTTAGGTTATCAACCAACCATGGGAACGGAATTATCGAAACTCGAAGAGCGCATCGCCAATACTGATGCCGGCGCCATCACTTCCATTCAAGCTGTTTATGTGCCGGCTGATGATTTAACGGATCCTGCTGCTGTGCATACCTTCTCACATCTGTCTGCATCAATTGCACTCTCTAGGAAAAAAGCGGGTGAAGGTTTATATCCCGCCATAGACTTATTGCAATCCAATTCAAAAATGGCAACGCCCGGTATTATTGGTACAAGGCATTACAATCTTGCACAGGAAATACGGCAGACATTGGCGAAGTATGAAGACCTTAAGGATATCATAGCCATGCTCGGCCTCGAGCAATTATCTGCAGATGACCGGAACGTAGTAAACCGTGCCCGGAAACTGGAACGCTTCTTTACGCAGCCATTTTTTACAACCGAACAATTCAGTGGGATGACAGGAAAGGAAGTCAGTTTGAAAGACGCCCTTGATGGTTGTGAACGCATACTTAAAGACGAGTTCAAAGATTTGCCTGAAAGTGCTTTTTACATGATAGGGTCAATAGACGAAGCTATTAAAAAAGGTGATAGTGCAGGGCAAAATAAATCGGATGATGCACCAAATAAAAATGATGTTGTTGATGAAAAAAAACCAAAGGATTTAGTAGAAGAAAATAAAAATACTGACCTGGATAAGTCAAAGATTTTGTTGAATAAAAAAGAAACTGTAGAGACGGAATAAAAAATGGAATTAGGTAGAATGATCATGCAGTTAACATTGAAGGAAAGCAAACACACCCCTCCCGTCATTGCGAAAAGTTTTCGGGTGGAGAGATTGAAATTAAAAAGATGTTTTAGAAAACTTTGTGGCAATCTCCTTGAAGACATTACTCAAGGAGATTGCTTTGCCGCCGCAGTTTGTATTCGGTTGAAAATTTATTCGGGCGGCTCGCAAAGACGTGATGAGGATACACACTGGCAGCTGCAAAGACGTGAGGTTGGTGGCTTGTAAAAAGAATTTATAAAAAGATCGAGAATGGAAAACATAACCATGAGCTTAAGGATACTGCTTCCATTTAAAGTTTTTGCGGAAGCAAAAAACGTCAGCCGTATTGTTATAGAAACCACTGAAGGCTCTTATGGTTTTTTACCGCAAAGGCTCGATTGCGTGGCCGCATTGGTACCTGGTATTCTAACGTACGAGGCAGATTCAAAAGTTTATTACATAGCAGTTGATGAAGGCCTGGTGGTAAAGGCAGGCACCGATGTATTGGTATCCGTTCGCAATGCAATTGGAGGAGCGGACCTGGGGAAGCTGCATGAATCAGTTGAAAAAGATTTTAAAAGCATGGATGAAAGTGAAAAAAATATTCGCACCGTTTCGGCAAAATTGGAAAGCAGTTTTATCTATACGCTTCAAAAATTTCATAAAGAATAATCATGGCATCCATTAAAGATGATAGCGATTTGTTCAGCCGGAAGATAGCCGAAAAAGAAAAACGAAAATTGAAATCGCTGCATGAAAACAAGGGTGTTTGGTTTGGCTTAGGTATGATGGGAATGATAGGCTGGTCGGTGGTAGTGCCTTCATTATTAGGTGCAGCATTGGGCGTATGGTTAGATAAAAAATATCCTGAATCATTTTCCTGGACACTGACCTTTTTGATTGCAGGTTTAATTACGGGTAGCGTGATTGCCTGGTATTGGGTTGACAAAGAAGACAAAGCAATGCATCAAAATAAAAACGAAGACAATGAATGACATTTTAAACACAACATTAGTTTTCATAAGCGGGCTTGCCCTTGGGACACTGTTCTTTGGCGGGCTTTGGCTTACCGTAAAAAAATCGGTTGCATCAAAAACACCTGCCCTTTGGATCCTGGGAAGTTTCGCTCTAAGAACGGCAATCACGTTGCTTGGATTTTATTTCATAGGCGCTGGTGACGTGCAGAGAATGCTTATCTGCCTCCTCGGTTTTATAGCAGCCAGGTTCGTTGTTATCTATTTTACCAAGCGGGATAAAGTAAACCAAATCCAATTAAAAACAGGAGTCAATCATGAAGCTTAGTCCTGATGAAACTATATTTTGGCAACATGGGTTTGTCACAATAAACTTAACCATTGTTACTACCTGGGCATTAATGCTTGTACTGGTAGTGTCGGCAAAATTGATAACGAGAAAACTAAAAACAGGCATTCATATTTCACGCTGGCAGTGTATACTCGAAATGATTGTAACCACCATCAGCAGCCAGATCAAAGAAGTGGGATTAGATAATCCGAAAAAATATATCGGCTTCATCGGCACCTTATTTTTATTTATTGCCATAGCCAATCTCTGTATAATATTTCCGTGGTACGAGCCACCCACTGCTTCGCTTTCTACAACAACTGCACTGGCGATCTGTGTGTTTTTAGCCGTACCTTTTTTCGGTATTGAAAAAGGTGGTATAAAAGGTTACCTCAAAACTTACATTGAACCAACAGTGATCATGTTGCCCTTTAATCTCATCAGCGAAGTAACCCGCACACTTGCTTTGGCAGTAAGATTATTTGGAAACATTATGAGTGGTGGAATGATCGTCGCCATCCTGTTAAGTATTTCACCCTTTATATTTCCTGTTATCATGAATATGCTGGGCTTGCTCACCGGGATGGTGCAAGCTTATATTTTCAGCATCCTTGCCACGGTTTATATAGCAGGTGCAGTACAGGTAAAACAAAAAGATAAAATCAAATTAAAAACAAAAGGAGAATAAAAATGGATAGCGTAACTACTATAGCAATAGCGTCAATTATTACGGCCGGGTTCACAACGGGAATCGGGTGCATGTTTCCTGCATTCAGCGAGGGCAAAGCTGTATCATCAGCTCTAAGTTCATTAGCGCAGCAGCCCGATGCGGCACCCACTATTACAAGAACTTTATTCGTGGGCCTGGCAATGATTGAATCTACAGCAATTTACTGCTTCGTGGTTTCAATGATACTCATTTTCGCCAACCCATTCTGGAACCATATCATCGCAAAATAACCAACAATGAAAATTAACTGGTTCACAGTTATAGCACAGGTAATTAATTTCCTCATTTTGGTGTGGTTGCTGAAACGTTTTTTGTATAAACCTATTTTAAAAGCTGTTGATGAACGTGAAAAGAAAATCACTTCCCAACTGAAGGATGCAAAGGCTGAAAAAGCAGAAGCAAAAAAAGAACAGGATGAATTTGCAAATAAGAATGCCGAATTTGATCAGCAAAAAAAGGCATTAATGGACAAAGCGGTTGCTGATACCAACGACGAAAAAAATAAATTGCTGGAAGCCGCAAGAAAAGAAGCAAATGATCTCCAGGTTAAACTTGAAAAGACAGTCAAAGATGTACAGGAAAAAATGAAGGACAGGCTGGTGCAAAATGTGCGGGATGAAGTGTTTGCCATTTCAAGAAAAACGCTTACTGATCTTGCCTCCGTTAGTCTTGAAGAACAATCCGCCAATGTGTTTATTAAGCGACTCGATGAATTAAAAGACAATGAAAAAAAGCAATTCATTGCCGCATTCAAAACTGATGCAAAACCGGTGTTGATACGAAGTGCATTTGAGTTGCCGGTGAAGCAGCAAACAGAAATCAAAAAATCTGTGGATGATATACTTGGGGCAAAAACACATTATGAATTCGCGGTTGCCCCGGAAATAATCAGTGGTATTGAGCTTAGTGCAAACGGCTATAAACTGTCCTGGAGCATTTCGGAATATCTTACTTCGCTTGAAAAAAGTATTGGAGAAACTATTGAAGAAAATACAAAGGCAGAACCGATAAAGAAACCCGCACCCGAACCTAAAGCGGCATCAGGAAATAAATCAAATCCGGAAACAAAGCCTGAGGCTAACGTTAAGGCAGAGCCGAAAAAAAACGAGATAGCAGAAAAAAAATAATATGCCAACTGATGAATTAAATAATGCTATAGACAACAACTTTACTGAATTAAGTAAGGGCAGGAAAAATTATGCATTTTCTTTTGTACCCCGTGAAGTAGGTTATGTAACAAGCGTATCAACCGGCATCGTGAAAGTTTCGGGTCTTCCCGGCGCAGGCTTTGAAGAATTGTTGAAGTTTCCGGCTGGCTTATCCGGCATAGCGTATAATATTGATGAAGATGAAATTGGCGCTATTCTGCTTGGAGAAGATTCGCAGCTAAATGCCGGTGATGAAGTAGAAAGAACCGGCCGTGTTATGGACATTCCAGTTGGAGATTCATTGATAGGAAGAGTGATCAATCCTTTGGGTGAACCCATGGATGGCAAAGGCGCTATAGCTCATAAACAACGGCTCCCCATTGAGCGCCCTGCACATGCCATCATGGATCGAAGTGCTGTAACAGTTCCTTTGCAGACCGGCTTAAAAGTAATTGATGCATTAATCCCGATAGGTCGCGGTCAGCGTGAATTGATTTTAGGCGACCGCCAAACAGGTAAGACAGCCATTGCAATTGACACCATTCTCAACCAGCAAAATAAAAATGTGATATGCGTTTATTGCGCCATTGCGCAGCGGGCATCTTCCGTGGCAAAAGTAATAGCGAGACTCACGGAAAATGGAGCGATGGAATATACAATACTTGTTGTGGCAGAAGGAAACAATTCGCCGGGGTTAAATTATATCGCACCTTATGCAGCTACCAGCATTGCCGAATATTTTATGGAACAGGGTCGTGATGTGTTGATCGTTTATGATGATCTTACCCATCATGCACGTGCCTATCGCGAGCTTTCTTTGTTGCTTAGAAGGCCGCCGGGAAGGGAAGCTTTTCCGGGCGATATCTTTTATATTCATTCAAGATTATTAGAAAGGGCAACACATTTAAGTGATGATCTTAAAGGCGGATCGCTTACCGCTTTGCCGATTATTGAAACTGAAGCTCAAAATATTTCCGCTTATATCCCTACAAATCTTATCTCCATTACCGATGGTCAGATCTACCTTTCGCCCAAGATTTTTGAATTGGGTATTTTGCCGGCAGTAGATGTAGGTAAATCCGTTTCGCGTGTTGGAGGCAAAGCACAATTGGCGGCGTATCGTGCGGTAACAGGGAACCTGAAATTAGCTTATTCGCAATTTGAAGAACTGGAAAATTATGCACGCTTCGGTACAAGGCTGGATGATAACACACGCAAAATTATTGAACATGGAAAGCGCATCAGGACGTGGTTAAAACAACAGGAACTTCAACCACGGGCGGTACCTGAGCAAATCGTCGTGTTGCTTGCATTGACCGGCAAATTATTTGAAAATATATCAATCGAAAAAATGCAGGAAGCTGAAGCTGCTTTGGTGGCAATAAGTAAAGACCTTCCGGAAGATATGATTAAGCGATTATTTTCTGATGAAGGTTTAAGCAAACCGGATAATGAAGAAATATTAAAAAGGGCCACAGCCGCACTTATTCCTTTTCAGCAAAAGCCGGAAGATGATAAACAAAAAGCATCTTAAAAAACAATGGATACTTTAGAAAGTTTACGTACAAAAATTGATGGGGCTAAAGATCTAAAGTCTGTAGTTAAAACGATGAAGGCCGTAGCCGCTTCGAACATAGGGCAATACGAATCCGCTGTTGCCTCATTGGGAGATTATTATCGCACCGTTGCATTAGGAATCATTGCTTATTTAAGAGCTGAAAAAATAGATACCATCAACAGTAAACCGGGGCCTAAAACAAACGCCGATGATGTAACCGGTGTGGTTGTTTTTGGTTCAGACCAGGGGTTGGTTGGCCCTTTCAACGATTCACTAACGGTTTTTGTAAATACCTCGTTAAAAGATATACCTGGCAAAAAAGAAATCTGGGCTGTGGGAGAACGTATCCAATTGCTTCTTGCTGATATGGGCTTTGCACCTGCCAAATTATTTTCAGTTCCCGGTACGGTTAATGCGGTCACTCCGTTGGTGGGGGAAATTTTAATTACGGCACAGAAAAATCTTGACAAAGGAGAATTGAAGGCTGTCTATATTTTTCACAATCAACCAAAACCGGGCACAGGCTATCTTCCCGTCATGCAGCGGTTGTTGCCATTGGATGAAAAATGGCGGAGCACCATCACTGAATTAAAATGGCCCAATAATAAAATACCGCAAGTGGCAGGTGGTTTGCAGCCCACTTTATCAGCCCTCATCCGGGAATATCTTTTTGTGTCGCTGTTCAAAGCGTGTACCGAATCTTTGGCGAGTGAAAATGCAAGCCGCTTAAATTCTATGCAGCGTGCAGAAAAAAACATAGGTGACCTGCTGGATGATCTGAATAAAAATTACCATCGCTTACGCCAGAGTTCAATTGATGAAGAATTGTTTGATGTAGTGTCGGGATTTGAAGCTTTAAGGAATGGAATAAAATAAAATCATGTATGGGTAAAGATGAATGCATATTAACCATTAACGGCGGTTCATCCAGCATTAAATTTTCTTTGTACAAAAGAAAAGAACCACTTGAACAATTGTTTTATGGGGAGATAGAAAATATTGGTACGCAAAACGCAAAACTAAATTTTTTTAATCCAGTTAGTGAAGAAAAAAATAGTATCAACATTAAATCTACCGATCGTGATGAAGTTGCTCATAACCTTATTGACTGGCTCGAAAAACAGGAAGGCTTTGATTCAATCAAGGCAATTGGCCACCGCATAGTACATGGTATGAAACATACGGAGCCTGAATTAATCACAGAGGATCTATTGAAGGAATTAAAAGAGATCAGCGCCTTCGATCCTGAACATTTGCCCGAAGAAATTAAATTGATAGAAGTCTTTAGCAAGCGTTACCCTTCATTAAAACAGGTAGCGTGTTTTGATACTTCCTTCCATACTTTTATGCCAACCGTTGCAAAACTATTATCCATTCCACGTCGCTTTTATGAAAAAGGAATTCAGCGATATGGTTTTCATGGTCTCTCTTATGCATACCTGTTAGAAGAACTTAAACGTGTAGCCGGAGATGAAATAGCAAAAGGCAAAATAGTTTTAGCCCACCTCGGTAGCGGTGCAAGCCTTGCAGCAGTAAAAGAGGGTAAAAGTATTGACACCAGCATGGGATTCACCCCAACATCCGGATTGCCAATGGGCACACGTACTGGTGATCTTGACCCCGGTGTTGCATGGTATTTAATGCAGTTTGAAAAACTCAATCCAAAGCAGTTTAGTCATTTGATCAATCACGAATCCGGCTTGTTGGGAATATCAGAAACAAATGCTAGTATGCGGGAACTAATGAAAATTGAGGACACTGATAACCGCGCCAAAGAAGCCATTGAATTGTTTTGTTATCAAACAAAAAAATGGATCGGTTCATTTGCTGCTGTACTCGGAGGCCTGGATACACTGGTATTTTCGGGTGGCATTGGTGAACATTCACCGGAAGTACGAAGTAAAATATGTGACAACCTTGAGTTCTTAGGAATTGAATTAGACGGGATAAAAAATAGGAATAATGACGGGGTTATCTCAGTAGAAGCAAGCAAGGTATCAGTGCGTGTTATTAAGACAAATGAGGAATTAATGATAGCGAAACTGGTTCGCGATGTTTTGACCACAGCAGCAAACAAATAATGATTATGATGGACCATTCAAAAATGAAACATGATGCTATGCCACACGGTGACAATCCGCCAATGGGAATGCAGGGACATAACTATCATGCCATGATGATTGCTGATTTTAAAAAGCGATTTTACGTGGTATTGGTATTAACTGTACCCATCCTGTTGTTGTCAACCATGATACAACATTTCATAGGAGTTGATTGGCAATTTACCGGCTCTTCTTATATCTTATTTGCATTATCAACCGTGGTATTTATTTACGGCGGATGGCCTTTTTTAAAAGGATTGGTTAGTGAGCTAAAAGAAAAAAATCCTGGCATGATGACGCTGATAGGATTTGCTATTTCGGTCGCCTATATCTACAGCACCGCCACAGTATTTGGTTTAAAAGGAATGGATTTTTTCTGGGAACTAGCAACCCTTATACTCGTTATGCTTTTAGGGCATTGGATAGAAATGAAATCCATTGCAGGCGCATCTAAAGAATTGGAATTACTCGTGCAATTGATGCCATCAGATGCACACATGGTAATGGGTGATAAAGTACATGATGTAAAAACTGATACATTAAAGGAGAAAGATATTATTCTCGTAAAACCGGGAGAAAAAATTGCAGCTGATGGCATCATATCAGAAGGTGAAAGCTACCTGAATGAATCTATGTTAACGGGAGAATCAAAGCCGGTAAAAAAGATCAACGGAGCTAAAGTTATCGCAGGCTCGATCAATGGGAATGGTTCTATCAAGGTGACTGTGTCTCATGCCGCAAAAGATTCGTATTTATCCAAAGTAATCAAATTGGTTGATGATGCGCAAAAGGCAAAATCAAAAACTCAATTGTTGGCTGATAAAGCTGCGAGATGGTTATTCTATATTGCATTAACAGCAGGTATTTCCACCTTCTTATATTGGTATTTAACAGGCCATGCTTTGGACTTTGCCATGGCAAGAATGGTTACAGTTATAGTTATCTGCTGCCCCCATGCTTTAGGGTTGGCGGTGCCGTTAGTAGTGGCTAAATCAACTTCACTGGCAGCACAACATGGCTTGCTTATCAAGAACAGAACTTCATTTGAAAATTCAAGAAAAATTACGACAATGGTTTTTGATAAGACAGGTACGCTTACCGTTGGAAAATTTGAAGTGTCAAAAATAGTATCGCTGCAAAAAGATGTAAACGAAAATGAATTGATAAGGCTTGCATCTGCGTTGGAGCAAAAATCAGAACATCCTATTGCCACGGGTATTTTACAAAAAGCAAAAGACTTATCCCTGATTGTTCCTGCAACGGAAAACTTTAATGCCATTACAGGCAAGGGTGTTGAAGCAACTGTTGAAGGAAAAAACATACTGGTTGTTAGTCCTGGTTATTTAAAAGAAAAAAATATAGCAATTCCAGGTGATTATAAAGCGAACGATACAGAAACAGTTGTGTTTGTTATCATCAATGATACGCTAACGGGATACATCGCTTTGTCAGATGAAGTACGTCCCGAATCAGCAGAAGCAATTACTACATTAAAAAAAGAAAACATCAAATCAATATTATTAACGGGCGATAACAGTAAAGTTGCAAAGAGTGTCAGCGAAACGTTGGGCATGGAAAGTTTTATTGCAGAAGTATTGCCTGATCAAAAATTAGAAAAGATAAAAGAGTTGCAAAGTAAAGGTGAGTATGTAGCTATGACCGGCGATGGTGTAAACGATGCACCTGCTTTGGCACAGGCCGATGTCGGTATTGCAGTTGGCAGTGGCAGCGATATAGCCGCCGAAACTGCTGGCATTGTATTGGTAAACAGTAATCCGAAAGACATCGTGAGTTTGATCCTGTTTGGCAAAGCCACGCATCGCAAGATGATCCAAAATTTAATATGGGCAACCGGTTACAACGTGGTGGCATTACCACTGGCAGCAGGTGTATTATACCATTGGGGAATATTATTAAATCCCGCTGCAGGTGCAGCTTTGATGGCGGTTAGTACAATCGTGGTTGCTATCAATGCAAGTATGTTGAAAGTAAAATAAAATGCAGGACATAAATGATGAATTACTGAATAAAAAATAATGATTGTAGAATTGAATAACATGCGTAAAAAAGTAAAAAATTTAAAACCAAATCATCGATAAATGTGAACAATATTTCCGAATTCATGAATGGTAAACAGGCCTCTAAATTAATAAGCTTATATTATAACAAAGAAAGGATTCATTAAAATAAATCTTTAAAAAATTAGCATTATGACCATACAAATTAATACAGATAAAAACCTAAGTGTACACGAAACATTTAAGGCTCAATTAGATAATTTACTATCAGAAGAATTAGACCGGTTTAGTGAGCATATTACCAGGTTGGAAGTTCACCTGTCAGATGAGAACGGCTCAAAGAAAGGACAGGATGATAAAAGATGTATGCTCGAAGCAAGGCTTGCAGGGAAACAACCTATTGCCGTGACAGATCTGGCTGACACTTATGAAAACGCAGTAGATGGTGCAATACAAAAATTAAAGTCTTCTCTTGAAACAATTGTTGGAAGATCGAGAAATCATAAAAACCAGGTTGATTTATAATTAAGGCTCTATATCGCACTTTCAATTTATCAACTAAAAATAATTTATTATGGAAGCTACAACTATAGGTAAAAAAGTTGAAACTTTATCGCCTGAATTACTTCAAAAAATGAACGCCTATTGGCGTGCTGCCAATTACCTTTCTGTTGGACAGATTTACCTGCATGATAACCCGCTTTTAAAAGAACCGTTAAAGAAGGAACACATAAAAAACATGCTGCTTGGGCATTGGGGAACAACGCCCGGGCAAAATTTTATTTATGTACATCTCAATCGCATTATTAAGAAATATGATCTTGACATGATCTACATCTCCGGTCCCGGCCATGGTGGTCCTGCCATTGTTGGCAATGTGTATCTTGAAGGTACTTACAGTGAAGTGTACCCGAACATAAGCCAGGACGAAGACGGGCTTAAAAAACTCTTTACACAGTTTTCATTTCCCGGCGGTATACCAAGCCATGTATCACCTGAATGCCCCGGTTCCATGCATGAAGGGGGAGAATTAGGCTACTCGCTTAGTCATGCCTTCGGTGCTGTGTTTGATAATCCCGGATTAATTGTTAGCTGTGTTGTCGGAGATGGAGAAGCAGAAACAGGACCTCTTGCAACAGCCTGGCATTCCAATAAATTTTTAAATCCTATCACAGATGGTGTGGTACTTCCAATACTTCATCTTAACGGTTATAAAATTGCAAATCCAACGTTGCTTGCAAGAATCGGTCACCAGGAACTCGATCATTTGTTCCAGGGTTATGGCTGGAAGCCTTATATGATCGAGGGCGATGATCCAATGTCCATGCATCATAATATGGCGAAGCTACTGGACACAGTGATCGAAGAAATTAAGTCTATAAAAAAACACTCGATCGAACATAATGACAGCGAACGTCCCCGCTGGCCAATGATTATTTTAAAATCACCAAAGGGTTGGACGGGCCCAAAGTTCGTGGATGGCTTACCGGTAGAAGGCACTTTCAGGTCGCACCAGGTTCCTATAACTGATCCCGCACAAAACCCTAAACACTTGAAACAATTGGAAGAATGGTTAAGAAGTTATAAGCCCGAAGAATTGTTTGATGAACAGGGTCATTTAATTCCGGAACTGGCAGACCTCGCACCAAAGGGTGAAAAGCGCATGGGTGCTAACCAGCATGCAAATGGCGGCGCTATCCTGCATAATCTTATTATGCCTGACTTCTGTGACTTTGCGCTTGAAATGAAAAGCCGTGGTGAAACAGGACCAGGCGATACATTGGTCATGGGTAAATTTATAAGAGATGTAATTAAGTTAAATCTTGAGAAAAGAAATTTTAGATTATTTGGCCCTGATGAAACACTTTCCAATAAGCTTAATGCTGTGTTTGAAGTCACCAACCGGCAATGGGAAGCCGAGACGATAGATACAGATCAGTTCCTGGAAAAAGATGGGCGTGTAATGGAGATGCTTAGTGAGCATCAATGCGAGGGCTGGCTGGAAGGTTACATACTAACGGGAAGGCATGGACTGTTTAATTGCTACGAAGCCTTTATTCATATTATTGATTCGATGTTTAACCAGCATGCCAAGTGGCTTAAGGTAACATCAAAACTTGCTTGGCGCAAAAAACTTCCTTCATTAAATATTTTACTTGCCTCGCATGTATGGCGGCAGGATCACAACGGCTTCACGCACCAGGACCCGGGGTTCATTGATCATGTAGTAAACAAAAAAGCATCTGTTGTGCGGGTGTATTTACCACCTGATGCCAACTGTCTTTTATCTGTAATGGATCATTGCTTAAGAAGCCGTCATTATGTGAACGTGATTGTTGCAGGCAAACATCCTGCACCACAATGGCTTTCTATGGATGAAGCAGTGGTGCATTGCACGAAAGGTATTGGTATATGGGAATGGGCAAGCGATGATGAAAATACAGAACCAGATGTTGTGATGGCCTGCGCCGGCGATGTGCCCACATTGGAAACATTAGCAGCAGTTTCTATCTTAAGAGAAAAATTGCCTGATTTAAAAATACGCGTGGTAAATGTGGTTGACCTTATGAAACTGCAACCAGAAATTGAGCACCCGCATGGGTTGAATGATAAAAATTTTGATGCGCTCTTCACCAAAAACAAACCGGTAATTTTTGCCTTTCATGCTTATCCGTGGTTGATACATCGTCTCACTTACCGTCGTACCAATCATCATAATATTCATGTAAGGGGGTATAAAGAAGAAGGCACAATTACGACACCATTTGACATGACAGTATTAAACCAACTTGACCGGTTTGATTTGGTGCAGGATGTAATAGACAGGCTTCCACAATTAGACGATAGAGGTGCGTATCTGAAAGAAGAAATGAAAAACAAGTTAATTGAACATAAAATTTATATCAGAAAAAATGGAATCGATATGCCGGAGATAATAGATTGGAAATGGAATGTAAAAGCTCAAAAAGGAGGCGTATGACAACTACACAAATTATATTAGCATCAAGGCCAAAAGGCTTGCCGACAGAAGAAAATTTTAAAACAGAAGATGTTGAATTACCGGCTGTCAATGATGGGGAGGTATTATTAGAAGGCATGTATTATTCTGTTGATCCCTATATGCGTGGGAGAATGAATGATGCGAAATCATACGCTCCCCCTTTTGAAACAGGACAACCGATTAGCGGTGGCGTGGTTGCCAGGGTTAAAGAAAGTAAATCGGATGATTTTAAAATTGATGATATAGTAACCGGAAATTTACCGTGGCGAAAACAAATGGTTGTTTCGGACAAAGGAATTCAAAAGATTGATGCAACGCTGGCACCGCCCAGTTATTTTTTGGGCTTATTAGGCATGACGGGACTTACTGCTTATTTTGGCTTGATGCATGTCGGAAAGCCAAAGGCAGGTGAAACCATTGTTGTATCCGGGGCTGCGGGAGCAGTTGGAATGGTCGTGGGCCAAATTGCAAAAATTCAAGGCTGTCATGTTGTGGGAATTGCGGGCTCTGATGAAAAAATAAAATCACTAAAAGGAGAATTTGGTTTTGACGACGCCATCAATTATAAAACCACTGTAGACATGAAAGAAGCGATAGCTAAAGCATGTCCCAAAGGCGTAGATATTTACTTTGATAATGTAGGCGGTGAAATTTCCGATGCGGTTATCAGAAACATTAATTTTCACGCACGGATACCTTTATGTGGACAAATCTCTTTATACAACAGTACCGAAGTTCCTATGGGGCCAAGGTTACAACCCATGTTACTTACAAGAAGTGTTTTAATGCAGGGGTTTATCGTAAGCAATTTTAAAAATGATTTTCCCGAAGGGATCAAGCATTTAGCCCAATGGTTGAAGGAAGGGAAATTGCAATATTCTGAAACAGTAGTACATGGCTTTGACCAATTGCCGCAAGCTTTCCTGGGTTTATTTAAGGGAGAGAATACGGGTAAGATGGTTGTGAAAGCATAGTAAATTACTATTTTCCAAATACTGAACAAATGAATAAGCAAATATTAAAAGACACCATTGCACAACTCTTTGCCGACAATAAAGGATTACTCGCAATGGACGAAAGCAACGGCACATGCAACAAACGTTTCGCGGCAGCAGGCATTCCGCAGACAATTGAAATGCGGCGCAACTATCGTGAACTGATTGTTACAACACCAGGTTTGAATGAAAGCATAGGCGGTGCTATTTTGTATGATGAAACCATAAGGCAGCAAACGAAAGATGGTGTGCCGATGGCTGATGTGCTGGTAAAAGCCGAAATCATCCCGGGAATAAAAGTTGACATGGGTGCTAAACCCATGGCGGGTTTTTCCAACGAAAAAGTTACCGAAGGTTTGGACGGCTTACGGGAACGGTTAGCCGAATATAAAAAGATGGGTGCACGTTTTGCCAAATGGCGTGGTGTAATCACGATTGGTGACAACATTCCAACAACGGCATGTATCAAAGCCAATGTGCATGCACTTGCACGCTATGCGGCATTATGCCAGGAAGCAAGCATTGTACCGATTGTAGAGCCGGAAGTTTTGATGACGAGCGATCATACTATACAACGATGTTATGATGTAACAGAGAATGTTTTGAAAATACTTTTTTATCAATTGTATGTTTATAGAATAGACCTGGAAGGAATGATCTTAAAACCAAATATGGTAATTGCCGGAACAGAAAGCGCTAATCAAAACAGCATTGATGAAGTCGCCGAAGCAACCGTGAATTGTTTGCTTGCATCCGTTCCTGCGTCAATGCCTGCCATTGCATTTTTATCCGGCGGACAATCGCCAGAAGATGCAGCTGCGCATCTGAATGCGATACACACAAAGTTTAAAAACCGCCTGCCGTGGATCGTTACATTTTCTTTTGCAAGAGCTATTCAACAACCTGCCTTAGATATTTGGAAAGGACATGATGCTAATGTAAACGAAGCGCAGAAATTATTGTACAAGCGGGCGAAATTGGATGCTGCAGCGCGACGTGGAGAATATAGAAAAGATATGGAAACGATAGAAGCTTAAAAAGAAAATAAACGCAAATATGGGCGAAGAAATACTACATCTTATTCCACCGGGAATTATTAAGTTCATTCTTGTCCTTTTGTTTTCATTACTCATAGGGCTGGAGCAGAGAGGCCGTTATATCAAAGAAGAATTTGGAACCCGTTTCGGTACTGACAGAACCTTTACGCTGATTGGGATTTTAGGATTTATTCTTTACGTCATCAGCCCGCAAACGCTGCTGCCTTTTCTCGGTGGCGGATTTGCAATTATGACTCTACTGGCAATTAATTATTACCAGAAAATAATCATACAGAAAAAGTTCGGCATAACTTCCTTTGTTATTGCACTGATCACTTACTGCCTTGCACCGCTGGTATTCACACAGCCAACGTGGCTGGTTCTTTTAATTGTTGTTTGCGTGGTGATCTTAACGGAATTAAAGGAAACGCTCTTTCAATTTTCCGAAAAATTTGATAACAATGAATTCATCACGCTTGCAAAATTTCTGGTGATTGCCGGTGTTATTCTTCCGTTGCTTCCCGACAAAACTATATCCACGACACTAAATTTTTCTCCTTACAAATTCTGGCTGGCGATAGTAGCGGTATCAGGTATTTCTTACTTCAGTTATTTACTTAAAAAATTTGTATTCCCAGATTCAGGAATTATTCTCACCGGCATATTGGGCGGCATGTATAGTAGTACCGCGACCACAATTATACTTGCCAAAAAAAGCAAAGAGCTGCCCGAAAATAATAAAGTGGCCGCTGCAATTATTCTTGCCACAATGATGATGTATGTACGACTGTTCTTACTCGCCCTGTTCTTTAATAAAAATATAGCGACGGCACTCGCTCCATCATTTGCAATCTTCGTTGTATTGTCTTCTCTTATCGCCCTATACTTTTTAAAATTTCATTCCAATAAAAAACAGCAACCCGATGTAAAGACATTGCCACCTCATACCAACCCGCTTGAATTTAAAACTGCTTTAATCTTCGCAGGACTCTTTATATTTTTTGCTGTTATTACAGAGCTTGTAACCAAACGTTACGGAAGCGGCGGAATAAATGTGTTATCGTTTATTGTTGGCGTTACCGACATAGATCCTTTTATCCTTAACCTCTTTCAAAGCAAATTGAATATTGCGGATGCTGTTATTGTAATGGCTGTAGTGAATGCCGCAACAAGCAATAATTTATTAAAAATGATTTACGGAATTATTCTCTGCGATAAATCCCTGCGACGGCCTTTGATTGTGGGTTTTAGTACTTTAATTGTTGCGGGATTGGTGATATCGTTTGGGTTTCTTTGACTTAAGAATTGTATGTTCCAACACCCTTCATCTCTTGATAATTAATAAACAGGAAGTTTGATTTACGGAAACTTGTCTTAAATTTGTAGACAAGTGTCTAAACTTAAATACCATGGCAACCGTACCAACAAATATTACAACTAAACTTGACAAAGAAATTTCGAATATAGTTAAACGTTCAAACTTTGACAGAAAGTTCATTTCTACGAAAAAGGATATCACTTATTCAGACTTCCTCTCAAATAAAATGCTTATGATTTTCGTAATCAGGGAGGGTGTACCTTATTCTTTGTTTAACCTGATTCAACACCTGACACCTTTTACCGATGATAATTGGGCGAATTTTTTAGATATTTCTGCAAAATCACTTCACAGATATAAACAAACTTCAAAGAGCTTTAAGTCTATTCAATCAGAGAAGATAATTGAAATGGCAGAAGTTACTAATGTTGGGCTAGATGTATTTGGAGATATGGAAAAATTTAAACTATGGTTAGAAACACCAAATTTTTCGTTAGGCAATTTGACACCATTAGAGCTTTTAAAAGATTCATACGGAAAGGAATTGGTAATTAGTGAATTAACAAGAATTAACTACGGGATACTATCCTAAATGGAAGCATACAGGTTATCACGGGAAAAATTTGCAGCGACCTTGTCAGGCAGAGGTGCGGCACTTAAGGGAGCAAGATGGAATTCAATTGGAGTAGAACTTATATATACTGCAGGTAATAGATCTTTGGCAATGGCTGAAGTAGCTGTCCATTTTACCTTAGCAACACTACCAGGTGACTATATGATGACTACTATTTTTATTCCAGACAATATATCAATTCAAAAATTAAATGTCTCTGATTTACCAACTAACTGGAATACATTTCCTCACCCTTCAACTACACAAACAATAGGTAACAAGTTTATTGCTGACAATAAATTTTGCATCCTTCAAATTCCATCGGCAGTAACTCAGGGAGATTATAATTTGCTTATTAATCCAAATCACCGGGATTTCAAGCGAATAAAAATTATAGCAACCGACAAATTTCCATTTGACAAAAGAATCTTCAAATAGAACAGCAGGCTCCGGGTAAGCAAGCTTGCAACAACTTACGGGTTTAAGATTTAAATTTTTTTGATGATAAAATTTGAACCGTCTCTATATGCAGCACGAAAGTGTTGGTTGAGTTATAACACAGTTAATATATCACGAACAATATCTTCCAATTTATCTTTCTTACTCCGATAATCATGTGCAAAGAGTACGATAGATTTTCTATTGAACAAATAACTTAGAATGTTGTTTGATCTACTACCAACTTAAATTTCCGAAATGCTGTTAATGAAACGAATAATTATACCCATCACTATGCCGGTTTGGTGGCAAGACTTCTTGTTAGCCATACCACGGATTACTTGTGGTTATTTATTAACATCAAACTTTGGCGCAGACAAATTTGGTTTACCATGGTCACCTATTGATAAAAATTTAGGACTCTTTGAAATTGCATTTTGGTTCCCGGGAGATGTGGCTCAATACGGTGGAATATTTGCTCATTTTCCAGTTTTCTTTGCATGGATGGCGGGATTTAGTGAAGCTGTCGGGGGTATTTTTTTGTTATTTGGTTTTCAAACCCGAATTGCCTCATTTCTGATTTTAGCAACGATGTGTGGTGCAATTTTTTTGCAACAAATTCAACAAGGAATGTGGAATACCCTTCCTGCGCTTGGCTTTTTATGGGTAAGCTTATACACTTTGACTATTGGTTCAGGACGTTTTGGAATTGACTATCTAATCTCAAAAAAATGGAATATTGAAAAGAAATAGTTTGATTATAATATCCTTAATTTTTACTTTGGCTGGCTGTGTACAAAAGTCAGGCAAGAAAATAATAATGGTAAAACTGAATGTTGAAGGAGTAAATGATATTCACTCTGTTGGAATTCGTGGAAATGAAAAACCATTGAGTTGGGACCATGATATGGAATTGAAAGCTATTAAAACGGATACATTGTATGGAGCGACCTTTTCATTGATTACCGGCTATAAATTTACCGAAGCTAAATTCTCTGTGAATGGACAATTTGAGTTGAATGAAAAAGCTAATAGAAAAATTACGTTTAGTGATAAGGACACTACAATCTATGAAGCGAAATTTAATGTTGCAAGATAAAAACTGCTACCAACAAAAGTATCCATTGGACCTAATTACAATCGGGGAGAAAGGAATAAAATAGACCCGATAGCTATCGGGTTCATCGTTGTCGTGAAATGTCTTCCAGTTTATCTTTCTTGCTACCGATAATCATGTGAACATGACTCGGCATTATACACCTCCACAGGAGTCCTTTGGACATCCATAAATTTCAAGGGATTTTTTTTCCTGGCAATATTTCCAGGATTCATCTACCACTTGCATGTATTCCTCTCTTACGAAAACACCTGCCTGCCGGCAGGCAGGTCTATCCAATTGACTGTTGCAAATGATATGGAATATAGTTTATCGTTATCATGAAATTTATATTTTCTACTCATAAATTAAAAGTACAAATCTCTTTACTACAACGCATCACGTGTCCCGTCTTTACGGGAAGTATGGCTTACCCGCAAAGCCAGGCTACAAAA
This sequence comes from Chitinophagales bacterium, assembly GCA_038239385.1. Classification (GTDB taxonomy): domain Bacteria; phylum Bacteroidota; class Bacteroidia; order Chitinophagales; family Chitinophagaceae; genus Ginsengibacter. The sequence goes on from JBBSEV010000021.1 coordinate 43,674, forward strand.
CTTGCGCTAACGAAACTTTCTACATACTTGGACCAATGTGGGGGGAACTACACTTACTTTTTAATCTTTCATATTCTTATCGGTTTCACCATCTTTATAAAGACCAATAGCAGCCACTGCTTTATTATTCTCAATAATAAAAGTTAATCTAAAGCCTTCAATACCTTCTAACTCGAATAAATTTCTTGTAAGAGGTATCATTTTAATTTTAGCATTATCGCCCCGTTGATAATATAAATTTCCTTTGTAGTAACTAATTAATCTGGTTCCGTATTTTCCGGTATACATTTTTAACATGCCCTCTTCCAGTCTAACGGGATGTCGTTTGGCTTGCAATGACGTTAAAGGCCATTTGTAAAGTATGTTATTTGTGTCACCATATTTTTTTTCTAAATTTTCCAAAGCTGTTATTTGTGCCGTTGCAAGAGCATCAGATGCCGGCACTGATATATCTGGTTTTACTCCAACACCTTCCCAATCTGTTTTTGTTATAGGGTTAATTCCTTTTCCCTTTGGAACAAAAACAATAAATCGTTCATCTGCTATCTCATTGCCTCCCCAGTGAGCGCCACCACCGGTATTTTCGCCGATTATTGTTGCCCGTTTTAGATTTTTAAGATCGTAAGCAAATTCTTCTGCGGCAGAAAAAGTATTACCGCTTGTGAGAATGTATACATCTATATCCGGATTTCTTTTGCCTGGCACATACGGAAAAGTCCAGCTATCAGAATATGTGTCATTGGGTTTATCATAGAATGTATTAAGATGAACCGGCTTTGATGTAAATAAATAACTTGCAATTAATTGTGTCATAGATGGATTACCTCCGCCATTATTTCTTAAGTCTATTATTAATGCACTGGCATTAGATAGTAAATTCATTGCAGCAACAGCTGTTTCTCCTCCATAGCGGGCATCAGCAAAACTCTCAAGATCAAGATACCCCACATTACCGTCCAGCAATTCAACTTTCTTGAAGCCAAAATTATTCAATTGCATTTCTTTTAATCTTGATGGCGATAATTCATCATTCTTTTTTTTTGGTGTTTTTAATTCTCTAACCATTTCGGGATTGAAGCTTACAACAAGGTGAACATCTTTGCTTACAGACTGAAGGTCGCCTGTTAATTTTTCAGCAAATAATTTCGGGTCAGTTATAGCAGCATAAATTCCTTTATCCATATTTTCTAAAAGTAGTCCGGTCATTTTTTTTGATACATCAGGAAATATATAATTTTTGTTTAACAACTCATTTATGGAGATGATTACTTTTTGTTTTTCAATTTGTGAAACAGGGTAAGGATCGCTTTGTGCTTTAGAAAATAAAGAACATAGTAAAAACAAAAAAGGGCAAAAGATTGTCAATAATTTTCTTTTCATTATTGTGACGGTTAAATTAAACATTCGATATGGAAGCATTTTTATAATCAAATTTAGAAATCTTTTCAAATGACGCACAACATTCGCCGTTGCCGGATTGCTTCATCAAGTTCTTGTTGGATAATAGTATCAAATCCAAAAGGTTCGCTTTCAAGATTGGCTAACTCCTTTTTGTCATCTTCAGAAAGGCTATCTGTTACATATTCATAATCAGTTTTCAGCAGTAGCAATAAATTCTCATTTGTAGTAGTTGAAATTTTATTAATCAGGTCTTGCTTAATATCATTAACCAAAAAAATATTTTTGCTGATTAAAATTAAACCTAATCATTAATTTTTATTGATAACGTTAGCTTTTACTCAAACAAAGAAAGAAAGGATCAAAGCCGCAAAGACAGCCGTTTGCGACTTATTTCACCACTTTGGCGAGAGTGAGGCACAGCCCCCTCTGGCGCAGGTCTCCCGACCTGTGCCTTCACTGTCACTTTCTTTTCTCAACTTACCTGCTAGGTGTTCCTCACCCGACATTCTTCAATCATAATTATCTACGTACAACAATAGGGATATCATCTTTCCCAACAAATCAAAAACCTTTCATTGATATAAATCATCTTCACAACTGACCTGCCTCATGTTATCTTACCTGGCGCCGGTTTACTTTAGCTTTCTTTATACACAAAAACAAAGCATAGTACATCCTCCAATCATAAAAACATCTTGTTACCATTGCAGCGAAACCTGCGATGATATCGTCAGAGCTGATGGTAAGTCATTTTGCTGTAACGGGTGTAAACAGGTGTATCTCCTTTTGAATGAAAACAATCTCTGTAACTATTATACACTTGATAAAAGCCCCGGTATAAAATCAAAAGGAAAATTTATTTCGGAAAGATTTGCCTACCTCGATGATGAAACTATCATAAATAAGCTCATACAGTTTAGCAGTGCTGAGCAGGTGAATGTTGTTTTTCACCTACCACAAATACATTGCTCTTCCTGTATCTTTTTGCTGGAGAACCTGCATAAGATTAATGAAGGCATTATCACGTCCCAATCAAATTTTCAAAAGAAAGAAGTTTTTATAACATACAACCCGCAGGCTATCTCTTTGAGAAAGGTTGTGGAATTGCTGGCCTTTGTGGGTTATGAACCTGCCATCAGCCTCAATGACACCGTAAAGAAAAAACCAATAAACTTTAACCGCCAGCAGATTTATAAAATTGGTATTGCAGGATTTTGTTTTTCAAATATTATGATGCTGAGTTTCCCTGGATATTTTTCGGGAGGAAAGATTGATGAAGCAGGGCTGAAAGAAACTTTCACCTGGATCAACCTTGCATTATCGTTGCCGGTTTTGTTTTTCAGTGCTTCAGGTATTTTTATATCCGCCTGGAAAGGTATAAGGCAAAAGTATTTGAACATTGATGCGCCTATCGCTTTGGCAATTGTAGTAACATTTACAAGAAGCTATTATGAAATTATCAGCGGCCATGGTGCCGGCTATCTTGACTCCGGAACAGGCATTGTATTTTTCTTATTAATAGGGCGATGGTTTCAAAATAAGACCTATGATTCTTTTTCATTCGATAGGGATTATCGCTCTTATTTTCCATTGGGTACTACCATTATTAAAAACGGAATTGAGAAAAATATTCCCGTAACGCAATTGCAAAAAACCAATCGTATCATTCTTCGCAATGAAGAAATGATTCCTGCAGATTCAATATTAATAAAAGGCAATGCCCATATTGATTACAGCTTTGTTAGCGGAGAAAATACGCCCGTTGAAAAGAAAACCGGTGATGTAATCTATGCAGGCGGCAAACAAAAAGGCGGCGCTATTGAACTGGAAATTATAAAAGAAGTATCTCAAAGTTATATTACGCAACTGTGGAATAATGAAATATTCAACAGCAAAAAGAACGAAGAAAAATCATTCATTCATCCGTGGAGCCGCTATTTTACGCTTGCCTTATTTACTATTGCTTTTGGTACCATTTTATTTTGGTGGAAGTATGACAGCAGTAAAATATTACCGGCTGTTACTGCGGTCTTAATCGTTGCATGTCCTTGCTCACTCTTGCTTTCAGCAACATTTACTTATGGCAATATGCTCCGCATTTTCGGGAAAAATAAATTGTACCTCAAAAACGCAAGTGTGATTGAGGCATTAGCAAAAGTCAATGCCGTTGTTCTTGATAAAACCGGAACCCTTACGCAAAATAGCCCCTCGCTGGTGAGCTATGAAGGAACGCCTTTAAGCCCAAGGGAATTGATGGCTGTTAAAAATATGGCAAGCCAGTCTGCACATCCTTTAAGTAAAATGATTGCTTACTCATTAAAGCCGGAAGTGGAAACGCAGAACGTTCAGCAGTTTAAAGAACATGCAGGCAAAGGCTTGGAAGCAACGATAAATAACATGCATGTGAAAATGGGTTCTGCAGATTTTATCAATCAGTTTGATCCTGGAATTATTTCTTATGGCACGCATACCAATGTTCATGTAATGGTGAACAATGTGCACATGGGCAGGTTTGCAGTAAACAATCAATACCGGGATGGGATCGGGGATTTAGCAGGTAACCTGTATAAGGAGAAATTTAGTACGTATGTTTTATCAGGTGACAATGATTCTGAAAAGGAAAAACTAAAAAACATATTCAATAAAAACACGCAGTTGTTGTTCAACCAGTCACCACAACAAAAGCTTGATTTTGTAAAAAGTATTCAGCAAAAAGATAAAAATGTGTTGATGCTTGGAGACGGACTTAATGATGCGGGTGCATTAATGCAGAGTAACGTAGGCATTGCCGTCAGCGATAATACATCACAATTTTCACCCGCATGTGATGCCATTCTCGATGGTGATAATGTGAAATTGCTGGACCGGTTTATCGCTTATGCAAAATCCGGTAAAAACATTGTAAGGGCCAGTTTTATGCTGTCCATTTTGTACAATATTGCAGGGTTGTCTTTTGCCGTACAGGGATTGTTATCGCCAATGGTAGCCGCGATTTTGATGCCGCTCAGTAGTATTAGTATTGTGTTGCTGGTTACAGCACTATCTTCTTTAAGTGCACGCATAAAAGGTTTGTGACCAGAACCTGATTAAAATCATTTTTTCAATTGATACTTATCATAGCCTTAAGCAAAGTCGTCGGCTACTTTTGACACGGTTAAAAATTACATTCATTGAGCGTATTAATTATTATTATCGGGATCAGCATATTGGTAGCCACCGGCTTTTTAATTGCTTTTTTATGGAGCGCCAAATCCGGGCAATATGATGATGATTATACGCCTTCAGTCCGTATGCTTTTTGACGATAGCCCTGCAGTATCTAAAAAGGACGATGAAGAAATTACAACTACTTAATTATAAAATTCAGTATCAATTTTAAAAACAGGCCAAAATAATATGCAGGTAGAAAAATTTTATTACGATAACAAGATTGTCAGAAACTTCGCCTACGCCACTGTTATATGGGGAGCTGTTGGCATGCTTGTCGGGCTATGGGCAGCCTTGCAATTGGTTTTCCCCTCATTAAACATAACGGAGTATGGCTCCTTCGGAAGGCTTCGCCCGTTGCATACAAATGCAGTAATTTTTGCATTTGTGGGCAACGGTATTTTTATGGGCGTTTACTATTCCCTGCAGCGGCTGTGTAAAGCGAGGATGTTTAGCGATAAGCTGAGTTACATACATTTTTGGGGATGGCAATTAATTATAGTTGCTGCCGCTATTACACTTCCTCTAGGTCTCACACAGGGAGCTGAGTATGCGGAATTAATCTGGCCAATAGATGTCGCCATCACTATCATCTGGGTAATATTTGGATGGAATATGTTTGGCACCATTATCAAAAGAAGGGAAAAACATTTATATGTTGCGATATGGTTCTACATCGCCACATTCGTTACCGTAGCGGTTTTGCACATTGTGCGTTCCGGTGAATTGCCTTACACGTGGCTAAAGAGTTATAGTTTTTATGCCGGTGTACAGGATGCATTAGTTCAATGGTGGTATGGCCATAATGCAGTAGCATTTTTTTTAACGACGCCCTATTTAGGGTTGATGTATTATTTTTTACCGAAGGCGGCTAACCGGCCGGTGTATTCTTATAAGCTGTCCATTATTCACTTTTGGGCGTTGATCTTTTTATACATCTGGGCAGGGCCGCACCATTTACTATACACAGCGTTGCCAAACTGGGCGCAATCATTGGGCATCGTATTTTCTGTGATGCTCATCTTTCCTAGCTGGGGCGGTATGATAAACGGGCTGCTCACATTACGTGGTGCCTGGGATCGTGTACGCGATGACGTTATATTAAAATTTATGGTGGTGGCAGTTACCGCTTACGGTATGGCAACTTTTGAAGGGCCGATGCTTTCATTAAAAAGTGTAAGCGCTATCTCTCATTATACTGACTGGATCATTGCACATGTGCATGTGGGTGCCTTGGGATGGAACGGTATGCTCACGTTTGGTGTTCTGTATTGGCTTATACCAAGAATTTATAAAACAGATCTCTATTCAAAAAAAATCGCCAATGTTCATTTCTGGTTGGGAACATTAGGCATTTTATTTTATGCCATACCTATGTACTGGGCTGGCTTTACAGAGAGCTCCATGTGGAAACAATTTACCGAAGCCGGCCAGTTGAAATATACTTTTCTTGAAACGGTTACGTACATGAAACCTTTTTATGCGATGCGCTCATTGGGTGGCAGCCTTTACCTGGTGGGTGTTTTGTTTATGATTTATAATTTATATAAAACAGCAAAGGCCGGCAAACTGGTTGCCAACGAAGCTGCGGAAGCAGCGCCTTTGGAAAAAGAATATGTAGCGCACAAAGGAGAACATTGGCATAGGTGGATCGAAAGAAAGCCCGTGCAGCTTATGGTAATGAGTTTGATAGTTATTTTAATCGGCGGCTTTGTTGAACTGATACCCACCTTTCTTATAAAATCAAATGTGCCTACCATAAGTAGTGTGAAACCCTACACACCTTTGGAACTGGAAGGCAGGGATATTTATGTGCGTGAAGGATGCTACACCTGTCATTCGCAAATGATCCGGCCTTTTAGGAGCGAGACGGAACGATATGGAGAATATTCTAAAGCAGGTGAGTTCGTATATGATCATCCGTTTCAATGGGGCAGCAAACGCACAGGCCCTGATTTGGCAAGAGAAGGAACAGGGAATCTTAAAAAAACTAATGGATGGCACTTCCGGCATTTTCGTGAACCATCATCTATGAGCGAAGGTTCTGTGATGCCGCCTTATGCCTTTATGCTGGAAAATGATTTGGATACTTCTGATCTCGTTGCCAAAATAAAAGCAATGCAATCATTGGGTGTTCCTTATCCGAAGGGATATGAAAACGAAGCCATGGCGGATTTGAGAAAACAGGCAACAGAAATTTCAAACAATTTACTTAGCGATAGCATACAGGTATCTTCTAAAAAAGAAGTAATTGCATTGATTGCCTACATACAGAGAATGGGAGTAGATATAACTAAAAACCCGACAGCCACATTTAATAAATAAACCATGTTCACATTCATAAAACAATATGCGGAAAAAATAGGCGGCGCAAACATCTATGCATTTATCTCGCTGTTTATATTCTTTCTCTTTTTTGTAGGTCTTCTTTTTTTCGTAAAAAAAATGAGCAAAGAAAGAGTTAGTGAATTATCCAATATTCCTTTTGATGAGGAAACTAAATAAACAATTCTATAATTAATTAATATGCCTGATAAACATTTATTGATAAAAAAGGTTGCGCTCTTTTTTCTTGCACTGTTACCCGTATCTGTTTCCATAGCACAAGAAACACCAGCACCGGCTCAGCAGGCGGCAGGCTCAAGTTATAATATGCTTGAAGTGCTTTTAATGATCATGGCACTTGTATTTGCTTTTATTATCTGGGGATTAGGCAGGGCTTTACTTGCATTAGGCAAGCAGTTGGTAGAAAAAAATAAAAAGGCAACAGCACCTCTTACTGTGCTGCTCGTAACAGGATTATTATTTGTGTCTCAACTTACTTATGGCCAGGATAGCAACGCATCCATAGTTGTGCCTGCGGCTCCTAACTATGGAGGACTTTCTTCAACTACTTTTTACCTGATAGTAAGCGTGGTTGCTATGGAAGTAATTATAATATTAACGCTTGCTTTTTTTATAAAAACAATTTACGCTGAATTGATACCGCAAAAACAAGTGGTACATGTAAAATCAACCAGGCTGGCTGATTGGTGGGCAAGGCTTAATAAAAAATTAACGAGGGCTGTGCCGGTAACAAGGGAAGCAGATATAATGCTGGATCATAATTATGATGGCATCAGGGAATTGGATAATGCTTTACCGCCTTGGTGGAAATGGGGATTTATTATAACTATCGGCATCGCGGTTGTTTACCTCTTAAACTTTGAGGTGCTTGGTTATGGAAAAAATCCTACAGAGGAATACAATGCGGAAATGGCTAATGCGGCAATACAAAAAGAAATATATGAAGCAAATAATAAAGATAAAATTGACGAGAATAATATACCGATGGCCGATGCTTCAGGATTAGCGGCGGCAAAAGAAATTTTCTCCACTAAGTGCTTTGCATGTCATGGTATATCGGGCGAAGGAGGAGCAGGCCCGAATCTTACCGACGATTATTGGTTGCACAAAGGTTCTCTTAATGATATTTATAGCTCGATAAAGAAAGGTTATCCTGACAAAGGAATGCAATCATGGGCAAGCTTATACACGCCAAAAGAAATGAGTTTCCTGGCAAGCTACATTAAGACATTGCACAATACAAAACCGGAAAATGCTAAAGCGCCGCAGGGCGATTTATATGTTGACTCATCAACTGTAGCGCTGCCTGTGAATACAAATAAAACCCTTACTGCTGGCTCTTCGGCAGCCATACCTGCTGATTCATCAAAGGTGCTGAGTCAATAAATTTTAAAAATGGAAGCGACTATCGAACTGGATAAAAAAGGAAGTTACAGAGACTCTGTTGCTACCATCACCAAAGAGGGAAACAGGAATTTTATTAATCCCAAAAAACCAAAAGGCAAATTATATAATCTGAGAACCCGCTTCAGTATTTTTTATCTCATAGTTTTTTTTACACTTCCTTTTATAAAAGTAAATGGTGAGCCGCTGCTAATGCTAAATGTGCTCGAGAGAAAATTTATCATATTTGGATTGATCTTCTGGCCACAGGATTTTTTTATTTTCGGTATTGCCACGCTCACTTTTATAGTGTTTGTTATTTTATTTACGGTTGTGTTTGGCCGTGTCTTTTGTGGATGGGCATGCCCTCAAACCATTTTTATGGAAATGGTTTTCCGCAAAATTGAATATTGGATCGACGGTGATTCCAGTAAGCAAAAGCAATTAAAAGCGATGCCATGGAATGCTGAAAAAACCCGTAAGCGCTCGCTAAAATTCATTATATTTTTTGCCATCTCTTTTATTATAGCCAATTTTTTTCTCGCTTACCTTATTGGTATGGAGGAATTATTGGGTTATTTAAAAAGCCCGTCGGCACATATCGGCACTTTGATTTCATTGCTCATTTTTACAAGTGTATTTTTCTTTGTTTACTGGTGGTTCAGGGAGCAAGCCTGTATTGTTGTATGCCCCTATGGAAGATTACAGGGCGTATTGCTGGATAGAAATTCAATTGTGGTTGCTTACGATCATAAGAGGGGAGAGCCCAGGGGTAAACTAAAAAAGAAGGATGATCACGATTGTAAATGCGTTGACTGTAAAAATGAGGGTGGATGCAGCAGTCTTGCAAAAAAAATTGGGGCTATAGTACCGCAGGGGGATTGTATTGATTGCCTTGCCTGCGTACGTGTGTGCCCAACAGGCATAGATATACGAAACGGCACGCAACTGGAATGCGTAAACTGCACTGCCTGTATTGATGCCTGCGATGCCATAATGATAAGCGTTAAAAAGCCTGTGGGGTTGATCCGCTATGCCTCAGAAAACAGTATTGTAAAAGGTGTGAAATTAAAATTTACAACAAGGATAAAAGCCTATACCTCTGTGCTTGCTTTACTATTATCGCTGCTGGTTTTTCTTTTAGTGAGCAGAACAGACCTTGATGCAAGATTGATGCGTACCGCGGGAATGACTTATACGTCGCTGCCTGATGGACGCATCAGTAATCTATATAATCTTAAGCTGGCTAATAAAACGCATAAAGACATTACCTATACTTTGAAACTCGAAAATATAAAGGGTGAAATTCAAATTGTCGGCAACAGCAGTCCGATTGTAAAAAAAGAAGACTATGCTCACCTGCAGTTTTTTGTGAAACTCAACCGGGGCGATGTTAAGGGATGGAAGACCGAACTTAGGGTTGGGATGTACCAAAACAATAAAAAAATAAAAACAATCGAGGCCAATTTTATTGGCCCTGAAATTTATAATTAATAAATTTTTATCATGAACTGGGGCTATAAAATTCTTGTCGTATATGTTGTGTTTGTTGCAGGCATTGTATTCCTCGTTATAAAAGCATCAAGCCAGAAAATGGACCTTGTAACAACAGACTATTATGACAAAGAAATAAAGTACCAGGAAAAAATAGATGCCATGAACCGCGTTACCGGGTTATCCGAGGATGTGCAGTATGAGATAATTGGTAATAAGTTAAGTATAGTTTTCCCAAAAGATTTTGCAGGAAAAAAGGTGGAAGGGGAGGTAGCACTGTATTGCCCGTCAGATCAAGATAAAGACATCAGGCATAATTTTTCAATTGAAGATGCACCGGTAATTGTTTCGATTAATGCAAACACCAAAGGAAATTATGAGTTGCAACTGACCTGGCAGGCAGATGGGAAAAGTTATTATTTTGAAAAGAAATTATTAATAAAATAAGGTTAGCATCATGTCTCAATTGATCATTGCTGCGTTTATGATGGGCTTGTTGGGCAGCTTTCACTGTGTAGGCATGTGTGGTCCAATAGCATTGTCGCTTCCGTTAAAAGATACGAGTGCCTGGGGAAAGTTTTCCGGCGCATTATTTTATAATTCCGGCCGCATTGTTACCTATACCATCTTTGGTTTTATATTTGGAAGCATTGGTAAAAGTGTTGCATTCTTTGGCTACCAACAATGGTTGTCAATAACGTTGGGCGTGGTAATTATTTTATTTATCATTCTTCCAAAAAGATTAGGGGCTTTTAAAAACAACAATTTTATTCTTGTATTTTTTGAAAAGTTGCGTGCTGCTTTTGGTAAATTATTTTTAAAGAAAAATTTCTCCTCGCTATTTTTCATAGGCTTATTAAATGGCCTGCTGCCTTGCGGCCTTGTTTATATGGCAGCGGCTGTAGCAGTGGCCACCGGCGATATTGTAAACAGCATGGTCTTCATGGCATTCTTTGGCTTGGGAACATTGCCGATGATGTGGAGCATCGCATTCTTCGGCAATTATGTAAGCGTTGGCATACGCCAAAAAATCCGAAAAGCCTATCCTTATATGATGACATTACTTGCCTGCCTTTTAATACTTCGCGGCATGGGTTTGGGAATACCCTATTTGAGTCCTAAAGTTGGTGCAGAAAAAAAAGATATGATAAATTGTTGCGCACGGCCCTAATGAGCGAGGATAACCATCTCTTTCAATCTCCGGATAAAATTAAATCGTAAGAAGATTTCAAAAGTTCTTTTCATCCTTTTATTGGCAAATAAATTGCAGAAGTTTTAGTGAAACTCATTTATCTACTCTAAAATTAGAAGATGAAAAAGCCTAAAATTTCCATCGTGGTCGCTACGGTTTATCTGCTGCTATTTCTGCTGGCGCTGAATACCGGCATAAGCCTCACAATAATTTTTGGAATGCTGTCGGTATCACCATTTTTTATTTTATATATGGTGTACAATGTTTTAAAATATGGTAAACCTTCCCAACATACTTTTGAAGAAAGATTTTATGATGATTGGGATTATACAAGAAATGGGAAAGAATAAATCCGTGCTAGTTCTAAAGCTATCTAATTAATAATTTTTCTTAAGCCAAAGGCTGCCAAGCGGTTTAGTTGCCAAGACAATTTTATATACAGTAAAACTATTAATGACTACAATAAAACGATTATTTGATTGAGACGGTGCGGTAAAATAATTACGAATAAGGTTTAAAATCCTGTAAAATGATTTTCGGGTTTTGTAATAATAGTTATTTATATAAATGTGGCAGTATTTTTCACGCGGATTATTTCTTGTTTTATTACAGCCCATCACGCTCTGCATCATTTGAAATGGGAGGCGGCAGCTTAATTATCAATTTTTATAGAGCTTACGATCTGCCGCACGCAACTCAGGATAAATTTAAAAAGAAGTGCTTCAAAGCAGGCATTGCTGTTCCATTATGTTTGGAAATGTAATGATAGTCTATCCCGTAGCTTGCATGCTTAGATAATATCTCATCTTTTCTATTATCACTCATAATTATCTGATTAATTAATTCAACAATTGTTTGAGAACTACCTTCCAATACGTATCCTAATAAACAACCATTCGCGTACCTGCCATCGGTAAAATTATCTATGCCAGTCTCTACATATCTTTTCCGGAGTTTATAAGCGTCAACGGTCGTATTTGAAGAATTCTTCTTCCAGCTATTTTCTGCTAAATTTTTTGCTTCCATATAAAATTCGATTTCAACATCAGAACTCCACACAGAATATTTTATATCAATCCGGGGTGATTTATCTGCATCCAGTATTCCCGCATAAATTTCCTCACCATCAAGGTAATTTTCTCGTTCTAAGTGAATTTGCAAATCAGTTCTCCTGGGATTTTTCTTCATATAACCCACGAGCATTGCTGTTATATTGTTTTCATTTTCTTCAGTGACTATCTTTCCGGAATTTTTTAACGAATTGTAGGATTCAATCAGGAGATAGATGCAATCGTTCTCAAACCTTGATTTAAAAAGGGAAACTATATTTTGACTTAATTTACCTCTCACTTTATGACATTTTCAAAATTTCACTTATCAATTCCCTGGCATCATTAATAGCCATAGAACGGCTCCAAAACCTTTTTTGATTTGGCTTTATAATAAATATATTATCATTGCCATCAAAGTATTTTATTTGTTTTTGAATGTGAATATTCTTCGCTAATGTACTAACAGTGTGCTTATTTATTTGAGATAGATAATCGTCATATATTTCCGAGCTGAAAGAACTTACATCTTTCTTTTTTCTATTAAAGGTTAATTTCACCATGTTTAATGGAATCCCTTTTTTAATTTCAAAAACAGAAGAATTGACAATAAATTTTTCTGAGCTCAAATACTCGTTTAACTCTTTTTTTATAGTAGAAGCATAAGCTTTATTCTCAATGTTGGTTACAGATTTCAAGGCTATTGATTTATGGCCCTCGAACAGCAAGCTTACATTTATATTGATAAAATCATCAATGAGAATTCTTTCGTTATAAGTCAAGGAAAAAAGATTAAAAACTATACTATTGATTTCTTTTTCCAAATCAGAAATATCAATATTCATTGGATAGTTTTTTTCTATTCTGATTTTTATCTCATCCGATTTTTGTGCCAACTGCTCATAAAATTTTTCTTCAAAATTTACGGGCAAGCCATAAATCTCATTTGTTTGTATCTCTTCTCTTTCTATTCCAATAGAAGACGAAATTAAAAAGAGGTAATAAGTTGCAAGGCTGGAGTTAATGATCGCCGCTATAGATTGCAACAATTGCTTAGAACCTCCGGTAATGCCTAAAACTTTGCTATTGAAAGTACAATTTTTGTCGAGGTACGAAGCACATAATTTTTTGTCACTTAAACCTTTTTTAACCACTACGTGAGGAGTATAGAATACCTCCTTTTTATTTAGCCTTCGAAAAGAATTAATTTGCTTGAGGTCTTTATTAATGTCGATTTTGTAATATTTCTTATATATAAGTTTTGATGCTGCCGAAACATCATCAATTAACTTACTAAATTCATTTTGTGATGTATAATATCGTTGAATATTTTCAGGCCTCAAATATGGGAGTTTTGCAATATCATCGTTATGAACAGGTTCTTTTGTCGTACTGTCCATAAACTGTAAGCCAAGGCCTTTGGTAAGTTTTTTTTGTTTAAATAAATCTGTTAAAGAGGATAATTCTTGAAATTTATTAATCAATTTGAAATCTTCCATTGTCCCCCACATAGCAATTTTCCAGATTTGAGTACAGGGATTCTGACATTCATCTCTTGGAAGGAATTTTATATCGGTAGCATCAATAACAACTCCTTCTGTTAAGCTATTTTTTACATAAGTCTTTGGAGCCCAATATTCAATCGTAGAACTTTTTCTTGCAGGAGGCTTATTTTGATAAAATGCAATACTCACAGGCCCAACGGCTGATGAAAAAAGCTGCCCTCCAAATGTTTTAGGTGTTTTTCTAAAAATGGAGAAATTATAAATCTTTTCAACGTAAGTTTCATTGAATAGCCATTTTCTAAAATTTTGAAATGGACTTTCGGTATTTGTTAATATTTTAGTATTAAAAATCAGGGCAATTGAACCATTTGGAGTAAATCCGATTGCCTTATGAAGAAATGGTATTACCATATCTTGCCCAAATTTGTTTTTAGTACAATAATCTTTAATACTGGGCAGGTCAATTCTTGAACCAAATGGCGGGTTGCCAATAACTAAGTCAATTTCTCCAAAGGTGTTTGCTGCAACTTCTCCAATGCTGTCTTGCCTGAACAAGTTTACACCTTGCTTTTTTAGGACTGTATCCTGGGGATCAAGAATTAAATAAGGAAATCTATAACGTTTATCAATCCATAGAGTTCTTGGGTTTAGATGTTCCAGCATTGCTAAATATAAACTAAAGGCTGTAACTCTTATAGCTAAACGATCATACTCAATTCCAAAAATATTTTTTTCCAGAATCTCTCTTAAATCGCTAAAGCTAATTTGCTGGCCCGGGTGTGCATTCTTCCATCTCTTCACTAATCTTTTAAAACTCTCAACCAAAAAAATACCAGAGCCACATGCAGGATCAAGTACTTTAAATTTCCATTGAGTTTCATTTTTGAATTTTAGTTTTTCATTCAAAATTAGTTCTACTAATGAAGGAGGAGTATAATATTGTCCAGATTTTTCTTTTTGACTTTCTTTAAATTCTTCCAGAAAATGCTCATAAATTTCACTCAGTAACTCAATCTGGATTATGTCAAAACGGAAAAGCCTCCATTCATTAAATAATCTGGGTATGCTGGTTAAATCTCCATGAAAAAGACAGTTTTTTACTATATCAAGGTGTTTCGTGGTAACCATTTTTTTTTCACCTGGGATTAAAGGAAACACATTCCCATTAAAATGGTCTTCTACTTTTTCAAAAATTGAATAAGTCGCATCTTTGTCGGCAAGAATATCTATGTAACTATTGGCTCCCGGCAGGATTTTCTTATATAAATTAGTTTCTTTTGCAGCGCCCTTATCTTCCAAATACATAATGAAAATGGAACGCATTAATACACCATGAATAATCTCATCGGGTAGCTCGAGTTTTTTTAATTCCTTTGCGGCATTTAAAAGTGATTTTACAAGATATTTATCGATTCGTTCTTGTAACGAAATTTTATCTTTTAGTTTATTTTCTGTAGTCCATAGTAGGCCACAATCAACTGCGACTCTTGAAAATAATTCTTTAATAGTACCGAGTGCTTTTATATTATTAAAGTCAGACCGGGCAATTTCTAATTTTTCAAGCTCGTCAGGTAATTTAAAGTTGGTGTTTTCATAATTGAATGGCCTTTTAGAACAGTTATAAATTCTTACTTCTGTTTTAGATAGAACAAATAGAAATATCACTTTCCTATAGTTCCAACAGCGATGTTGAATCCGGGCAATTTCTTTTAATTCATCATTATCGAAACTATTTACTTCTTTAAATAAAATTGCAGGATAATCACCCGAAAAATATACCTTATCAACCTCTAAATAGCTTATTTCCTCTAAATCGGAAGAGAGATTTTCCTTTTGTAAATTTTTAACATCGGTAAAATCAAAATCAATATAAAATTCCTTAGTAGTCATAAAATCTATAATTCTAAAAATAACTTTTTTAGTTCAAAAATACTAAAACGGTTAGTATTTTTAAATAATGGATCAAAATAAATAGTTTAAAGTTTATTAGGTCAAGTCCTGTTCGGCTTATCGAATAATAATTGCATATCTAATATAAATACTTTTATTTTTTATCTACTCCGTTTAATTGGGATCTCATAATATATTCTTTTTTTGACTGGCAAAATCACTTGTGCTTTCATAATATATCCATTCCTATAGTCGTTTAAGGTTTACCGACAAATTTGACCACTTCATTGTCGGACTTATGGCCATCAGCAAACGAACTGCAATATCTGTCTTTATACCAAGTTAATATCTTAAACTCATCAAAAAGTGTTTCATAAAAGCGTCCAGTTGGCTTCATTAAGCAAAAACCTACACGCTCCCACTTACCTGGCGGGTGTTAATTGGCCGACATTCTTCATTGATATAAATCATCTTCCCAACTGACATACCTCATCCTATTTTATCCAATGGCAGGGTACTTTAGACTTCTTTATCAACCACAAAAAATAAAGCATTCAACATCTTGCAATCATAAAAACATCTTGCTACCATTGTAGCTAAACCTGCGATGATATCATCAAAGCTGATGGTAAGTTATTTTGATGTAACGAGGTGTAAACAGGTTTATCTTCTTTGAATGAAAACAATCTCTGCTACTATTATACACATGATAAAAGCCCCGGTATAAAAGCAAAAGGAGAATTTATTTTGGAAGGCCATTTTGAGAAGTCAGTGTGTAGAATTTCTCTCTTAAAATCTTTACTCTTTCTTTAAAAGACATTTCATTATAAACACATTCATTCTCCCAAGAAGAGCAATTTATTCTCCTGCCATTCGGCGAAGTTTCAAAATGTTGATTTACCTGCGCAAGTAATTCTCTTGCTTCAATTTTTAAAAGCGTTAGTTCAGACATAACTAAATTCCAGGTTTTTAAATGATTGAGTGTTGGATGTAGATCCTCCCAAATTTCAAAAGAAAATACCCCAGATAAAATGTCGGTGATTGGCTTTTTAAATGATCTACATCATATATATGTGAGAAGTTTTTCCTGGTAAGTAGCCATACAATGAATAGTTTATTTCTGTTCAGAATAGAAGGTCCGGCGGGTTAATTATAAGTGCTTAGATAGATGTAATTTTTTCACCATCCACCCGTTGTTTGATGTTCATTAGAAGTAGCCCTAAGAATAATATAACCGCTGCTGCTAAAAGCGCTTCGTTCATGTACGGAACAGATTTATAGTCTAAGTCAGCAATGCCTTGCACCAGGAGAAATACTTCGTTAATGATAATTCCTGCGACGAAAATGACTACTCCGGTCTTTTTTATTTTGCTTAAATGGAAATAATTATAAGCTATACTATAAGTTGCTATAAACAGTGAAACTACACCCAGCAGTACTAAATGTAAGTATCCGATAACAATTGGCCTGAAGCCATAAGTAAGAAAGCTTAATGAAGGTATTGCTGATGCTGCCTGTAATAATAATTTAATAGTATAGGCTATCGCACAAAAGATAAATAGAACGCTGATAAATTGATTTGAATTAAACTTCAACTTCGTGACATGCTGTTTTATTACTCTTAAAAGTAGGAACCAACCTGCCAGTTGTGCAATGCCCGCTAATGCAACAAGGGCGTAGATCCATGTTGGCATTGGTATCCATAAAGCAGATAAAAAGTAAGCCGGTACACAGGCAGATGCAAATAGATAATAGGCAATTTTTAGTTTCTTCTGCACAATTGCGTTTATGCTTATCCGATAGACAAGCAATCCCATACATGTAAAAAGGAACGACCCGTTGTATTGAAAATGAAGAAAGAAATATATGGCAGCCAGGTACAGATTTTGAAAACTGCTTTTTGTCGCCATCATAAATGCTAAGGTGAAGGGGCCAATAGAAGAGAGAACATTAAAAAACAGGGCTGCTTTAAAAAATGATTTCTCAATTGATGGGTTAGCAATTTTATTCAGGTCTTTCCAAAACCGGCTAGCAAAGGCGTATCCTGCGAAAATAGAAGCAGTCGAAAAAATAATGGAACCTAACGCATAACCTTCAACCGAGAAAGTAAATAACATTCCATAAGCTGTAAGAAGGTTGGCCCATAAAATCCAGCGGTATTTTGAAAACTGGTTCGTTAAGGTTTTATCAGATAAATATTTTATCATTAATGCCATCAGCGCCTGTGTGACCCAACCGGAAAAAGCAAAATGAGAATGTGCGTGTAAGAAAAACTTTTGGTCAACTAACGGTAAAGAGTACGCGATTTTATAGCGTAAGATACATCCCAGGGCTCCCACCAACATTAGATTGAAAAAGGCGACTGATAGCCACTTATGTAATGAACGATCCATTTTTGAGGTAAAGTAAAGCCACAATAATTTTTTGATGTATGATTGCAATCATACTATACTTAATAATAAACTTTTCCTTTTTGAATTTGGAGCCTGCCAATTACTTCCATCTGTCGTATGCTCCTGATCACCGTTTCTACACGGAGCCCGGTCATGTTTGCTATTTGCTGGCGGGTAAGCTTCACTAAATTGCAACTCGGACAGAAATATTTTTTATGAATTTTAAAATAGGTAAGTAAACTGCAGATTTTTTCTACCGGTTTATTGCCGGCAAGATTTTTAGATAACAAAAATCTAAACCGTAAACGCTCTACTAATAATTTGGTAAAAGCAAAATGTATCATCGGTTCATCTTTCAACATCTGTTGGAATCTTTGTTTATTTAAACGCAAAATCATCGAGTCTGAATTCGCAATTGCAGAGGCGGCATAAGGAGCATCATCAAAAAGAGGTAATTCTCCAAAACACTCTCCCGGCTCAATCATATCCTGTACAAATTCTTTGCCCTCTTCGCTAATTTGTACCCAGCGTACAGACCCTGAAACCAATTGATAATAGTAATAGCATTCAGCTCCTTCTTCAAAGATAATTTCATCGGCAACTATATTTTTATAAGTCGCGCCTAATCCAAGCAAGGTTTCAATATTGATCATCATCTCTATTAATTTATGTGTGTAAATAAAGAGATTATTTTCTGTTGAAATCGCGATCTGTGCATGATTGTTATCGGCCATCAATATGATTGTTATCAGATGTTTCTTATAAGATTTTTTTTGCATCTTTTGAAACGCCCTGCTACACCAAGGCTCCGGATTTTTTTTACCCAATAGTCTTTTATTCTTATCAACAGCTATTCCATCTTATGACTTCACGCATAAAATGCTACCCCATGCAGCAGTAATATTGTCCATTAAAATTTGCTCAAAAAAATCATTATGAAAAAATTAATCTATTTAGGTGTATTAACGCTAATGGCCGTTGCTTGTAATAATTCAAATAGCGAAAAATCCAAAAGTGAGGAACCTGCAGCAACCACTCAGCCGGAAACAGCCAATGACAATCCTTCTTATGATCCCAACCGCGGAGCGGGGCCTTTTACAAAAGTGGATATAGGCTCCTCCTTAGATGTTGCCAAGGCTGAAGCGGGTGAAAAAGTATATAGCGTTAAATGCAGCGCCTGCCACAAGCTTACTGATGAAAAATTGGTAGGACCGGGATGGAAAGGTGTTACCAGCCGGCATACCGCAGAATGGATTATGAATTTCGCATCCAACCCTGATGATATGTTGACAAAGGATCCAAAAGCACAAGCCATGTTGGAGCTTTGCCTGGTTCGCATGCCTAATCAAAACCTGTCAGGGGATGATGCACGAAATGTATATGAATATATGCGCCAGAATGATGGGGTAAAATAAATAAATACTATAACTGTAATAATATTTCAAATAACCATTATGAGAAAGAATTCCTTCCTGCTTTATCCGGCCCTGGCTGCTTTTTTATGTAGTGGGTTTTATTCCTGCAAGCCTAAGAATACTGCTGATGCCATTAGTGGCGATGCTGCACAAAGAGTATATGTAGCTCCCGGTAAATACGATGAGTTTTACAATTTTGTCTCCGGTGGTTTCAATGGGCAAATGGCCGTATATGGCTTGCCTTCCGGCAGGCTGTTAAAAATTGTACCCATTTTTGGCGTGTTTCCTGAAAATGGATATGGATACAGTGAAGAAACCAAACCCATGCTAAACACTTCACATGGGTTCATCCCATGGGATGACCAACACCACCTGGAACTTTCCCAAACAAATGGAGAAATTGATGGACGTTGGATTTTTGCCAATGCCAATAATACACCCCGCATTGCCCGGGTAGATCTCACTACTTTTAAAACTGCTGAGATCCTGGAATTGCCCAACAGCGCAGGTAACCACTCTTCGCCTTTCATTACTGAGAATACAGAATATGTGGTGGCGGGGACTCGCTTTGCTGTTCCTATGGACAATGCAAACGGCGATGTACCCATTAATACTTATCGGAAAAATTTTAGCGCGTCTATCAGTTTCATAAGTGTGGATAAGGATTCCGGTACCATGAAAATAGCTTTCCAGTTAAGGGTGCCCCCGGTTGATTTTGACCTGAGCCATAGTGGTAAAGGCCCATCGCACGATTGGTTTTTCTTTTCATGCTATAACACAGAGCAGGCAAATACTTTGCTGGAAGTGAACGCCTCGCAACGTGATAAAGATTTCATTCTTGCCGTGAACTGGAAAAAATTAGAAGAATATGTAAAGCAGGGTAAAGGTAAAACTGAGGCAGTTCAATACGCTCATAATGTTTACAATGAAACTACGCATAATGCCACCTCTACTATTGAAAAACAGGTAACCGTTTTGGATGCTAAAGATTTACAGGATGTATGTTATTTTATTCCCTGCCCTAAATCACCACATGGTTGTGATGTGGACCCAACCGGCGAATATATTGTAGGAAGTGGAAAACTGGCGGCACTGATACCAGTGTTTAGCTTTGAAAAAATACAAAAGGCTATTGCTGATAAAAAGTTTATTGGTAACTATGATGGTATTCCCGTAATTGAATATGAAGCAGCTTTATACGGAGAGGTGAAAAAGCCCGGATTAGGTCCTTTACATACAGAATTCGATGGAAGAGGAAATGCCATTACTACTATGTTTGTTTCCTCTGAAATTGTAAAATGGAATATTAAGGATTTAAAAGTCATTGACAGGGAACCCACTTATTATTCTCCGGGGCACTTATGTATTCCGGGTGGAGATACCAGGAAACCCAACGGCAAATATGTAATCGTTTATAATAAAATTACCAAAGACAGGTATCTGCCTACAGGCCCTGAACTGGCACAGGCAGCGCAGCTCTTTGACATCTCCGGTGATAAAATGAAATTGCTGCTTGACTTCCCAACAGTTGGCGAACCCCACTATGGGCAGGCTGTGGTAGCATCACTTATAAAAGATAAATCTGTAAAGTTCTTTAAGATTGAAGAAAATAAAAGTCCTTATGTAACAAAGGGCGAAAAAGAAGCCAAGGTAGTACGCAATGGGAAAAGAGTGGATGTATATATAACCCAGATCCGTTCTCATTTTGTACCTGATAATATTGAGGGAATAAAAATGGGCGACAATGTGTATTGGCATGTTACCAATCTCGAACAGGATTGGGATGTTCCTCATGGGTTTGCCATCAAAGGAGCGGCAAACACTGCAGAGTTGTTGGTAATGCCGGGTGAAACGCAAACGCTTGTATGGAACCCTGAAAAGCCGGGTATGTATCCATTCTATTGCACTGATTTTTGTAGCGCACTTCATCAGGAAATGCAGGGATATGTAAGAGTATCTCCCGCTAATAGCAACGTTCCCTTAACTTTTAATACGGGCGAGAACATGCCGGATTCTTCCTCGGCACCTCCTTTACTTACACAATAAGCATACAAAAATAATATCACAGGAAGAATATTTCCTGTGATATTTATCAGGTTATTAATTTATAATCCGTATCCAAAAAGACCAGGCAAAAAGAGGGCGGGGAATGGCTGAAGTATTCTAAAAAAAATGGTTCTTCGGTGAACATGGTGGAATGGTTTTTTTTGGCTGTTTAACCTTAATAGGAAGAGGTTGCTTTTTTGAAAACCTTATTCCCTTATTATAATGAACTTACCTGTAATAAGGTAATAAGGTTAGTGGAGTAATTTCATAACTTTTCTACTAAGGTTAAACATCCATTTTTAAAAGTTTAATAATCAAAATCAGCTAAATAAACAGAAGAAACAAAAAACAAAAAACAATAAGCAACAAAAATGAAAAATATAATTAAGCTGTTTTTTATTCCACTTTTTTTTGGATTGTTATCCTGTAACCAGGGAACTTCAGCAACAACAACAAATGAAGTATCTGCGTCGGATAATACACCTGCTTCCGGCGGACAGGAAAATGTAAATGATGATCAATCACAAAAGGATATTGTGAAACTGGCCATTGCATCTAAAGATCTTTCAACATTAGTATCAGCATTAAAACAGGCCGACCTCGTTACTTCACTTTCAAATGCAGGACCGTTTACTGTTTTTGCGCCTACCAATGCAGCGTTTGATAAACTGCCTGCTGGTACGGTTGATGGCCTGATGAAAGATGATAAGAAAGACGACCTACAAAATATTTTGCAATACCACGTTGCCTTGGGAGGTCTTAAAGAAGAGAGTTTTAAAGATGGCCAGATCCTGGGAATGGTCAATGGAGATAATGCAACTGTCAACGTAAAAGATGGAAAGATAACGCTGAATAATTTAGCCAATATTATTGGGACTGTACAGGCCTCCAACGGTATTATATATTTAATAGATGGAGTATTGTTGCCGCCGGCAAAGAAGTAACGGTTACCTGTACACGAAATTTTTATTAACGGAATATTTTATCTTTTTAAAAATGAAGCCATGAAAAATAATAAGCTTAAAGGGTATGCCAGGCTGCTTTTGGTACTATGCAGCGGGATGCTTTTTGCTGTTTTGTTTTTCCCGATGTGGCAAATTCAGCTTTCTGCACCTCAATACCCGGAAGGATTGGTCTTATTGATTTATGCGAATAAGCTGGCCGGAAACGTTGCTATCATCAATGGGTTGAATCATTACATTGGTATGAAATCCCTGCACACAGCAGACTTTATGGAATTCACGATACTACCATATATCATCGGATTTTTTGCGTTAGCACTTGTCTTAACTGCTATTGCTGGAAAAAGAATCTTGCTTAATATAGTGTTTGTGCTTTTTGTTTGTTTTGGCATAATAGCCATGATTGATTTTTGGAGATGGGATTATAACTATGGACATAATCTCAACCCTGATGCCGCTATTATCGTACCGGGCATGGCTTACCAGCCACCTTTAATTGGTTATAAACAATTGCTCAATTTTGGTGCGTATTCTATCCCTGATATTGGGGGATGGTTATTTATTGGGGTAGGAGTTATATTACTTGTTCTTGTGGTTTTGGCGTGGAAGTCTCATGTAAATTGGAAAAAAAAATTCAAACCGGTTAGCAGCGCAATTCCAATAGTATTGCTTTTCCTGTTAAACTCCTGTAATACTGGCCCGGAGCCTATTATTGTTGGAAAGGATCATTGCGATTATTGTAAAATGCCCTATAGTGACAACCGTTTCGGAGCGGAAGTAATTACTGATAAAGGGAAGGTTTACAAGTTTGACGATGAACATTGTTTAAAATCTTTTTTGAAAGAAGCTGCTAATAATAAGGATAAATCCAATTCGGTTTATTTTGCTGACTTTTCGGGTGACCATTCTTTAGTGCCGGCAAAGGCTTCCTTTTTTTTGAAAAGCGATTCACTGAGAAGCCCTATGGGTGGTAATGTAGCCGCCTTTGCCAATAAGGATAGTTTGCAAATAGTTGAAAACAATTATCCGGGCACCGAAGTAACCTGGGATCAATTAACCCAGCCGTGAAAATTTCAGTATTTAAAATAATTACGTTTTTAATTCTCCCATGCAAAATCACTTTTGCCAACGTACATCATGTTGGAGCCAATAAAGAACTCCACTCTATACAAGAAGCTATCAGTACCTCACAAAATGGCGATACAATTATAGTTGGGCCCGGTATTTATAAAGAAAAAAATATTGTTATAAATAAATCACTCTTGCTTTTGGGAGTAAATTATCCTGTGCTGGACGGCGAAGAAAAATATGAGATTGTTTCGGTAAAAGCAGATAACGTAATTATAAAGGGTTTTAAATTAGTTCACTCTGGCATTTCAAGCCTGGTAGATATTGCGGGAATAAAAGTTTATACAAGAAAGGGAGTTACCATTGCAGGTAACATATTAGAAGGCACTTTTTTTGGAATCTATTTAGAAAAATCGACCAATTGCTTAGTTGAAAATAACATGCTTTCGGCCAATGCTGTTACCGACCAGGAAAGCGGAAACGGAATTCATTGCTGGCAATGTGATAGCCTTCGAATTATTGGTAATTCTGTAACAGGGCATCGTGATGGAATTTATTTTGAGTTTGTAACCAACTCCGTTATCTGGCGAAATATCTCCAACGCAAATTCCCGTTATGGTTTGCACTTTATGTTCTCGCATAATGATGCTTATATATCCAATATTTTTCAAAATAATAATGCAGGTGTTTCAGTGATGTTCTCTCATGGAGTAAAAATGTTTAATAACTTTTTTGAAGACAACTGGGGTGATGGATGTTATGGCATTTTCTTAAAAGAAATTACCGATAGTTATATTTCGGGGAATAAATTTTTGCGTAATACAACCGGTATTTCTATGGAAGGAGCTAACAGGGTTATGGTTGAAAAAAATGAATTCAATAAAAACGGATGGGCCATTAAAATTGATGCCAGTTGTATGGATGATACGCTTACGCATAATAATTTTTTAGGCAACTCATTTGATATCGCCACCAACGGCACATTGGTGCTGAATTGTTTCGACCATAATTATTGGGATAAGTATGAAGGATATGACTTAAAAAGGGATAGAATGGGCGATGTGCCATATCACCCCGTGAGTATGTTCTCCATGATAGTTGCTGAAAATCCAACAGCAATGATTTTATTCAGAAGTGTGATAGCGACCTTGTTTGATAAAATTGAAAAAATAGTTCCCGGGATAACACCGGAAAATTTAGTGGATCATTATCCCTTTATGAAACCTTTACATTTATGATTATTGCTAATAACGTTACTAAAAAATTCGGCAGGCTGGTTGCATTAAATAATGTATCGGCTACCTGTAATAAAGGAGAATGTATTGCTTTAATTGGACCCAATGCCAGCGGAAAAACCACGCTGGTTAAATGTATCCTGGGCATGGTAGTTCCCGATAGTGGCTTCATCACTTTTAACGGAAAGAATATTTTGCATGATTGGCTATACAGGGAGCATATAGGCTACATGCCACAGATAGGCCGCTATCCTGAAAATATGACGATCGGCCAGGTTCTGAATATGATGAAAGATATACGGTCGAAGAGGGTTGGACATCAGTTTGATGAAGATTTGATAAGAGCCTTCAGGCTAAATGATTTGATGGGAAAACGTATGCGTACTTTGTCTGGCGGCACTACTCAAAAGGTAAGCGCTTCCTTAGCTTTCCTTTTTAACCCTGATGTATTGATTTTGGACGAGCCTACAGCAGGGCTGGATCCGTTAGCTTCTGAAATATTGAAGGAAAAGATTATTGCTGAAAAAAAGAAAGGTAAACTGGTAATCATTACTTCGCATATCCTGAGTGAATTGGATGACCTGGTAACACAGGTGATCTATATGCAGGACAGTAATTTATTATTTCATAAAAGTATTGATTCACTGCGGGAAGATACCGGCGAAAAAAAATTATCAAAAGCGATCGCGGCCGTAATGCAACAAAATTGATCGTATGAGAAAAATAATAAAATATGTTATTACGGATATACTGAGAAACAAAATAGTAATTGCTTATACAGTATTGTTATTGGCTATCTCCTTTACCGTATTCAACCTGCAGGATAACACATCCAAAGGCCTCCTAAGTTTGATGAATATTGTTTTGATTGTTGTTCCACTTATATGTATCATTTTTTCAACGATCTATATTTATAATAGTTCGGAGTTTATAGAACTATTGGTAAGTCAACCGTTACAACGCAAGCATATATGGATAAGTCTTTATGCAGGAATGGCTATAGCCTTAACCCTTGCATTTTTTATTGGAATAGGCATACCGGTTTTGCTATACGCCTTATCACCTACCGGGCTGATGTTAGTGGGCGTAGGATTGATGTTAACCATGATTTTTGTATCCATTGCCCTGCTTGCCGCAGTTTACACGAGGGATAAAGCAAAGGGAATTGGCATTGCGGTTTTATTGTGGCTTTATTTTTCCCTGATTTTTGATGGCCTGGTACTTTTTATCCTGTTTCAGTTTGCTGATTATCCCCTGGAAAAGCCGGTGCTGATATTGAGTGGGCTAAACCCTATTGACATGGGGCGGATACTAATTTTATTGAAGATGGATGTATCTGCTTTGATGGGCTATACAGGCGCAGTATTTCAAAGTTTTTTTGGAACTACCTCAGGTACAATTATTACCACACTTGTTTTGTTGCTATGGATGTTTATACCGGTAAGTTTATCCTTGAGAAAGTTTAAGAAGAAAGATTTATAAAGTTGGTAAAGTAAAACATGAATGGGTTCAGTCGCAAAAATTATTTTTTGAAATAAAGAAATAATACTTCAAATTAAAATTTTCATGTTAAAAAAAATATTCATCTTAAAATTTTATTTATGAAAAAGTTCGTTTATTTAATTGTGGGAATAATTATTTTATTCTCCTGCAACCAGGGCAATAATAAATCCCGAACTGAAAATAATACAAGCTCTATTCAAGCAGTGGCGGATACTTGTTTGACCTTAAATAATGGAGACAAATGGAAAGCGGATTCAAGTACCTACAACAACGTGATGGATCTGAAGAATACATCCGATATGTTCAAAATACAACCCTTTCCCTCTTTAAACGAATACCAGAGTCTTGGCAATGATTTAACTAAAGAAATTAATAAGATGATACAGGAATGCAAAATGACCGGGCCTGATCATGAGGCCCTGCATAAATGGTTAGAGCCTATTTTGGAAAATACCAACAAACTGAAATCCGTTTCGGATACGGCTGCGGCAAAACCGATCTTTCAGTCAATAGATACAAGGCTGAATGAATATCGTAATTATTTTGAAAGTTGAGCAGGAAAGTCGTGCCCGAAAAAAGCATGCATTATCAATACCTGGACATTTGAAATCAGTCAGCTAACAAGTCAATGGTCAATGGGTCAATGGTCAACGAGTCAATGCGGGCAAAAAGCTAAATGCATCTTTTATAATGCGGGGATTACATAAATTTGAAAATTAAGAAGTTTGTAAATAATGGAGTACAATAAAAGTGTGACCGCTGAAGAAGCTGTAAAAATCATTAAGCCGGGTAACAGGGTTTTCATACATGGAAGCGCCGCAACGCCTATACATATATTGGAAGCTTTACAAAAGCGACATGCAGAACTCAGCGATGTTGAGCTGGTAAGCATTACCACTTTAGGCAATATCAACTTTAATGATCCCATTTATAAAAAGAGTTTTTTTATAAATTCATTGTTTGTTTCAGAAAA
>JBBSEV010000022.1:0-69369 GCA_038239385.1 Chitinophagales bacterium
GAGCATGAAAGGAATGTTGATAAGGTTTGAAAAAACCGAAGGAATTTTTTTTGAAAAGCTTATCAATATTCCGGCTATCATGAAAAGCACTCAACAATATTTAATCACCAAAAAATGGTCAACCTATTTCAGGGTTAGACAGATATAGTATGGTTAAACCCGGAAGCTTTTGTAAAACATATACAGGATACTATTTTTTCAAAACCCTTAATTACCAAACAAAAAAGTGGTATTGTAAGTAAAGAAGAATTTGAAAAGCTTACTGACAAAAAAATAATCCAAATGTTATTGTTGCAGAAGGTTATTTTTTTTCATCACCCTGACAGAAATAATCCGGAGTTAGACGAATATATAATTCCCAATTATCTTCCGCTTGCAAATGATAAGGATCCCGACTACCAGCTATTTATATTTGGATTGGGTAAACCAGATTTCGTAATAAAGTTTGATAATTTTATTCCGTTTGGTTTTATTAACCAGTTAATCTGTTTTTATGGCCAGCAGCCCGATACAAAAAAATTCTGGCGCAACCAGCTATTATTCACCTTGAATAGTAAGGCAAGAATATTAATTCAACTGGATTTTGAAAATTTAAAAATTAAAATTTTTTTCCAATTGCTTGAAAGTTCAAAGTGGGATAAGCTTTTGGTCGCAGAGTATTTGTTTTACAGCATGCTGGCATTGTATTGGAATTTTGATCAAACAATAATTTTTTCTTATGATGAATTCTTCTTGTATAAATCAAGAATAAATATTACCAGCAGCAGTTCAACAACGCCTGATCTCAAATATATGAATTGGGAAGAGATGGGCTACAGAGAAGACCTGGTTCCTGCAGATGCTTATCTCTCCGTTGATGATGAAAGATATATTTGTTACAAAGAGCTATTTGATTTGGATGCAGATCAATACAAGATTAAATCTTATTCTATAAAAGACGGAAGGATAACCAAGGAAGACGTAAAAGAAATACCTGCAAGCCTTTTTTCATTTATTAAAAAAACGGCAACAATGAAAAATATTTTTATCTCCTATGCTCATAATGATATACAATATCGCCAGGAGTTGCAGCAGTTTTTAGTAAATCTTGAGCGTGACGGATTGATAGAAATTTGGCAAGATGGATTAATACAAGCAGGAGAAGATTGGGATAAAAAGATAAAGGAAGGAATGGAGAAAGCTGATATATGCATTTTATTATTAAGTCAAAGCTTTATTGTATCAAATTATATTCATGAAACAGAATTTAAAACAGTAATGGAAAAGCGAATGCTTGGTAACACGTTGGTAATACCTGTACTAATTAAAGAATGTGATTGGAAGAATTGGAAAGTTTATCCGCAAAGGGTTTTAGAGGAAATGAAAAAAGAAGAAAAGGATTACAAGATTGCCAGCTTCCAATTTTTACCCACTGACATTAATAAGAGAGTGGTGCCAATTAATAAATGGGCTCATCAGGAGGATGCATGGCTACAAGTTGCTGAATCAATAAGGTCTTTCGTAAAAATTTAAAAAAGAAATCTCTCTTCCCTTATTGATTTTGTCATAACAAATATTTCTATCTAAGCCGAGTCTCCCTTTTCGTGACTCGATGTGTTAGCTACATTCGTACACGCCGAGTCCTTTGTGAGAGACTCGGCTGAGACACAGGGGGTCTTCATTCCCAAATAAGGCTTTTGCTGCTGATTGAGTGAGCACAATAGAATAGGCATCAGGCAACGCTGTTGCCTTACTTCCCTTTATAAATTTCCAGGTAAACACATCAAAGAAATGATCGCTCACGGTGTAGCCATACTTTTTTAATTTCTGGTCTCCGTAAGTGATGATGTGCGTTTGTTTGTTTGTAGTAACCACGGAATACTTTACCTGCGGCGCTTCCCTTTGAATCGATTGCGAAAGTGGAAGCACCATATTTTCATCGGTGAATATTTGGTTGTTAAAATCCCGGTTGGATATTACATGATAGATGTTATCATGGTTTTTATGAAACTTATCATAGGTGAGTTCATCCTTTACCCACAGGAGGATAAGAATAGCGCACGTCATGCCGATGGTAAGGCCGAGGAGATTGGTGAGTGAGAAACCTTTGTTCCTGAAAAGGTTTCTCCAGGCGATCTTAAAATAATTTTTAATCATAAATGCCAGGCTATTTTAGGTAGAATAATATGTTCTTTATTCTCTCCAAAATATTGCCACGAACTTATGTTTTGATTCTTAGGAGTTTATAATTGTTGCCTGCTAATGGAGTGTTCGGTTTTGATACGGTGGGCGTTCGGTTTTGGGGGGAGGAGATCGTAACGGCAAAGATTTATTCAAGAAACATTTACAGGATAAAATAATACAAACGAAATGAAAAGTACTCAAATAGTTTGCGTTAGAATTTCATTATCGATGAGACTTGTTAACTTAATTTCAATAAATGGGTTTAGACTTTTGGCTTGCTTAATTATTTCTTTCCTATCCTCATCATTTGTGTTATGACCAATGATTAATTCAGTAAATGCAGAACCAGGTATTATTTTTTTTCTGCTTTTTTCATCTACAATTTGGGGCCAGAATTGAAATATTCTATACTCGTCTTCGAATTCCCATTTCTTTAATTTTGAAAATGTGAGTGTAGCAAGTTTAAAATCGATTGAATCAGCTGGCATTATTATTGGCAAGGAATCCCAATAACTTACTTTCCCCCCTCCACCCAATTCTTTAAACATGATTTTTGGATCAAATCCAACACAAAAACCATTAAAGTTTTTTGAGTATTTAGTCCACATTTCAACATTTAAAGCGTCACCGGCCAAGCTCAGTACTCCATATCTTTCATTTAAATCTTCGTAAAACTCTATATCCATTTGTTTTAGTCGATTTTTATCTCTCAAAAGCCCTTTTTTGCTCCACAAAATGGCTTCATTGCGCAATATCCCAGAATCCCAAGTAGGGTTTATTTCCTTTAAAGTCTTCAAATAATTTTCGAAAATTTCATCATCACTTAGTAAATCATGTCTTATTGGAATTTTGCAATCAAGATCATCTTCGAAAGATTTTGGTGGGGCAAGATATACGACACGATCCTTTAATATAGTTCTGTGTTTTTCATTTTCAGATTCTCTATACTTATAAACTGATTTGGGAAATACTAATTTTTCAAAACTTGTTTTTTCTGCAGGCAAAAAAGCCATCGTATATTTTTTTATTAAACATTCTGTCTAAGCCGAATCTCCCTTTTGGGGACTCGATGTGTTAGCTACACTCGTACACGCCGAGCCCTTTGCGAGACTCGGCTGAGACACAATTAATTTATTATTTTATAGAGCTGCAAAAACCTACTATACTACACCTTGCTTACTTCAGGTAAGATCCAATCGGGCCTAACATAATGACAGGTATATCCATGCGGATGTTTTCGCAAATAATTCTGATGCTCTTCTTCGGCATCCCAAAAATCAGAAGCAGGCACTACTTCAGTTACAATTGTTCCCGGCCATTTGCCGGATGCATTCAATTCAATTATTAAATCCTGGGCTGTTTTCTTTTGTTCTTCACTGAGATAAAAAATAGCGGAACGATAAGAAGCACCTGTGTCATTGCCCTGCCTGTTTTTAGTAGTAGGGTTATGAATCTGGAAAAAGAATTCCAGCAACTTACGATACGAAAGTATTTCCGGATCGAAAGTAACTGCTATCGCTTCTGCATGGTTGCCGTGATTGCGATAGGTTGCGTTCTTTACTTCGCCACCTGTATAGCCAACCACAGTTGATGTAACACCGGACATATCTCTTATTAATTCTTCTACTCCCCAAAAACAGCCGCCTGCAAGTATTGCTTTTTCGCTTGACATATAATTATTGTATTTAGTTAGATTGAAAGAAAACAACTATAACGCCAATCTTTTTTACAGGTAAGTTTGACATGAAACTACACGAATTTTAAACCTGTCTTTTTTATACTAAAATGATCTTTCATGCCGATGTTAGTATTTCAATGCCTTTAGCGTGGTCACACACAGTCAGCCATACAACAAAACAGTGCAAGTACAACACGTGGCAGCCAACCCTACATTCTGGTTACCCACACATTCTTCAAGCGTATAGTTTTATATCGTCAATATATTTAAAACAATAAATTTTTTTTATGAAATTAAAACTCATACTGTCCCTTGCATTAGTTACTATGTTAGTTTCTAATTGCAAAAAAAATGATTACAACCCTTCAGCAAAAAAATATCCTGCCGATGTTGCTAATGCATGGATGCAATTGCATATAAAACTTACCAGATCTACGGCAGGTTATAATTCAATCGTGTCGGACCGGTCTTTTGGTTACGCAGGTATTACTCTCTATGAATCTATATTGCCTGGTATTCCGGGAGGCATTTCGCTCTTATCCCAGATAGGCGGCACTCCCGTAAATGCAACAAAGAAAAGCAATGATTATTATTGGCCCGCATCATTGAATGCCGCGATGGCATATATCACGAAACAGTTTTTTGAGAGTACTTCTGCCGCAAACATGATTACTATTGATTCGCTTGAGAATGCTTATAAAACTAAATTTCAAAGTGAAGCCGATGCAGATAAAATAAAGAATGCGGAGGATTATGGTGTACAAGTTGCCGCTTCTATTTTTGAATGGTCAAAAACTGACGGAGGGCATCAAGCCTATAAGAATATAGTAGATCCAAATTATGTTCCGCCTGTGGGGCAAGGGTTGTGGATACCAACACCACCTGCATTTGCCCCTCCCGTTCACCCGCATTGGGGATCAAACAGGAGCTTTATTGCCAACAGCGCAAGCCTTACACAACCGGGGCCGCCGATTACTTATTCAGAAGTAATCAAATCACCTTTTTATGAAATGGTGAATCAGCTTTACACTATTTCTTTATCTCTTACACACGAAGACTCAACAGTTGCTAAAATTTGGGGCGACCAGCCCGGCAACCTTAACGTGCCTGCGCATGCTACGAATATTTTAACGCAATTAATCGTGCTTAATAAGATGGACTTGTATGAAGCAGCAGCAGCTTATGCGCTTCATGGTATTGCTATGAACGATGCCAGTATATCGGTTTTTAAAACGAAATATACCTACAATCTTATACGGCCTATATCATACATCCGCAACGTAATGCAGCAAACAACTTGGAATAGCGTGATACCCACACCACCTCACCCGGAATATCCTGCAGCGCATGCAGTAATATCTGCAGCGAGTGCAGCGGTACTTGAGCGTATTTTTGGTAAGAATTACACGTTTACGGATCATAGTTATGATAATACTTATGGCGCCCGTTCTTTTAATTCCTTTGAAGACTATGCTGCGGAGGCAGGCCATTCGCGGCTGCTGGCGGGCATACATTACGGTCCTTCTATTGCAACAGGATTGATTCAGGGAAAGAAAATAGGAGAGATGGTGAATAAGTTAAAAGTAAAAAACTAATAATGATTTAATAACAATCAGCCGAGAAAGTTTCCGGCTGATTGTTATTTAGGTATAAAACATTAGAAAGATTATTGCTACATACAAAACTCAACAAAATGAAAAAGCAACTCAAGAAGAAGCGTTTTTCTTTTATAATCACAATAATACTTTCCCTTTCAATACTGGCAACTAACAGTTGCAAAAAAGGAACAATTACAGAAACCGGACATATGACTACGCCGGCAGGCTCAACAATTATTTACACAGATATAAACCCGGATACTTTGATCAGTTCTACTTACGCAATTTATAATTTGGATTTGAATAAAGATGGTATAACAGATTTTACAATTAACAGGGATACCCACACTTCGGTTTGTGATCCGGTATTCATATATTATTTAACGATTATCAATTTGTCGGCAAAACCTGCAAACGCAAATAATGCAATTATAAGTGATGGAGCCTCACATGCCTATGCTTTAGACAGTTCTGCAGCAATTATTCCGGCTTCCTTATGGGCAACTGCTCCCCAGGTTTTATTAATCGGGGCACGTGGAGATTATCGTTGCGTAGCCTCTTTTCATGGTAGTTACAATTGGCTCAATGCAGCAGATAAATATTTGGGCCTAAAATTTATAAAAGGCAACAACACCTATTATGGCTGGGCAAGATTACAAGCTACATTTTATAATACCTCTAATCCCCGGTTAAGGGATGTTAAGCTAACCATTAAAGAATATGCATATAACAGCAGTCCCAATCAACCTATTCTTGCAGGGCAAAAAAAATAGAACAGCATTTCAAAAATCAGATAATTACACTAACTTTCAAATGAACAATAAACCAAGGCCGATTACCAATATTTGCTCCCAACTTTTCTTCCGCATTCAAAAAACCTTTTAATGAAATTTAAATGGGTGATATTGTTTTTATTGATTCCGCTTCTTTCATTATCACAAAGCAAGGAAATAGATAGTCTTAAAAAGGTATTGCTTATCTCAAAGGATACTGCCAGGATTGATTGTTTAAATGCATTAAGTAATGAATATCATGTTAACGCCCTTGCCGAAACTTTTTATTATGTACAAACTGACAGTGCCCGTTTATTTGCCTTAGAAGCCTATGAACAGTCTATGATATTGAATTATAAGATGGGTATGGCAGATGCCCTGCAAAACCTGGGAGAAATAGAAAGAGACCGCGAGAGTTTTATCGCGGCAGAAAGTTATTTACGCAGGGCTTCCTCTTTATTTGAAAAGATACATGCCGTAAAAAAGATTAGCTTGTCTTATTTAACGTTAGGTTGGAGTCTTTATTCGGAATCCAAATTTTCGGAAGCAAAAGCTTTTTATGAAAAGTCGTTGCCTTATTGCCTGGATGTTGATAATAAGGAAAGGCAATCAATGCTGTACCGGTTGATTTCTTATACATACAGTTCTCAGGGATATAATGAAAAAGCTTTTGAAAATATGCTGATGGCAATAAGGATAACTCAAAAAATAAATGATTCAAGAGGCTCAGTTTCATCACCCCTAAACCTGGGAGTTCTATATAAAGATGCCGGGCAACTTGAAACAGCGCTTGTCTATTACAGGTTAGCCGCACAAAATGCAAAAGCAAAAAATCAATCTGTACGGTTTACTAAAACAATGGGATATATTTTTGATTATACGAACCAATTAGATTCCGCCATTTATTACTTTAAACGGGCGCTTTATTTTGTAGAAATGACAACACCGGATACTACAATGAGAAAAAGAGAACTAATGGAGCAAGATGTTCGTATCGGTGAAATATATATGAAACAAAAAAAATTCGACAAGGCAATTGAAATTTTGAGGAACCCTATGTCATTTTATAAAAAAGGAAATGACCGTGTAAGATTAATGAAAGTATTTCTTGACATGGCCAATATTTATGAAGTGCAAAAAAAAGCAGCTCTGTCGTTTTCGTATACCCAACGTTTAGCAGGCATAGCCCTGGCATCTAACGCAAGGCCGTTCGTCCGTGATAGTTATCAATTATACTGGAAATTATATGGACGGCTGAGGAAAACGGACAGCGCTTACCAGTACTATCTTAAATATATAGCAGTAAAAGATTCTATTTTAAAAGATGAATATCTCAGGAATATAGCTTTATCGGAAATGAAGGCCAACGATGAACAACAAAAAACAAAAATTGATTTGCTACAAAAAGATCAGCAGATTAAACAACAACAACTGATGTATCAGCAGCAAACATTGAAAAGCGAATCGTGGATAAGGAATATTCTCATCGGAAGTATTATCTCAATCGTAGCAATAGTAATTTTTGTTATCAGAAATATTTCACTCAAACGAAAAAATGACAAGCTTCAAAGTGAACGCAAACATGCGCAGCTTCAGCAACAAGCTACCGAACTTGAAATGCTGGCGCTTCGTGCACAAATGAATCCGCATTTTATTTTCAACTGTTTAAGTTCTATCAACCGTTTTATTTTAATAAATAATACAGAAGCCGCTTCGTCTTACCTCACTAAATTTTCAAGGTTGATAAGAATGGCTTTGCAGCATTCTGAAAAATCAATGATAACATTAGAAAAGGAATTAGAAATGCTGCGCCATTATTTAGATTTGGAAAGGCTTAGGTTTAAAAACGCTTTTGATTACAGTATAACATTTATTAACACGATTGATACGGCCACCATATTTGTTCCGCCTTTGATATTGCAACCATTTGCCGAAAACGCCATCTGGCATGGCCTTATGCATAAAAAAGGAGGCGGCCATCTTGATATTGCATTAAGCATCGAAGGAAAAATATTGACCAGCATTATTACTGATAATGGTATTGGCAGAAGTGAGGCTGCTTTGCTTAACAGTAAAAGTGCGGAGAAAGACAAATCTATGGGTATGAAAATTACAGTAGAAAGATTGGCTTTGTTGAACAAGACAATTGATCAACAATCTTTTTTTGATATAGAGGATATTAAAGATAAAGAAGGAAATACTTCGGGAACAAAGGTCGAATTGAAGATACAATACAAGGATATGATTGAGGCTTTTGACTAAAAAAAATAAAATGATCACCGCCACCATAGTTGATGACGAAGCCGATTGTTGTGAATCTCTTGCAACATTGTTGGAACGGTATTGTCCCGAGGTAAAAATTGTAGACATTTGCTATTCTGCTGATGCTGCAATCCAATCTATCAAAGAGCATACGCCGCAAATTCTTTTTCTCGACATTGAAATGCCTTTCATGAATGGCTTCCAGTTACTGGAAAAATTAGGAGACATAAACTTCGAATTAATATTCACAACCAGCTACGATCAATATGCCATCAAAGCAATTCGCTTCAGCGCTTTGGAATATCTATTAAAGCCAATAGACCTTGAAGAATTACAAGAGGCAGTAAAAAAAGCTGTAAAAAGAAATTTATATCCACATCCCCAACAATTGGAAATTCTCCTGGAGAAGCTAAAACATCCTACCGTTCTTTTTAATAAAGTAGCGATACCAACGATGGAAGGATTTCAATTAGTGCTTGCTGACGCTATCATAAAATGCGAGGCAGAGAACAATTACACATCTTTGTTTTTAAAAGATAAAAGAAAGTTGATAGCATCCCGTAACCTGAAAGATATTGAAGAGATGCTCGAAGACTATTCATTTATCCGCGTTCACAATTCACACCTGGTAAACATAAACGAAGTGGAAAAATATATAAAAGGGGAGGGAGGTTATTTGGTCATGAGCGACGGCTCAATTGTAAATGTTTCCCGCAGCCGGAAAGAATATCTTCTAAAAAAAATAGCAGGTAAGATATGAGGTATTTCAAATGATGGAGTTTTTCAACAACAAGGAGAGTAAATAAAATCAAGCCATCAAAGCTGGTTAATCCGCTCTTCTTCCAAATCAATCTGGTACACCTGCCAGCGGATAATGGTTTCGTCTAAATCAGGATCTTTATTTAACTCCGTTAAAAACTGCCGCTGACTTTCCAAAACTTCCAGGTAATTCTGCTTTGCTTCCGCAGTCATTTTAAAATTCTCCGGCTGCTTAATCTTATTCTCCCATTGGCTAACCATACGCTGTAAATGGCCGTTGTTGTACAAACCCTCTTCCTGTTTTTGTTTTAAGAACTCTACCGTATAAACAGCCAGATCATTTCTTAATTTCAATTTTGCCTCCTCCTCAGATGTGTCATTAATATTTTCAAAAAGTTTAGACCGCTTAATTAACCAGGGCAACGTAAGGCCCTGGGTTAATAACGTAAGCAGGATAACCATAAACGTTATAAAGAGAATAAGATTTCTGTAAGGAAATGGTTCACCATTCTGCAGTGTTATCGGGATGGCTAAGGCAGCCGCAAGTGATAGAACACCACGCATACCTGTCCAGCCCAATAAAAGCGGGAGCTTCCACATACTTCCGCCATTGCGTATCCTGGGAATAACGCCTGGCCTGAAAATAACGGTTGCAGCCAATGATACATAAGAACTGATAATTCTTGCAGCTATTAAAATAGCGGTTACCCAAATGCCGTATTTAATAGCTGTGCTTAGCGGTATGCCATCCGCATGCAGGCCATCAACTATTCGGGGTAGTTGCAGGCCGATAATCATAAATACAATTCCATTCAGAATAAAAATAAAGGCTTCCCAAAAACTATATCCCTTTACGCGGCTGGCGCTTGATAAAAATATAAGACGCTTGTTTGATAATAATAAACCGCCGGTGACTACAGCCAGCACACCGGAGCTGTGCAACTGTTCTGCGATCCAATAAAGAAAGTAAGGTTCAATAAGTGTGAAAGCAATATCTGAAGAAGCATCGGTAGGCAATCTTTTATGCGCCTGCATAAACAGCCATCCAAAGATGAGCCCGATACCAATGCCTCCAATTACCATCCATGAAAATGTAAGCATTGCCTGCTGAAAAATAAACTGCCCTGTACCTACAGCCACTAATGCAAACCTGAAAATAATAAGTGATGACGCATCATTGAAGAGGCTTTCTCCCTCAAGAATAGCGGAGGTGGATTTGGAGATTTTTACAAATTTCATAATTGCTCCTGTACTTACAGCATCTGGTGGTGACACAATACCTCCCAGCAAAAAACCTAATGCGATTGTAAAACCAGGAATAAAATGGTTGGCAAAGATGGCAACGGCCAATGCAGAAAACAACACCACCAAAAAAGCAAAGCTGGTAATAATACGCCACCATTTTTTCATTTCCTTAAATGAAATACTCCATGCTGCTTCAAATAAAAGGGGTGGTAAAAAAATAAAAAATATCATGTTTGGATCTACCTGCACCTTAGGTAAGCCAGGTATAAAGCCGATGAGTAAACCCGCCACTACCAGTAACACAGGATAAGCGATCCGCAGTTTGTTTGCCAGCATCTCTATCAGCACAATGGCTGCAACGAGCGCCAGCAGGAATGGTAATTGTTCATGCATATTTTAGATAAATATAATTTAGCAATTGGAAACTACAAGGTAATACTTAGGGTAAAACAAAATCATGAATTATTTTAAAAGTAACCTTGGATAATTCTTCAACCTATGCCTGCCCGTTAGTTCTGTACTATATAGTTAAGGACTATCAATTGATAAAATGACTATCACTTTAAGCGAACAGGTTAGCTTAATACAAATTGGTTCAAAGTGTATCTGTATTAAGGAGTGAAGATAAAAGGTGCAATTTGTATGTTTTGAAATAAGACTTGACAAAAAAAACATTCATTAAGCGTCGCAGATGCACCAAAGAAAAGTTCACAAGCTTTTATTACGAAATCTCCTTTTATAGTCCATAAAAGACTAACTACCCATCCTATTTGTCAAACACTCACTTGACAATTCAAAAGAATAAATAATGTAATACTTTAGTACGGCAATTTCGCAGGTAATTGTGCGCAACTTTATATACCACCCGTTCTATATGTTTGGACTTCAGCTATCAAAATTTTTATTTTATCCGGAACGTGTAATGCATGTTTTGAAAATAATTTTCGTTACTGCCATTATTAATACCACTTCTTCACTGTCAGTACTTCACGCTCAAAATCATGAAATGGACAGCTTAAGAAAACAATTACCTTTTCTAAAAGATACGATTCGAATCGATTATTTAAACGCAATAAGTTTTCAATACATAAGACTTTTAAAAAGGGATTCGGCTGAATATTTTGAAAGGCTGGCTTATGCTGAATCAAAAAAATTGAATTACATAAATGGCATTGCGAAATCTATTTCCAATCAATCAGGGGTTTTTAATTTTTTTGATAATGATTTTATAAAAGCAGAATCTTTGGCAAGAAAATCAATTGAATGGTTCGAAAAAATACCGGATAAGAGAGGAATGGAAAATGCCATTGATAATTTATGGTTTGCATTATTCTCACAAAGTAAATATGACGAAGCCTATAGGATTTCAGCAACAAAATATCAAAAAAGTAAAGTTGATAATGATTTGGATGGATTACATGATGCTTTAGACGAAATGGAGGTGATACATTACCAGGAAGGCGATTATGATTCTTCTTTTTACTACTACCGGCAGGTGCAGCAAATGTCAATCGGCAGTAAAAATAATGTTTGGATATCCAATAGTTTACTTGACCTGGCCATCTTATACCGCTCAATCGGAGATTATCAAACTGCTTTGAATAATTACCGGACGATTTTTTTAACCGACACACATGAAACAGTGCAGGCAAGGGTTGATGGGTATTTTGAGGTCTGGACAAAAATGGAATATGCGGAGCTGTTTAGTTTGGTTAATCAATTTGATTCGGCCTGGCATTATTACCATTTATTCGATACTATTAAAGCGACTGAAAAAGATTTACGGATTTACCTGGTAAGTACCGGGGAAACTTATTTGTTACAAAAGGAATACAATAAAGCACTGCCAAATTTTTTGCGGGGGTTGATAATGCATCGAAAATTAAATGACCGTAACGAAATAAAAAGGACACTACTTGATATTGCCAAGACATACTTTGCTATGAACAATGATAAGGCTGCATTGCATTATGCAGCCGAAGGCCTCGACTTATCTTTACAAACAAAATCCAGGCAATTTATTCGTGATGCTTATCAAATATTGTATTCTGTATATGACCGGCTTCATAAAACTGACAGTGCTTACTCTTATTATAAAAAATATATTGCTTTTAAAGATATTGTAGTAACCGATCAAACAAAAGGAAGATTTGCAGCATACCTGTACGAACGGCAAATTAATTTAATGAACAATGAAAAAATAATCAACCAGCAGGAATTAAGAATTCAACAACAGCAACTACACCAGGCCGCATTCCAAAAAAAAATACTTATCGCAGGTATTATAGGACTGTTTTTTCTGGCAGGAATTATTATGAGAACGATAGTGCTCAAACGTAAAAATGAAAGGCACCTGCGGGAAATTGCCGAAAATGAATTAAGGCTGCAAAAAATTGTTTCAGAAAAAGAAAAAGCAGAATTACAACAACAGGCAATAGAATTGGAAATGCAGGCTTTGCGCTCACAAATGAACCCACACTTTATTTTTAATTCTCTTAATTCCATCAATCGTTTCATCTTACAGAATAACAAAGTGAAGGCATCAGAATATCTTACCAAATTTTCACGGCTGGTACGGATGATCCTTCAAAATTCACAAGCTGCATTAATTACCTTAGAAAGCGAACTGGAATCACTTCGATTGTATCTTGAAATGGAGGCATTACGTTTCAATTATCAATTTGATTATAAAATTTCTGTATCTAATGAACTCGATATAGATGTATTAAAAGTTCCTCCACTCATCATTCAGCCTTATGCCGAAAATGCAATATGGCATGGCCTCATGCATAAAGAAGAGAAAGGCCAGCTCGATATAGAAATAAGCGAGGAGGATAATAAACTGTTATGTAAAATAACTGATAATGGAATTGGCCGTGCGTTGGCGGGGTCCTTTGCCAGCAAGTCTGCAACAGTACACAAATCAATGGGCATGCGGATTACAGCCAGCAGAATTGCAATGATGCAAAATACCAAAGAAAATAAAGCTGCAATAACCATACATGATCTTATAAATTCAGATGGCAGTGCAGCAGGGACCGAAGTAATTATTTCAATGCCAGTTTTATATGAATAAAGCAATACTCATAGATGACGAAGTTCATTGTCTTGACACACTAAGTATATTGCTTAGTGATTATTGCCACGATGTGCAAATTGTTGAACAATGCATGTCTGCAAAACAAGGATTGGTGGCCATCGAAAAGCATCAGCCATCTATAGTTTTTCTCGACATAGAAATGCCATTTATGAACGGTTTTGAAATGTTGGCACAATTGAAACAAATTCCTTTTTCTATAATTTTTACTACCAGCTACGATCAATATGCTATCAAAGCTATTCGCTTCAGTGCGCTCGATTATCTCTTAAAACCTGTGGATCCCAAGGAACTGGTAGCAGCGGTGCAAAAAGCGGGTTCGCAAAAATTTCCCGCCGTTGAAGAACAGTTGCGGATGCTAATGGAGCACATCCAACATAAAGAAACAATTTTTACCAAGGTTGCCGTGCCTACTGCCACAGGCTTTGAGCTAATCCCATTCGACCAGATAATTCTTTGCGAAGCCAATGACAACTATACACATCTCCAGCTAAAAAATAAATCAAAGATCATAGCCTGTCGCACCTTGAAAGAAATGGAAGAACAGATGCAAGGCTTTTCATCTTTTTTAAGAGTGCATAATTCCTACATTGTTAATATGAACGAAATTATAAGATATATACGTGGCGAAGGCGGCTACCTGGTAATGAGCGACGGCTCCACTGTAAATGTATCCCGTAGCCGCAAAGACATGCTGCTAAAGCATTTTTGAAATCTTCACTAAGAATCGCAAATTTTAAATTACACTTTCTCTATCGCCTTTTAATGGTGGTAATGTTATTACCATTTACCCACCAGATCGGTTATTTGCTCACTTGCAGTAAATAAAAGTTTTATGTAGAAATATTTTTGAGGTATTAAATAATTAAACTATCACAAAATGAAAAAAATTTTTTTCTTACCGGCAATTCTTTTAATAATAATTGCGGTAAACAGTTGCAACAAAATTGATCCTTTCAGTTTTCATCGTCAACAAGAGATGAACAGAAGTATGGATGCAACCATCGCAAATGAATGGTATAAATTGGAGCTAAGCATTTTGCTCGGGCGTAATTCGGCAATGAGTGGTGTCTATTTCGGGTATCTTGGTATTGGCTTGTATGAATCGGTGAGAAACGGAATGGATCATGCAGTAAGCCTTTCTACAAAGCTCTATCAAATGCCGGCAATGCCTGCCAAACAAAATGGCAAAAACTATAACTGGCTGGAGAGTGCCAACGCTGCAATGGCCACTATGCTGCGTTCCTTTAATACCGGGTTAACTACTGCAAATAATGTCAGCATTGATTCTTTGGAGAATGCATACAACCAATTATTAAAGCCTGTATCCGGTGATGAGATTTTTACAAGATCACAGGCTTATGGACAAAGCATCGCTAACGCCATTCACAGTTGGTCCCTTACAGATAATTATAATCCTTCCAACATTGGTTATGTTCCCCCGGTTTTCCCAGGCGCATGGGAACCTACACCGCCGGCTTTTGCAAGCCCTGTGGCTCCTTATGTGTCTGCAACCCGTCCTTTTCTTGAAGAGGATGCAATCACTGTTGCTCCTCCATTTCCAGCGCCATATTCAGCAGAAGCAAATTCCGACTTTTATAAAATAGTAAAACATGTATATGATGTTTCTAAAACATTAACGACAGATCAAAAAAACACAGCCTTGTTTTGGGTAGATGGTGGAAATGGCCTGGGAGTTACCACAGATGGGCATAATATTTCAGTAATCGTTCAGGCACTGCAACAGAACAAAGCAAATATGGCTGTTGCCGCCGAGGTTTATG
The DNA here is from genome assembly GCA_038239385.1 of Chitinophagales bacterium. Taxonomy (GTDB): domain Bacteria; phylum Bacteroidota; class Bacteroidia; order Chitinophagales; family Chitinophagaceae; genus Ginsengibacter. The sequence continues at coordinate 15,360 of JBBSEV010000022.1, forward strand.
CCAAAGCAGGAATAGCAGACAGGGAAGCTACTATTGTGTGTTTCCGGTCGAAATATAAATATACTTTGATAAGGCCGGTAACTTATATCCGCAGGTTTATAGATTCAACCTGGTTACCTTTTATAACTACGCCTCCGCATCCTGAATATCCCGCCGCACATGCATTTATAACCGGCACTGTTATGGAAGCAGTAACAAAAGTATTAGGAAATCATGCAGGCGTAACTGATCATACTTACGATTTTCGTGGATGGGCACCAAGGGTATATACTACACTAATACAGGCAGGCCAGGATGCAGGTATTTCCCGGCTGTATGGTGGTATTCATTACCTCCCGTCTATTAATGAAGGTTTATCGCTTGCACATGATCTTGGTGAAAAAATAGGAGTAATAAACTTGTACGGAAATGGTAATTAAAATGATGCGGGTCATCACAAAAAAAATGTGATTATTTTAGCAGTAAAAAAAAATTATGAGAAGTATGATTTTCACCTTTTGTTGCTCATGGTGCTTTACATTTTCTAATGCGCAAAGTGTAGGCATTGGCACCACTACACCCAACACTTCTTCGCAATTAGATATTAGCAGCAGTACCAAAGGAATACTTATCCCGAGAATGAAAACATCAACTGTTACATCTATCATTAACCCCGCAAAGGGGTTGATGGTATATGATACCGCAAAAAATCAACTGATGGTAAATATGGGCACGGCCGCATCACCTAATTGGCAAACCATTGTTGCTAAAAGCGGCTGGGCGTTGAATGGTAACAGTGCTACGAACCCTGCAACTCAATTTATTGGCACAGGAGATTCTGTATCACTTATTCTAAAAGCATATAATAAATTATCAGGTTATATAGATGTTAGTGGCAATGCCAATACCAGTTTTGGTTACAAATCGCTTTTAAACAATACAACCGGCTTTTATAATACGGCCATTGGCTCCAATGTGCTGGTAAATAATACTACCGGTGTGAGAAATACATCAGTAGGGCCTTACTCTTTAAATGCTAATACCACCGGCTCCTTTAATACAGCGATGGGATTGTATGCCCTCGGGGCTAATGTTGATGGAAATAATAATATTGCAGCAGGTGTAAATTCCCTCGCTTACAATACAAATGGAAATGACAATACTGCTTATGGCACAAATACCCTTTTATCCAATACTTCCGGATATTCCAATGTTGGAATAGGAAAAGATGCGCTTTTATCCAATATATCAGGAGTTGAAAATACTGCTAATGGATATCAGGCACTCTACAACAATAAATCTGGAAGTAATAATACTAGTTATGGTATGAATTCTCTTTTCTTAAACGTTTCCGGAGGCTATAATACTGCATGTGGAAATCAGGCACTCTACAATAATACCACAGGATCCTACAATACTGCTATAGGTTTTCAGGCGTTGATCTCCAACACTACCGGCATTGAAAACACCGCTATTGGACACGATGCACTAAGTTATAATATTACCGGGCATGATAATGTATCAATAGGTTCCAATGCAGGGTCCTATCTCCAAACTGGCAACAATAATGTATTTATCGGGGATAACACAAATGTAAATGGCTCCGATTTCTCTAATGTAATTGCTATTGGTTCTAATGCCACCTGTACAGCCTCCGAACAGGTTACCATGGGTGATATCTACAGTTCCTACCGTGCGTATGCTAACTGGAGCAACATCAGCGATGGGCGCTTTAAAAAAAACATACAGGAAAATGTACCGGGCCTTGATTTCATTATGCAACTGCGCCCCATTACTTATAATTTAAATGCAACGGGCCTCGATGCTTTTCTTCACACTAATAATACTTCACGGGTAAATAATCAAAAAGCGTCTAACCGGGATAGTAAGGAAAGCGGACAATCCAATGACGCTGCAGCAAAAGCAGTTTACAACAAAGCACTGCAGGAAAAAGAAACAGCGGTTTGTACCGGCTTTGTGGCGCAGGAGGTAGAAGTGGCGGCCAATAAAATGGGATTTAATTTCTCAGGAGTGGATGCTCCTAAAAACGAAAATGATGTGTATAGTCTTCGTTACGCAGAGTTTGTGGTGCCACTGGTAAAAGCCGTTCAGGAACAGCAGGCAATTATAAAAGACCTGCAAAAACAAATTGATGAATTAAAATTACTAATCAAAAAATAATAGTGTAAAAAAAGATAGTGTAATAGATCTTCAGCCAATAAGAATAATGTCCAATAAAACCCCAATAACATTATTGGTTCTAAATAAATAACTGTTGCTTATTTGGTAGTATCTCTGATAAGTGTTGTATGTACTATTGGTCCGCCAAAGTTTATATCTATGCCGCAGGAATCATCATAAACTTTTCCAGTATGAGGATAGGCCTTACCATCAACTGTTACTGAAAAGGAAAAATCATTCCCGGCAATTTTCCCACTGTCAATAGTTGCGGTGCCTTCCGGCGATTCTGCAGAACCTGTAAGTATAGCGCCATCTACTTTAAAATTATATGAAACCGGGAAGTTGCTCCCATCCGGTGTGGTAATACTTCCAGTCCATTTACCGTCAAGGTTTGCCAACAATACAACAAAAAAGAAAGCACAGGAAAGTGCTGCCGGTTTTAAAAATTTCCCTGACATGTTTTTATGAGTTTTAGATTGTAAAAAATATTTAATGGTAATGGTAGTAAAGCTATGGAAATTTTTAACGCCTATGTTTATGGTTTTTGCGCTGACTTTGCCGCCGGACATCATTAACATTAGTATTATGATAAACAATATATTTTTTCCAATTTTATAGAAAAGTCTACCAACAGGTATTAATTATTTACTTAACAAAGATCATGAAAAAAATAATTGCTTCGGGTATTAGTACTGTTACCTACTGCGCTCTCATTGCCCAGCCTTCCGCTAATTCAAATAGCTTTTCTATGCAATTAAATGAATTAATAAATACTGCTAAGAAAGGTTTTAAAACAATGCCAATAGGTTTGAAACTTCAAGGATCACTGGCTTCGTCAATAAAGCTGGGCGATGACAGTACTTCATTTTATCATTTTCTCTTTGCAAATAAAATACCGATAAAAGAAGCAGATAGCTTAATAAAAAAGCTAACTGAAAAGATAAAATCTTCGTTAGGAAATGAGTATATCTACCAGCAAGGGCCGCAATCGCCCCATCATCAGGAAAATTGTTTTATAAATAAAAATAATCTTAGTCTCGAAGTGATCACTTTAACCAGATATTACATTGCGCCTACTTACAATATTTACATTGATATTTTTTATGGAAAAAAGAAAAGAATGAAATATGCAAATTTTGTATCAGAAACTACAATCCACGATTCTTCAAATATAGCGAGTAGAGTAATAAAGATTATTATTGACAAGCTGGGGGTTGAAGAAGCAGAAGTTACAGCCAAAGCAAGCTTTACAAATGATTTAGGAGCTGACAGTTTAGATACTGTTGAATTGCTAATGGAATTTGAAAAAGAATTTAATATTTCAATTCCGGATGAAGATTGTGAACATATGATTACAGTTGGGCAAGCGATTACTTACATGGAAGATCATGTTAAAAATAATTGAGGACCATCACAGGCCAAGGTCTCCTTACGTCTGCCTGCCCGTTACTATAAACTATTATGGAAATCAATTGCACTGAATGTTTAGAGGGAGTATCTTAAATTAAATAATGTTAATTATTTAGTAGCATCCCTTAGAAGCGTTGTATGAACTATTGGCCGCCAAAGTATATGTCTATGCCGCAGGAGTCCTCATAAAGTTTCCCTTTATCAGGATAGGGATCGCCATCAACTGTTACTGAATAAACAAAAGCTTACTTGCTAAACGCCCGGCTTTCCATTGCTAACTCGTAAGCTCATTTCATTGAGCTTACTTTTCCTTTAAAGGTCCAGAGGCTTAATTTAAATCGTTATCACGGAGATTGCTTAGGCTTATCTAAAAGCCCTGATCATTTTGCATTACCCATTGTTTATTGCTCATTGTTCATTGAAAAAATATTTCTATATTACTAATGCATTCAGAAAAGTGCAGAGCTTGTATAATTCAATTAATTTTTTTTGATATGAATGAAATAATTAATTGTGCTACCTACCTTGATGGCCGAAGGGTAGCTAATATTGAGATAGGCCAGATAAGTGAAGCTTTAAAAAATCCTGACCAGTTTATATGGGTTGGTTTGCATGAACCCAGTGAAGAAACCTTGGAACAGTTTCAAAAAGAATTTCATTTCCATGATCTTGCAATTGAAGATGCCCACAGTGCACATCAGCGTCCGAAACTTGAAAATTATGGCGATACTATTTTCATTGTTTTACGCACGGCGCAAATAAATCCTGGTAATAATAAAATTGATTTTGGTGAAACTCATTTCTTTGTCGGCAGTAATTTTTTAGTTACAGTACGGCATGGTTCTTCCATATCTTATGCTGATGTGAGGAGCCGGTGCGAAAGCACACCGCACCTACTCAGAAAGGGACAAGGCTTTGCATTATACGCCGTAATGGATTCAATAGTAGATCAATATTTCCCCGTGATAGAAACACTGGAAGATGAGTTGCAACGTATTGAAGAAAAAGTTTTCAAAGAAAAGCCTACAAGGGAAACTACAGAAGATATTTACCAGCTTAAAAGACAATTGCTCGATCTTAAACATATCATTTCACCCTTTATTGATATTTGCAACCGTCTCATGAGATTTGACATAAAGATGATTTCCGAAGAAACGCAACCTTATTTTCGCGATATATACGACCACACAATAAGGATCAATGAAATGGTTGACAGTACACGTGAGTTGCTGAATACAGCGATGGAAGCTAATTTTTCATTGATCTCTATTTCGCAGAACGAAACCTCGAAGAAATTTGCAGGATGGGCTGCAATACTTGCTGTACCAACCATGGTTGCCGGATTCTACGGAATGAATTTTAAATTTATGCCGGAATTAAATATGCATTATGCCTATCCTATTGTAATAGTGTGTACCCTTGGTGTATGCATATTTATTTACTACCGGTTTAGAAAAGCAGGATGGCTTTAGTATAGTCTTACTAGAAAATTAAGCCTGGCAGGATATTTTCAGATGAGGATTAATTTGACAGAAATTATTTAAATGGCTTTAATTTCTTTATCCTGGTTGCGTTCATAGGGAATGATGTTATCCCATTCTTCAGCAGAGGAGCGTGCTACAAAAGCAATAACAGGTTTGGTATCACTCATGTTAAATACCTCGTGCGGAACACCAGGCTTTATATAAATAAAATCACCGGCTTCATTTTCTAAACTTTTTTTGAGGCCGTCACCAAATTCATGACGAACTTTTCCCTCTAAAATATAAAGTATCAGCTCAAAGCCAACATGAATATGGGCATAAGCAACTCCACCGGGAGGAATGGTTGCAATATTAGCTGATAGTTTAGTTGTGCCTACATTTTTTGCAGACATTCCCTGTTTATAGTGAATGCCATTCCAGTCTCTTCTTGCGCCACCACCACGTATGGTTAATATTCCATTATGGTCTTCTACTTCACTAAGTTGAATGTTGTCTTTATCATTTTTCATAAAAAGTTATCGAGGAGTTGGGAATTATTGCTCTGGAAATTGTAAAATTAATCAAATAGATAAAGTATAAGAAATGATTTGCGTTTCAAGTAAGAAGCTCTTATACCTAATCATTGATTCTTGATTTATGTAACAATGCTATTTAGTACCATTTATTTTATTTGTTTTACACTTAAGATTTAAAGATTAAATTTATTCAAACTACTTCATGAGTGAAGAAAATACTGACTCAACAGAAAAATCTGAAGATCAAACAACTGAAGCATTACATGCCAATGAAGAAATTTTACAACCAAGAAATGATAACATGGAAGTACATCACCATCCTCACGTACATCACTCCAAAAAATGGAAAAATTATTTGTATGAATTTCTTATGTTATTCCTCGCCGTTACAGCAGGATTTATTGTCGAGAATATGAGGGAAGATTATGTTGAGCATCATAGAGCGAAACAATTTTCAAAACAATTACTTGCAGACCTCCGACTCGACTCTGTTATGTTTGAAAATTGGAAGAGGAATATCCTGGGCATGCAAAAAGGTTATGACAGCCTTCTTTATTTACTCACACAAAAAACAGGAAGCACGGATAAAGAAATCCTTGAAATCCTGCTACCAATAACGTTTGTTTTTGATGCGCCCGCTACTGCTTCTACCTATAATCAAATGAAAAGCTCAGGGTCATTACGCTATATTGAAAACACGGAATTGGTTGCGGATCTGCAGCATTATTACGATGTGTTATTGCCACGTTGTACAAAGATTACAGAAGCATCCCTCGTTTATTTTTCGGAAAATATTAATCCATTTTATTTAAAGCATATCCGTATCCAGGATTATGATCCTTTTAATGATTCTCTAATAAGTAAGAATCCTGTAATAATGGAACACAGCAGCCAAACCAACCAGGAGTTGGCAAATATAATGGGAGGGTTCCGGTCTATGTTAAAGATCCAGGCAATAACAATGAACGAGCCAGCACTCGAAAAAATTAAAGAAACTATTATGATATTAAAAAAAGAATATAAGCTCGAATAATTTTATTAAATGACACACGCAAAACGTAAAGCCGGAGCCTGCTGATTTAACAGCATTAATTTATATTTTAATTCAACATTTAAAATACTAACCCCTTACTCCAACCTCGGCAATTCGCTTTCAACTCCATTCAGGTTAAGCTTTATCTTCCTCACTTTACCGCTGTCATCTTTTACAAACGAAAGTTTGGCATTTAATTCCTTTATAACAAAATCTGTTTCTGAAACCGGCTCCAGTTCAAGCTTTGACTGGCCGGCTGGCTGCGCATAAAGCTTATTATTTTCTTTGGAAACTGTAAGTACAATATCAGGCTTGAATTGATACTTACCTGTATCAATATCAAGCTTTGCAGGATCAATATTTATAACAGTTTCCTCCTTTATTTTTTTTGCATTGATCTCCTGGCCGTTTTGGAAAAGTATTGCGTGAGTTACTTCGCCTTTATCATCTTTTGAAAATTTCATTCTTGCGTCAACTACTTTAAAGAAAAACTCATCCTCAGAACCTGCCTTCGGAAATATTTCATATTTAGCCTGCCCGGTTAGTTGCGCATATAATTTATCATCTTCGTGCGATATAGTTATTATTGCAAAGCCGGACAGATCATATCTTCCAACATAAACATCCAGGTTTTTAGGCTTCTGTGCTGATTCTTCATAAGATGTTTGCTTATCCATCTTATCCCATAAAAATGCCTCAGCAATTTTATTAGGATCAAAATTTACTTCGGGCTCCGATGTATTTACAAACATTACTACAGTCAATTTTTCTTTGGGATAATAAGCAAGCTGTGTTAAAAATCCATTGAGCCCGCCGCTATGGCTTATAATATCTTCACCCCGGTATTTGCCCAAGCCTAATCCATATGCATAAAGCGGTGAAGCCTTCTCGCCGCTATTTAATACTACAGGAGTTTCCATGGCTTTAAGGCTTTCATCTTTCAAAACTTTGCCGCCATATAATGCCTGGTTCCATTTAAGTAAATCATCTACCGTTGAATAAATTGCTCCTGCGCCGCCGGCCCATGACATATCCCAATTAACACCTTCCTCGTACTTATTGTCTTTTTTAGTCAATCCTTTTGCTTCGTGTTCAAGTTTTATTCCCGCATAATGAACACCGGTATTTTCCATTTTTAGAGGTTCAAAAAAGTTTTTTTTCAGATACTCACTATAAGGCATACCTGAAACTTTACTAACAATGTATCCTAAGATAAAATAACCTGAATTGTTATACATCCATTTTTCCCCCGGGTTAAAATCATATGGATCTTTTTTAATCATATTAATAAGGCTATCAGGGGAAATAGTTTTCGTAACCTTAGTTATGAATTCATCATGGTTAGTATAGCTGTGTATGCCTGAAGTGTGCGTCAATAGCTGGTGAATGGTTACTTCATCCCCCCGGGGGAAATCAGGGATAAATTTTGACAGTTTACCATTGACGTTGAGCAAATTATTTTCCTGCAATTTTAAAATTGCGGCTGCAGTAAATTGCTTTGTTACAGAACCAATCCTGAATTTTGTTTCAGGTGTAACAAGAATTTTATTTTTTATATCCGCATAGCCAAAGCCCTTCCTGTATAACACATCTCCATTATTTGCAATTAATAAAGCTATGCCTGGCGATTGTTTTCCTTTTAATGAACTGTAATAATTATCAACTAATTTCTCAAAAGATGGAACTGCTTTATCTGTAGCGCCATGTTTCATTAATAACTGAATTACACTTTCTCTCCCGTTTATTTTCGCCGCAACTATCGGAGTAATTCCATTTTCATCCGCTGTATTTACATCGGTGCCACCTTCCATCAAAAGATTTAGCTTTTCTAAATTTCCGCTCACCGCAGCATTGTTTAACTGACCGGCTAAACCGGCTTTGTCAAGCAGCCTCACAATAAACCCCCATCCACCATTTATATCCTGCACTTTTAGTAAAAGCTGGTTACTTCCCTTTACAAGTTTGAGAGGTACAAGGTCATTATCTTTAACTACCCCTCTTGGTATCCAATTGTCATGAACAAGTGTGCCGTTGAGCCAAACTTTTACTCCATCATCACTGCCTATTCCCAGGAAAACATTTTTTGCAACAGGCGCATTAATTTCCGCTAATGCATAGGCATATGCAAAATCTTTTTTTTTGTAAAATGAATCGAGGTCTACAATATCATTTGCCGAGGAATAAAGCTTCCATTTGAAATCTTTATCCTTGATTTTCACAGAAGGAATGGGCACCGTACGAATTACTTTTATTGTAGAAAGATTATCTTCCTTAAAAACCTGCTCTTGTAATTTATTGCCGGGATTAGGAGAATCAGCACTTACCATCACTGGCCCTAGCAAAAGCCAGTTTCGCATAAATTTTCCTGGTTGAGCAACATTATATGATGCCTTGCCATAACCGCTTACAGTCCCGACTTTGGATTGAGAAAAAATAAGGTTATGATAAAATAAAAACAATAATATTAGGAGGGAAACAATAAATTTTTGGGAATGATTTATCTTATGTTGTCTCATATTAGTGGGGTTAAATTGTTAATTAAATATAAGATTTTAAATACTTTCTCCGGGAATTGGTGCTTTGGAGTTAGTTAAATGAGTGCCTTATTTTGCTGGTGCTGCTGTTTACATTATTTTAGTTTCTACATTAATTATTTACCAAAAACGTGTAAATGAGAATTAATAAAAAAACAGGACATTTACAGGATTGGATAACACAACAATGGGTTGAGATCACTGGCAGACTTTATAAGCCGGAAAGCAATCTTTGGCTGGATGGGCCAATAGGGAATACTGATATAATAAAAGATAAGTTTATACAGGAAATCGCTGAAAAAGAAGATCTCGAAATACTAAAGAATGTTTATAATTCAGGACTGTTACCAAGTTTCAATGAATTAGATCTATCAGATGAGGAAAGAAAATTGCTCAATCCAAAAGTGATAGACTTTTATGAGAAAACTTCAAATTACAATTTTGAAATATGGTCAGAATGGTGCGGATTTTACAAACCTTTCGGATGGCTTCTGTCTATAATTTTCAGTAAAAGGCTTCAACAATTAAATCTGCCGCTAAGTTCTATACAATCGGCAAAGGGAATACAAAGTGACATTATTAATCTTGTTGATAAAAAAACCGGTTTGCCAAAATGGACTGTATGGTACCGGATATTGAAAAGTACCAGGCATGTAATTTATTCGGGCGTTTACACTACTTGTGAAGTACCTAATTTCCCTGGAAAATTTTTAAAAGTTGTTTTTCCTTTGCCCAACGGAAATGCAATCGTTATTATGCGAAAAGAAATATTAAAAGATGGATCATTAAAACTTTGTTCAGATGGAAAAAAATTCGGAGACAATGGCTTTTATTTCACATTAACAAACCATAATGGGAAAAATTGGAGCCGCTTCGTAAAATCAATGCACGAATGGATCACTGTGTATGTTGATGATGAAAACATTTTAAGAGCCGATCATAACCTGGAATTTTATAAAATGCCTTTTCTTAATTTACACTACAAGATGACAGAGAAACAAAAATAATTAAAAAAATAACCTTCTTTTATAAAAAATTATTATGAAATATTTACTACCCTATTTTACTGTAGGTTTTCTGGCAGTGGGAACTATTTCTTTAGCCTTTGCCCAGCAAATGCAAACGGTTCAGATTGTAAGATCTGGTAATGAGAAAAAGATAGATGTAATTATAGGGAACAAGTTATTCGCAAGTTTTTTGTATCCTGATAGTTTGGAAAAACCTGTATTATATCCTGTGCATGCAGCAAACGGAACTGTTGTTACAAGAGGCTTTCCATTGAATCCCCAACCTGGCGATCCCACGGATCATCCCCATCATGTAGGTATATGGTTCACTTTTGAAAATGTAAACGGACTTGATTTCTGGAATAATTCTTATGCAATACCGGCAGATAAAAAACATTCTTATGGCTGGATAAGAACTGATAAAATTTCTGAAACCTCCGGTGGATTAAAAGGTGTAATCGCTTATCATGCCAACTGGATCAACCAGCAAAAGAAAATATTGCTTGAAGAAAATACACGACTGGAGTTTACAGGCACACCGCACCAACGAATCATAGACAGGATAACAACTTTAAAAGCAGATACTAATGTTTTATTTACAGATGCCAAAGATGGATTGTATGGAATAAGGCTTGCCCATGCACTGGAAATTCCCACAATTAAAGACCAGGAATTTAAAGATGATAAGGGCAATATAACTGTTGTAAAAGGGGGAACTGATAAAATTCCAAACGGTAATTATATAACGAGCGAAGGCAAAGCGGGAGATGATGCCTGGAGCACAAGAGGCAGGTGGTGCAAAGTGTTTGGTAAAATGGGAAATGATTCTATAAGTGTTACAATTATTGATCACCCGAAAAATCCTAACTATCCTACCTTCTGGCATGCGAGAGGCTATGGATTGTTTGCCGCAAACCCGTTGGGAGAAAAAATCTTTACCAATGGCAAATCATTTAAAAATCTTCATTTAAAAAGCGGTGAGTCTGTGACCTTTCGTTTCAGAATTGTAATTGATGAAGGGGATAAAAGTATCTCTGCAAAAGAACTAAATGAGCTAACGGATGAGTTTGCAAAAAAAGAATAAGCTTAATTTATTCGAATGCTTAAATAATTTATTTAAGGGCACTGATTTCATCCCACACTTTTTTTAATACAAGTATTCCTTTAGCTAAATTATTTTTTCTTGTTTCTAAAGCTCGTTCCCCGGGGTATAATATTTTATTCGTTTCATTAATTGGTACTGACTGATGGTAATCGCTTAATATTCCTTCAATAACTTTTGTAATGGCAGAATGATTTCCCAACTTTGAAATATCAATGGCAATAAATACCTGCGACAGGCCGTATTCAGCTTCTTTTTTACTTATTTCATTTGTTGACAATCCTCCTGAAAGAATAGTTGCCAGCAGATCGAGTAACAATGAAAGGCCTGCTCCTTTCCAATATCCCACAGGCAATGGCCTTAGTGATTCTAATATGCTGGATGGATCATTTGTTAGCGATCCATTTTTATCAAAACCGCCGTACACTGAAAGTTTTTCATTGTTCATTTGAGCTTTTTCCATAGTGCCAAAAGAATACTGCGACATCGCCATATCGAGAACAATTGCTTCGTCTTTATAAGGAAGTGCTATCACCAAAGGATTGTTACCGAGCCTTGCATCTTTTGCTCCCCACGTGGGCATGTTAGCTATCGTATTTGTCCATCCGATAAAAACGTAACCTGCTTTAGCAGCCTGCCAGCCATAAGTTCCCCCACGCATCCAATGGTTTGTATTAGCCAATGCCACGCAACCAATACCACTTCGTGTTGCAAGGCTCATAGCAGTTGTTGTTGCAAACATTGCATTTAATATTCCGGGGCCAAGATTTCCATTCCATTGTTCTATGCCACCGAATTTGTTTTGCAATGATGGCAATCCGTCAACTTTTACAAAGCCATCTTTTACATATTGAACAAATCTTGGGAAACGGTTTACACCATGTGTATATACGCCATCCAAACTATTCTCAGTAAAAACAGCCGCACATTTTAAGGCATTGTCTTTTATAAAACCTTCTTTAAGTAAAATGCTGATAAAGCATTCCTGCATCTCTTTCGCCGGAATAGCAATCATGTTTTTATATTCCTGGAACATGCTTTTTATATTTAAACTTTTGGAAAATTCAAAACTTTTCAAAAGTTATTGAGTAAAAATAATGTGGGACGGAAAATAAGGAAGGAAAGATTTTTAATTTTTATGTCACCACTTCTCCCTCGAGATCATAGTCAAACGCATTGGTGATTCTTACATCTACAAAATCACCTCCATGTAATTTTTTCGGTGAATGCACGATCACTTCATTGTCCACTTCAACGCTATCAAATTCTGTACGGCCAAGATATTTTCCGGCTTCTTTTTTATCAATGATCACTTTAAATATTTGGCCAATTTTATCATTATTCTTTCTGTAAGAAATTTCCTGCTGTACTTCCATAATTTCCTGTGCCCTTTGTTCTTTAATTTCAGGAGTTATATCATCAGCAAGATTATAGGCAGTTGTATTTTCTTCATGTGAATATGTAAAAATTCCGACGCGGTCAAATTCAATTTTTTTCAAAAATGTTTTGAGTTCTTCAACATCATCCTGCGTTTCACCCGGGAAGCCGGCAATAAGCGTTGTCCTGAGGCAGATGCCTGAAATTTTATATTTTATCGCGCCAATAATATCTTCCATTTCTTCTCTTGTTATCTGTCGCTTCATAGCATTTAGCATTTTGTTGCTGGCATGCTGCAAAGGCATATCAAGATAATTGCAAATATTGTCCCGCTCCTTCATAGCATCAATTATTTCCATAGGAAATTTTGAAGGATATGCATAGTGAAGCCTTATCCATTGCAAGCCTTCAACATCTGCCAATGCATGTAATAGCCGCGGCAATTCTCTTTTTTTGTAAATATCCAAACCGTAATAAGTGAGCTCCTGTGCTATGAGCATAATTTCTTTTACACCCCTCGCTACCAATTTCTCGGCTTCATCTACAAGTGACTCTATAGAACGGCTTACATGCTTTCCCCTCATTAAAGGAATAGCACAAAATGAACAGGTGCGGTTGCAGCCTTCACTTATTTTCAGGTAGGCATAGTGGTTAGGCGTACTCAATAATCTTTCACCAAGCAGTTCTGCCTTATAGTCAATATCAAATTTTTTCAAAAGAAAAGGCAACTCCATAGTTCCGAAGAAAGCATCCACCTCCGGAATTTCAGTTTCAAGATGCTGCTTATACCTTTCGCTCAGACAACCCGTAACATAGACCTTATCAAGCTTTCCACGCTTTTTCAATTCTACCTGCTCAAGAATTGTATTGATACTTTCTTCCTTTGCCTTGTCAATAAATCCGCAAGTATTTACAATAACAATATTATGATCGTTCTTATTACTTTCATGCAATACATTTATCTCCGCTGCTACCAACTGCCCACTCAATACCTCGCTGTCAACCAAATTTTTGCTGCAGCCTAAGGTGATGATGTTTACTTTATCTTTTTTAAGTTTTGTTTTCATGTGTGAGTGATCAGCTTTGTGCTATCAGCTATTAACAATTTCTATTTTCAGTTGCCCATTTTCCATTTTTCAAATATTCATTTCACTTCCTTCAAAAAGTGAATCCACAAATTCTTTTTTATCAAACACAAGAAGGTCGGTTGCTTTTTCTCCAACACCAATAAATTTTACCGGAATTTTAAACTGGTCTGCAACCGCTAATACAACCCCTCCTTTTGCGGTACCATCCAGTTTTGTTATAGCTAGAGCAGTTACTTCTGTTGCTGCGGTAAAATGCTTTGCCTGTTCTAAAGCATTCTGGCCGGTACTTCCATCCAGCACCAATAAAACTTCATGAGGCGCCTCGGGCATTACTTTGCTAATGGATCGCTTTATTTTACTTAGCTCATCCATAAGGTGGATTTTATTATGAAGCCTTCCGGCTGTATCAATTATTATTACATCTACATTCTTTGCAATACCACTTTGCACCGTGTCAAATGCAACTGCGCTTGGATCAGCACCCATAGCATGCTTTACGATTGGAACATTTGCCCGCTGACTCCAGATATTCAACTGGTCAACCGCTGCAGCCCTAAAAGTATCAGCAGCACCTAATAAAACTGATTTGCCTGCCAGAGAAAAATTATGGGCAAGCTTGCCTATTGTTGTTGTTTTGCCGGCGCCATTTACACCCACCACTAAAATTACATGAGGCTTGCGAGCTGGTAATTCATAACTTTTATAAGAGGTATCTTCCGGCGAGTCTACAAGAACGGATTGGATTTCTTCTTTAAGAATCCGGTTAAGTTCTGTCGTATTTATATATTTATCTTTAGCGACTCTTTTCTCAATTCCATCAATAATTTTTATAGTAGTATCCACACCTACGTCGGCACTTACTAAAGCATTTTCCAGATCATCAAGCACTTCTTCATCTACTGTGTTTTTGCCCGCAATTGCTTTAGTAATTTTATCAAGAAATCCCTGCTTGGTCTTTTCGAGCCCTTTATCAAGACTTTCCTTTTGTTCTTTTTTTCCAAAAATTTTATCAAAAATTCCCATTTCTAAATTTTTAGCAAAGGGTAAAAATAAATAAAGCTATCCGCAGTTTGTGCCGGATAGCCTTTATAAAAAATTTACGAATTAAAACTAACCCGCCAAAAAATCTTTTATCTTATCCTTATGAATAATAGATTCTTTAAAGGTATAAGAACCAGATTTAGGGCTACGAACGGTACGAACTACTTTAGTCCAGTTCTTTGCTTCAGCCGCAGATTTTTGATCTTTAGTCTTGATCGCTGTTTTAGCTGCTTTTGCCATTATAGTTTAATTTAAAAATGTGCTAATAGGCCAATGTGCTAAGTAAAACTCATTGGTTAATCATCGAATTAGCTAATTAGCTAATTATTTAATTTCTTTATGAACCGTTACTTTTTTAAGTATTGGATTAAATTTCTTTAACTCCAGTCTTTCAGGAGTATTCTTTTTATTTTTTTTGGTAATATAGCGGCTTGTGCCTGCCATACCTGAAGTTTTATGCTCAGTACACTCCAAAATCACCTGTACACTGTTTCCTCTTTTTGCCATAACAAAATATTTAAATAGTTGTTGCTCAGATCTTGGCTCCTTGCGCTCTCATCTCTTTTACGACATGAAAAAGACCGTTCTTATTAATCGTGCGGATAGCTTCAGTAGATAATTTTAATGTTATCCATTTATCTTCTTCAGCCAGAAAATATCTTTTTTTCTGAAGGTTGGGTAAAAACCGCCTGCGTGTTTTTATATTTGAATGCGAAACAGTATTACCCGTAATCGGCCTTTTTCCTGTTACCTGACATACTCTAGCCATAATGATCATTTTTCGGACGGCGAAGGTAATAAAGAAATTTTTACCTGAAAAATAATTAATGGACTATTTTTCAGTCTTGCCTCTTTAGGCTGACATAATGAATGTATTTTCTTATAGAATCAGTGCAGGCATACTTTATGTAAGTTATTTCTGAAATAAATTTATGGAAACATTTGGCAAAATAATAAATGATGAGAAGCCGGTATTAGTCGATTTTCATGCAGAGTGGTGTGGCCCATGTAAAATGATGGCCCCTGAACTGAAAAGATTTGCACAGAATAATAAAGAGGCAGTAAGGGTATTAAAGGTAGATATTGATAAAAATCAACCCACTGCATCGCATTACAATATACAGGGTGTCCCTACTTTAATACTTTTTAAAAATGGAAAAGTTCTATGGCGGCAATCAGGGGCTTTGAGCGCAAAACAAATTTCAGATGCTGTTAGCCCTCACTTATGATTTTTCAGTACGCATAAGTAATTGAAGAAACTATGGGAAGCAATATAATAAATTCTGTTTACCAGGGAGGGATGGCATTTTCTACAAAAGTAAATGGACATACAATAACGATTGACCTGGATAAAACCGGCGGGGGCAATGATGTTGGGAGCAGCCCAAAAATTTTAATGCTGGTGTCTCTTGCGGGTTGTACAGGCGTAGATGTTGTAAGTATCCTGAATAAAATGAAGGTTAACTTTTCTGATCTTACTATTAATGTGGAAGCTCATCTTACTGACGAGCATCCCAAAATTTATGACGAGGTAACGGTAATCTATACCATCAAAGTTGATAAAGTAAACGAACCAAAGGTTAAAAAAGCAGTAGATCTTTCCCAGGAAACTTATTGCGGCGTAAGCGAAATGTTCAGGTCATTTGCAAAGCTATCAAGTAAAATTATTTATCTCAGTTAATATATTTACACCAATCTCTTTTTCAATTTCCTATGGTTCCATTCACGCACCATTTGCAGAATGATAGCCAGTAAAATAAGTGCGAATCCAAAGTAGAAGCCTTTTCCCAGAAATTTATTCTCCCTGAAAATTATGAAAGCAAGTATGATGGAATATACTGGCTCCAGGTTGTAGGTGAGATTTGCAGTAAATGCTGATATAAATTTAAGTGCATTTAATTGCAAAATAAAACTGAAAACAGTACAAAATATAGCTAGTATTAACAACCACATCCAGTCAGAAAAAGTTGGAATAAAATATTCAGCAGGAAAAAAGCTCAAATAAACTGGTATGAGAATGCACAATGAAATAAAACCGCCTGACATTTCATAAAACGTTACCATTTTAGATGAAAAATTTTCAAGCAAGCTTTTGTTATAGATGGGGAACATACTCGCAAGCATTGCTGAAATAAGTCCGAAGATTATTCCTACTTTATATTCCGGGTAAAAATTAAATATGAGATAAATTCCCGTTATTGCAAGAAGCCCCAGCGCAATTTCCATCACATCAATTCTTCTTTTTTTAATTGCTGGTTCAAAAAAGGAAGTAAAGAATCCTATTGCAGACAAGCAGGTTACCGACACAGAGACATTGGAATATTTTATGCTTCCGTAAAAAGTAACCCAGTGCATAGCTACTATTGCCCCTACGCCGAAAAATTTAATAATATTAAGGAAAGAAATGCGGGCAAATTGTTTTTTGTATAACAAAATAAAACCAAGCAACCCTGCGCTTAGTAACATTCTATATAATACGAGAATTCCTTCATTTAGATTAATAAGTTTTCCAAGAATTGCTGTAAAACCGGCAAGCAGAACAGCAAGGTGAAGTTGAAAAAAAGCTTTTTTCATTCAGTACAAATGTATGGGGAATTGAGAATTCAAAATTGAAAGTTGAGAATTCACAATTGCTCACTGTTCCCTGTTTCTAGTCAATTGTTTTAACATTCCTTTGTATAAAAAAAAAATACCCGTAAGAAATGTAGCGTTCATAGTTTTATATTTGCCCCTCTTTATTAAAACGGAATTATGAGCTTTAGACGCATTAATAACATTACAGGTTGGGCTATTTGCTTTATAGCCTGCATGGTTTATTTATTAACTATGGAAGCAAGCGGCAGTTTTTGGGACTGCGGTGAATTTGCTTCCAGTGCCTATAAACTTCAGATTCCGCATCCACCCGGAGCTCCTTTGTTTGTATTGCTGGGAAGAATTTTTATGATACCGTTTTCAAATCCGGACAATGCAATTCTTGGTTTAAATAGTATGAGTGCATTGATGAGCGGTTTTACTATTTTATTTTTATTCTGGAGTATTACCCACTTTGCCAGGAAAATTGTTGAAAGAAATAATCCAAATGCACTTACTTCTAACCAGGTTTTTTCAATAATGGCCGCCGGAGTTGTCGGGGCATTGGCTTATACATTTAGTGATTCGTTTTGGTATAGTGCCGTTGAGTCGGAAGTATATGCAAGCTCATCATTTTTTACCGCGATAGTTTTTTGGGCAATTCTTAAATGGGAACAGGATGTAACTGGTGAACAACTAAATGGTATTAGAGGACACTTTACCCGTGCAGACAGGTGGTTAATATTGATATTTTATTTGATAGGCCTTGCAGTAGGCGTGCATTTATTGAACATACTTACCATTCCTTCTATTGTGATGGTCTATTATTTCAAAAGATATAATGTAACAAAGTGGGGAACTTTTTGGGCATTTATAATTGGCTGCCTGGTTACCGGTATAGTGCAGGTTCCTATGATACAGTGGACAATTAAACTTGCAGGCCAATTTGATATATTATTTGTAAACGATTTTGGGCTTCCGTTTTTTTCCGGGTTCAGTTTCTTTTTTGTTTTTATGGCAGTTATTATTTATTACATGCTCAGGCTTGCCAAAAAGAAAAACTGGAATTTTTTAAAGCTCGCTATGTGGAGCTTTGCTTTTGTATTGCTTGGTTTCTCCACTTATTATACTACGCTTATACGTTCCATTGCAGATCCCGGAGTGGATATGTTTAACGTGGATAACCCTGTGAGCCTTGTAGGTTACCTGAGCCGCGAGCAATATGGAGATTGGCCTGTGCTTTTTGGCCAGGATTTTACTGCACAACCCACTTCGCAGGATCCCGTAGAAACTTATATAAAAGGAAAAGGCAAGTATGAGAAAAAAGGAAGGAAATATAATACTGAATATGCCCCTGAAGATAAACACCTTTTCCCAAGAATGTGGGATAACAGTAATGACCAGGGCCATGCAGATTATTATGCAAGCTTTGCAGGGATTGGTAAAGATCAAAAAACGGGAGCCTATTATGATAAACCTACCATGGGTGATAATATCAGTTTCTTTGTAAGTTACCAGTTCAACTGGATGTACTTCAGGTATTTCATGTGGAATTTCGCAGGAAAACAGAATGACATTCAAGGGATAGATATGGGTAATGTGCGTGATGGCAACTGGCTCACCGGCATTTCTTTTTGGGACAATGCAAGGTTAGGCGATCAAAGCAAAATGCCAGATACCATAAAACATAATAAAGCCAATAATAAATTATTTTGCCTTCCGCTTATACTGGGAATTCTTGGGTTAATTTATCAATACAAAAAAGATAAAAAGGATACGCTGGTTACGGGGCTTTTATTTTTCTTCACAGGCTTTGCAATAATAATTTACCTAAACCAGGCCGGCAATCAGCCACGTGAAAGGGACTACGCCTACGTAGGATCTTTCTATGCATTCGCTATATGGATCGGGCTTGGAGTTTTATATGTAAAAGAACTCTTTGAAAAATTTATGCAAACAAGCATTGCTAATTATGCATCAGCTGGATTATGCCTTCTCGCTGTTCCGGTACTAATGGCAAGCCAGGAGTGGAATGATCATGACAGAAGTCACAAGGTACTGGCTAGAGACCTTGCTGTGGATTACCTGCAAAGCTGTGCACCCAATGCTATACTTATAACTTTTGGCGATAACGATACATATCCGCTTTGGTACGCCCAGGAGGTGCAGGGAGTAAGAAGAGATATAAGAGTAATAAACTCCAGCCTGCTTGGAACTGACTGGTATATAAATCAATTGCGCTACAAAGTAAACCAGAGCGACCCTATTGATGTTCTCTGGACTCCAGAGGAAATAATGGGAAGTAAAAGAGATGCTATTTATTATTATCCTGATGCTCCGGGAGCTAAGGTAGATCAGTCGCAACCAATGGATCTTTATACAATGCTTAAAGATTATTCAGGCAGCGATGATCCTACCAGGATGGTTCAAAACGGTGATGACTATCTAAATATTTTTCCTACAAAAAAAGTAAAAATTCCTGTAGATATTAATCTGGTAAAACAAAACGGTACTGTGAATGCTAATGATAGTGTAGTAAGCGAGATTGACTTTGATATTCCCAAGAGTGCATTGGGTAAAAATGAATCGGCCATACTTAATATGATTGCTGCCAATAAATGGAAACGGCCTATCTATTTTACTTCTCCTTACGATGAACTTGGCTTTCAATCTTATTTGAGAACAGATGGGCTTACCTACAGGTTTGTTCCAATACGCAGTGGAGAAGTAAATCGTGACTGGGCTTATAATGTGATGATGAATAAATTTGTTTTCGGAAATGCTAACAGGCCGGGCGTTTATTATGATGAAGAAAACAGGCGGCATTTGAATACCATAAGAATGCAATATGCACAGGCAGCAACAAGTCTTGCAGATCATGATAGAAAAGAGGAGGCAATGCGTATGCTTGAAAAATGCGATAAGATGTTGCTACAAGAAAATTTCCCTTATGGTCTCGTTTCCCGACGCCAGCAGCAGGATCAAATATCAGGACAATTTTTAATCGCAGCCTATAAAGCGGGTGATACAGTTTTGGCTAAGAAAGTATCTGATGCCTTAAGAAAAGACCTGGAGCAACAGGTGACTTATTTCAACAGTCTTGACGAAAATAAACAAAGCTCACTTGCTTATGAAAACCAGATTGTAAACCAGTTGTTGCAGCAGTTACAGCAAATGGAACAATATTTTAAAAAGCCTGCTGCCATAAACCCTGAAGGTGGAAATCCAATAATTAATAATATGCCTAAGCCGAAAAGAGATGCTCAGGTGCATGACAAGATTCAATAAACTCTTTTTATAAATAATATTATCCCGCTTTAATTAATGAAGCGGGATTTTTATTTAACAATCGAACCATTTTAAAAGTAAGTTTGTTTATTAATTTGCAAAAGAATTATTAACTATCAATTATTAATTAAATGCGTGGACATAATTTTTCAAAATTCGATCCAAATGAAAATAAAAAGTCTTCCTTCGAAAAGCTTTTGGATATTTTTATGCAACTGCTTACCTATACCAGCGGGGATGTAAGCGAGGCTCTTAGCTGGCTTACTGAACTGGATAAGGAATATAAACTTACTGACAATGAATATGGAACGGGTGATTTCATTGAGGACCTAAAGAGTAAAGGCTATATTGATGAAAATAAACAAAATGGTGAAATAAAGATTACTCCAAAAACTGAGCAGGGAATAAGAAAACGCAGCCTTGAAGAAATTTTCGGCAAGTTGAAAAAAACGAAGCAGGGTAACCATAATACTTTTAAACCCGGAGGTGGTGATGAAATAAACCCTGAGACCCGGCCCTTTCAATTTGGTGACACACTGGAGCAAATTGATTTTACAGAATCAATTCGCAATGCGCAGATCAATCATGGCATAGATAGTTTTAGTTTGTACGAAGATGATTTACAGATTCGTGAAACCGATTTTAAATCTCAAACATCCACGGTACTTATGATTGATATTTCGCATAGCATGATTCTCTATGGCGAAGACCGGATAACTCCCGCTAAAAAAGTAGCCATGGCGTTGAGTGAACTTATTACCACTAAATATCCAAAAGATACCCTGGATATTGTTGTTTTCGGAAACGATGCTTGGACTGTTGAAATAAAAGATCTCCCCTATTTACAGGTAGGCCCTTATCATACTAATACCGTTGCAGGTCTTGATCTGGCAATGGATATTTTAAGAAGAAGAAAAAATCCAAATAAGCAAATTTTCATGATAACAGATGGAAAACCTACCTGCCTCAAAATAGGCAGGCGTTATTATAAAAATAGTTTTGGAGTTGACAGGAGAATTTTAAACCGTTGCATGAACCTGGCAACGCAATGTAAAAAATTAAAAATTCCTATCACAACGTTTATGATCGCGAGTGATCCCTACCTGCAAAAGTTTGTAACAGAATTTACAGAAACCAATAACGGCAAAGCTTTCTTTGCATCTCTTGACAGGCTTGGAGCATTTATTTTTAAAGATTTTGAAAGCGGAAAAAGAAAAACAGTCTACTAGAATAAAAATTAACGAATTACAGGTTATTAAAATAATAATTAATTTCTCCAATAAAAAATATAAATGGCCTGATGCAGCAGGAAAGCTAAGCATTAACTCTTTCTTTTATTGAAACATACAATTCTTCATTTTTTTCATATTTTTTACAAAGCAATAAATAGAGAACACTCGTAAAATGGATATACAAAAAATAAAAACTTTAGGCGAATTAAGAGAAAGTAGTTATAGATCAAGATCAATTAAGGAAGAGCTTAGAGAAAATCTTATAAAAAAAATCAGCAAAAAAGAGATTACATTTCCCGGCATTATCGGTTATGAAGATTCTGTAATTCCTGATACTGAAAGAGCATTATTATCCCGGCACAACATCTTGTTTTTGGGTTTGAGAGGGCAGGCAAAAACACGTATGGCAAGGCAAATGACTGAATTACTGGATGAATACATTCCTGTGATACAAGGTAGCGAAGTGAATGATGATCCATTCAATCCTTTAAGCAAATATGCCAAAGATCTTGTCAGTGAAAAAGGAGATGATACTCCAATTACATGGTTGCATAGAAGTATGCGCTATGGAGAAAAACTTGCCACTCCTGATGTGAGCGTTGCCGATCTTATAGGAGATATTGACCCCATAAAAGCTGCAAATCTGAAATTGAGTTATGCAGATGAACGTGTAATTCATTATGGAATAATTCCCAGGAGTAACCGGGGTATTTTTGTAATCAATGAATTACCAGATCTGCAGGCACGTATCCAGGTTTCGTTATTTAATATACTGGAAGAAGGCGATCTTCAAATAAGGGGATTCAAATTAAGGCTGCCGCTTGATATCATGTTTGTATTTACGGCTAACCCTGAAGACTATACGAATCGTGGTGCCATTGTTACACCGCTTAAAGACAGGATCGAAAGCCAGATATTAACTCACTATCCTACTTCAATAGAAACATCTTTATCAATTACAGAGCAGGAAGCCGGCCTTCATGAAGACCAATTGAAAAAAATAAAAATCAGCGATTTGGTTAAAAGACTTATAGAACAGGTTTCTTTCGAAGCCCGTGCCAGTGAATATGTTGATAAAAAAAGTGGCGTTTCTGCAAGGCTTACTATCGCAGCTTACGAGAATGCGGTAAGCGCTGCAGAAAGGCGTGCGATAATGAATAAAGAGAAGGAGACACAAGTTTGGATAAGTGATCTTTCCGGAATAATACCCTCAATAACTGGAAAAATAGAGCTGGTGTATGAAGGAGAACAGGAAGGCCCATACCAGGTGGCGTTTAATTTAATGGAAAAAGCAATACGTACTCAATTTGCAAAATATTTTCCTAATCCCGAAACTTATAAGAAGAAAAAAACTAAAGATGTATCTGGAGATGAGAACCCATATAGGGCCATTACAAAATGGTTTGATTCAGGTAATCATCTAAATATTTTTTTTGGTTTAAAAGATGAAGATAAAATTCAATTGCTATATAAAGTTGATGGCTTGTATGGCATTGTGAAAAAACATTTTCCGAATTCGAATGCCAAGGAGAATGCATTACTTATGGAATTTGTACTGCATGGCTTATCAACTTATTCTCTTATAAGTAAAAAAGTGGTTGAAGGAAAAATAGAATTTAAAGACCTTATGGGCAGCATGCTTAATATGAGCGCTCAGTCTTTCAGTGATGATGAACTTGACGAGGAGGATTTTAAATGAGATTATTTCTGTAATAATCGTGGAATAAAATATTTTAAAATTTGTAACCCAGGCTTAAACCACCAGCGAAAACAACACCAAGCCCACCCTGAAATACAATCCAAGGGGAAATAAAAACACGAAAAGAAATTCCATTAGCAAAAGTTTGATATCTATAGCCTGCGGAAGGAACTAATACTGCAACCGATTCGTTGAAAGAATAAGTATTACCTGCAATTGTAATTAAAGTTGTACCAAGGCCACCTTCAAAATAATGAGGCGCTTTTCCGACTAAATAATTTATGCCCAACGGAAATATTAAGATAGAACCACCGCCACCACTTCCTAATAATCCAAAACCTGCATGAGCGCCAAATCCTTTTTGTTCTTTAAACCTTATATCAAAGTTTGCTGTAAAAACTGTTGGACCACTCACTGAAAGTACTTCACCATATACAACTTTTGCTGATGCCTGATGGTTACTTTCCTGAGAAAAACTTTTAAAGGATATTAAAGAAAAAACAATTAATAAAATTGGTACTTGCATAAACCATGGTTTGATTTCAAATCAAAATATAATGTTTCTGCTATGAAATATCTTAATAATAATTTCAACAATTAAAACTGACAAAGCAATTATTTATTGTAATCTAAAAATACATCAGCTATTGATTAATATCGGAATTGTCCGTATGCACTTCTGCTTGTTTTGTTACGAATAAAAAAAGTAATGAAAGAAAAATAGATTTTATAGATTCTAAAGAGAGTATATCTAATTTGATTCACTAAATCTTTTACTTATAGGTGCATAAGAGGATGGAGAAGATAAAAAAACCGGATTAACTATCCGGTTTAAAAATTATTCTAATGAAAAATTACTTAATAAGAAGTCCTGCTTTTAAACCACCGCTCAAACCAAGATTAGCGCCCGGTCCCGCTTTCTGAATAACAAAATGATTATAAATATCAGCTGAGTAATAATAATTATCATTATAGTTATTTTTTACATTATCAAAAGCATAGCCAAGGCCATAATATATATCTATCAGGAACTTATCACCAAAAACCCATTGGTGGCCAAAATTTAAAATAATTGCTCCGAAAACATTTTGCCTTTTTTCAAGTACTGGATTGCCTGTTTTGTAGTTGACTGCATTATCTGTATAAAATCCAAGAGTTGCCGTTGGTTTTACATAGCTTCCTTGCATAATGTGAGTCATTCTAACTCCTTTATTAAAAAAGTTTGGAAGTTTATTAAACTTATACCCTGCTTCAACAAAACCACCAAAGGCATTTCTTCTATATGGCTCATACTGTCCATTAATATAGTAATCATTAATCTGGTAATTTTTTCCCGCACCGATAATTCCAATCCCAAGTTCATAGCTTTTTAATGGAGAAACTGATTTCTCAAAGGAGACTTGTGTGTAACCTAAAAGTGGTGAAAGAAAATTAATTTTGATCGCCTTACTCAATTGCCCTTCATAGTTCTGCGGATCTTTATAGCTAAGTTTATATTTTTCCACTCTGCCATCGGCATATTCAATCCTGTTCAAAGTAGATTTGTCCACAACATATATAGGACCATCGGGACTATCAAACAGTTTGTACTTAATTTCGTCTGTACCAATTTCAATTACTTTAGCTTTAATTACAGTACCCTTTAGCTTATAAATTTTATCCTGAGCAAAAAGTTGAGTAGTAAACAGGGTTATTAATAAGAAAAAAATAATTTTTTTCATAAACAGTTTATAGTCAGACAAGTAAAAATGATGACACGCTGCATAAGAATTAGATGATATTGACTTCCCTTTCTAATTCAATTCCAAATTTTTCAGAAACACTTTGTTTTATTTGATTACTCAACTGGAAGATTTCTTTTCCTGTAGCATTTTCGTAATTAACCAAAACCAACGCTTGTTTATCATAACAGCCGGCGTCTCCTCTGCGATATCCTTTCCAGCCACATTGCTCAATAAGCCAGCCCGCAGGTATTTTAAAAGTATTATCATTTATTTTAAAAGACGGTACTTTTAATTCAATGCGTGTTAATTCTTGTAATTCGCCGCTATTAATTTCAGGGTTTTTAAAAAAACTCCCGGCATTACCAATCACTTCGGGGTCAGGTAATTTTGATTTTCGAATATTGATCACAGCATCTGAAATAGCCTTGATACTTAAACTTTCAACATTCATTTTTTTCAACTCTTCTTCAATAGCTCCATACGAAACATTATATACCGGTTTTTTTTGAAGCCTAAATGTTACACTAAGTATTACAAATTGTCCTTTGTATTTTTTTTTGAAAATGCTTTCCCTATAGCCAAACTCACAATCAGGATTTTTAAATATATGCAAACTATTATCTTCTAAATGCAAAGATTCAAGTTCATAAAAAACATCTTTTATTTCTACGCCATAAGCGCCAATGTTTTGCATCGGAGAAGCACCGGTATTTCCCGGGATTAATGAGAGATTTTCTACACCACCAAAATTTTTGTTTACACAGTACATAACAAATTGATGCCAGTTCACACCGGCTCCTGCTTTTATATACACATAATCCTCATCTTCATTAACAACGTTTATGCCCTGTATACTGTTTTTTATTACAATGCCATCGAAGTTTTTAGTAAATAGGATATTGCTTCCTCCTCCCAAAATCATTTTTTGTTTATTCTTATGCTCTTCTATAATTTGAGAAAGAATGGCCGGAGAAGAAAAATCAACAAAATATTTTGCATAAGCATCTATCCTGAAAGTATTATAATTTTTAAGAGAAAAGTTTTGGGTAAGCTGCATAATTGATTTAATAATCTAAAAGGGTTTTTATTTCTTTGTATTTTTTAAAATTTGTACATCAGTTAAAAGGGATCAACATCAGGGATAACCATCACACTCCGGAATCTTTTCTCAGATCTCAAAAGATTTATGTTATTGCTGATCACTTTTTTTTGTGCCTCGATTTGTTTAGCATCCCTGGTAAGTTTAATCAGAATTTCCATGATGTACCTATTGCGTACACGATTAATAACCGGAGCAGCAGGGCCAACCAGGTTTTCAAAATCTTTTCTTAAAAAATTTCCCAAAATTTCTGCAGCTTCATGAACAACTTCTTTCATTGTATGTTTTAAAGTGATACGTATAAGCCGGCTATAAGGAGGATAAAAAAACTGCTTTC
Source organism: Chitinophagales bacterium (assembly GCA_038239385.1). Taxonomy (GTDB): domain Bacteria; phylum Bacteroidota; class Bacteroidia; order Chitinophagales; family Chitinophagaceae; genus Ginsengibacter. Next base: position 42,061 of record JBBSEV010000022.1, read on the forward strand.
TTGCTGCGATCTCATGGTTATAAAATTGTTGGTAATCATGCTGCTGCACAAATAATAAAACAGGATGGTTGATCTTGGATGCTTGTATCATCACAAGGCCTCTCTCCGACTTACGGCCAGCTCTTCCACTTACCTGCTCCATCAATTGAAAAGCTCTCTCGTTCACGCGAAAATCTGCAAAGCTCAACAAACCATCTGCATCAAGAATACCAACCAGGCTCACCTTTTCAAAATCCAGGCCTTTTACAACCATTTGCGTTCCAACAAGAATATCTATCCTGTGTTGCTCAAATAATTTGATCAGGGCATCATGTGCATTTTTACCCTTCACAGAATCTACATCCATCCTGGCAATCTTGTTTTTAGAAAAATTATCTATGAGCTCTTCCTCAATTTTTTCAGTACCAAAATTTTTCTCTACCCAGTTTATGCTGCCACATGCAGGGCAAGTAGTAAGCTTTGGGTAAACGTTACCACAATAATGACAATGCAGCTTATTAGAATATTTGTGCAAGGTTAAAGTAACAGCACAGTTCTTACATTGCGGTATAAATCCGCAGGTTCCACAAATTAAAAATGGGGAATAGCCCCGACGATTTTGAAAAAGTATTACTTGCCTCTCGTTTTTCAATGTCATTTCAATGGAAGCTTTCAATTGCGGCGATATCATAACTTTTCCTTTCCTGGCAGCGGCAACAGTTCGTGTATCGATAATTTGCATTTCAGGAAGCTGTACACCCCCATATCTTTCATTAATTGTTACCAATGCATATTTATTTCTGGAAGCGTTATAATAACTTTCCATCGATGGAGTTGCACTACCCATTAGCACCTTTGCCTGAAAGAGGGATGAATAGAAGATTGCCGCATCTCTTGCGTTATATCGTGGAGGAGGTTCCTGCTGTTTAAATGAGGGATCATGCTCTTCATCAATTATTATTAAACCAAGGTTTTTAAAAGGAAGAAATAGAGCACTTCTTGCACCAAGTATAATTTTTACTTCCCCGGTCTTTATTTTGTTCCAAAGCTCTACCCTTTCATTATTATTAAATTTTGAATGATAGATCGCAACGTTCCCTCCAAAATTCAATTGTAATCTTCGTATGATCTGAGCCGTTAGGGTTATTTCAGGCAGCAAATAAAGAACTTGTTTACCTGCCTTTATAAATTTTTCAATTTGTTTAATATAAACTTGTGTCTTCCCGCTGCTGGTTACCCCGTGCAGCAGGCAAACATTTTTATTGCCAAAAGCTTCATCAATTTCTTCATATGCTTTTTGTTGAGCTTCACTTAGTTCAAAACTGAATTCCATTTTTTTAGGAAGGCTTTTTAAACGGTCAATATTTCTTTTTTGAATAAAAAGGATGTTCTTATCAATAAGGCCCTTTAATTGTGCCGGAGAGGCAGCGGATTTCTTTAAAAGCTGTGTTTGTGAAACTTCTCCTTCAGTTTTTATAAGATGTAAAAAACTTAAGAGAAGCTCGATCTGCTTTGGAGCCTTATTAAAATTATTTAACAGTTCACTTAATTTTTCATCTGTCTCAAACTCAGGATTTAGGAAAACAAAATTTTCTTTTTTCTCTTTATACTTGTCATCAAAAGCTTCCCATACAATGCAAACTTTCTTTTCAATAAGTCTTTTCACCAAAGGATATACATGAATGATATCTGTGACTTGTTGCACCTCTGCAAGTCTTAATTCCTTTTTTATCAATAACGCTTCTGCTACAACGTATTCTTCATTATCAAGTTGCGAAAAATCTTCACCATATTCCTCATTATAAATTAAAATGGCTTCACTGCTAAGTTTTAAATGAGTAGGTAAAGCAGCAGCCATTACTTCACCTTCGCTGCACATATAGTATTCGCTTATCCACTTCCAGAGCAAAAGTTGTTGAGGATATACAACCGGCTCCTCATCAATAACATTTATAATATCTTTAGTTTCATAAGGCGGGGGATTGTGATTTACCTGCTTTATAATGCCTGAATACTTTTTATTTTTGCCAAATACAACCTCCACACGGCAACCAATTTTGATTTTCCCATGTAGCAATACAGGAACTGAATAAGTATAAGTCTTTGGGATAGCTAGTGGAAGAATCACTTCAATCCAGGTATTGGTCGCACATAAAGATTGATTAGATAATAAAGGCTCTTCTGTAATTTCATTCATCTATGCAAAGATATTATGAGCAACCGGATTTAAATTGCCCTTAGTCATTAAAGCCTGTTGTTGAAAGTGAACTTTAAAATTATATTAGGAGAGAGTTTGTGAAAAAATCTTTGGATCGATCCAACTGGCATTATAACGCACAAGAGCCTCTTCCATTTGGCTATAAATTTTTTCTCTTAACGATCTTACATCTTTCATTGTTAATCCTGTTGTATTTGTTTCCGGTAAATACACAGCACGGCATCGGCCGGCATTTAAAGAGAATATACTTTTATAGCTAAGCCTGTCATAGGTGTCTAAAAATAGAATCGGTCGAATAGGCTTTTGAGTTTCAATCGCAATGCGAAATGCGCCATCATAAAAGCTTTTTAAAGGATGCTGTGTCATATTGAATGTTCCTTCCGGGCAAATGAATACAGAAATTTTTTTATACAGAAAGAAAATAAGGTTTTCAACACTCTTCACTCTTTGTTTAGGGCTATCTCGATTTACAAGTACAACTCCCTGTTTATAAATAAATCCAAAAAAAGGAATTTTCGCCATTTCTGCTTTACCAAGAATACGAATATGTTGATGCCGGATTGCCTTCATCATCATAGGTATATCCAGGTAAGAAATATGATTGCTAATAAAAATATATTGCTTGCCGGTATCATGTTTTTCTTCGTAAATATTTGCATGTTTTATCCCTGTTAGAAAAAAGAATGCATCAGCCCAAAAACGGCATATTTTAAACAGAAAATTACCACCTCCGATTTTGCCTGTTAAAAATGAGTACATAAATAAAGGAAATAGTATAATCATTAGGGTGATAAAAAGAAGGAAACCATAAATACTAAAAAAAAACCGTAGAATAATTCGCAAACTGGACTTCTTTAAAAATTGAGATATATTAAAATCAAGATGAATTAAAAAAACGAAATATAATTGAGACAGAAATATAAATCCATACTAAAATTGATATATAAAGTATTTTGTTGGCTCATGTAAGTATTTTATTTTAAAATGCCTTACATTTGCACTCCAAAAATCGGGAATATATGTACGCAGTAGTAAAAATAGCCGGTCAACAATTTAGGGTTCAGCAGGGACAAAATTTATACGTACCTCATATCACAGGTAAGAATGGAGATAAAATCGAGTTCTCTGAAATTTTGTTTCATGAAAATGAGGGAAAGATTTCCTTGAATAATGATTCAAAAGTTAAAGTGAAAGCTGAAATTATAAACGAACTAGTGAAAGGTGATAAAGTGATTGCATTTAAAATGAAAAGAAGAAAAGGGTTTAGAAAAAAACATGGCCATCGTACTCAGTACACACACATAAAAGTTACAGACATAGCATAACTTTTTTTAAAAATTTGAAAATGTTTTAAAGTTTTTAAATCAATTGCATCCTTAATTATCAATTTTTAATTCTTCATACTATGGCTCACAAAAAAGGGGAAGGCTCAGTAAAAAATGGTCGTGATTCGCAAAGCAAAAGACTCGGTGTAAAAATATTTGGCGGCCAGGCAGTAATTGCAGGAAATATAATTATTCGTCAAAGAGGAACAGTTTATCATCCAGGAAAAAATGTGGGTCTTGGTAAAGATTTTACAATTTTTGCTACATCCGATGGAGTGGTTGAATTCAAAAAAACCAAAGGCGATAAAACATTCGTTTCAGTGAATGCGATGGAAGCATCTGCCTAAATTCACACTATCTTCTCATAATTTTCTTTAAATAAAATTTGGCAGTTAAAAAAATGTTTTTATTTTTAATTATTATTTACTAACAATTAAATTCTAAAAACATGGCAATGGCAAAAAAAGCTGCTCCTAAAAAAGCTGCTCCTAAAAAAGCTGCTCCTAAAAAAGCTGCTGCAAAAGCTGCTCCTAAAAAAGCTGCTCCTAAAAAAGCTGCTCCTAAAAAAGCTGCTCCTAAAAAGAAGTAATACTGCATTTTTCAAAAGCATAGTATTTCTAAAGTCCTGAATTTTCAGGACTTTTTTTATTTTCCTGCTATTTAAGGTTTCAGCTGGAATACCTGACCATACTTACTTACAGCAAAACATTTGCTCTTTCTTAAAAAAAATTTAATTACAGCTATTGAATTTTTTACATTTGAAAAATGGATAATTATACTATAGCAAAATCATTTTCTCTGCTTTCCAAATTGATGGACATACATGGAGAAAATAGTTTTAAATCGAAAATATATTCGATTGCAGCATACAAAATTGAGCAACTAACGGTTGATCTACAAACGCTTTCTGCGGAAAAAATATTCTCGATAAATGGTATCGGAGATGCCATTGGAAATAAAATTCTTCAATTGCTTGATGCCGGCAAAATGAAAGATTTGGATGAATTAATTTCCAAAACCCCCGAAGGAATTATTGAAATGATGAAAATAAAAGGGATCGGTCCGAAAAAAATTTTTATTATTTGGAAAGAAATGGAGATTGAAAATATTGGTGAATTATTGTATGCCTGTCATGAAAATCGCCTCGCTTTAATGAAGGGCTTTGGAAAAAAAACACAACAAAATGTAATTGATTCAATCGAATTTTACCAGCAGCAACAAGGCAATTACCTATATGCACAAGTTGAGCAACTTGCGTACGATATTGAAGATTTACTACACAATTTATTTAATACTGAAATTATAAAACTTACCGGTTCTTTTGCAAGACAATCTGAAACTGTCGACGAACTCGAATTTGTAATCGGGCTTCCAGAAAAAAATATTTTGAATAAAATTTCCTCCGAAAAGGAATTTGAACTTATCGAAAACACATCTCAATATATTTCGTATAAGTATAATGAAAAAATAAAAATAAAATTCTTTCTGGCTGATGAAAAAACATTTCTGCAAAAGAGTTTTGAGACCAGTGGAACAAGCGAATTCCTGGATGCATTTAATCATCACCTCGCAGAATCTAAATGCAATATCCAGGGATCAAAAACTGAAATTGAAATATTTAGAGAATCGGGATTGCAGTTCATTCCTACATTTTTGAGAGAGAATAGTAATATAATAAATGTTGCAAAGCAGGATAAAATACCCGGAATAATTGAGCCGGGTGATATAAAAGGAATAATCCACTGCCATAGCAACTGGAGCGATGGATCAAATACATTACAGGAACTTTCAAACGCATGTGTAGAAAAGGGCTATGAATACCTTGTGATAAGCGATCATAGTAAATCAGCATATTATGCGCAAGGCCTTAATGAAGAACAAATAAAAGCACAGCACGACCTGGTAAATGAACTTAATAATAAATTAAAGCCATTCAAAATATTTAAAAGCATCGAAAGTGATATTTTAAACGATGGGAGCCTTGATTACAGTAATGATGTTTTGTCAACTTTTGATCTTGTTATTACCTCAATACATTCCAATCTGAAAATGAATGAAGAAAAAGCGATGATGAGACTGCTTAGGGCAATTGAAAACCCTTATACCACCATACTTGGCCATATGACGGGGAGACTATTACTAAGCCGGAAGGGCTATCCAATAGATCATATAAAAATTATTGATGCATGTGCCGCAAATAATGTCGTTGTTGAAATAAATGCTCATCCTAAAAGGTTAGACATGAGCTGGCGTTGGCTTGAGTATGCATTGTCAAAAAACGTATTAATATCGATCGATCCCGATTCACATTCTATTAAAGAATTTGATAACACAAAGTATGGGGTACTCGTTGCACAGAAAGGAATGGTTACCGCAAAGAATAATCTCAGTAGTTTTTCATTGATTGAGTTTGAAAAATTTTTACAAATCAAAAAGAGAAAATGAAGTTTTTGTCAGCTGGCAAAATTGATACGAGTATCAGCAATTAAGATTAGGGCTCACGATTCAACTAAAGGAAACTCTACAAAAAAAATTGTCCATTGATTTTCTAATGTTTCGAACCATATTCTTCCATTCATTTTTTCAACAATTCCTTTGCACATAGCAAGCCCAAGGCCTGTGCCTGAAGTTTTCGTTGTAAAATTTGGGATAAATATTTTATTGCGCATTTCCGGCGAAATTCCAATGCCATTATCTTTTATTGATACCAAAGCTTTATTGCCTGAAACCTTGCTGGATATTTCTATTACTGCCTCACGCTCTTCGGGAATAGATTGAACTGCATTTTGCAGCAAGTTTGTAAACAACCTGTTGGTCTGGGTTTTATCGCCTTCAATTAACAATTCGTGAGGATATAAATTTGTTTTCGTCTCTAATTTTCCATTTGCGGAATAAAGTGTTCCTACATTTTCAAGTGTTCGGTTTACATCAAAAAGCTGGTTCCGTACATTTCCAATATTTGCAAATTGGGCAAAGTCACTTGCTATTTGTGAAAGATGTTCTATTTGCTCCAGCAAAATATTTGCAACATATAATGAAATACTTTTTACCTCAGGAGAATTATTATCTATCGCTCTTTGAAGATATTGCAGGTTCAGTTTCATGGGAGTAAGAGGGTTTTTAATCTCGTGCGCAACCTGCCTGGCCATTTCCCTCCATGCTCCTTCCCTTTCACTCTTGCCAAGTATTTCTGCACTTATGTCGAGTTTTTTTACCATCTTATTATATTCATTTACTAACTCCCCTATTTCATCCTGTCGGTTCCATTCAATTTCCTCGTTTCTCTTTTCAAGATTAATCTCTTTCATTTTATCGCTTATAAGAGAAAAAGAACGGGTGATACGATTAGTGATAAAAAGAGCAATAATCCCGGCGACCAAAAAAATAAAAGCATTTAGATTTATAATGGTTACAAGAAAGTTGGAAATTTCATCCTGAAGTTTATTTTGCGATTCAAAATAAGGAATATTAATATAAGCATACTCTTTACCGGTTTCATCTCTTACAGGAACATAGTTACTCAGGTACTCCAGTTCACCAATTTTTTGCTCCTGGAAAAACTGTACATCTTTTAATTTATTCAAATGAAAAAAAGCAACAGGGTCCATTTTTTCACTTACAATTCCTTTCTTGTATGGCAGCGGCAAAGAGGAAACCTTCAGGTCGCCATTGAGGTCGTAAAGATTTATATCGGCAGCATGAATTGCTGCTACATTATTAATAGTCTGCTCCAAGAGGTTGTTCGATACCCGGTCAAGGTTATTTAATTGTGTTTGTGCTAACGGGATAGTATCGATTGAATTGCGAACCTGTGTTTCCATCACATGAATTGTGCGGCTCAGCTTCTCACGATTATTGCTATGATACCTGCTTATAAAAAAAAGAATGGTAGTAATTCCAATTACTAAAAATGAAAATATGCTTATCGAAATGATTGTTCCATGTACCTGGTTACGAATTGTAAATTGCCAAAAGGATTTATAACTACCCGAAAACAATTTTTCGGTTAAAAGCTGGTTGAGAAGATTGAATAAAACAGTTATCAACAAAAATGAACAAAATAAATAGGCAAACAACGTAATTGATTCAATGAAAAAATTATCCTGCCGGGCAATTACAATTACTTTATCGGCATTTGCCCTTAACCACAATTCATCGTAGCCATTATTATGTACTGTACGAAATTCATTATAAGTAAACTGAGTAGAATCTATGGTAGTAGGGAAAGGATAATCGTTATAGCTATTACTCAGTTGATTTTTCTTATACACAGCAAATGCGTATACTGAAGAGCTTTCTATAGAATTACTATTGCCCTTTGAAAATAGTTCGGGGTATAAGGCATCGCTTTTATATTTCTTCGGTTTTGAAACTATAAAAATATATCCCTTGAGAATTCCTGAAGTGTCGGTAATTGTTTTTTTGCTTATATAATTAAAGCGGTCATACGATACGTCATAATAGTAAAGATTAGGAATTCCTGTTGGCTTTCCCTGTGTTTGCACAATAGTGTTTAGGGAATTAAAATTAATTGAATCCTCATTATATAATGGCTGCTCATTAGAATTAAAAGTATATATCCGTGTATCGTATTTATTCAGATAGCCTGAAAAATTTTCATTGAGAAGACTATCTTTTAAAATATTGTTTTGAATTGGTTTTTCAAATCTCGCAAAGGCATCAGATAAAAAATTATTACTGAAATCGCTAAGAACGATATTCATCATAATTTCACCCGAAGGATCGGCCTTATTGGCAAGATTATCTGCAAAGTTTTTTCTTTCTTCAATCTCCTTTTTTCTATTGTGCAATATTATAACTGCTGTAATAGAAACCGAAAAGAAAAATAACCAAAAAATAAACCGGGAAGAAATAAGATTAAACGCTTGTAAGGAAAGGATTTCAAAGTTGAGGAGATAAATAAAAAGTAACAGCCATATCAAAAGGCTAAGATCAAAAGTAACCAGCGGCGAATGAAGATAAAATGATAAAAATATAAGGCCAATTACGGAAATAGATAAATAAAGCACATAAGATTTTGACCTTATTTCATTTTTTAAGGGTTGAAGAAGAATTTGTATTAGAAAAAAATAACCTGTAGCTACGCAACATAAAACAAGGAAACCTACTACTGAATAAATATTTAATGTAAAAAAATTAATTACATCAAATGAAATTTGAGAATCTGATACAAGGCTTCTTATAATATCTCCACAAATAATAGTAATACCAATCATTATAATGGATAAAATAACAACAGCCGAGTATTTTTTAAAATTTGTATTAAAGTTTATTCCTGAAGAAACATTTCGAAAATGAAACCTAATGAATAAAACTATCCATATAAATAATAGGGAATTAATTAATAGGTCCCCAAGAGATTTTAAGACAGAATTGGACCCGTAAATAACAGGATCAAATAATTCCAATTGACGAAAATTTAGTGGAATTGGCAAAAAATAACTAAGAGTTCGCAAACTGAGCACACAAATCAAAAGCACTGCAAAGCCCGGCCAAAATCCTTGTTTTCTAACAATGAACTTAGCAAGCTTATGTACAAAAGAAAGAACTAATAATCCTGCAAGAACTCTTAACCAAAGTGAAAAAACATTATTGTGAGCAACACTAATTTCATTCAATTTTTTCAGGTAGAAAATTTTATTTCCGTTTGCATCTTTTATGCCTAGCCTTGTTGGGACTGGGCTAATAATATAACTATCTTCAATTTTATCAACTGCGGTAAAAGAATTTCGGAGATATTTATTTTCAACATAATAATTCCATTTTACAGGGATAAATGTTACGATTTGATAAAGTGAACCATTTCCGGCCTGATACTTCTTTTTATCTATTACGTACCATCCATTTATAAGTTGCCGAAAGCTTGTACCATCCGGCTCATTGAGAATACTGGAGTCAGGCTCAATTATTTGAGTATTCCAGAATATTGGATGTTTTTCATTGAATGGTAAAGCCCTGTAAATGAAAATGAAAAATTTTTCTTTAACAAGGTCTTCAAGTTGCTCTTTATTATACTGCCTGTTTATAAGCTTATTGATTAGAATAGAATCTTTATAAAACCCGGCGATGCTTTTTTGATTTTTTACAATATCTTTTTGAATGGCATTGTGAACCGATTTAGGGGTGGCAATTCCGCTCCAGTAATTATCGATGATAAAGGATATCGTTAATAACCAAGCTGCTGCTACCAGCAAAAAGCCGTTTTTTCCAAAAAAAGAATTTGAGTTTTTAAAGATCAACTTATTGTTTTTTGTTTCTTGATTAACGCCCACATTTCGTCCATTTCTTTTAGCGGCATATTACCAAGATTTTTGCCATTAGCTTTTGCTATTTCTTCCATTTGCGTAAAGCGTTTTATGAATTTCTTATTGGTTATCTCAAGGGCATTTTCTGCATCAACATTTAAATACCTTACATAATTAATTACGGAGAAAAAAAGATCGCCAGCTTCTTCTTCTATGTTACCGGCATTGCCTGAATCTACTGCTTGCAGCAATTCATTTTTTTCTTCTTCAATCTTTTCCCAAACCTGTTCTTTTGTTTCCCATTCAAATCCTACCTGTTTTGCTTTTTCCTGCAACCTCATCGCCTTTATCATTGCCGGTAATGATTTTGGAACCCCACTCAATACTGATTGCTTGCCTTCCTTTAATTTAATTTGCTCCCAATTTCTTTTAACATCTGTGTCATCATTCACTTTAATATCTCCATAAATGTGAGGATGCCGGCTAATTAATTTCTCACAAACTGAATCCAGAACTTCGCCGATAGTGAATTGACCATGCTCTTCGCCGATTTTTGAATAAAAAACTATATGCAAAAGTAAATCACCCAGTTCCTCTTTTATTCCTTTCCAATCTTTCTCTGTTATAGCATCTGCAAGTTCATAGGTTTCTTCTATAGTTTGCTGACGAAGCGTATAGATGGTTTGCTTTTTATCCCAAGGGCATTTCTCCCTGAGTTCGTTCATGATTGTTATTAATCGCTCTAAGCCATTATTATTTTTTGACATAATAAAATTTAAATTTCAAAAACAGATATAAAAAAGAAAAAACTAAAAAATGTAAATAAATACATTCGAATAGGATTAAGGTAGGCCGCCTTTTTTCCAAGCATATATTCTTTTGATAAAAAGTTAGGCTTTGAAACAATATCTTTTACTGATGTAAAAAATTTCCCATCAAAGTGAGTAATATCACTAAAAAAATGTGATATTAAATGCCATACAGTATCTTTCTGTTCTACATTTTCATGCCCGCAATTTTGGCAATACTTTCCCATAACTTCAGTACCGCAGTTAAGACAATTTTTTTCTTTTCTTTGAGAAGAATGGGGCAATAGTAACTAATTAAGGTTTATAAAAAGTGGTTAAAAATAACAAACAAAATTCGCTTCCAAAATTAATGAGCTATTTTACACGTTTATTAAATTGAATTGAATAAAATCAAATTTCCCTCTGAAATGAACAAGAAATTATTACTTCTTTACACACCGGTTTTTCTCTCTTTATTATTATCAACATTAGAAGTTACTGCTCAGTATTATTACAAGGATATCTGGAATATGAAGCAGTTAACTAATGAATTTTTTATTTTGAAAAATGAAAAATTAAAGACTATCAAAATTAAAAGCTTCGAAGATGACGGGGAGCCAAGTGAAGGATTTTATTGCGAGAAAAAAATAAATAGTAGTTTTTCGCAATCAGAGATGATATCTAAATCTTACATTACCGGTCAGTCATTGCTGGTTTCTGATTATAATAGCGATGGCCGTATTGTGAAGACTGTTGATGACACACCAACTACAAACAGCACTACAAATTACGAATACGATGATAAGGGGCACCTTACTCTTGTGCGAATACTTACAAAAGGAGATGATAATGTAGGGTCAATTATAGAAACAAGGGAATATTCTTACAATAAAAACGGGGAGCCAGAAAAAATGGAACGTAAAAAAAATAACACGCTTGTTGCAACCATACATTTTGTAAAAGATGAAAAAAATAATGTGATAGAGGAAAATGTAACGGATGCTAACAGCAGTGATAAAAAATATTATTATTACTATGATGATAACAATCGGCTTACTGATGTAGTTCATTTCAATGAAAGGGCGGGCAAGCTTCTTCCGGATTATATTTATGAGTACAATAGTTTAAACCAACCTGTTCAAATGATTAGCGCATCTGAAACCGGCGATAATTATTTTATATGGCGATATTCATATAATGAAAAAAATCTCCGGGACACTGAAAGATGTTTTTCAAAAGAAAAAAGAATGCTGGGGAAAATTGAATACGAATACAAATAATTATTCAGAAGTTTCAAATATCTACCAAGCTGGTCACAAAGTATTATTCTAAATATAATTTGCTTTGAACAAATAATAAACTGAATAAATCCCGGTTTATATTATTTGATAAATATCAAACAATATAATAATTAAGGCTACAATTACAGTAAGCATCATCAGCACTCTCACTGAAAGTAAATGTTTCCTAAAACTCCTTGCTGCAAAAGCTATTGAAAGTATACAACATAATATTGAAATAATATTGATGGTGGTGAGGTTGCGCATAAAACCAGGAAATTTTTGCAGATAGGCATAGATTTGTTCATTTACATTAAGGGTGTTGTCGCTGATGCCAATTGATAACCACATTATAAAAAAAATTAAGGCAGGTAGTAAAAAAACTATCGCGATAACGGCATTCACTTTTGATGGAACATGCGATGTAGTGCTCATATATTCGAGAATTTTTATAAATTAAAATATATCCTGATCTAAGGCGTTTTATTGAAATGATCCAGGCTTGAGGACGCACAAAAATAGATAAAGAATTTGGCGCCCGTTCACCAATTAAATCAGTTAAATAGATTTTTGAAATTAATTGAATTTTATTTGAATAATTTTAATGACAAAAAAGAATAATTATGAACAGGATTGTAATGGAAAAAACCAATGGAGATTTTGGATTTGAGGTAAAAGATGAAAAAAATCATTCTTTAACAACTGACAGCAGTGAGGAATCCGGTGGCTCAAACTATGGTTTTAGGCCGATGCAGCTGTTGCTATCCGCGTTGGGTACATGCAGTGCGATTGACATGATTGCCATCCTGAAAAAGCAAAAGCAAAATGTCCAACAATTCAAAATTACTGTTGAAGGAGAAAGAGAAGAAGGTAAAATTCCTTCTCTCTGGAAAACGATTACCATTTTATTTACTATACAGGGAGTTGATAAAGACAAGGCTGAAAAGGCTGCATTTTTATCAATGGATAAATATTGTTCAGTAGCAGAAATACTCCGCAGAGCCGGAACTGAAATCACGTACAAGATCGATGTGATTGACTAAAGAAAATCTAAAGCTTACATCTTTTGCAGACTTAGGTTTAATTTTGCAAAATGAACGAAGACTTTTTTCAACAACTTTTTAGCAGGCAACAAAAAAAAGAAATCATTCCTTCCAATGATACTATTGCCTTATGGGCATTGCATCTTATAAGCTTGCTATTCCCCGAACAATCAATGTGTGCTTATTCTTCGCCAAAGGAAATAGAAGAAGAATATAAAAAACTTGAGAAAGATCTCGTCAATATCTTAAACGCAACACGTGCTTGTAGGGATTGCAACAATGAACTAATAGCAAACCAATTTTTTGAGAATGTGCCGGAATTATACCGGGTATTAAATACGGATATTTATTCTTTAATTCACGGCGATCCTGCAGCCCGGCTTGAGTTTGAGGTGATACGTGCCTATCCAGGATTTTATGCTCTATGCTTCTACCGTTTGGCACACGAGTTATTAAGATTAGATGTTCCACTTCTTCCACGCATACTTACTGAGCATGCACATTCCAAAACCGGAATAGACATTCACCCTGCCGCAGAAATAGGAGAGCATTTTTTTATCGATCATGGTACTGGTATTGTAATAGGAGAAACTGCGGTTATCGGCAATTATGTAAAGCTTTACCAGGGTGTTACCTTAGGAGCATTAAGTGTTGACAAAGCAATGGCACTTACAAAAAGGCATCCCACAGTTGAAGACCATGTGGTAATCTATTCGGGTGCCACCATATTGGGAGGTAATACGATAATCGGACATCACAGTGTGATAGGTGGAAATGTATGGTTAACAAAAAGTGTTCCGCCAGGCACACTTATATATCACAATCCCGAGCTTACCGTTCTTGAAGGCAAAATTGTAAATTATTAAAGTATTTGAATGGCCACGATATTAGATACCGTAGGAAATACCCCAATAGTAGAGCTTCAAAAATTGAATACAAAAGCCGGTGTAAAAATATATGCAAAACTTGAGGGCAATAATCCCGGTGGAAGCGTTAAGGATCGCCCGGCTCTAAACATGATACGTAGTGCACTTGAGCGTGGCGATATTAATCAACAAACAAAATTAATAGAAGCGACTAGCGGGAATACGGGAATCGCCATGGCATTAATGGCAAAACTTTTCGGCCTTGAAATTGAATTGGCGATGCCTTCTACATCCACCAGGGAAAGAGTATTAACAATGGAAGCTTTTGGAGCTAAAGTAACGCTTCTTGATAGTATTGAGGATTGCAGGGATTATGCGGATGAAAAGGGAGCTTCCGGTGAAAAATATGTTCTCAATCAATTTGCAAATCCTGATAATTATAAAGCACATTATAAAACTACCGGCCCCGAAATATGGAGAGATACCAATCATACCATCACGCACTTTGTAAGCTCAATGGGCACCACCGGGACTATTATGGGTTGCAGCCTCTATCTTAAAGAACAAAATAACAGTATTCAAATTATAGGTTGTCAGCCGACTGAAGAAGCATCAATACCCGGCATAAGAAGATGGCCGGTTGAATATCTTCCAAAAATTTTTGATCCTTTGAGAGTTGACAGGATAATGGACATTACACAGGAAGATGCCATTACATTTACAAGGAGGCTTGCAAATGAAGAAGGAATTTTTGCCGGCATGAGCAGTGGCGGAGCAGCATCGGCAGCAATACGTCTTGCCCAGGAATTAACAACAGGAGTAATTGTTTTTATAGTATGCGATCGTGGGGACAGATACCTGAGCAGTAATTTGTTTGGTTGAAATCACATGTCTAATAATCTAGAAATTACCTAATTCATTAACAGATCTATTTTATTAAATGTAACAGTAAATCTACACCCCTTACCTGGTGCGGAATCAATTACAAAACTGCCTTTATATAATTCAGCACGGCTTACCAGATTATTAATGCCCACACCTTTTCTTGTTGTTGAAGGATCAAATCCAATTCCATCATCGCCGATTGAAATAGAAATATTATCAAAGTATTGGTTAAAGTCTATTTCCATAATGCTAGCCTTCGCATGTTTTAAGGTGTTGTTTATTTGTTCCTGAACAATTCTGAATAAATTCAATTTAAATTTTTCATTAAGATTTTTTTCGTCAAAATTCAATGTTTTAAATATAATTTTTACGGGATGAACCTGCATGATATCCCCTATAATATCTTTAATAGATTCTACCAACCCTATCTCATTAATCATAGGAGTTATAAGTGTTTTGGAAAGCTTTCTTATTTCATTAATTGCGTTTAAGATATATGTTGATGAACTCTGCAAGTATGAATCGCGGTTCTCGGCATCTTTACCAGCCATATCAATGTACAAACGGGTTGCCCCAAGGAGTTGATTAACATTATCGTGAAGTTCCCGTCCAATCTGGGAGCGTTCATTCTCCTGTGCGGAAATGATCGCATCTGTAATTTCTTTTTGTCGTATTATTTTTTCAAGAGCTGCTTTTTCTTCCGCTAATTTCCTTTCTGTAATATCTCTTGAATTGGCAACAATCCCTTTAACTGCTTCATCATCTACAAGATTTATTATGTGGGTTTCAAGCCATCTCCACTGCCCATTTGCATTTTGAAAACGATAGTGCGGCAAATCAAGACTACCGGCTATTTTCATTTTTTCAAAATAAAGGCTTATTGTTTCCAGGTCATCGGGGTGTATAAAAGAAAATCCATTTTTACCTAAAAAAAATTCAGGATCGTACCCAAGTATTCGCTTGGAAGTAGGGCTCACGTAGATATAATTTGCTTCTTCATCTAAAATAGCGATAAGGTCAGAACCGCTTTGCACAAGTGATTTAAATCTCAATTCGCTTAATAAAACTTTTTGCTCTGCATCTTTTTTTTGCGTTATATCCTGCGTAGCTCCAAGAAGCCTTAGAGGGTTACCATCCTTATCCCGAATTATATAACCCCTGTCTTGTACAAAAGCATACTTATCATCACCTGACAATATCCGGCATTCAATTTCAAAAAAACTTTGAGTTTTAGAGAGGAAAATATGATCCCTGATTTTTTTTACCATGCAATGATCATCAGGATGGATTACCGGTGTAGTAATTTTATCGCCAGAGCCTGTTTCTTCAATTGCTTTTAAAATAATTCTCCATCCATCTTTACTTGTATATATTTCATGGGTTTTAAGATTCCAGTCCCAAATAATATCATGCGTAATCGTACTTACAAGATTAAAACGCTCGACATTTTTTTCAATAGTTTCCAGGTTTTTTTTCCTTTCAATACTATACTGAACTGTTTTTTCCAAAATTTTAATATTATAATCTCCCTTGATTAAAAAATCCTGGGCACCAAGTGAAAGCGCTTTTAATGATACCTCAGTATCAGAGAGGCCTGATAAAATTATTACTGGTATCCTGGAATTTAACTGAAGTAACCCTGTAAACGATTTTAATCCGCTGCTATCAGGCAAAAAAAGGTCAAGAAAAACCAGCGAGAACATTTGTTGTTTAAGCATTTTTTCTGCTTGCTTAAGCGTACTTGCTATTTCTATATTTTCAATACTTAGTTTTGAGCTTTGCAAATATTTTTTTAATATAAACTGATCATCAATATTATTTTCAATTATAAGTATCGAAATTTTATTCTCTGGTTGTTCCATTTTTTTGATTTTCCAATTTCTTAAGGAAGTAGAATCCGGACTGATTTTCCGCAGGATAATTTTGTAGGCTCTTTAATAGAATATATCTTTCAGCAAAGCAAAAATTTCACTCTTTAGTATTTTAAGCAATATTAATACTTCACAGCAAGTTTACGAGATGCAATAAATAACGGGTAATAATTAAGGACGGCCATTCTAAATTAAATTATTTTTCCCATCAGTTAAAAGATTTCAATCAATAAAAATAAAAAAATTTTGAGCTAAAAACTTAAGGTAGATTTGTTACTTGAAAATTTTTTCGTAAACAAATTTAGTTATATGAAAAATATTCTGCTTGTAGATGACCACGCTATAATAAGGACTGGACTGAAATTATATATTGAAACTATAATTCCCTTTTCAGTTATTGACGAAGCTTCCGATGGTGATACTGCATTTGAAAAAATTAAGAAAAAAGATTATGATTTACTTATTATGGATGTAAATATGCCAGGCACAGATTCCTTTGGATTGATAAGTAATATCATCGCCATAAAACCTGACTCAAAAATTTTAATGGTAAGTATGAATGCGGAAGAGATTTATGCAAAAAGATATTTAAAGTTGGGTGCCAAAGGATATATAAGCAAAGATGCGCCTGAAACTGAGATCAAAACAGCCATTAATACAGTTTTGAATAATAAAAAATATATCAGTTCATCATTAAGCCAGACTCTTACTGAAGAGGCCATTGGTAATAAATCGCCTAACCCATTTGACAGTTTATCTCCACAGGAATTTAAAATAATTCAGTTCATCATGAGAGGGGAATCAGTAAGTGAAATTAGCCAAAAATTGAATCTGCATACTTCCACTATAGGGACTCACAAAGCAAGAATTTTTAAAAAACTTAATTGCAAAAACATTGTAGACCTACGTGAACTTGCAAAGGTTTATCAAATCATATCTGCAGGTTCTTAACATATTTAGAAAATTTTCTACCATATATTCATCCTTTTTCTACATATAGCGTTTTCAAAAAACTGAACTTTACTTATATCAATGAAAAACCGATAAGAAGAGTCTCCTTCTCCCCTTAAAAAATTCAAATCCGGACCTATGAAAATCATTTTTTGATTTCCTTACTCATTTGATTTTATTGTCCCGCTTTACTATCCATCAACGCCAGTTAACGTGAACTTTATTATACGGCAGCCTGCAATCATTTTTTAAGCGCTAACATCTACAAGTCTCAAAGGCAATCGGGAAATTATTTTCGTTCTGCAAAACGGTCATTCTCAAATTTCTAAATAGCGATTAGAATACTAAACCAATGAATTACGCCGTTATTTACAAAATAAATAATTGTAGAGAGAATACGGTAATTCAAATTGATTCATATTAATCTCCCGGCAACTTTTCTTTTATGTTTCCAGTTAATTAACCCTCTTTCAGAATCTTCATAATGAGAAAAGAAAGTTTTTTTATAAAAAAATCCACCATAAATATTGACAGCATTCTTGTTGTATTAGAAGGTCAGCTCACAATCAGAAACGCCGGCTTAATAAAAACTGAGCTATTAAAAGTCCTTACCGATTCACAAAAAAAACTAAAACTGGTTTTAGAAAACGTTACAAAAATAGATATAGCATTTTTCCAATTGCTGATTGCTTTACAAAAAAGTGCTGTCATACTTAATAAGGAAGTATCATTAGACGTGGGTACTGACAATAAATTGAAATCAGCTATAAAAAATAGTGGATTAGAAAAACCCCTGTTTGCAGTCTTTGAAGCTTAAGTTATGAAATATACTAATACTGTTTTGATAGTAGATGATTCACAAATGATTTTAAAAGTCCTGGATTTTATGATAAAGAAGGCCGGGTATGAAGTCTTATCTGCTGTTGAAGGTAAAGATGCTTTAGCGTTATTTGATGGAAGAAATATTGATTTGGTTTTTACTGATTTGAATATGCCTAATATGAGTGGGACAGAGCTTATTAATCAAATAAGATCAATGGAATATTACCGCTACATACCTGTTGTTTTATTTATTCCAGATAACGAAAAAGAAAGAAAGAAAATTATAGAAACGTCAGGTGCTACTATGCTCTTTGATAAAACTGGAATTAAAGAAAGAATCATTCCTACAATTAAAAAAATACTTGAGTAATGGAATTGTTTCAGGTAAAATACAAAGAGGAAGCTATAGAGCTAATAGAAGGAATGGAAAAGTATTTGCTGTCAATGGAAAGCAACCTCGATGATTCAAGCCTAATAGAAGATGTTTTTCGAAATATGCATACGTTGAAAGGGACCAGTTCAATGTTTGGATTTAAATTAATCGCCGATTTTACGCATCATCTTGAATCAGTTTATGATTTAGTACGAAGTGGTGAAATGAAAATATCCAAACAAATCCTAAATGTTAGCTTTTCGGCACTTGATCATTTATCATTGTTGGTAAATAACGATAGTAAATTAAATGACAAAGAAAAAAATTTACATAAAGAATTATCTGAAAAAGTAATTGAAATAATCAACGGTTCCACAAAAATAACTCAACACGATGTTTTAGATGATTATTATACGGAAAATATAATTCTCCCCGTGCAAACCCTAACAACCTATCACATACATTTTTGTCCCGAAAAAAGCTTCTTTGTTAATGGCTCTAATCCTTTAAACATAATTAATGAGCTGCATCACCTTGGTGAATGTAAAGTAGAGGCTCTTATTGACAATATTCCATTACTTGAAAATTGTGAAATTGACTGGTGTTATATTTCATGGAATATTTTTCTTACGACTGGAAAAGACTTGAATCCTATACGTGAAATTTTTCAGTTCGTTGAACATAAATGTAAACTGGAAATTCATGAGGTTTTGGAAAACAACTCTCTTAATTTAACAACGCAACCACATGATTTGGATAATATAAAACAATGTGAAGCTTTCGATAATGTTGACTTACCTCTTTCTCGTAACAAAGCAATACTTAGTACTGCAAATAAAAAGGAAGTGATATCCAGCATCAGAGTTCCTTCTAAAAGATTAGATAGCCTAATGAATCTTGTGAGTGAGTTAATGACTTTGCAGGCTAAATTGGGTACGCTTACTGAACAAAATCCCCAATCAGAATTGCTGGCTGTATCAGAAAATCTTGAGAAAATATCCACTCGCTTAAGAGACAATGCATTTAGCTTATGCCTTGTACCTGTAGAAAATATGATAACTCCTTTTCACAGGCTGGTAAGGGATTTAGCATCTGAATTAAATAAGGAAATACAATTCATTACTGACGGAACCGAAACTGAACTTGATAAAAACATAATGGAAGGTTTATCAGATCCGCTGATGCATTTATTAAGAAACAGTATTGATCATGGAATTGAAGATCCAGAAGTAAGATTACATTCAGGAAAAAAGAAGCACGGTACAATTATATTTAAGGCCTATTGTGCGGGAACTAATGTATATATCGAAATCCAGGACGATGGCAAAGGAATTGATCCTGAAAAAATCAGGAAAAAGGCTATAGAAAAAAGAATCATTGCCGCCGAAGAAATTTTGAGTGATAAAGAAATTCTAAATCTTATTTTTCTACCTGGGTTTTCAACTGCAGAACAGGTAAGTGGCATTTCCGGACGAGGTGTGGGAATGGATGTAGTAAAACGTAAAATTGCTGACATACGTGGGCAAATAAAAATTAACTCACAAGTAAATATAGGAACTACAATTACCATCAAACTTCCCATTACAGTTTCTATTATAGATGGCTTGCTGGTAAAGATTAATGATGCTGATTTTGTGTTTCCCCTTTCATCAGTGGAAAGATGTTATGAAGTGTCACCAGGCTTGAAGCTTAATAAGTATAATAATCTTATTACACTGGATGGCGAACAAATACCATTCATAAGTTTGACTGAAGAATTTGATGGAACTGAAAATCTCACCTCTTTCAGGGAAATAGTTATAATCTATTACGATGAAAAAAAAGTAGGATTTATCGTAGATCGGGTTGTTGGAAAATTTCAGGCAGTTCTAAAACCGTTAGGAAAATATTTTTCACAAATGGATAATATCTCGGGAGCTACCATATTGGGAAATGGCAAAATAGCTCTGGTACTTGATACTAATATTGTAATAGAGCAATTTTTGAACAAAAAAAATGTTTATTCATGTTAATGACGCAACAAACAGAATCATACCTGACTTTTAAATTAGACAGTGAGCTCTTTGCAATTAATGTAAGCAAAGTTCTTGAAATTCTGGAGGTAAAACCGATTACTAAAATTCCAAAATCTCCGTCTTTTATGAAAGGGGTAATTAACCTAAGGGGTAATATTTTACCAGTGATTGATACACGCAATAAGTTTTGCATGCCCCAGGAAGACTTTACTATAGATACCTGTATTATAGTATTGAATATACATACAGCCAACGATTCTATACTTGTTGGTGCCGTTGTTGATTCGGTACAAAAAGTAATTGATATTCCCGCAGAATCAATTCAGCCTTCTTTAAGTATGGGAGCTATTTATAGGGAAGATTTTATTAATGGAATAGGAAAAATTGATGAAGATTTTATCATGATTCTCAATATTGACAAAGTATTTTCCGCAGAAGAAATCGCCGTGATGGAAGTAGACAACTAATGTTTATCTGACAATAAACCTATACCTGATATCTTAAATGTAATTAACAGAAGTATAATATTTGATAATGAAAAACCTCAAAGTCTCAACCAAGCTTTTAATCCTTGTAATTATTATGTCTCTTATTATAGGAGCAATCGGAATATATGGTGAGCGCAATCTAAATAATGTAAATAATTCAGTTGAGACAGTCTATAAAGAAAGTGTGATTCCATTGACGGAATTGAAAACAATTTCTGACTTATATGCAGTGGACATTGTAGATGCTGCGCATAAAATGAGAAATGGGAATATAAGCCTGGAAACGGGGAGAAAAAATATTAGGAAGGCTAAAGAAGGCATTGGGGAAAATTGGAAAGCCTATACAACAACCGAATGGCAGGCCGAAGAGAAAGAATTGGGAATTGATATAAAGCAATTGATGGACGATGCGAACGAATCTATTGAATCGCTTGATCACATTATAGAATCAGGCGACACCACAGCTCTTGCCGCTTTTACAAAGCATGAGTTGTATGCAAAAATAGACCCGCTTACTTCTAAGATTAAAGAGCTTGCAGATGTACAACTAAAAGTAGCGGAGGATGAATTCAAACAGTCAAACTTAGTTTATGATGAAGCCCGTAATAATTTTTACATCCTTATTGCTGCCGGAATATTATTAGGACTTACTATATCATTTTTTATAATCAGGAATATTACAAACATTGTTTCGAAGCTTAAAGAACTGATTTCATTTGTACAAACAGCATCAGATAATATTTCTTCTGCCAGCGCACAAATGAGCTCTTCCTCACAGCAAATGTCAGAAGGCGCTACCGAGCAGGCCGCATCGGCGGAAGAGGTTTCTTCATCCATGGAAGAAATTGCCTCCATCATTCAGCAGAATACTGATAATGCATTGCAAACAGAAAAGATTGCAACAAAAGTAGCAGCAGATATTTTGGAAGGAAATAAAGCAGTAACCCATACAGTGCAATCAATGAAAGAAATTGCAGACCGCATTTCCGTTATAGGCGACATTGCCAGGCAAACGAATTTATTAGCCCTAAATGCTGCTGTGGAAGCGGCACGTGCCGGCGACTATGGAAAAGGGTTTGCAGTGGTTGCTTCTGAAGTACGTAAGCTAGCAGAACGCTCGCAGGTAGCGGCTTTGGAAATTAATAATCTTTCAAAAGCGGGTGTAACAATTGCCGAAAAATCCGGAAAGCTTTTAGAAGAAATAGTTCCTGAAATTCAAAAAACTTCAAAGCTGGTGCAGGAAATAAGTTTGTCGAGCATTGAGCAAAATACAGGTGCCAATGAAGTTAATAAAGCGATTCAGCAACTGAACCAGGTAATACAACAAAATGCTGCTACCTCTGAAGAAATGGCCGCAAGCTCTGAAGAATTATCGAGCCAGGCAGAGCAATTAAAAGAAGTAATAAGCTTTGACATCGGCAGCGATATAAGATCGAAAGTAAGAAGCAGGGGAATACCGGTGAATGTAAACCCACCTCATCGCAATGCTAATAAAAATATTCCTGCCGTTAAAAAAAATAAACCATCCTACGTGAATGGATATGGCGGCATTAATATAAACATGAATGGAAAAGATATGCTTGATGACAGCTATGAAAAGTTCTGATTCAATCCTAAAAAATAATTTCTCTACACATGAAAGACATAAAAATTTCCACGAAGCTTTATACGCTCGTTTTCCTTACATCTTTTACGATATTGACCATAGGGATATATGGCCTTGATAATTTAAACACGGTAAACAATTCTTTAGAAAGCGTATATAAAGACAGGGTTATCCCTTTGAAGCAATTAAAGGTAATCTCTGATATGTATTCCAACGATATTGTAGATGCTGCACATAAAATGCGCAGTGGTAATATTGATTTTCAAACCGGCAAAAAAGATATTAAAAAAGCAAAAGCTGCGATAGAAAGTAATTGGAAAGTTTACCTGGCAAGCAATATTGATCCCGAAGAACAAAAAGTAGCCGACGAGATACAGGAGGCAATGAGAAACTCTGACGAGTCAATAACATCACTGGAGTCCATTGTAGAAAGAGAAGATTCCGCCGCTTTAAATAAGTTTATTGCTAAAGAATTGTATCCGCAGATTGACCCTATTGTTACAAAAATAAATGAACTGATAGACGTACAACTTTTAGTTGCCGACAGGGAATACAATAAAGGTGATGCCATTTACAATACAGCAAAATTACATTGTTACATTCTCATCATTTTAGGTGTGCTTGTGTCTTTAGTTATTTCAATTTTCATTGTAAGAGGAATTCATACAGCAATAAAAAATACTTCGTCTGTTGTCTCTAAACTTGCAGAAGGCGATCTTACAGTTGACATTCAGGTAACAAATAAAGATGAAATTGGCACCCTGCTGGAAGATTTAAAAAAAATGCTGGCCAAATTCAAAAACGTCATTTCGTATGTTAATTCAGCATCTGATAACATTGTAGCAGCAAGCCAGGAATTGAGTTCTTCATCACAGCAAATGAGCGAGGGGGCAACTGAACAAGCTGCCGCAACCGAAGAAGTTTCATCTTCAATGGAAGAAATGGTTGCAAATGTTCAGCATAATTCAGACAATGCACTACAAACAGAAAAGATAGCAATAAAAGCTTCTGAAGATGCGCTGGAAGGGAGTATTGCTGTAAACCAGGCAGGTATTTCAATGAAGTCAATTGCAAATAAAATTTCCATAATAAGTGATATCGCCAGGCAAACAAATATTCTTGCACTCAATGCTGCTGTTGAGGCTGCCAGGGCCGGGGAACAAGGAAAGGGCTTTGCTGTTGTAGCTGCAGAAGTCAGAAAACTTGCAGAAAAATCGCAATTGGCCGCCATTGAAATTAACGAGCTTTCACAATCAAGCCTCAGCATAGCTGAAAAGTCAGGGAAACTTTTGGAGCAAATGGTTCCTAACATTCAACATACAGCCAAGCTTGTTGAAGAAATAAGTGCATCAAGCCTTGAGCAAAATTTGGGTGCTGGGCAAATCAATAGCGCATTACAGCAACTAAACCAGGTTACACAACAAAATGCTGCAACATCTGAAGAAATGGCTGCAAGTGCAGAAGAGCTTTCTTCGCAGGCTGATCAGTTAAAGGAAATAATTTCATTTTTCAAATTCGACGATGACGGTAAATATAAATCAGTAAGTCTTCAAAAGCATTCTTATACTTCTCATAAAAATGGTTCAGAAAAGAAGATTAAGCCAAATACTAAATTTAAATCCAACAGCAATGGTTTAATGAATGGCATAAATTTAAATATGGATGTATTAGATGAAGAATATGAAAAATTTTAGAAGAATAGCAGACTAAACAGCTTCTGAAATGACTAATATTGAATTTAATAAGCTAAGTGGTTTTATACTTCATAATTATGGAATAAAACTTCCAATTTCCAAAAAGACTATGCTTGAGGGTCGTTTACAAAAAAGATTACGATCATTAAATATCAATTCCTTCAAAGAATATTGCGAATATGTTTTTAGTGTTGAGGGCCAGCAAATGGAATTGATCCATATGATTGATGTAGTTACCACAAATAAAACTGATTTTTTTCGGGAGGCGGTGCATTTTGATTTCTTGTCAAATAGTATTTTACCTGGCTATTGTAAAAACGATTCTGCTGCGAAACCATTTAAAGTATGGAGTGCAGGATGTTCTACAGGTGAGGAACCTTATACACTAGCGATAGTGATGAGTGAATTTTCAGATAAACATTCACATTTTGATTTTAATATTCTGGCTACAGATATTTCAAGCAGAGCCCTGCATGCCGCTAGTAATGCGGTATACACTACTGAAAAAGCTGCTCCAATTCCACTTACATTGAAAAAAAAATATTTACTAAAAAGCAAAGATGATAAGAAAAAGACTGTACGCATTATCCCTGAGCTAAGAAATAAAGTCAATTTTAAAAGATTTAATTTTTTAGATGGCAGTTTTTCTTTCACCCCAAATTTTAACGTGGTGTTTTGCAGAAATGTTTTGATTTATTTTGACCGGCCTACTCAGGAAAAAGTTATTCTAAAACTATGTTCAAAATTAGAGTCTGGTGGCTATTTATTCTTAGGACATTCAGAATCTATTTCAAATATGAATTTGCCCTTAATACAAATACAACCTACCATCTTTAAAAAAATTTAATTTACTCTTGACTCAGGATATTACTAATAAAATGGACAAACATTATTTATATCCCGGCAATATTTTTTCAAGTAAGAAGTCACATATTGTTGATACTATTTTAGGCTCTTGTGTAGCAGTCTTTTTATGGGATCCTGTCTTGCAATTTGGATGTATTAACCATTATATGCTACCCTTCGGAACCAAAGAAGGCAGCTCCTCATTTAAATATGGGAATATAGCAATCGCTGAAGTTATAACTCGAATGCTAAGGATGGGAAGTGATAGAAAAAATTTAAAAGCGAAAATATTTGGCGGCAGCGATATTGCACATTCAAATGGCGCATTCAATATAGGAGGACGAAATATTCATCTTGCACAGGATACAATGAAGGAAGAACAAATACCCATCATAAGTTATAGTGTAGGAGGGTCTTTTGGGCGTAAAGTAATTTTTAACTCCGGTTCAGGGCTTGTTCTGATCAGCTATATCAAGCGTGACATCCATCTCATTGATCAGCAAATTAATAAGCACCATTTTAATCTTTCAGAAAATGAGTAAAAAGATTAAAGTTCTGATTGTTGATAATTCTGCCATCTTCAGGCAGGCATTGACAACAATATTAATGGGAGATCCTTCAATCGAAGTTATTGCCACAGCTTCTGATCCTTTTATAGCTGCAAATAAAATGGCTATCAAAGTTCCCGATGTGATAACACTTGATATTGAAATGCCAAAAATGAATGGGCTGACATTTCTTAAGAAAATAATGTCTCAACATCCAATACCTGTAATTGTTATTTCACACCTGGTTGAAAATAATTCGGAATTAACATTAAAATCCTTGGGCTATGGAGCTGTAGAAGTGATGTCCAAAAGTATATTTGAATCAAATGATATAGATGAGGAAAATAAAATAAAAATTCGTGAGGTAATTAAAAAAGTAGCCCAGTCAAAACTTAAAAAAAAGGCAAATGCTATGTCCCCATTAATTTCGGAAAAATTTTCTGCGGATGCAATTTTAAATCAAATACGGCCTAAAAACCTTATTCAGACTAATGAGATAGTTATAGCAGTAGGCGCATCAACGGGGGGGATAAAAGCAATTAGTATTTTTTTAGAGGCCTTACCAGCAGATGCTCCTGGCATTGTTATAGTTCAACACATGCCTGAAAACTTTACAAGATCATTTGCTGAAAGGTTGAACGGACTTTGTAAAATATCAGTGAAAGAAGCCGAAGATGGAGATATTGTAAAACAAGGAAGAGCCCTGATAGCGCCGGGAAATCATCATTTATTATTAAAAAAAAGAGGGCCTCAATATTATGTAGAAGTAAAAGATGGTCCATTGGTTAACCGTCATCGCCCTTCGGTTGATGTGCTTTTTCGCTCAACATCAATATATGCAGGTAAAAACAGTATTGGTATCTTACTTACAGGCATGGGTAACGATGGTGCAAAAGGCTTGCTTGAAATGAAACAGGCTGGAGCAAAAACTATTGCACAGGATGAGAAATCATCTGTGGTATTTGGAATGCCAAAAGAAGCTATACTTCTTAACGCAGCTGATAAGATTTTGCCTTTAAATGATATTGCAAGCCATATAATGAAAAGTAATTTTTAATCAAAAGATAAAAATTACAAAGCTTATACGATTGAACTACTTCTAAAAAGTTACACATCATTTGATTTTACAAATCGGAACTTATCGTAACAATTTGAAGAAAGCCAAATCCACACAACACAGAAGATGATTATTACCACACATTTATTTAAGCCTTGTGAAATGTCTGTAAATATGAGGTGTATCGATCTACATACAAATAATCAACAGGCATAGTTATAAAAATAACAGTATTATTAATCCTGCTGCCTTTCCGGTTTAATAAAAGCAATTATCCATCTGTATTCGAGCTGTCTTAATTAATGGTATAAAAAAATACCCCATCATTCCTGATGGGGTATTGTGGGAGCACACGGGTTCGAACCGCGGACCCTCTGCTTGTAAGGCA
>JBBSEV010000023.1:0-65659 GCA_038239385.1 Chitinophagales bacterium
ACTTCATATAATGGCACAGGTGCCTGTAAGTCAAGAACCACGTCATCACCTTGTTTTTGAAAATGGTAAGGTAAGGATATTGAATGTGCTTGTGCCACCGGGCGATACCACCCAATATCATGTGCATTCAACACCTTCAGTCTTTATTTGTTTCACTAAAACACGTACGGGATCGCAGCGTAAGAATCAACTGGCAGAGTATAGTACCTCTGCTGCTGGTAATATATGGTTCGAGGATTTGAGTGAACCACATACTAAGGTTCATCGTGTATGGAATATGGATACTTCAGTTTTCCATGTGATGGATGTTGAGCTCTTGTCGAAAAATATGCGCTCTGTTAAAATCTCTCCTGCAATACCTAATGCACAAATACAAATTGATACTTCAAGCACAAGAACATACACAATACAGTTAGCAAAAAAAGAATCAGTGAATATTGTTGGGCAACCTTATGATTTTATTTTGGTAGCAACTAATGATTCAAAAATAAAACTTGTAGAAAATAGTAAAGAAATTATTTCCTTCATAAAAGCTGGCTGGTTCTATTGGATCAATGCTTATGATAAAATATCTTTTTTTAATCTTGGTGATTCAAATGCAAATTTTGGGCTCGTCGGTATAAAATAATTGGGGAACTTGATTTTGAGGAACCATCAATCCAGGTTAAAAATTTGTTTATAGTTATAACTTCTTTTGCAAAATTATTTCCCTTATTAATGCCGGATTTTTTTCACAATGAATACAATAACTCTTTCGGTTACAAAAAATAAACAGGAATATATAGTTGACTATACGCTCGACCAACTGGAGCAATCCAATCTCTTGATCCTAAAACATTTTATCGTGCCAACCGCCAGCAAATTATTTCTTATAGTATTATTACAGGCGTACAACAATGGTTCAATAGTAAATTAAAAGTTCACATATAAAACTCCAGGAAAATGAACCCATAATAGTTAGTCGTGATAAAGCGCCTTTATTAAAAGAATGGCTTGGGAATAAACAATCCTCATAATAAAAAAATCCTTTCCAGATTAATGGAAAGGATTTCAAATTTTTCTATGATGATTAATCAATAATCTTTGTTATAACCTCCACCGCCACCACTTCTTCCACTACCACCTCCATAACCGCCGCCGCCACTCTTCTTGTAGCCACCACCGCCACCGCTTCCGTAGCCACCGCCGCTGCTTCTTCCACCGCCGCCACCATAGCCACCGCCGCCGCTTCTTCCACCGCCACCACCGTAGCCACCGCCGCCACTTTTCTTGTAGCCGCCGCCTTCAGGACGTGGTTGAGATTCATTGACAATTAACTTACGACCTTGAACTTCGCTTTCATTTAATGTAGCGATGGCAGTTTTAGCTGCTTCATCATCTTCCATTTCAACAAAACCGAAACCCTTACTGCGGCCCGTATTTTTTTCTTTAAGAATTTTTGCACTTGTAACAGAACCATACTGGCTGAATAAGTTGCTCAAATCATCATCAGTCATTGACCAACTGAGATTACCTACATAAATGTTCATTGTAAAAAACTTTTGTTTAAATTAAATTTTGAATTCCATTAATGAATTAGTAGCTACAATGAACTGAAGAAACCGGGAAAAGAGAAACATCAGCCTAATGGAAAACAAACTAAACCCATTAACTATAATAAAGATAGTGATTTCTTTGAAACTATATAGAACAAAAAAAATTATTTATAAGGATTTATTTTAATCCTGATGAAGTTGTGATTCTACAGGTATCAATGTTCTTAGCAAAAAATTATTCTCTTAGAGAAAAACTTTTCAAATTTTAAACGAATCTATTCTGCCACCACTTCAAAGGCAACTTCGATTTCCTGGCCTTTGCCAAAATCAATTTTTGCCTTATAGCTTCCTAATTCTTTTACGTCATCAATAATGTGAATCCGGCGCCTGTCAATTTCATATCCTTTTTGTTCACGTATTGCCCGGGCAATTTGAACAGAAGTTACACTACCAAATATTTTTCCGCTTGTACCGGTTTTCGCACCAATTTTTAAAGGTGATTCCTGTAAAACAGTTGCAACGTTATTTATCTCGGCCAGAAGTTTTTCTTCTTTTTTAGCGAATTGCTTTCTCCGTTCTTCAAGCTGTTTAAGATTGCTGGGATTTGCTTCCACAGCAAGCTTTGAAGGAATAAGGAAGTTGCGGCCATAGCCACCTTTCACATTCACCAACTCATTTGCACCGCCTAAATTATTTACATCCTGTACTAATATTACCTGCATATTTAAAGATTTAAATCCTAACTCCATTTTTTACAAAGGCAGAAGTTTTCTGGATATTATTTTAAAAGGTCTGTTACATAAGGCAATATTGCCATTTGACGAGCTTTTTTTACGGCATCACTTACTTTACGTTGATACTTTAGCGAGTTGCCGGTAATACGGCGTGGCAAAAGCTTTCCCTGTTCATTTAAAAACTTTTTCAAAAAGTCAGCATCTTTATAATCTATATACTTAATGCCAAGTTTTTTGAAACGACAATATTTTTTCGGGCGTTTTTCAGCTTTTATTGCTGTTAAATACTTTATTTCATTTGCTTTTGCCATGCTATGCCTCCGTTTTTTCAGTTCTCGTTGATACACCACTTCTCTTTTTTTCGTTGTACCCGATGGCGTATTTATCGAGTGCAGTGTACATGTGCCGAATAACTGTTTCGTCACGCAGGAGCTGGGTTTTCAGCTTTTCATTGAAGTCGGTTGGCGCCTCGTATTCCAAAACCCAGTATAAACCTGTAGTTTTTT
The DNA here is from genome assembly GCA_038239385.1 of Chitinophagales bacterium. Taxonomy (GTDB): domain Bacteria; phylum Bacteroidota; class Bacteroidia; order Chitinophagales; family Chitinophagaceae; genus Ginsengibacter. The sequence goes on from JBBSEV010000023.1 coordinate 2,776, forward strand.
TCTGAATAGGGTAAGCCAGTGATTTTAGTCCCCATGCATTTTCATGCACTATTTTACCTTCATTCTCAGTGAGGAATGAAACATACTTTTTTTGAGAAGCTTTATATTCTTCTTCAGAAAGTACAGGGGTAAAAATCACCATCAATTCATAATTCTGCATTTACCTTGTTTTTTGCTGTATAATCAGCTGGTGAATAATAATTTTAATTTGGGCTGCGAAATTAAGGTATTTTTCTTTTCAAAAAAAGAATAAACAGCTTACAATCGTTTTTCAATACGATACACAGGATATCTTAAATGAGCTGGCTCATAATAGGGTGAATTTTTATAAATAAAATCAAGTTGGTCAGCGCTGTTGTTTTTAAAATTGGAATCTAAGTTTTTTTTCTCCTGCAAGGCTTTTCTAAGTAAAGCAGATTGTTCTAATACAAGATTTGCAAGAGAATCCCATCTATAGTCACTATATCCTTCTTTCTGTTGTAAAATAGCATCAAAAAAATTCCATGCAAAGAAACTATCATCACCATTTGGTTCTAATGTTTCAACCAGATACCTGTTGGCAGGTTGGTTCAACTGAATTAAGTAATCACCTTTTAAGAATTGTATAGATTCAGAAGTTTTGCTAATAGCTACCTCATAGTTTTTATGATGTTTTTCGTAAGATTTTGGATACGAGCTATAATTTACAATATGGTATATGGTAACCCGGATACTGGTATCATGAGTTAATCTCGTAAAAATTACATTATTCAAACGGAGCAAATCAGTTACTTCCCACCAGCCTTGTGGAATAATGTATGCTTCAGGAGATTGGACGATGTTTAATGGATTATATACATCAAAATATTTTACCAGCTTTGTGAATGGTTTATTATGATCATAAAATAAAATGGGAAATCCCGTCGCATTGCTTTTTTTTAAAATTGCTTCATAGCCTTTAAAAGTAATTTGAGTATATTTTGATGTATCTGATTTCCATGCTAAAGGAAAATTTCTCTGATTGATAGTATTGCCATTGGCATTTTTTCTAAGTGATACCAGGATATTTGCGTTTAATGCAGCTTGTTGTATCATGGTAACTATAAGATCATAAGTTGACGCCACTCTTTGTGAATAAGGCTTCAGCATATGTGTTTCCGGCATGTAGCTTATAGTATTAAATAATGCAGCATATCCTGATGAATATCTTGGCGGATCATAAAATTGTGAAAAGCCCTGCGAAGGATCTTTATCTTCCACATTCACATAGGGCACTATATCCCATCCTTTTTTAAGCATGCCCTGGAAAAGCAACGGATCAAATTCTGATTTCAACCATTCCCCAAGTTCGCCGCCCAATTTATTATATTGAGTAGTTATTAAAGTCATCACATGCTGATAATCTGCGCCATCGCTTACATGATTATCAATTAAAATATCAGGATTGAGATAATGAAAAATTTCAGTAAAGGATCGAGCATTCCTGCTGTCACATTTTATAAAATCACGATTCAGGTCAAGATTTTGAGCATTACCTCTAAATCCATAAGATTCAGGCCCGTTTTGATTTGCCCTTGTAAAACTACTACGGTTTAATGCGCCGCCAATATTGTAGACAGGAATTATTGCCAAAGCAAGGTTATCAGGAAGCTTAATTTTTTTTAAAACTATATCCCTGGCGAGCAACATACTTGCATCTATTCCATCGGGCTCACCAGGGTGTATTCCATTATTAATAAGCAATACTATTTTTTGTTTCTTGTGCCAGTCTGCGGGATTAAATTTCTGATCATTGCTTAACATAACCAGGTGTAAGGGATAACCGGCATCAGTTTGGCCTTTGGTTTCAATCTTTATTGTATTTGATTTTTGGGCTAGAGATTTATAAAATTGAATGGTTTCGAAATAAGTCGCAGTCTGCGTTCCATTGCTTTTTTCAAAAGGGGTTTTTTGTGCATGAACCTTCGCACAAACAAGGCAAAATAATAATAAATAAAACTTCCTATTCATTCATAAAAATTAATACTAAAAATACAATCCCTACCTATGAACTTTAAAATAAGTATGAAATAGTTGGAATTTTGTGTAACACATTCACATTAAAATAACCTTAGCTGGGTATAGTGCAAATAAAAAACCTGTTACATAAGCAACAGGCCTGTAATCATCAGTATTATAATATTATTTTACTAAAGCCTGAACTCCTTTAGTGAGTTTGCTTTTTAAATTTGCGGCTTTATTTTTATGAATTATTCCACGTTTGGCAAGTTTGTCAATCATAGAAGTAATTTCAGGCATTTTTTCTGAGGCAGCTGCTTTTGTATCAAGTGTTTTCAAATCGCGTATTGCATTACGTGTAGTTTTTCCATGATAACGATTACGCTCATTACGCTTACTGCTTTGACGTACATCTTTCTTTGTTGCTGAATGGTTGGCCATTAATTAATTTTTTGGGGGGCGAAGATAGTATTAAAAATTAAAAGAAGTGGTTAGCGACTAAATTAATTTTTCGTTTATTTATTTACCCTGAATTTAATTGAATTCAGTTTTAAGTTTTCCTGGCGCACTCCTGATAAAAAACAACCGATATTTGCAAGGTTTTTAACATTACCAATTATTATGAAAGATTTCTCTTACATCACCAGTTCTCATCCCGCCTATATAGAAAATTTATATGCTGATTTCCTGAAAGATCCGGAAAGTATTGATGCAGATTTAAAAAAATTTTTCGAGGGATTTGACTTTGCTTTTTCCCAGGGAAATGGTAAATCGAATGGTGCCGGAGTTGCAGGCTCTCCTCTTCAGGGTATTCAGATTGATAAAGAATTTTCAGTTTACCAGTTAATTCTTGCCTACAGGAATAAAGGACACTTAGTAGCGAAAACAAATCCCATTCGTGAAAGAAAGGACCGCCATGCTAATCTTGATCTTAAATTTTTTGGTCTTCATGAAAAAGATCTTCAGGAAGAATTTCTCGCTGGAAAATTTCTCGGTCTGGGAAAAGCAAAACTTGGCAACATAATTAATCATCTTAAAAAATGCTATACAGGGTCTGTAGGGGTGGAGTTTGGCTCATTAAATGACAGCGAAAAGATTAACTGGATCATTAACGCAGCTGAAAATAAAATTACTGAACCTATACCTCTTGATCAAAAAAGAAGGATACTTCAAAAATTAAATGAAGGGGTGATGTTTGAAAAATTCCTTCACACAAAATATATAGGACAAAAAAGGTTTTCTCTCGAAGGCGGAGAAAGCACTATTGCTGCGTTGGATGCTATCATAACTACCGCATCAGAAAACGACGTGCAGGAAGTGGTAATCGGAATGGCTCATCGGGGCAGATTGAATATTCTTGCAAATATTCTGGGTAAAACATACGAGCAAATATTTACAGAATTTGAAGGAAGTGCCGTACCTGATACTACTATGGGAAGCGGGGATGTTAAATATCATATGGGCTTCAGCAGCGAAGTAGAAACTGCTACGGGAAAAAGAGTATACCTTAAGCTTGCCCCAAATCCTTCCCATCTTGAAGCAGTGGATCCCATAGTGATAGGCTTTGCAAGAAGTAAAGCCGATGTGGTCTATGAAAGTAATTACGATAAAATTTTACCGATTTTAATTCATGGGGATTCTTCGTTGGCAGGGCAGGGAATAGTGTATGAAGTTTTGCAAATGAGTGGGCTTAAAGGATACCATACAGGAGGAACACTTCATTTTGTTATCAATAATCAAATAGGATTTACTACCGACTTTGATGATGCACGTACATCAGATTATTGTACGTCCATTGCTTCTATTATTGAGGCTCCTGTTTTTCATGTGAATGGAGATGATGTTGAAGCTGTGGTAAAGGCTTCACAAATTGCCATGTTATATCGCCAGAAATTCAACAGCGATATTTTTATTGATATGGTTTGCTACCGTCGCCACGGGCACAATGAAGGGGATGATCCAAAATTTACACAACCCGGTTTATATGCCTTAATTGAAAAACAACCTAATCCACGTGAGGTCTATATTAAGTGGCTAAAATTGCATGGCGAACAAGGTACATCAGAGCTGGCAGAGGAAATGGAAAAAAAATTCTGGAGCGATCTGCAGGAAAGGCTTGATGATATTAAACAAAATCCGCTTCCCTATAAATATCAAACGCCGGAAATGTGGTGGCAGAGTTTAAGAAAAGCTACCGAGGAAGATTTTGAATCTTCTCCGATAACAGCCATTTCAAAAGAGAACGCTGAAACTTTGTTTAGGAAAATTATGAAATGGCCTGAAGGATTCAAGCCCTTACGAAAGGTTGAAAAAATTCTCCAGGATAAAATCAAATTATTTGAAGCCGAGGATAAATTTGATTGGGCTACCGGAGAACTGCTGGCTTATGCAAGTATATTAATGGAAGAGAAAGATGTTCGTATGAGCGGACAGGATATCAGGAGAGGTACTTTCAGCCACAGGCATGCGATTCTGCGTGATGAAAATACGGATGAATTTTATAACAGGTTAAGTAATCTTTCAGAAAAGCAGGGGCAATTCAGGATATATAATTCTCTGCTAAGTGAATATGCTGTACTGGGGTTTGAGTATGGATATGCTATGGCAAATCCTAATGCATTAGTGCTTTGGGAGGCACAGTTTGGAGATTTTGCAAATACTGCTCAATCTATAATTGATCAGTTTATTACATGCTCTGAACAAAAATGGCGAAGGATGAATGGGGTGGTTTTACTATTGCCTCATGGCTATGAAGGACAGGGCCCGGAACATAGCAGCGCCCGTATGGAACGGTTTCTTCAAATGTGTGCCGAATTAAATATTGTCGTTACAAATATTACTACAGCTTCCAATTTATTCCATGCTTTACGGAGACAGATAGCCTGGCCTTTCAGGAAGCCCCTGGTAAATTTTTCGCCAAAGGCAAACCTTCGACATGCGGGAAGTTATAGTAACATCAAAGAATTTACCTCAGGCGGATTTAAAGAAATTATAGATGATACTTCTATAAGAGATACGGGTAACATTACGAAAGTTTTATTCTGTAGTGGTAAAATTTATTTTGACCTTGAAGAAAAAAGAGAAAAAGATAAAAGGAATGGTATTGCTATTATAAGGCTGGAACAATTATACCCATTGCCTGAAAAGCAATTGATTCAACTATATAAAAAATATAGTAAAGCGATATGGTATTGGGTGCAGGAAGAGCCTTCAAATATGGGAGCGGCCTCTTTTTTACGCATGAATCTTACTTCAATGAATTATGGTGTAATCAGCAGGCCTGCAAGTGCTGCTACTGCTACCGGGTTTTCAAAGATTCATGCACAGGAACAAACAGAAATCATAAACACTGCTTTTAATATATAATATTGGAACAAAAAAAGCCGGCACAAAATGCACCGGCTTAACCCATCTATATCAATTCGAAAATTATTCTTTTATAAGAGAAATGGTTTGAACTTCACTTCCATTGTTTACCTTAATCATATAAGAACCTCCTGCTAATTTAGAAAGATCAATTTTCTTTTGATTTAATCCTTTGAAACCTGCAAACTCTATATTCTGTATTATCCTGCCTGCAGCATCAGAGATACTCAAAATGATTTGGGAAGGATTAGTAAGCTCGATACTCACATTGCTGAAGCGCTTTGCTGGATTAGGATAAAGATTTACAGCAAAACTTTTTGAAGTTAGCTTTAAACTTCTTATCAGGCTATAAGTAAACTTGCCATCTTTATCAACTATTTTTAAGCGATAATAAACAACTCCATTTGAATTATTTAATGCAACATTTACATCATTAAATGTATAAGTAGCTGTAGGCCCTGAATTAAGATTTACATTAACACGCCCAATATATTTAAAGTCCGTTCCTGTAAAACCTTTTTCTAATTCAAAGTATGATGAATTGGCATCCTGGTTTGATACCTGCCAATTTAAAATAGCATCTTTATCTTTTTTGACTGCTGAAAAGTTGGTTAATTTAGTCGGTAAGACTGCAGTTAGATTTACATATTGATAACTTGCATAACCGGTTGCCTCATCTGGATAAGGAGATGTCGGTGAGATAATAGGACCATAAAACATTTGTACATAGTTGGTATAATCGTTGGCTAATGCACCGGTATTTGCTTCTACATAAAACTGGTATAAAGTTCCTGGGCCGCCACTGGCAAGATTAGCAAGTCTTATATCTGCCGAAGATCCTCCATTAAAAGTTAATCTCAAAACAGGGTAATCTACTCCAGCTAAAATTGTTGTATTTGTAGTTATGGAAGTATTGACTGCGGAAAAACCATAATTTACGAATGTCCCACCTGTTTCGATGGTAGTTGCGGGCCCAAAAGTGTTAAATAAAGGGAAATAGCTAGATAGGGGTGAGCTTAATATAGCGGGTTGTGTAACTCCTTGCGGAATTTCAAGTGTGAAAACAACATTAGTTAAATACCCAGTAAAATCAATATTAGGTGTAATAATGATATCTACAGAATTTGAGGTTGGACCTTGAATTAATGATCCTTTAAATTTTAGCTGTCCTATAGTGGATAAGCTCAAAAAAAATCCTAAGGCACTGAATAAAATTTTACGCATTTTAGAAGTTTTATTTTAAATAATTAATTGGGTAAACTTTGGGTTCTTACTATTATCTCATTATTGCCTAATGCTTGTTGTAGAATATAAAGCCTGTCATTTAAACCACCAGGTGGAGGCCCATTGCTTCCTTGGTATCTGGTAAAAGTGTTTAGATTCACATCGCCTCTCTGATAATTAGACAAAACATTGGTTTCAACGCCGCTTAAATCCTGCAGCAAAACAATTCTATCATTTGGTCCACTCGGACCATTACTTCCCTGGTATCTTACAAATCCATTATTGTTAATATCTCCAGACCATAACACATTTTTTCCATCAATAGCAACTAAGTATGCAGTAGATGGACCATAGAGATTCGGATCGGATATAGTCGTGAAATCAAGTTGATTTGCAGGAATAAGAGCAGTGGATTTGGTCTCCCCTAATGCTGGAGTAAGCGTTGCCGGATTCGTACTTAAACCAAGATGATTTCTATGCCGTACTGCAATCGTATAGCTTGCAGACATTACCCTATTGAAGGTAACAGGGCTTACACCGTCAATATCAACTATATCTCCATTCCTTTTAACTAATGCACTTCTTGTTTGCTGTACCATGTTACCAGGAGATACAGTTGTATTTCTTAATTCAAGAAATACCCAATCAACAATATTATCATTAGTAGATGCCTGGTTGCCAAAAACACTTCCTGCTGCTACCTCAGTCCCTGCATTTGCAACATGTGTAAACACAGAACTATAAGGAGCCGTTCTGTAAGGGTCAGAAAGTGGGATTAAATTAGTGGGTGTTCTTAAAGCGTCACTCATAACTCCTGTAGAAGTATTATAGGCTCCCTGTAAATAAACCTTCGCATTTAAAAGATCAAATTTATCTAAAGCGCTAAGGTCTCCGGAGGCAGCAGTAATTGGGGCAGAGATTTGGTTGGTAGCTGGATTCTGTGTTCCACTTGAAGAGCTCCAGTCAGTGCCATTAAAATAATAACCTCTTAAATTTGTTTCCACGCCCGTAGTTATATCTGAAGGATCAACATATTGTCCCGCCACGGTAACAGTACCGGTGATTCCTGTTTTTGTAACAGGCCAGTAAGCATTAATATAATCTGAAAGTTTTGGCGGTCTATTCGGATCCGCTACGGCAAGAACTCGTATACCCACTTTAGCGCTGCTGTATGTACCGGATGTAGTAATAAATGCAGGACGGTAACTTGTACCGGCTCCAACAGGAATTTCATTCGCAGAAATATTTGCAGTCAATTCTTTAAACACCTGCCCGGTTCCGGTAGTTTCAAGAAATTTGCTCGTCCCAGCTCCGGTAAAAGTTGCAACATCAGAAAGAGTAAAGTTGAAATTAGCAGTTTTAATTTTGCCCGTAGTAAAAGTCAGACTTGTTCCAATTCTTGTGTTGCCGGTAAGGGTTGCTCCGGCTGCATTATCTATTTCCAAAACAGGAATTGTAAATCCACCCATATTCACATTTTGATTAACGCTGCCTTGTAATAGAATTTTACCTGGCCCTAAAATGTCAGTAGTTCCTGTTACATCTCCCTGTACAGTAATTACCGCGCCGGCTTGAATGAATAGCTGGGCGCCACTTACAGTTAATTGGGCTTTGATAGATTGTGCTGAAAGGGCTCCGGCAACAATTAAAAAATAAGTAAGTTTTTTTATCATAAAGCATGATTTAAATATCAAAAAATACAGAAATAATAATCTAATATAATATTTTTTAAAGAAACAATTTTTTGTAATGATTAAACGGCAGGAATGGATTATTGCGCAGGCAACTTTGTAAATGCAAATTAAAGAAAAAAATTATCAGAATTCAATCTATGTTTATAAATGTTTCAATTTCTTTTTTTCATATTAGTGCCATACTCTGCTTTTGTGCATTTCTCAATTTAGCTTAGGTTTGTAATCTTTAAAAAAAATTCATGGCAATAGAAATCAAAGTTCCTTCAATTGGGGAAAGTATTAATGAAGTAACGCTCACGAAATGGATAAAAAAAGATGGCGATTGGGTTAATCGGGATGAAGTTATTGCTGAACTGGAAAGTGAGAAAGCAACTTTTGAAATTAACGCTGAACAGCAGGGAATTCTTCATACAATAGCAAAAGAAAATGATACACTTAAAGTAGGAGATATAGCTTGTACTATTGATGACAAGGCTGAAAAGCCAGCTTCAGTTACAAACAGTAATGGATTAGAAAAAAAAGAGGAAAAGCAGGAAGCTCATCAAATTAAATCAAAAGAAACTTCTGAAAAAAAAGAAATAGAACCCTCCCAGGAGAAACCGCAAACTGGCCAGGATACAACTAAAGATGTAAAAGCAACGCCGGTGGCAGCGGCGATCTTAGCAGATAAGAAAGTAGATTTAAAAAAGGTAACTCCTACCGGCTCCAATGGAAGAATCACAAAGCATGATGTGATGGATGCTCTGTCTATTCCCGGAAGAGCGATTGGTAAAGATTTGTTTAGCCGGAATGAGAAGCCTGAGAAGATGAGTAATCTGCGAAAAACTATTAGCCGCAGGTTAGTGGAAGCAAAAAATACAACTGCTATGCTTACCACTTTCAACGAAGTGGATATGAGCGCTATCATGGAGTTGAGAACAAAATATAAAGAGGTATTCAAAAAACACCATGAAGTAAATCTCGGCTTCATGAGTTTTTTTACGAAGGCCTGTTGTTTTGCTTTGCAGGAATGGCCTGCAGTAAATGCAAGTATTGACGGCGATAGTATAATTTATCATGACTATTGCGATATTTCTATAGCAGTATCCTCTCCAAAAGGATTGGTGGTGCCTGTAATTAGAAATGCTGAAAGCCTGAGCATGGCTGAAATTGAAAAGGAAGTTGTTCAGCTTGCTGTAAAAGCAAAAGATAGTAAACTTACCATTGAGGAAATGACCGGGGGTACGTTTACAATTACCAATGGCGGCATATTCGGCTCTTTGATGAGTACTCCTATTATTAATATTCCGCAAAGCGCTATACTAGGTATGCATAATATTGTAGAAAGGCCGATTGCAATAAAAGGCCAGGTTGTTGTAAAACCTATGATGTACCTGGCGGTAAGTTATGATCATCGTATAATTGATGGTCGTGAGTCTGTAAGCTTTTTAGTAAGGGTAAAAGAAATGCTTGAAAATCCGGAGCAGCTTTTATTTGGTAAAGATCCGATTAAAACGTTGCTTGAGCTGTAATGCTTTAAACCAGGTAAAATAATTTTCAAATGAACATTCCTGGAAATGAAATTTCTATTCATGCTACGGAAAAATATGTTCAAAAACATCTGCAATCGGCCGCATCTTTAATGGGTATGTACAAAGGTGGTGAACCATTTCATTTGTACATTAAAAAATATTTTTCTTCTAATAAAAAATACGGATCAAAAGACAGAAAGGAAATTGCATCCTTATGTTATAATTATTTTCGTTTAGGCTGTGGAACTGGCTCGCAGGTAACATTGCAGGATAAATTTTTATTGGGAGTTTTTTTTTGTGATTCAAATCCTTCATTCTTATTGGAACAATTGAAACCAGCATGGAATGAAAAGATTGGTTACAGCTTAAATGAAAAACTTAAAATCGCGGAGGGATATTTTAAGTTTAAAAACATTTTTTCATTTAAATCATTTCTAAGCGAAGGAATTGACCATGATAAATTCTGTGTATCATTTTTACAGCAACCTAAACTATTTATAAGAATAAGGCCTGGAAAAGAATCTGTAGTATTTGGAAAACTAAAATCTGGGAATTTTTCTTTCGCTAAAATAAACAATAATTGCCTTGTATTTTCTCACAATGAAAAAATAACAGATACAATACATATAGACAAGGAAGTTGTTATTCAAGATTACAATTCACAACGTACCGGTGAATTTTTTTTTAAATATTTTCTTGAACAGAAAATTGATAATAATGCCGAAAAAATAAACTTACCGATTACAGTTTGGGATTGTTGCGCAGGTAGTGGAGGAAAATCAATTCTCGCTATTGACACGCTTAAAAATATTAGGCTAACGGTTACAGATAAACGTCCAACTATTCTTCAAAATCTAAAAAAGCGATTCATTCAGGCAGGTATAAAAGATTATAATGCATTTGTTTTAGATATCACTTCAAAGAAACAATTGTCAATCAATACTAACTTTCAGTTTATTATAGCAGATGTTCCATGCACAGGCTCGGGTACCTGGTCAAGAACTCCGGAGCAACTTAGTTTTTTTAAAGAAGGCGAAATAGAAAAGTATGCATTGCTTCAAAAAAATATTGTAAAAAATATCGTACCACTCCTGCCGAATGGAGGAATCCTTTTCTATATTACGTGTTCAATTTTTAAAAAGGAAAATGAAGAAAACGTTGAATATTTTTTACAAAATTTCCAGCTTAATTTATTGGAAAAGGAATATTTGAAAGGATACGAGATGCAGGCGGATACTTTATTTGTGGCTGTCTTTAGCAAGAATGAAAATATTTTTTAGGCCAGCATTTTTAAAAGTAAACTGGTTTAAAATTACAATTTCCTGGCTATTGAATTATTAGCTTACAACTTTGTTTACTTTTTCCATTGGAATATTTTAAGATATAGATCCCTCTCGAAAGCGGTTGTAAGTCGTTGAAATTAATAAATCGCGATTGTCCTTCCTGAAGTGAGACTGATTTTATTAGTAATAACTTACCCGTTGTAGTATATAAAGCAAATGTTCCTGTCCCGGATATTTCTGGTTTTATAAGAACTGAAAAATTATCCTTAAATGGATTTGGAAAAACCTTTATGTTTTTGTTTCCTAATATTGAATCTATGTTTTTGGCAATGCGTTGTTGCTCCAGGTCATCATATGCAATGCGAAAATTTGGAATTCCATATCCTATCCTGCCATCAGGGTTATTATAAATGCTGCTGCTTTTTTCGACAGCCCTGATTATTTCCATATTTGTATATTCAGGAAAAGCCTGCCAAAGACATGTTATCAGTCCAGCTAAATTTGGTGTAGCAAATGAAGTACCACTTCCCGTTGCGATTGTACCTGCTGTTGAAGATAAAGCTGTTGCAACACCAATGGATGCTACCGTTGGTTTTACCCTTCCATCACTAGAGGGGCCATAGCTACTAAAACTTGCCGGAACCCCTGATGAATTTACAGCTCCTACTGTGACTATGCTATCTGCATCAGCAGGGGAAGTAATGTAATGCCATAAACTGTTTCCTTCATTACCCGCTGCAGCCACAACGATCATTCCTTTTTTTGCGGCAAAGTCTGCAGCTTTTGCAATGATTGTTGTATTTCCATCCATGTCTGCATAAGTATGGTTGAAAGTAGGATTGTCAAATGTGCTGTAACCTAAAGATGTTGAAATAACATCAATCCCAATACTGTCCGAACGCTCAGCAGCAGCAGCCCAATATTGCTCCTCGACAGGGGACTCCGTTGATGCATCTTCTGTTCTGTATAAATAATAGGTTGCCTTTGGGCTACTACCAATTAATTGACCAGGGATATTTCCTGCGATAATTGAAAAACATTGCATACCATGTGGATGGTCTTCATCAACGCTTGTTTCGTTATTGACATAATCATAAGTTTCTGCCACCTGGTTATTATTTCGTACGCTATCAAATGCAGGTAAGGTTAAATAATGATAAAAACCTGCATCAAGTATCGCCAGCAGCATTCCTTCTCCATGAAAACCTTTGTTATGTAAATATTCCCCCTCATGTATATGGATTTGCTCGGTAGAGTTTCCATAATTGTAAAAGTCTGTTATACCATTTACAGAGTAGGGCGCTGTAACAGAATTTACCTGTTCGTTAAATTTATTATTATATGGTGATTGTGCATTTACAGGGCGCATTAAGGGTTGCGAATTGATAACAAAAGACATGTTATTAATTTTAGCAAGAGCAGCTACATCAGTTGTTTGTATACAAACCTGGTTCAGCCATTTTGATTTATTGAGTATAGTAACGTTACCGGATAACCGCACACTATCAATGTAAGAAGGATTGATTGGCAAATCCGTTTCATCAATAGTAATGGTTTGCTTTATTCTTCTTTGAATGGATTTTGCCGATAAAAATTTAGATGGGTCATTTATTGAAAAGGGTGTTCCTGCCTTGTCTTTAAATCTTACAATGTATTTGGTAAATTGAGCAGAAGATCTGGTTGAAAAAAAGCATAGCGTAATAACAAAGAAAATGAACTTATTCATGAGTAAATGATTTTGCCCAATGGCTAAAAATATAATTAATTATGATCGATAATACTCAGCGTAACTCCATAACCTGTATAGCCGGGAGATTGACTTGTTACACCCTGGTATTCCCAATGTAAAAATTCCCGGTATATTAATCCTATTCCTTTTCCATATTTCTCAACTGAATAATTTTTTTCAGCGTATTGGGTGCCTGGTATTGAAGGATCCTGGCCAAGAAATTCGTCACGCTCAGCTACCTTGATAGTGCTATCGAAATTTAGTGAATTAATAGTAAGGGGCATACTTATACTATCATATATGTAATCCCAATCTTCAAGATATCTTACATCGGGATTAAAAGTATATGTATCGATAGAAGAATTACCCTTCCATGAATAATCCTGCTTTATGGGTAATTGTAATTTTATATAGCGAAGATTATTTTCAACGAATTCAATTGAAGAAGCGGTAGGAATTACCATAAAGGTATTAGATGGCGCCCATTGTTGACTTGAATCCTTTCTTATCAAACGCAGAATACGATAAGCAGGCCGACCAAGGTTATCAGATATCTGGGCGTCTACTCTGTCCTGAACCTGGTAATGTACTACACTTGCCTGTTGATTAAAATTTATATAAAAAACTGTTGAGTCAAGATTGTATGTAATGTATTTACCCACCTCTAATGGATAATAATCTGTTACCGCAGCAGAAGTAAAATTCTCAGTTTCTTTTTTACAGGAAGAAAGAAAAAATGAAATAAAAATAAGCCCAATAAAATATTTAGTCATTTCAGAATATTATAGGTTTCAATTGTTGTAAAAAGAGCATCAATAAGAAGTAAATGCTGCGTAAGCTTTTAATCAATTAGTTTCTTTGTATAATTCCCCCACCGATTACATCATCACCTTCATAAAATACGGCACTTTGCCCGGGAGCGATTCCTTTTACATTTCCATAGAAACGGACATTTACTACATTTTCGTATTTAAAAAGTTGAGAAAGTGCTCCTTTATCTTTATACCTGATCTTTGTATGCGCTTCCATACCGTTTAGTATGTTTTCATATTTCATCCAGTTAACACCAGATACCATCATTTTATTTTTAAGTAAATCGTCTTCATCACCCAGTACTACCGTGTTTGTTTCAGGAATAATTTCAGTAACAAAAGCAGGCTTGCCTAAAGCAATATCAAGTCCTTTGCGTTGCCCCACTGTATAAAAAGGATAGCCCTTATGAGGCCCCAAAATATTTCCTTCAGCATTTATAAATAAACCACCTGAAACTTTTTCTTCAAGCCCAGGCACTTTTCTTTTAAGAAAACCTCTATAATCATTATCAGGCACAAAACAAATTTCATAACTCTCACTTTTTTTGGCCAGTTCGGGATATCCAAAATCGTGAGCCATCTGTCTTATTTCAGTTTTACGATAAACACCCAGTGGCAAAATAGTTCTAGATAGCAGGTCTTGTTGTAGCCCCCATAGCGCATAACTTTGGTCCTTTGTTTCATCAATACCTTTTCTTATAAAATACCTGTCGTTCTTGTGTTTATGTACTTGGGCATAATGCCCGGTAGCAATGAAATCGCAATTCAATGCATCAGCTCTTTTAAGAAGAGCCCGCCATTTGATGTGCGTATTACACATGACACATGGGTTGGGCGTACGCCCTGCAATATATTCTTCTACAAAATTTTCAATAACAAAATCTCCGAACTCATCTCTAATGTCTAAAATAAAATGTGGAAACCCATGCTGTACAGCGGCTGCACGTGCATCATTAAAACTATCGAGATTACAACAACCTGTTTCTTTATTGTTAGTTCCGGTACTCGTTGCATAATCCCATGTTTTCATAGTAATCCCTACTACATCATACCCTTCATGATGAAGCATAAGAGCGGCTACTGTACTATCAATTCCTCCGCTCATTGCCATTAAAACCTTCCCTTTTTTACTCATAATTTTTTAAAGATTTACAAAGATAAGAAGTTTTCAGGCGGGCATAAATTCTTGAAATTATAATAAACCAGCTCTATATTAAAAGAATTATTTTCTTAAATCAGCGAAGTTAAGGTTGAGGCTGAAATGATTAGAACTTGCAGGCTTATCGCAATTTTAAAATTCTATATGTTTAAATTATTTTTTGGATTTGCTTTTTTAATTTCGCATACTTTTAAACTAATCCATATTTAAAGATAAACCCCCTGTGAGTTGCGCAATTATGTTTCTTACAATTCTCAACAACCTGATTTAATTAAATGGGTTCGCGAATTCTCAAAACATCTTAAAATAAATCCTGATGACAACTTTATTCAATACCCTGAAAGTTTTGCATCGGGATTTGCAAAGGTTTGTAGTATTGAATCCGGACTTACGTACCGCATTGTAGATTACACGCTTAATACAGATTTTGTTTTTACCCGTGAACCCTCAAATGAATTTTATCTTATCATTTATTTATATCAATATAAAAATTCTCCTAAGCTTCATTATACAGTGAACAACCAGGTAGTTTTTGATGGAGTTGGTAATAATTTTTCAACTGTTTTGATGACGAACAGCCTGGTGAGCCAAAGACTTGAACTGGTTAAAAATACGATTGTAAAGGGCCTTACCATTCAACTAACTGATGAATGGTTGTCAGAAAAAATCACGCAGGAAAAAACTTCTAATTATTCTCTATTCCGGGAAAAGGACGTTTTTAAATTCTTTTTAACTCCAAAAAGTAAAAAACTTCTAAACGAGATATTTTCTAATAATGTTGATAGCGCTACACCGGAACTGCATTTGAAAACGAGGGTTCTTAGAATTTTAGAAGGCTTCCTGGAAAATATTCTTCATAACGGAACTTCAGAAAATGTATTCCCTTTTCCTGAAAAGGATTTTCAAAGTATTATGAAAATTGAAAATTTACTTTTGGAAAATTATGCCTCCGGGTTTCCAAAAATTGAAAATCTTTCACGCATTGCTTTTATGAGTGAAACAAAATTGAAAACTTTTTTCAAAAAAGCTTTTGGTATGGGCCTATATGAATATTATCAAAAAAACAGGATGCACAAAGCCAAAGAGTTTTTGCAAACCTCTAAATATTCAGTATCTGAAGTCGGGTCACTTTTAGGATATCAAAACTTAAGTAATTTCTCACATGCATTTAAAAAAGAATTTGGCCAATTACCTAAAGACTTTAATAAGATAGGATAAAGTTTACATGTCTACGAGAGGAAACTTCCATTGAATCAATCTTTAATAATTTTCAGGAAAGTGGTTAATAAATTAAAAGCTTATTATTCTTCCTTTTTGAGGAAATTTGTTCCAATAAAATTTATGGCAAATCAATCAGTGAACTCGCTTTTTTAATGTCTTATTCAGGTATTCCTTAACCTTCTGTAGCGAAAGTCATGAAATCTTCTTATCTATATTTGATACAACACCTGGAAACCAAAGAAATTCAGATGCATCCTTTTGAAAGACTTTACACCCCTGGTTACTAATTAAAGCATTGTAAATGCTGGTAACTAACCAATAATTTAAAAGAGCCTCCCTTTCGGAGGCTTTTTTGTGTGTATTCCATACATGGTTTTGTATCTTCATTCACTTAACTTTGCACCCCATAAACATAAAATTATGAGTGGCGCTTTAAAAGAAGTCAGGAACCGGATTAAAAGTGTGCAAAGTACGCAGCAAATAACCAAAGCAATGAAAATGGTGAGTGCGGCAAAACTCAGAAGAGCACAGGAGGCAATTATACAAATGAGGCCTTATGCAAAAAAATTGCAGGAGATGCTTAATAATATTGTTAGCAATACAGATGGGAATATGAATATAGCGCTGGCCGCTGAAAGGCCGGTTGAAAAGCTTTTAGTAATCGTGATAACAAGCGACAGGGGATTGTGTGGAGGTTATAATAGCAATTTGATTAAACTTGCGAAGCAGGTAATGGCCGAAAAATATCCTTCTCCGTCAATAAAAACTAATTCGATGATCCTTCCTGTTGGTAAAAAGGGATATGAACATTTCTCAAAAAATAAGTTTAAAGTAATTGATCAATATTGGAGTGTATTTTCTAATCTCAGTTTTGACAATATAGCCTCAGTTTCTAAGTATGCAATGGATGCATTTTCTAAAGGCGATGTTGACGCTGTTGAACTTGTATATAGTGAATTTAAAAATGCTGCGACACAAAATTTCATTGCCGAACAATTTTTGCCTGTGAAGAAAACTGAAAAAAAGAAAGGTGAGGTTAATGCTGATTTTATTTTTGAACCAGGTAAAGATGCTCTCATTACAGAGCTAATGCCTAAAATTTTAAATACACAATTATACAAAGCCATATTAGATGCGCATGCAAGTGAACATGGAGCCCGTATGACCGCTATGGATAAAGCAACTGATAATGCACAGGAGCTTTTAAAATCATTGAAAATAAGCTACAATCGTGCACGGCAAGCCGCTATAACAACAGAGCTTACGGAAATAGTAAGTGGTGCTGCTGCATTGCAGGGATAACCCCTAACCCCTGAAGGGGAATTAGGTATTTAAATTTTAAAATCAATATTGGCCCTTTAGGGGTTGGGGTATGGAACTAAGTATAATAATCCCACATATCGAAGCATTAATATTTGCAAGCGACAAGCCATTATCTGTTAATGAGCTCGTAGATCTTGTAAATAATGCACTTGGTTTTATAGACAACCAGGCAACACAAGAGCAGGTAGAATCTTCTTTAAAAGCGATTGAAGAAAAATATAATGCTGAGTTTTATTCATTTGAAGTGGTTCAAAGCGGAGGTGGCTGGCAATTTCTTACCAAGAAAGAATTTCATAAAACAATAGCGCAGCTAAATGGTGATAAATTTTTGAAAAAACTTTCCGTTGCATCTTTGGAAACACTTTCAATTATTGCCTATAAACAGCCGGTTACAAAATCAGAAATTGAAATTATAAGAGGAGTAAATTGTGATTATGCTGTTCAAAAATTATTGGAAAAAGAATTGGTAGTTATTTCAGGAAGAAAAGAAGATGCACCTGGCAAGCCACTTATTTATACAACTTCCAGGTCTTTCATGGATTATTTTGGAATCAATAGCCCGGATGATCTTCCAAAAATAAAAGAAGTACTTAACCAGGAAATCATTGAAGCGACAAGAATTCAAAATGTTGAAAGTGAGATGTCAGCTGAGGTAGAAAAAGAAGACAAGGATATTTCGGCTGAAATCTAAGAAGATAAATCTTCTCAAGTAGAAGAAGGTTTAGCAACTTATTTTACAATAAACACCAATCCTTTTAAGAATATAATTAATTTATCAGCATGCCTGAGGTATTAAATCATCATCAACTGGCGAAAATTGCCAAAGAATTTGGAACGCCTGTTTACATTTATCATTCTGAAAAAATAAAAGAACAATACAATAAACTGGTAGCAGCTTTTAAAAAAACAGATGCGAAATTCTTTTACGCATGCAAGGCGCTTTCTAATATCAACGTGCTAAAGTATGTTCAAAGCCTGGGTGCATCCCTCGATTGTGTGAGCATTAATGAAGTAAAACTTGGTCTGATGGCTGGTTTTAGCAAGGATAATATTTTGTATACTCCGAATTGTGTAGATATTTCTGAAATAATTGAAGCTAAAGATCTCGGCGTTATCATCAATATTGATAATATCTCTCTTCTGGAACAATTTGGCCATAAGTTTGGCGGAGATTATCCGGTATGCGTAAGATTAAATCCTCACATTATGGCCGGAGGGAATTTCAAAATATCTACCGGCCACATTGATAGTAAATTTGGTATTAGTATTCACCAAATGCGCCATATTGAAAGAGTTGTAAAAAGTACAGGCCTTAACGTAACCGGCATTCATATGCATACCGGAAGCGAAATAAAAGATGTCAACGTTTTTCTTCAGGGCCTTGAAGTAATGTTTGAAATGGCAACTCATTTTCCGAATATTAACTTCATTGATCTTGGAAGCGGCTTTAAAGTTCCTTATAAAGAGGGCGATATAGAAACTAATATCGAACTGCTGGCACAAAAAGTTTCTGTTGCCTTTAAAAATTTTGAAAAGGAGCAAGGGAAAAAAATACAAATATGGTTCGAGCCAGGAAAATATCTCGTAAGCGAAGCGGGCTATTTTGTGGTGAAAGCAAATGTTGTAAAGCAAACTCCTGCTACTGTTTTTGCAGGAGTTAATAGTGGATTCAATCATTTGATAAGGCCTATGTTTTATGAATCTTATCATCACATTGAGAATATAACAAACGACAAGGGCCCTGAGCGTATTTACACAGTAGTCGGAAATATTTGCGAGACGGATACCTTTGCTTGGGACAGAAAAATCAATGAAGTGAAAGAAGGCGACCTGCTTGTGTTTTACAATGCAGGCGCTTATGGATTTGAAATGTCCTCTAATTTTAATTCGCGACTAAAACCAGCGGAAGTTTTTGTGAAAGATGGTAAGCCAACACTTATTCGTAAGAGAGATGTTTTTGAAGATCTTTTGAAAAACCAGGTGGTGTAATAATTTACTTTTATTGATTTAGCCTAACACATTAGCTCTAAAAAACTCATGTTACATTAAGTTTTTTATTCATCTTAAATTCAATTAAAATAAACCATGCAGTAATAAAGGTTGAAATGAAAAACCACCCTGCAATTAGATAGTTTACCCAGGAAATATAAGTACTTGAATGAAACCAATCTCCGGTCTTATAAATAATAAAGCAGCCAAAAATATTTTTTACTATCTCCCAAAAAAATGCATAACGATTACGATCCATCAGTTCGGTAAATGCATACACCGTTAAAAAAATAAACAATCCGTAAAGGAATATACCAGGCACTCCAATCGTAGCAATATTTGCAAAAAGATAACTCGTAAAAAGCAGCAGTACTAAAAGCTGTATCCAGCACCACCAAAGCAATGGCGAAGAATATTTAGGATCATATTTTTCAAAATTGTAAACATCTTCAATTTTATAAACAGGAAATTTTTCAACAACATCAGCGGGACGCCAGCCAAGAGGCATAAACCAGATTCTTAATTTATCTTTCCATCTTTTTGCATTCCAGGCATCTTTTATAAGAAGCCACAAATGCAAAAAATTTATCTTGACAGGGTTCCATGTTCTTACAGGGCGTGTAATTCCGTAAACAGGAATTACATCAGGCAGTTCTTCCTGGAATGTTCCGAAAATTTTATCCCATATAATAAAGATTTGAGAAAAATTTTTATCAAGATACAGTGGATTTATAGCGTGATGAACTCTATGGTGAGATGGTGTAACAATAATTTTTTCCAGCCAACCCATTTTATTTATATGCTGGGTATGGTACCAGAACTGCGCAAATAATTGAATGGGGGCGACTATAGCAATAACCTCACCCGGCACACCGAGCAATGCTGAAGGTATAAGAAATACCGCAAATATTTTTACAATAGAAGAAATACTTTGCCTCAGTGCACACGCAAGATTAAATTCTTCACTGCTGTGATGTATAATATGATTGTTCCAAAAAAGATTATAATGATGTGAAATGCGGTGCACCCAATAGCCTGCAAAATCTAATGCAATGAAAGCGAATATATAAACCCAAACGCCAGGCCTAATATGCACAATAGCAATTTTATCTGCCAGCCATTCGTAACTTATTATTACCAGGCTGAGGCCCAATACGTCTTTCGTAACATTAGTTACGCCAGAACTTAGACTGGATATCATATCCATATGCCTTACAGTATCTTTCCCTTTACGCCATCCATACCATTTTTCAAATAATACAAGCAATAAAAAAACCGGCATTGCAACTAATAATATTTTACCGTAGGTTTCCATAATTGAGAATTACTAAAGTAACAAAAATTAAAATAAATATTTCCACTTCACCTGGTGGAATAACCAACAAATAATTATAAAATAGCGTAGAGTATAATTTGATTGGCTAATCAAGTTCATATTTTAGCCTGGCAATTTTCAAAATATTTTATGGCTATTTTTATAAATATTTTATTCAAGATAATATAATCATAAAAATTACTAAATCTTTCTGCCACATGGGTTCAGGAATGTCTTCGGCTTTTTCCAAAAAAGAAAATGTGATAATAGTAGGAGGAGGAATTACAGGCCTTTGCACAGCATATTATCTTCTAAAAAATGGTTATCATTCAACTGTGATTGATAAAGGAGAGATTACTGATGGATGTTCTTTTGGGAATATGGGTTATTTATCTCCAAGCCATTTTATACCGTTGGCATCGCCTGGCATTATTTCCGAAGGCATTAAACACATGCTTAATAATAAAAGCCCTTTTTATATTAAACCCCGATTGAACCTTCCGTTTCTAAAGTGGGGCATTCAATTTTATAAAAACAGCACGCAGCGAACAGTTGAAAAAAATACACCTCACTTAAATAATCTTTTGCAGTTAAGCAGGCGATTGATGAATGAAATAAAAGATGATATCGGAGATGTATTTGACATGGAGGAAATTGGTTGCATGATGATGTGCCGGAGCCAAACTACTTTCGAACACGAATTATTAATAGCTGACAAAGCAGAAAAATTAGGCCTTAAATTGGAAAGGCTGGATGGCCGACAGGTGCAGGAGTTTGAGCCTGATGTTGAGGTAAAAGTTGCCGGCGCCGTTTTATTTAAAGATGATGCCCATATTGATCCGGGAAAGTTTATGGTTGCCATGAAAAATTACCTCGAAGAAAAGGGAGTTACATTCAGATTGAATACGAAAGTGACAGGCTTTCAAAAAAATGATGAAAAAGTTTTAGCAGTTATCACAGATAATGGCATAATTAATTCAGATAGTATCGTATTAAGTTCCGGGAGTTGGCTTCCTCATGTTGCCAAAATGCTTGGTATTAAATTATTGATAGAGCCTGGCAAAGGTTATAGTTATACTTATGATCATGTAGAAAAAAATATCCGCTACCCGGCAATACTTGTTGATGGAAGGTGTGCCATAACCCCATGGAAAAATAAATTGCGTATTGGAGGTACGATGGAATTTAGCGGGTTCAATAATAAAATTTTAATAAACAGGATGCGGGGAATATATGATTCGGTTAAAAGTTTTTACCCAGGGTTGAAAATTGACTTCCCTCCTAAAGAAAAAATATGGACTGGGCTGCGGCCTGTAACTCCTGATGGTCTTCCTTATATTGGAAAGCACACAGCGTATAATAATTTAATAATTGCGGGGGGCCACGCCATGCTGGGTATTTCAGAAGGCTCCGGAACAGGAAAGATAGTTAGCGATCTTATTGATAAAAAATTCTCTAAGATTGATATAACTGCGTTTAGGCCAGAAAGATTCTAAAATTAAAAAATAACCCCTGTAATTCTGGATTGTTTGGTTTACATTTTTAATTGTTAATTCTCAATTGTCAATTGTTCTCGTGTCATTTTGTCTAATATTTGTTATTGGCAAAAAGTTTGACAATGCTACCTTTGCAGCCAATTTTAAAATATGGAAAATAACAAAAAAGAGATTTACGAGACCAATGATAACGGCCCGATTGAAGCAGAAGATTTTTCGGTAAATGAAAACGAACAAGGGGACAATGGTGAACAAGAGAATTTTGAACCTTCTTTGCCCGCTGAAGAAACTGCTAAATTGAGAGCAGAGCTTGAAGAACAGAAAGACAAATACGTTCGCCTGTTCGCTGAATTTGACAATTACAAAAGACGCAGCTCAAAGGAGCGCAATGAATTGATTCAAACCGCCGGTAAGGAAGTAATATCCTCATTATTGCAGGTGCTGGATGATGCAGATCGTGCTGAAAAGCAAATGATGGAAACTGACGACTCAAAGCAAATTAAAGAAGGCGTTCAGCTTGTATTCAATAAATTGAGGAAGACAGTAAAATCCAAAGGGTTAGAACCAATGGAAAGCCTCGGGACAGATTTTGATGTTGAAAAACATGAAGCTATAACCGAGATTCCTGTAGAAGACAAAAAGCAAAGAGGTAAAGTGGTAGACGAAATTGAAAAAGGCTATTACCTAAATGATAAACTAATACGCTTTGCCAAAGTTGTTGTTGGCAAATAATTTATATAAACAACATTTTCACAAGCTGGTAATTGCGGACAGGTTGTGAATTTTATAATTTTCGCAATTCATAAAATAGCATGGTAAGTTCAATGGCTTCAAAGAGAGATTATTACGAAATTTTAGGCATAACCAAATCTGTTAGCCCGGATGAAATTAAAAAGGCATACCGGAAGGTTGCTATGCAATTCCATCCTGATAGAAATCCGGGGGATCATACTGCCGAAGATAAATTTAAAGAAGCTGCAGAAGCATACGAGATACTTAGTGATCCTGATAAGAGAGCCAAGTATGATAGATTCGGGCACAGTGCTTTCAGTGGTGGACGAGGCGGCGGATTCTCAGGTGGTCACGATATGAACATGGAAGATATCTTTAGCCAGTTTGGTGATATTTTCGGTGATGATGTTTTTGGAAGTTTTTTTAGCGGGGGAAGAAGCGGCGGACGTTCAGGAAGAAGCAGGGGAGTAAGAGGAAGCAACCTTCGTGTAAAAATAAAAGTAAATTATGAGGAGATTGCAAAAGGTGCTTCAAAAACAATCAAAGTAAAAAAATATATTTCATGCAATACATGCGGAGGCTCCGGCGCAAAGGATAAAAACAGTATGCAAACCTGCAGTACCTGTGGAGGAAATGGGCAGGTGAAGAGAGTACAAAATACTTTTCTTGGTCAAATGCAAACTGTAACTACCTGCCCTGCGTGCAATGGGGAAGGCTCTGTAGTAACCAGCAAATGCCCATCCTGCAAAGGAGAGGGAAGAGTATATGGAGAAGAAACAGTAACGCTGGATATACCTGCGGGTGTTCAGGATGGTATGCAGCTTAGCATGAGCGGCAAAGGTAATATGGGTGAAAGAGGCGGTGGCCCCGGCGATCTTATAATTTTAATAGAAGAAGAAGCCCATGCCCATTTGCATAGGGAAGGATTGAATGTCGCTTTTGATTTATACATTTCGTTTCCTGATGCCGTGTTCGGTACCCAGGCAGAAGTTCCTACAATAGATGGAAGGGCAAAAATTAAAATACCTCCTGGTACTCAAAGTGGAAAAATATTTCGCCTGAAAG
This sequence comes from Chitinophagales bacterium, assembly GCA_038239385.1. Lineage (GTDB taxonomy): Bacteria > Bacteroidota > Bacteroidia > Chitinophagales > Chitinophagaceae > Ginsengibacter. The sequence goes on from JBBSEV010000023.1 coordinate 26,672, forward strand.
GAAAAGGATTTCCTTCAATAAACTCACACGAAAAAGGCGACCAGCTCATTCATGTAAATGTTTGGACTCCTCAAAATGTATCAGCAGAAGAAAAAGAAACATTGGAGAAAATGCTTCAGAGTGATAATTTTCAGCCCAAGCCTGATAAAAATGATAAAACTTTCTGGGAGAAGATAAGAGAGACATTTGCTTAAAGATAGTTAAGTAGCATGTCTGCTGATTCTGGCATCACTCATCGAGGATTTATTTCTATTTTCCTTTTCTTTCTCTTTTTTTCATAATAAATAATTTCTGTTTTATCCAGTAGAGTGAGAAATTCATTTTGCAGATAATCATCTTTCAGAACTGCTTTTAAAGCAATGGCTTTAATATTTGCCCAGCTAACATCGGAAGGCAGATAAGGGGATTCTCTAAGCTTTAGGCCAAACATGCATACAGCTGTAGCAAACTGTAAATTTTTAGAAAGAGAATCAAAAGAAAGGTAATTATTCAAACAATTATATTTTAATAATTGTGTGGTGGCATCGTGTGGTAATTTATAATGCATGGTGAGTTTCGCAATATTTTGTTCAGGATTATTCTGTAAGGTATCATCCGCCGCGGGAACGATTTCAAAAACTGCTGTATTACTTGTACCGGCTCCTATTTCGCCACCTTCAAGTTCATCACCTTGTTGTGATAGCACATTTTTTTTATTGTCATAACCAATAAGCCGATATTGAGTAACCAGGCCCGGATTAAATTGGAGGGTAAAATATACATCGTTTGCAATAGAGTATAATGTTTGTGTAAACTCTGTAACCAGGATTTTTTCTGCTTCCCTTATATCATCTATGTAAGCAAAATTGCCGTTTCCCTTTTTCGCTAATACTTCAATTTTCGAATCTTTATAATTTCCCATCCCCACACCCAGGCATGTAAGGTATACGCCGGAAAGTCTTTCTTTTGAAATAAGTTCTTCCAACTCTTTTTCCGTTTTTTGCCCAACATTAAAATCCCCATCTGTGGCGAGTATTATGCGGTTGTTGCCCCCTTTTATGAAAGTGCTTTCAGCGAGCTTGTAGGCAGATCGTATTGCGGCCTCTCCGGGGGTGTCACCAGAGGCCGTTAATTCTTCTATTGCTTTTATTATTTTTTGTTTCTCGCCGCCACTTGTCGGTTGCATCCATATACCTACAGTACCTCCATACACAACAATTGAAACGGTATCTTTATCTCTTAAGCTTTTTACAAGCAACTGGAAAGATTCTTTTAGCAAGGGAAGCCTGTTTGGTAAATCCATACTTCCCGATATATCTATTAAAAATACAAAATTGGATGGCGGTACTTTTTCAAGATTCAATTTCTTTCCTGAAAGATTTAAAAATAGCAGCCTGTTATTTTTATTCCAGGGACAATCTGTTACCCTTGATTCTATATTGAAAACATTTTTACCTGCCGGTTCTTTATAATTAAAGTTGAAATAATTTAGCATTTCATCTATTCTTACAGCATCCGGGGGTACTTTGCTATTTTGATTAATAAACCTGCGAATGTTACTATAGGATGCCTTATCTATTCGCATAGCAAACCCCGTACTATTCTTCGCATTACTTTTAACAAAATCATTCTCTATAAGATTGCTATAACTTTCATCCCTGTAATATGCAGTGGGGTAAATGTGTCCTTCGGAGCCTAATGTTATTGAAATCAGTTTTGGTTTTTTTGTACTAACATTTGAAGAGAGCATTTTCAATGTTATTTCCTGGTATACGTTGCATTTTATTTTTATTGACTTAGTTTCAAACCCATCAGCATTTAAAATTAAGGAGTCATATAAAAAAGCACTGGGTATGCCAAAGCCTCCTGAAATACCGCTATAAAATATGGAGCGGGTTGAAGGCATAAAAATTTTTACATTCTGTATGGGTTGATTTTTTTCATCTTTTATTTCACCCCTAATGTAGTATTGGCCGGACGCATGAAACAGTAATAGTAATAAATAAGCAGTATAGCGTACTTTTTGCAAAGGGTTTATTTTGAAAGATAAAGTCTTATATTCAAAGACACAAGGAGTTTTAAAAACTATCTATTAGGTAAGTGATGTAAGTTTAAACCAATTGGTAGATTTCTTTAATATTTCTGCCCAATCCATCATAATCGAGTCCGTATCCAAGTACAAATTTATCTGGAATGGTAAATCCTAAATAATCAATTTTAATCGGGTGTATCATAGCATCAGGCTTATGCAAAAGTGAAGCAATTTTCAAAGATGCCGGATGATAGTGTTCGAGTTGTGGAAGGAATTGAGTAAGGGTTTTGCCAGTATCAACAATATCTTCAATTATGATTACATCCCGATGGTAAAGATCAGCATCAAGGCCAATTGCAGTAATTACTTTGCCGGTAGATTTCATACCTTTATACGAAGCCAGCTTTATAAAACAAATCTCTGCTTCAACAGTTATTTCCTTAAAAAGATCTGCGGCAAAAATAAAGGCCCCGTTAAGTATAGCAATGAACAATGGCTTTTTTCCCTCGTAATCCCTGTTAATTTCCCGGGCTACTCTTGAAACCTGCTCAGCAATTTGCTGGTAATTTAAATAAGGAACAAATTCTTTGTCATGAACTTTAATAGAGGACATAATTTATTTTGAAATAATAAGCTGCTGGCCGATTTTTAAATGATCATTCTGTAAACTATTCCATTCTCTTAGCTTGGCTGGTGATACGCCATATTTTTTGGAAATAGTATAAAGGCCTTCTTTGGGTTGTACTTCGTGAATTATTGGTTTCTGGTACGTTTCGGATTTGTTAGTAAGTACCGGGTTCTTAATTTCGGATACCGGGTTTCTGATACCTGTTAACGGCCTTAATAAGATTTTAGTACCGGGGTAAATATTATCACCAGGAGATAATTTATTAAAATCATAAATACTTTGTAGCTGCACTCCGTTAGTTTGCGCAACATCATAAACAGTTTCATTTTGTTGTGATATATAATAATCCTGGCTGCCCTCTTTTGGTTTCCTTTCTAGAAAAATTATTTGATCTTTTTCGAGCAGACCGTCCTTATACAAATCATTTATTTCAAGCAGCTTTGCAAGGTTAATATCATGTTCTGTTGCAATAGCTAATAACGAAGTTCCCTTTACAGCAAATAATGCTTTGCTGCCATTAATAATAATAAGATTAGCCGGCTGCAATGATTTGCCTTCTTGTGTTTCAATATTTTCGCCAGTTGTATCAGGCACATCTTTTATGTTTTGATCATCCTTGTCGTCAGTATATTTTTTTGAATCAAATATGGGTACTTCACCTGCGGCGAGTAAAGTGTATTGCTGAAGATTATTATCCTCAATATTTTTTATAAGAATGTCGGGATACCTGGGGTTGGTTGCATAGCCTGCTTTCCGTAAACCATAAGCCCAAGCTTTATAATCCAGGGGATCGAGTTTGAACAAAGGAGCGTACCTGTCGCTTCCTCTTAAAAAATTTGAATGATCCCGGTAAGATTCATCTGCATCTTTATAAACCCGGAAACATTCACCTTGAGCATCATCATCATGGCTTACGCCACCACCCGTCCAGCTGCTTTTACATTTTATACCGAAGTGATTGTTGGATTTTTTTACCAGGTCGCTGTTGCCGTTTTCAGTTTCCAGAATGCCCTGTGCCAGCGTAATTGCAGCAGGTACTCCCATGCGCTTCATTTCACGTATAGCTATATCTTTATGTTCTTCTACATATTCTGCTACGGTGATGTACTGGGCGAAAAGTGTTGAGGTAAAGATGAATGCAGCAGCCAGTAGAAAAAATATTTTTTTCATAAAAATAACATGGGGTGTAAGTGAATTATATGAACTAAAATATGAGCTGAAATTCTTCCTATTATTTCTTGACGATACACATTAAACCATCTCTAACGGTAAGCATTACCTGCTCCACTCTTTCATCTGCGGCAACATATTCATTGAATGCCTGGATTGCCAATGCATTTTTTCCCGTAATCTTTTCTTCAAGCACTTCTCCATGAAACAGAACATTGTCAGCTAATATGAATCCCCCTTTTCTTAAACGGGGCAAAGTTAATTCGTAATAATTAATATAGTTTACTTTATCGGCATCAATAAATATAAGATCCCATATTTCATCAAGGCCAGGAATTATTGTAAGCGCATCACCAAGATGTAAATTTATCTGATCGTGTTGTGAAGATTTTGTAAAATAATTCTGAGCCCTTATCGCATCTTCTTCTCTTAGTTCAAGTGTATGCAATACGCCTCCGGATTTAAGCCCCTTTACAAGACACAATGCACTGTATCCCATAAAAGTTCCTATTTCTAATATTTTCTCCGGCTGAATCATATAGCTTATAATCTCCAACAATTTTCCCTGAACAGGTCCGCTAAGCATAATAGAGTGTGGATGATTTTGCATTGTATACTCTTCTATTTCTTTTAATAACGCATCTGTGCTGCTAGTAAAATGCGCTGCGTAATTTTCAATTTTACTGTCTAAAAGTTGATTCATGATATTTTTCTTTTAAATTTTTTTTAGATGAAACAATCAATAAACCAATAAATGTCAACAACCCATTTACAATAATCAATTCCTCTGCGAAAACATAACCACCAAATAATTCTTTAGAGTATTTGTCAATAAAAAAACAAAGGACAGGTGCAGCGACGCAAATAAAAGGAGTAGCTCTATCGAGAACATTTCTCTTTTTTGCATATATAGAGAATCCAAAAAGTCCAATAAGTGGCCCGTATGTAAATGTGGCTACTTTAAAAATTGCACTGACTACAGACGCATCGTTTACTGCATTAAATAGCAATATCACTATTAATATAAGTATGGAAAATCCTACGTGAACATAGTGTCGCTTGCTCACCATTTCTGCAGCGTTTTCATTTTTTCTTTTATCAAAATTTAAAAAGTCCACGCAGAATGATGTGGTGAGAGCAGTGAGGGCAGAGTCGGTTGTGGCAAATGTTGCAGCAGTAAGGCCCAGCATAAATACTATCGCCGGAACTCCTTTAAAGTGATTGAGTGCAATTTCAGGAAATAAATAATCTGTTCTTGGCTTATGGGTAATAGAATCAATAGGAACAGCAATACCATTTTTATTTGCATAGATATAAAGCAATGCCCCTACGCTTAAAAAAAATAAATTGATTATTACAAATACAAAAGTAAATGTGAGCATATTTTTTTGTGAATCCCATAAATTTTTACAACTTAAATTCTTTTGCATTAGATCCTGGTCGAGGCCAAACATGCCTATCGTTACAAAAATTCCCCCAATGAATTGTTTGGTAAAATGAAACTTATTGCTCACAAAATTATCAGTAAAAAATATTTTTGAATAGCTGCTTTCTTTAATAGTTTTAAAAGCTTCCGAAATATTAAGGTCGAGACTGCTGCAAATAAAATAAATGGAAAGAATAACAGAGGTGACTAAAAAAACTGTTTGAAGGCTATCGGTAATGATTATTGTTTTCAATCCACCCCTGAAAGTGTAGCACCAGATTAATAGAAGGCAAATCACGATGGTAAGCCAGAAAGGAACGCCATAAGAATCAAATATAAATTTCTGGAGTACTATTGCTACCAGGTAAAGACGAAAAGCTGACCCAATAGTTCTTGAGAGTAAAAATATTGCGGCCGCTGTCTTATGACTTACTTTTCCAAGGGTTCTCTCAATCACTTCATAAATTGAAATGAGATGCATTTTATAATAAAGAGGTAATAAAATGCCTATCACTAAAAAATATCCTACTGCATTACCCAATACAAATTGAAAATACCTAAACTGTGAGCCGGCCGCATTCCCCACCTCACCAGGTACAGAAATAAATGTAACTCCGCTCAACGCAGTACCAATCATGCCAAACGCAACGAGGTACCATTTAGATGAGCGGTTAGCTATAAAGAAAGTAGAATTGTCAGAAGATTTTTTTGACGTTACGTACGAGATAAAAATTAATACTAAAAAATAACCGATTATAAATGAAAGCAAAACAAAGGGGGACATACAATATGGATTAATGAAACGCAAACATGCAACCTAATATTTAATTAGTACAAACAGGATTTTAAAAATTTTAATTTTAATTTTTTTTCAAGATAAATAAAATTATGTCAATTAAGTCTATAGCCGTTTTTTGTGGATCTAAAACCGGAATTAATCCCTTATTTATTGAGCATGCAAAGCAACTGGGATACTTGCTTGCAAAAAAAGGCATCACACTTATTTACGGCGGTGGCAATAAGGGGATAATGGGAGAAATAGCCAATGCTGTTCTTGAAAAAAATGGGAAAGTGATTGGCATCATTCCAAAACTATTAACTGAATGGGAACACCAACATCAAGGTATATCTGAACTTTATGAAGTAGCGGATATGCATACACGTAAACGTATGCTTTATGAAAAATGCGATGCGGCAATCATTCTTCCCGGTGGATACGGTACCATGGATGAACTGTTTGAAATACTTACCTGGAATCAGTTAAATATTCATGATAAAAAAATTATCATAATGAATACAGCAGGTTTTTATGACCATTTAATTATGCATCTGCAGGCTATGGAAAAGCATCAGTTTTTATATCATAAAATAGTTGATAAGCTTACGATTGTTTCTGAGCCAGCTGAGTTGGATTTTTGATTTTGTAGATATTATGTTATTAGCGAAACCCTATACAACATTGGCTACTAAATCAATAAAATTATTAGCATAAATAACCTTTTTTAAATATTATGTCAATCAATTACCAAAACATCAAAAACCTTAAAGCTTTTTTGTAGGGATGTAAATAAAGTTGTTTATAAATTAGCCAACCGCTAACTTGAATAATTATATTTTTTTGTATGAGTTTGATGATAATTATTTCAATTTTGTAATATGGCAGATAAAAATTCCACTTTTAAAAAAGTTGCTGAAATGTTACAGCAGCAAAATTTTAAAATTATCAATAAAGATGACAGTCGCCCCTGGGGAGGATTTTATGTAATTGACGAACTTGATGCTTTGAATTTTGTTGACCATTATTTTCCGGGAGAAAATATTGATGAGTTAAAAATTACTGAAAAGATAAGCCCGAAGATATTAATCGTAGCTCCGCAAACAAGGTTAAGCTGGCAATATCATTATCGCCGGGCAGAAATATGGAGATGTATTGAAGGCCCGGTTGAAGTTGCTACCAGTGATACTGATGAACAAACAATGAAAAACTTATTAGAAAGTGGTGATATTATAAGATTAAAACAGGGCGAACGCCATCGCCTGATTGGACTTGGTAATTGGGGTATTGTTGCAGAGATCTGGCAACATACCGATATTGAAAATCCAAGTGATGAAAATGACATTGTAAGGGTTCAGGATGATTTCGGAAGATAATAAGAACAAAAATATGTCTCATGGTGTATATAGCATAATCATGAAGCTATGTTCTTTGCTGGCATTTCTCGGCGCAGCGATGTCTTTAATATTCATTAAAAATTAAGCAGTGAAAATGAGAGATAGATAATTATTATAAGTTTCTAAAATGCCTTTCTTCAATTTATGAATTAGTTTTTTGTTACTTAAAAATAAATAAACATTAGAATGAATACAGAAAAAAAGCAATCATGGCCTGAATTGATTTTTGGAGATTTGAAGGATACTCTTGCAACGGTTCATTTATGGACACAAATTGTTGGAAAAATCCGGCTAAAAAAAACTCCATGGACCAATCATTCCTGGCACGTTACTCTAGATGTGTCTCCATTGGGGCTATCCACAGGAAGCATTCCATATGAAGGAGGAATTTTCCAAATTGATTTTGACTTTATCAATGATCTTTTAATCATTACAAAAAGTACAGGGAGTATTGAAAAAATAAAATTATATCCAAGAGGAGTAGCAAGCTTTTATAAAGAATTGTTTGAAAAACTAGAAGCACTTCAAATAGATGCATATATATATCCGTCGCCAAACGAGGTGGAACCTGCCATACCATTTGCACAAGATGAAACTCATAAGACTTATGATCATGACCAGATTAAAATATTTTGGAAGTCTCTTGTATTAATTAATAATGTTTTTACAAAATTCAGAGCGAGGTTTATTGGCAAATGCAGCCCGGTTCATTTATTTTGGGGTGCATTTGATTTGGCAGTTACAAGATTCTCAGGAAGACCGGCACCCAAACATCCGGGCGGCGCACCAAATATACCTATTGAAGTAATGCAGGAATCTTATTCACATGAAGTAAGTAGTTGCGGTTTTTGGCCTGGAGGCGAGCAATTCCCACATCCAGTTTTTTATTCTTATTGCTATCCCACTCCTGTAGATTTCAACGACCAAAAAGTAGAGCCAAAAGAAGCATTTTTTAGTAACGAGATGGGAGAATTTATGCTTATTTATGATGTTGTGAAAGAATCAAGTGATCCTGAAAATACTTTAATGCAATTTCTTCAATCGACTTACGAGGCAGCTGCTAAAACCGGAAATTGGAATAGAGAAGCTCTTGAATTTGACTTCTCGTCATTTGAAAAGTGATTAGTAAATGTGGTTTGCACATAAAGGGATTGTCATTTTTTAGTATTAAGTTGGCCATCATCTTAAAATAACATGGCATTAGTTGCGTGGATGTTTTTTAAATATTATTTTTGCGCCTCTTAGTGCAGCTTTAGTTTATTAAAGCCTGCTAAAGCTTACCAGCTATCCTAGTAAAAAAGTTCCCATTTCCTTGAAGTTTTCAATCGTAACGTAAGTTTTAAGTAGGTACATTGATTGAATAAATATCTTATTTATTTGTGTTCAATGAGAAAATAGAATATTATTATTGTCGTTATAAAGCATTTGAAATCAAAGTGAATTATTATAGCTTCAGAATTTATTGTGACTGAGGAAGGCGAAGCCCATAATTTTCACCAAAAAAGTATAGAATGATCAAAAGTAATAAAGGAGTGCACAGGTTAGTATGTGTTACCAAGAAGTTCAATTGATTAATAATAAAGTTTCATGTTTTGAATACTTTAGTATAAGGCTGGAAATCTTAAATAGATTTGTTAAAAAAAATTATTGATAAACACTATTTGTAAATTGGAATATCTTCAGAGATATTTGCATCTCATTTACAAAATTTTGAAAATTACACTAACACAAGTTATAAATATTTAATTAAAGTATTATGATGCCACGGATAAATTTTGTTCATTTATTTCTCAAAATGTTTGTTTATATATTAATCTTAAATTCTTGCAACACCACAAAAAAAATAGATAAAGATTTTCTTTATTTTCAAACCGAAAGAGATAACATTGGTACAATTAAAATGAGGGAACGTATAATTCAGGTGAATGATTTATTAGGCATACAGGTTATCAGCAAAACTTTGAATCAAAAAGAAGCAGCACTTTTTAACACGCCTTCCAGCGGCGGAATTGAAGAAAGCTCAACAACTTCAGCAGGAGTAAATAGTTTAGGTTATTTAGTAGGAATAAATGGGAATATTGACCTTCCATTTATAGGGAGCATAAAAGCTGATGGATTAACAAAAAAACAGTTACAAAATTTTTTAGAGGATAGACTTTCTCAGTACATAAAGGAGCCCTCGGTTTCAATACGATTTTTGCAGTTTACTATAAATATCTTAGGCGAAGTTAAGTCTCCTGGTATTAAAAATTTCCCTCTTGATAGGGTTACAATTATTGATGCATTAAGCGCTGCAGGCGATCTTACAGATAATGGCAAAAGAAAAGATGTAATGATTATCAGGGATGACAATGGTAAGAAACTTTATATGCAGGTTGATCTTACAAGTGGATCATTATTTCAATCTCCTGCTTACCAATTACAGTCTAACGATATTGTTTATGTAGGTGCCAATCTAAAAAAATTGCAAAGTTTACTTAAAAATCCGAATTCTGGAAACAACATTCGCACTGTAACTTCCTCACTTTCACTAATTTTTTCACTTCTTAACTTTTTATTAAGATATAAAGTAATTTAATATATGGAAGAAGAAAAAGAATTATTTAGCGAAAGCACTGGCGGCCTTAGCATAAAAGAGCAGGTATCAAAATACCTGGCTTATTATCCGCTTTTTATTATATCAGTTGTTATTTGTTTAAGCGCTGCGATTATTTATTTAAGGTATGCTGTACCTATGTATAAAGCAACAGTTCTCGTATTTGTAAAAAATGATAAAACAGCAAATTCTTCAACTGATTTAGTTAAAACGGCAATTACCGGAGAGCCAACGAATACAAATTTAGATAATGAAATTCAACTTATGAGCTCCTCAAGTCTTATGGAGCGTATTGTGAATAAGAATGGATTCAATATTTCGTATTTTTATATTGGCAAAGTTCGAAATACAGATTTATATCTTGATGCTCCTTTCCGCCTGATTCCCCAGGTAATAATAGATAGTAATGAAGCTCTCAATCTTACCTTATCCAATTTGAACAATGAAGGCGGTACAATACAAAATGGCTTATCTGATAAAATTACTAAGCTACAATTCAAATGGAATATACCTTTTACTTTTAGTAAGAATACATTTTCGCTTATAAAACACGAAGAAACTATAAATAGTAAAGAAAGATATTTTGTAACCTGGGAGCCTGTTACCCAGGCAGCCGCAGAAATATCGGGTCAAGTGAGCGCAGGCCTTCTTGATAAAAGAACAAGTATTGTTATGATTACTATTTTAATTGAAAATAAAAGACGCGGCCAGGATATTTTAAATGCACTGGCTGCCGAATATGCTTTAAGTGATATACAAGATAGAAATGTGATTTCACAAAATACAATTCGGTTTATTGATGATAGATTGGGAGTTGTATCCTCCGATTTAAGTGGGGTTGAGGGAACACTACAAAATTTTCAGGGAAGTAAGGGATTAATTAATGTGGATATTCAATCCAATCAATCTTTTGAAAATACAAATAGCTTATCGAAAGAGATTGTTGATAATAATGTTAAGCAGAAAGTGGCTAAGAGTATTATGGATTATTTTAATAATCCAAACCCTCAGGATACCCTCGTACCATCTACCTTAGGAATTGAAGATCCTACTTTGGCAGGATTGATCGGTAATTATAATGAATTGCAGATGAGAAAACAAAAGGAAGCGCCCTCACTAGCCGAAGGTGGTATTATTATGAAAGATTTGAATAACCAGCTTAACATTACCAAGGGAAGCATTTTAGAAGCGCTACAAAATATAAACGGCAATCTCAAACAAAAAGAAAATAGTTTGCAACAGCAAAACGGCCAGTATCGTCAGTTTTTATCTGCTTTGCCAAGCAATGAAAGAACAATTCAGGAAATAAAAAGGAAACAAAGCATTACCGAAGGATTGTATCTATACTTATTACAGAGAAGAGAAGAAGCAGCTGTATCCAGCACTGCTTCCAATGTGCCCAATTATAAACAAATAGATCCTGCTAAAGCGGTGGGGCCTGTATCTCCTAATGGAACTAATATAAAAATTTATAGTATTTTGCTTGGGCTCGTGTTGCCATTTGGAATAATATTCCTGCGGGACTTATTAAATGATAGAATAGTAACCAGGGAAGACATTACTAACAAATTGAATATACCTGTTATAGGTGAAGTAAGCCACATGACTAAAAAACAACTTCGGGGAATTGCAATAATGCAGAGGGACTTGGTTGGAGAAGAATTCAGGATCATTAGAACTAATCTATATTTCTTTAGAGAGAAAATCGAAAAACAAATTATCCTGGTAACTTCAAGTATAGCAGGCGAAGGTAAATCATTTACAAGCCTCAATCTTGCAGCAGTACTTGCCATACCCGGAAAAAAAGTTGCGTTATTAGAATTTGATATGCGAAAGCCTACTATAATAAGTGATCTTAATATTGTCAAGCCAATTGGTTTAAATGAATACTTCAAAGGTGAGATAAAAAAAATTTCTGACATTTATCATTCGTTGGCAGAAATTCCCAGCCTGCATATTTACCCTTCGGGAGCTACCCCCGAATATCCTGCTGATTTATTTTTGAGCGAAAAAATGCCAGAATTATTTAGAGACCTGAAAAAAGAATATGACTATATAGTTATAGATTCTGCACCCATTGGCTTAGTAAGTGATGCCCTTGTGCTTGGAGAATATGCTGATATTGTCCTTTTTATTATACGCCAGCGAAATACGCTCAAAAAGCAACTCGAATTTGTTAGCGAGTTGGTTAAATCTAAAAAACTTTCTAATCTTGGATTCATATTTAATGATGTGAAGCGGGGAGGTAAAGTTGGATACTATGGATATGGAAATACTTATGGCAAAAATTATGGGCGTGTCAAAACTAAAAAAATTAAAAAATTCAAAGTAGTTGCTGCTTAATCTTTGCAAAGATTAAAAAATGTGTATTCATTTTGATATGCTTATTCTTCGTTTAAGTTAATGAAAGTTCTTAGTAAACGTATTGAAAATATTGATTACCCGAAAATAATCGAGTGGAGTAAGCTTGTTAGTGCTACCGGCATTACCCAATTTATTATCCAAATAATCGGTTTAGTGTCTGGTATCATGGTAATCCGGCTTTTACAGCCACACGAATATGCACTGTATACACTTGCAAATACTATGCTTGGAACAATGATTGTACTTGCCGATGGAGGGATCGCAACAGCAGTTATGTCGCAAGGAGGTAAGGTATGGATGGAGCACGAAAAACTTGGGGCAGTTATAGTAACAGGCTTGTGGCTTAGAAGAATATTCGCCGCTATAAGTTTACCTATCTCTATGGGGGTACTACTATATTTACTTCGTCTTCATGGCGCCAGTTGGATATTATCTGTTTTAATAATTATATCTATAATTCCTACATTTCTCATGATGTTGAATGCAGGCATTCTTGAAATTTCACCTAAGTTAAGGCAGGATGTTATTCAGTTGCAAAAAATTAAAGTCGTTTCAAATTTCGGAAGACTTGCAATTCTGGGAATTACGATATTTACTTACCCTTTCGCAGTAACTGCTCTTCTTGCCGCAAGCCTCCCACAGATTTGGGCAAATTACAAAACCAAAAAAATATCATCAAATTATGCTGACCTGAAACAAAACATTGATCCCGAAATACAAAAAAATATTCTTAAAATGGTTTGGCGGCTTTTGCCGGAAGCAATTTATTATTGCCTTTCAGGCCAAATCGCTATTTGGTTAATTTCTGTTTTTGGGTCAACGGATTCTGTTGCGCAGGTTGGCGCATTAAGCCGGCTAAGTATAATTTTAGGATTTTTTAGTATTTTATTTGCTAATCTTATTGCTCCGCGTTTTGCCCGTTTGCCCAACAAGCCCAGGGTACTTCTTGTCCGTTATCTGCAAATTCAGGTTGGCTTGATTATTTTATGCATAGGAATTACATTTATTGTCTGGATTTTTTCTTCTCAAATATTATGGATATTAGGGACGCATTATATTGGCTTAAATCAAGAACTGGTATTAATGGCGGTGAGTAGTTGCTTAAATTTATTGTACGGGGCAGCTTTCTTATTAGGAACTTACAGATCCTGGGTAATTAATCCTGTTGTTTTTATAAGTATAAGTCTTATCACAACAATAGGCGCAGCATTAATCATGGACACTTCCAGCTTGCAAAACATTATTATATTAAATATAATCGTTACCTCCATAGAGATCTCAATGCTTATGATATATAATATTTTAAAAATGGTAAAAGCAAAATAAGGTACGCTTAAATATAAACTATCAATCAAGGTGTAACTTATCCTTGTGTAATTACTTTCTAATAAGTGCAGATTTAATACCACATGAACATTATTTTTCTTTGCGGATCTATTGAACCCGGTCGCAATGGAGTAGGGGATTATACCAGAAGACTTGCAGGAGAATTGATTGGAAGAGGTAACAAAATTGGAGTGATAGCATTAAATGATCACCATCTCAGCCAGGAATTTACTGGCATACAGCAACTTGATGGTATCCAAATCCCCGTTCTTCGCCTTCCATCACATTGGCAATCTATCGAACGTTTTAATCGTGCCAAACTATGGATTGATGATTTTAATCCTGAGTGGCTAAGCATTCAGTTTGTTCCATTTTCATTTGATCCTAAAGGTCTTTTTTTTGGTTTAAGTACGAAGCTTTTAAAAATCGGGAAGGGAAAATATTGGCATATAATGGTCCATGAGTTATGGGTGGGTATGGATAAGGAAGCTTCCTTAAAATTTATATTTTGGGGATGGGTTCAAAGAAAATTAATCAAATCGTTATGTACAAAATTAAAGCCCAAAATTATTCATACGCAAAGCGTTCTTTACTGTACAATGCTGAAGAGAATTGGTTTTAACGCAAATCTTCTACCATTATTTGGAAATATTCCGCTTGCTTCAAGCCTGCGAGTGAAAGGCGATGATGTAAGGCACAATATTTCATTTGTTTTATTTGGAGGAATTCACCCTGGTGCACCAGTAAAAGAATTTATAAATGATTTAAAGGCATATAGCGTTTCAAGTGGTAAAGAAATTGAGATGAAAATAATAGGCCGTTGTGGAACAGAGCAGTTAAAATGGGAACTGAAATGTAAAGAGGTTGGTTTACCAATACAATTATTGGGAGAGCAATCTCCAAAACTTATTTCAAAAGTATTAAGTAATGCTACTTTTGGCATTTCCACTACTCCAGCTTTTTTGATTGATAAAAGTGGTTCTGTTGCGGCGATGCGGGAACATGGCCTGAATATATTATGTGTCTCACGTGCATGGCATCCCCGTGGCATTACAAGCCTTAACCTGCCCTCTGGAGTAGTACAATATAAACGGGGAGAAATTGCACAATTTATTAAAGGCAATTTTAATTCTCATAGATCTAATAATATTACTGATATTGCCAATCAGTTCGTCAATAATCTTTCAGTGGCTGTTTAATATGGCAAGTTTTAATTTTCTGTGGAAAAATCGGGCAAAATTTTCATTTGGATCAGTTCCTTTTTTTCGTGCATGGGGGAAACGTTTATTTTCCTTCCCTGAACTTTTAAACCGAAATCTTCGTCGCTCTGGTTTGAAAAGCAAAGGTGCGATGATTGCTGAAACTGCAGAAATTGGGAAAGCAGAAATTAAAGGACCGGCCAAATTATTATCTGTTGGAAAAGAAACTTTTTTGGGCCGCATAAAAATAGCGCTTCATGATGAAGTGAAAATTGGAGAAAGAGTTTGTATTAATGATGGAGTAGAAATCCTAACTGCCTCTCATGATGTAAATGATCCACAATGGAAACACGTAAAAAGTAAAATCATCATTGAGGATTATGTATGGGTAGGAACTGGTGCAATGATATTACCTGGTGTTGTTCTTGGCCGCGGATCTGTAATAGGAGCCAGGGCTGTGGTTAGTAAATCTGTTGCATCAAATGCTATCGTTGTTGGTAACCCGGCTAAAACTTTAAGCCGTACAAGGTGTAGCGAATTAAATTATAATCCCTGTGAATTCTTAGCTGCAAACCGTGCGTGGCTAATAGGTTAAGTGTGAATACTTCTAAAGAAATGAAATTAATAATGTCTCATAATCAGGGCAATGCTAATGTAAGAGCATCAGCAATTGGATTCGAACAAGCACAGCTTCTTAAAAAATTCTACACTTCTATAGCTTGCTTTCCTGGTTCTTTACTGGATTCAATAGCAGCCATACCTTTTCTATCTGAAATTCGCAGGCGACGGTTTGATTCTTTATTAAAGCCTTATACAAATATATCACCTGCTTTAGAACTTGGAAGGCTAATTTCTTTAAAAGCAGGTTTTTCCAATTTAACCAAACAAGAAACAGGAATATTTAGTATTGAAGCTACTATGCGAAGCCTTGATAAACGAGTTGCCTCTAATCTCTCAAAAGATAAAAAAAATGGTGCAAACGCTGTGTATGCTTATGAGGATGGAGCCCTGTTTTCATTTAGAGAAGCACGTAAACTTGGAGTGAAATGTTTTTATGATCTGCCAATTGGTTACTGGCGCACTGCAAGAATCCTTCTTAATAAAGAAAAGGATAGATGGCCTGAATGGGTATCAACCATGGGAGGCTTTAAAGATTCTGAACAAAAACTTAGGTGGAAAGATGAAGAGATAAATCTGGCAGACCGGATATTTGTGGCCAGCAATTTTACGGCAACTACTCTTAAAGATTTTCCGGGAACATTACCTCCTGTTGAAGTCATTCCTTATGGATTTCCTCCGGTTGGAAAAATCCGAAGCTATAGTTATGGCCCAAATTCACGCATATTAAAGCTCCTGTTCGTTGGCAGCTTATCACAAAGAAAAGGCATTGCGGATTTATTAGCAGCAGTAGAAGCCATAGGCTCACGCGTTGAATTAACTATTGTTGGAAATAAAATAACTAATGATTGCGCTGCATTGAATTCTGCTTTGACAAAGCATAAATATATTCCCAGTTTACCGCATCATGAGATTCTAAATATTATGAGAGAGTCTGACTTATTGATTTTTCCTTCTCTCTTTGAAGGTTTTGGTTTGGTAATTACTGAAGCAATGTCGCAAGGAACTCCTGTAATTACAACTGAACGTACTGCTGGTCCTGATCTCATTAACCATGGCGGGAATGGGTGGCTCATTAAAGCAGGCTCAACACAAGTATTACAAAATGCTATTGAAGAAATTCTTTATCATCCTCAATTAATTTCAGAAGCCGGTAAGCAAGCTTATGAAACTGCAGCAAGAAGACCATGGGAAGTTTATGGTAATGAATTAGCCGCGGCAATAAAAAAGCAATTTATTAATGGTTGATTTTCTATTTTTGAATTAATCTTTTGACGCATGAATATTTTTCCTGATAATGCCACTAATACTATAGCCATTCAGCCAGAATATTTTACAAGTAAGAATGGTGCGACCAAAAAGAAGAAAAAGCGCCGGCAAAAGATTATGCGGGATCCGATTGAATTGATGAAAAAAGGAATTTGGATTTATTTTTTTCTACTGATTTTTGAAGGTGCTTTACGTAAATGGGTTTTACCTTCTTTATCCACTCCCTTACTTGTAATCCGCGATCCTGTTGCTATATGGGTAATAATTCTTGCCATCAGAAATAATCGCCTGCGTTCGAATTCTATTTTGATAAGTGTAGTTCTTATCGGTTTTATTTCAATATTCACAGCCCTTTTTTTCGGCCATGGAAATATTCCAGTTGCGCTATTTGGAGCAAGAATATTTTTAATACATTTTCCTTTAATTTTTATTATCGGCAATGTTTTTAGCATAGAGGATGTAGTAAAAATGGGCAAGATTTTACTTTGGATAGCCATTCCCATTTCAATATTAATAATTCTCCAGTTTTATAGCCCTCAAACTGCATGGGTAAATAAGGGAGTAGGTGATGATACAGAAGGTGCCGGCTTTAGTGGAGCACTTGGCTTTTTTCGGCCTCCAGCTACTTTCTCTTTTATAACTGGCACGATTGCATTTTACAGCCTGGTTGCCTGCTACATATTTTATTTTTTTTTAAATAACAAATTAGTAAATAAGATTTTACTCTACAGTGCAGCAGCTGGATTGCTTATTGCAATTCCTCTTTCAATAAGCCGAACATTACTTTTCACCGTGATCGTAACTATGGTTTTCACAATTATAGCGGTATCAAAAAAATCTAAATATTTTGGAAGGGTAATAATTGGCTGTGCAGGTATGCTGACAACATTAATTATATTAAGCACTACGAGTACTTTTCAAACCGCTACGGAAGCCTTTACACACCGCTACAAAGTAGCTAATACACAGGAAGGCGGATTGCAAAACGTTTTGGCTGACCGGTATTTGGGTGGAATGGTGGAGGCACTTGAAAGATCGTCAGAACAATCTTTTTTTGGAGTGGGAATCGGTATGGGAACAAATGTAGGAAGTATGTTGCTGGTAGGTAAAACAAAATTTTTGATTGCTGAAGAAGAATGGGGACGTATTATAGGAGAGCTAGGTCCCATATTGGGGTTGGCAATCATTTTTTTTAGACTAAAACTTTGTGCTGTCATTGGTCTTGCTGCTTATAAAAAAATGGAAAAAGGCAACTTACTTCCGTGGATTTTATTAAGCTTCGTTTTATTAAACATTCCGCAAGGACAATGGGCTCAGCCGACATTATTAGGTTTTAGCGTGCTGGCGGGAGGATTAACTATCGCTTCTCTCAAAGATTGGAAATATGGTTTATAAAATTTTCTTATTTTAATAGGTACACAATAATTTTTTTTCTATAATGATGGATTGAATTTGCCTAAAAGTTATTTGTATTCAAAAGCCTATTAATATTCTACAGTTAAAGAATAACCTTTTTTGGATAAGCTATAAATTATAATTTAATCTAAAAGGAAGAAAAATATTTTCGGACTTTAAGCAATACACATCTTTTGAATATACTTCGTATTATTGCCAGCATGGATCCAGCAACAGGTGGGCCTTGCCAGGGTATTAGAAATTCAATACCAGAATTACAAAAAATAGGTTTACGCAACGAAGTAGTTTGTCTGGATGAACCTTCATCAATTTTCTTAAGCGAAGATTTATTTCAAATACATGCACTTGGAAAGGGAAAAGGGCCGTGGTTTAATAATCCAAAGCTTATACCCTGGTTATTAAAAAATCTTCATCGCTTTGATATTGTAATCATGCACGGGCTATGGTTATATCCAAGTTATGCAATCACAAAAGCAATCAGACTTTTTAAAAATCAGAGCTTAAAAGACAAAAATAAAGTATCTCATATTCCTAAAGTATTTATAATGCCCCATGGTATGCTGGATCCTTATTTCCAAAAAGACCCCGACCGTAAATTAAAAGCCTTGCGTAATTGGGTTTATTGGAAACTAATTGAGAACACCGTGGTTAATAATGCGGATGGATTACTGTTTACTTGCGAGGAAGAACTTCATCTCGCCCGTGAACCTTTTCATCCTTACCGGCCAAATAAAGAAATTAATGTTGGGTATGGTATTAAAACTCCGCCTCCATTTTCCCCAAAAATGAAAGCTGCATTTCTAAAACTTTGCCCAGGAATAAAATTAAATTCTTATTTCCTTTTTTTAAGCCGGATACATGAGAAAAAGGGAGTTGATCTATTGCTTAAAGCATATTCAATTCAATTAAAAAAAGAACTAAAAAAGGGGTGCTCATTTCCCAAACTTGTAGTAGCCGGGCCCGGTTTAGATACTCCTTATGGAAATAAAATTTTGGATTCAATTAGTAAAGACCCTGACCTTGAAAGTAGTATTTATTTCCCCGGATTGCTTTTAGGAGATACTAAATGGGGAGCATATTATGGATGCGAAGCTTTTATTCTTCCAAGCCACCAGGAAAATTTTGGCATCGTAGTAGCGGAAGCCCTTGCTTGCAGTAAACCGGTTTTGATTTCGGATAAAGTAAATATTTGGCGTGAAATTCAGGAAGCCGGGGCAGGCATAATAGCAAACGATACTCTTGAAGGAGTTGAGAAATTATTTGAAACCTGGGGGACAATACCTGGCGAAGAAAAACTTTCGATGCAAACGAAAGCTGTCTGCTGTTTTAAAAAGAATTTCACATCAGAAGCTGCTGCTATCAGGCTTAAACAAGTACTATGCACCAATAATTAATGCATAATAAGGATACATTTTCAGGACCATCATTCTCACTGCGTAACCGGATTGGCCGGGTATTGTGGGCTATAGTTCATAATTTATTTTTTCGTTTTTCACCTAAACCATTGCATACATGGCGGGCTTTTCTTCTAAAATGCTTCGGAGCAAAAGTTGGGCGTGGTGTTCATGTTTACCCCGGTGTTAAGATTTGGGCTCCATGGAATATTATTCTGAAAGATGAATGTGGTATCGCCAATGGAGTTATTCTTTACTCACAGAATAAAATAACTATTGGAAAAAGAACAGTTATATCACAGGGAGCGCACCTATGTGCAGGAACTCATGATTATTCAAAGACAGGATTTCCTCTTATAACTGCACCCATTGATATTGGTGCAAATGCATGGATTGCTGCTGAAGCATTTATTCATCCAGGAATTACAATAGGTGACGGGGCGGTTATTGGCGCAAGGTCTGTTGTAAATAAAAATATGCCACCATGGATGATTTGCACTGGCCATCCATGCATAGCAGTAAAAGAAAGAAAATTTACATCTTGAGTTTTATCAATATTATTTATTACAATCAAAATCTCGTTTAGCTTTTTGTTTCTTCATTAATTTGTTTGAAATAAAATTATGATTTCCGTTATCATTTTAACGAAGAATGAAGAGAAAGATTTAGGCGCTTGTTTAAGATCTGCAAATTGGTCTGATGATATTCATGTACTGGATTCAGGAAGTACTGATAAAACTTTAGACATTGCAATTTCAAATGGGGCTAAGGTTTCTATCAACGAATTTAAAAGTTTTGGGCAACAAAGAAATTATGCCCTTGATCATTTGCAAATAAATAACGAATGGATTTTTTTCCTTGATGCCGACGAAATCATTACTGAAAAGTTTCGGATAGCTATTTTTGCAGCAATTAAAAATGCTGATAATAAAATCGCCGGATTTTATTGTTGCTGGAAATTGCTTTTAGATGATAAGTGGCTTAAGCATTCTGATAATTTCCCTAAGTGGCAATTTAGGTTAATGCGTAAAGGAATGGCAAGGTTTACTGATTTCGGCCATGGGCAAAAAGAATATAATGTATTGGGCAAAATTGGTTATATAAAGGAACCATATTTGCACTATGGATTTTCTAAAGGCTGGTCACATTGGATTGACCGGCATAATCGTTATTCAACTTATGAAGCGGAGGAAAGGCTCTCTAATTGTCCTCCATTTAAAAATATATTTTCCATGCATGGTAGCTCACGAAACCCTGCATTAAAATCCTGGTTAAGTAAATTCCCGGGGTGGCCATTTTTACGTTTTGCTTATACTTATATTCTTGGAGGCGGATTTCTTGAAGGAACTCCAGGATTTATTTATTGTGCAAACATGGGATATTATGAATTTTTAATTCAGATTAAAATGAGAGAAATAAAAAAAACATTTGAAAAAACTTCTAAAAACTAAAAAAAAAAAAATTTTTTTTGTATAAAATCAACACTCTTTATATTATCAATTCTTTCTGAAAAATATTTTTTATTTAACCTCAGGCTCTGTTATACTTTAACTTTGGGTTTTTTTTTAAATTATTTTAGCTGAATTTTTGTGTACTTATCCGAAGCTTAAGTTATGAAATCTTTTAAGTTTATATATTCATCAACTTATTTTATACTTCTTAGCTATTTGGTTTTTTTTGCCCGAAGAAGAAGAAATCATCACTACAACTATGAAATAAATTTTATACCGATCAAATACTCAATTAAGACTTTTCTTACGATGAATGTAAATGATAAATTTGAAATCTTTAATTTCTATTTAAATCTTTTTGGAAATATTATTTTATTTATTCCATTTGCAATTATTTTAAATACAGTTTTCAAAGTAGATAAATTAAAGCTGATACTTTTGTTCACAGTATTATTAAGTACTTCTATTGAAATATTGCAATATATATTTCAGGTAGGGCTAGCTGATATTGATGATGTTATTTTGAATTCAATTGGAGCAATACTTGGTTATTTTATTTATAATAAAATAATTCAAATGAAATTTACAACAGATCGTAAAGAGTTGCGTTTAAAAAAAAGTAATATTTAATAGTGTAGAATATTAATTACTTAAAAAATTTTAAAGACCATCGCAATAGTTTTATTAATAGGTATTTGATAGGTAGTTTACTTTTGATGCATCTATTTAAATATACTATGAAACCATGTTTTGTCGTTACTATGGGTAAGAACAATATTCTTATCCTATGTATACACCTAAATTTGCAGCATACCTGTGCATAATTGTATGCGCTATAATTCCAAAACCACTTTTTTCCCAAACAAATACAAATAATGCTGCCACTTTTACATTTAAATTAAACAATAGTGCAAGTACAAGTGCGGGTGTTTATAAAAAAGATAGTACTCTTGTAAGAACACTTTGGGCAAATAAAACATATGCTGCAGGCACTTATACAGAATATTGGGATGGTAAAGATGACTATGGTAATACACTCAGTTCACCTGATGCAAATTATGATATTAAAGTGCTTTCAAATAATGTGAACTATACATGGGAAGGTATTGTTGGTAATACTTCAAAAGCACAAACTGGGTCACAGGTTCATAGAGGATATTATACTTCAATGACAGGTATAGCAGTAGCAGGTACAACAGCATATTTCTGCCAGGGATATTCAGAAGGATATTCGAGTGAAGCAAAATTCGATATAAATAATCCGCAGATACGTCTGAATGTTTTTGGCGGCCAGGTATCTACCATGAATGCTGATTATGTTGTTACAGATGGGACAATCATATACTGGGCAGGTTATGATGCTTATTCATCAGCGAATAGCTTTGTTCATGCTATCAAAGTAAGTGATGATTCGCAGGTTGGTTTTAATTCCGGTTCTTCCTATACCATGACAAATATACAAAGTCCTAAAACCTACACTAGTGTAATTGATAGATTAGCTGTGCCTGGTTCGAGGCCTACAGGATTAGCGGTTCAGCAATCGGGAAATTATCTATTTGTATCTCATGGAGGATTAAATGAACTTCATGTATTGGATAAAAATTCAGGTACCTTAGTCCAGAATATTTCAATGACTAATCCAATGGCATTATCAGTTGAAGGTAATTACTTATGGGTGGCATCTGGTACAAATACAGTTACCAAATATACTGTCAATTTGAATGGTACTTTATCTTCAGCAATACTCTCTTTATCGGGTATAGGTTATGTTGGAGCCATACAAGCTAACAATGCAGGAACGATAGCGGTGATTGATGAAGGTACTAACCAAATAGTAAGATTTTATAATTCAACAACAGGTGCACAAGCAACACAATTAGGCACTATAGGTGGGTATGCAGCAAGCCCTGATGTTACCAACACAAAATTCTTTTTTAATGATTACAGGGGAAATACAAATTCCTTTATAGCTTTTCAGCCGGATGGAAGTTTTTGGTTAGGTGACCCTGGAAATTATAGAGAAATACATTTTAGTGCTTCTAAAAATTTTATTGAATCTATTATGTCATTGGGCAATGTTTATTCAATATCTGTTGATCCAAATAATATAAATAGAGCATTTGCACATTATCTTGAATTTGCGATTGATTATTCACAACCTCTTAGTGGAAGTACAGGATGGTCACTGGTAAAAAATTGGGGGTATAATTTTTCAACAAATACTACCACAAGACAAATACTAAATGTAACTACATTAAGTAATGGGAGAACTTATGGTATTTCTAACTTTCCCGGAATGGGCTATGCGGAATTAACATCCACGGGTTTAAGAGCTACCGGCTCAAATACAGGTGGAGGTATTGTTAATACTGATGGTTCTTTAACTGAATTTTCAGGTACATATAATACGGGAAATTCTGTGGTTTTAAAGAATTATCCATTAACAGGTTTCGATGCTTCAAATAATCCGGTTTGGAGCAGTGCAGGGACTGTAATTGCAAGTACTCCTGCAAATACTTTGAAAGATCCTAATAATATGCCCGGTAATGTTTCTCCGGTATCATATAATTTTGTTACCACCTCTGGTAAAGTGATTTTTTATAATCCTTCTAAATACTATGCAGGCAATACATCTGTAATATATGATGGTTACCATTTAGGCGCAATAAAAAAAGGAGACAATAAATGGTTATGGGAAACCCAAAGAGCAGATCATGTTGGGTATAAAGGAGCATTTCCTGAAGCAGATTATTTTGAAATTGGCAACGGGGTAAACCAATACGCAGGCAGCAACGTCAATGTTATAGGTAATAATATTATTACCGGCTATCATGGAGAGTTCTGGAAAAATGACCAGACGAATTATTATAACCATTATTACGAAGATGGGCTTGCAATTGGCCAATTTGGCACTGATGGGTATGTTTCTTCAGGGGTTTCTCCAACTGGAATGGCGGGCAACGCATTGTCTCCTGTAATTGTAAAAGATGCCAACGGTAATTTATATTTGTATCATGGTGATGAAAGTGACCATGCGGGAATGCATAGGTGGAAAATCTCTAACCTTAGTTCAATCTCAGAGCAATACATAAGTGTTCCTTTTCCGACTAATTATACTCGTGTTAATTTCGGTTATCTCGACCTACACGCTGGGTTACCTTTTGATTCTCCTCTTCCAAACTCAGCAGGATGGAGTAAAATAGGTACTGTGACATCAAACACAAATCAGAAGAAATATGTAAATGATGGTTCTCCGGATGTATTCTCTTCATTCAATCAAAGCGCTGGATCCGCCAGTATTCAAAGAGATTTGGGAACCAATAATGTAAGTGCCTCCTGGAAAATTTCAGGTGAAATAACTTTTGAGGGCAGCGATATAAGTGCGGGAAGTCAGACAATGGCTTACATTGATGTTTTGGACGCATCAGGAAAAATACTTTCAAGATTTTATTATTCAAATGATCGTACCACGGGCATTACTACTGTTTTTGGAAATGATAAAATAATTGTACAATCAAATCTATATTTGGGCAGTACTTTATTAAGCCTGCAACCATTCGAAGTGAATATAAGTAATGGTAAGGTCACATTTGTATATGCTAATTATGCTGCTGTTTCCACAACAGTATATGATCCTTCCGCAAATTGGAAATCCCCTCAAACATTACGAGCTTACTTTGTTAGCGGATTTCCTGCATATGGGAAAAATATTGGGTTTATGGATATGAAATTTTATAAAGATTATGCTACATCCATAAATCTGCCACCAGTTGCTAATGCCGGTTTAGATAGCACAATTGTTTTGCCTTCTACTAGTATAATGCTTGCCGGTAGCGGAATTGATGCAGACGGGACAATTTCAAACTATTCATGGTCAAAAGTTTCCGGGCCATCATCAGGCGTTATAGTGAATGCAAATAATTCTGCAACTTCTGTTACATCTTTAAGCTTGGGCACTTACCAGTTTGAACTAAAAGTTACTGATAACTTAGGTGCAATTGGCCTGGATACTGTACAAATAATTTTAAATCCTCCGTCAAATTTACCTCCTGTTGCCAATGCAGGCACGGATCAAATAATTACGTTACCAGTTAATATTGTTTCATTAGCCGGTAGTGGCGGTGATGCAGATGGAAGTATTGTAAGTTATTTATGGACAAAAATTTCAGGCCCATCGTCTTACAATATTGTAAATGCATCTTCTCCTGTAACGGATATATCCGGGTTAATTAATGGAGTTTATTTATTTCAATTAAAAGTTACAGATAACAATAATGCCATTGGTGTGGATACTATTCAGATCACAGTTAACATTGCAGCAAATATCCCACCTGTTGCAGATGCAGGACAGGATATAATAATTACTTCACCTGCAAGCACCGTATCTTTAAAAGGTGCCGCATCTGATGCTGACGGAACTATTTTGAGTTATTTATGGACAAAGATTTCAGGTCCTCCATCTTTCTATATTGTAAATGCTACCTCTCCTGCTACAGCTATTACCGGGTTGGTTCCAGCTGCATATTCTTTTGAATTGAAAGTAACGGATAATAATGGAGCTACCGCAAAAGACACTATACAGGTTACAGTAATTATTCCGGGAAATATTGCACCAATTGCAAACGCAGGTAAAGACCAGGCGCTATCATTACCAAAAAGTACTTTAAAATTAAATGGAAGCGGAACAGATCCTGATGGAACAATAGTTACTTATTTGTGGACACAAATTTCAGGACCATCTTCAGGTAGTATTGGCAATGCAAATTTTCCAGCCACATCAGTCAGCACACTGGCACAGGGTTTTTATTCATTTGAACTCATGGTAATTGATAATAATGGGGCAGTGGGTAGAGATACTATGGATGTTACTGTAATTCCTGCATCATTACCTTTAAAATTATTATCATTTAGCGGTAGTGTACAAAATGATAATGTTGCTTTAGCCTGGGAAACTACTAATGAAAAAAATGTATTAGGATTTGATATTGAAGGGATGACTGCCGGCACGTGGGATAAGATTGGGTTTGTACCCTCAAGTTCTACCAATGTATTAAGCAACCATTATTATCTTAATGATAGTTTCCCTATAATTGGATTAAATTATTATAGGCTCAAAATCATTGATATAGATGGAAAATTCGTATACTCTGATATCATTAGTGTTGAAGTAACGCCTGAAAAGAATTTGATTTATCAAAACTTCCCTAATCCGTTTTCAAAGTTTACAAATATTAAATTCCAAATAGCAGAAGAAAAATCAGTAAAAATTATTGTTTACAATGCGATTGGGATACAGGTAGCTGTGTTGGTAAATGAAATAAAGAAACCAGGCGTATATCAGGTACAGTGGAATGCTGAGAATGTAGCTCAGGGTAATTATTATTACAAAGTAATTATCGGTGAAGATATTGTAATAAAAAAGTTATTGAAATTGCATTGATCTTAAATTTTTATTTATTACTTTGTGCCATTGTTTAAATTATTTAATCCAAATTTATTTTATAGATTTATTTGAATATTAAAATTCAATAGTACCAACAACCTTCCAATATATATCAAAGACTTAAATTGAATCTCAATTTTTAGCATTACCTCCTTAATACCTGTAGTAATCTACGCAGACATTTACTAACGATTGCAGAGTAAAAGTTAATTCTACAATCGTATCTAATCCTATAAGAAGCCTGTGTACTTATCCTTTACTAAAAAGTAATAATACAAATAGACTTTGTCATGAGTAGAAGAATTTTATTTATAGGCGGTAATTTTTCTCCCGAGCAAACGGGAATAGGAAAATATAGTGGTGAGATGATTCAGTGGTTATCAACAGAAGGATTTGATTGTACAGTAGTAACTACTTACCCATATTATCCACAATGGAAAGTACAAGTGCCTTATAATAAAAGTTCATTTTGGTACAAAAAAGAAAATATCCCCGCAAAGGATAGTGCCTCAAAAGGCTTTACAATAATTAGATGTCCTCATTATGTTCCTAAAAAGCCTACAGGGTTAACGCGAATTATTTCTGATTTATCATTTTTTCTTACATCGTCTTTTGTAATTTTCTTAATGCTTTTTAAAAAGAAATATGATTTTGTTTTTACAGTTGCTCCTCCTTTTTGTTTGGGGATACTTGGTGTTCTTTATAAAAAACTCAAGGGAGCGAAATTTTTGTATCACATCCAGGATCTTCAAATTGAAGTTGCTCAAAACCTGGAGATAGTCAAATCAAAACTTCTCTTCAACGCCTTATTTGCTTTAGAAAGATATATATTTAATAATGCAGATTTCATAAGTACTATATCTGAAGGAATGATAAAAAAAGTGAAGGATAAAGCAAAAAAAGAAATTTTGTTTCTTCCAAACTGGGTAGATATAGAACAATTTCATCCTATCTATAATAAGAAGAAACTCAAGTCAGATTTTAATTTTAATATTAGTGATAAAATTGTTCTTTATTCAGGAGCCATAGGCGAAAAGCAAGGCCTTGAAGCAATTCTCGATTCAGCAAAACATTTAGAATATATAGCTGATTTAAAATTTGTCATTTGCGGTTCGGGACCTTATAAAGAAAATCTTTTGCAATTAAAAAAGAAAATGAATTTGCAGAATGTGGTGTTTCTTCCTTTGCAACCATTTGAAAAACTTAATACCTTGCTGAATATTGCAGACGTCCATTTAGTTCTTCAAAAAAATGGGGCCAGTGATCTAATGATGCCTTCCAAGCTAAGTACTATTTTATCTGTTGGAGGCGTCTCAATTGTTACGGCCAAGCCTGGTTCAAGTTTATTTAATGTAATTGATTCAAATAATGCAGGACTTTTAATTGAGCCCGAGTGTCAGGATGCGCTGAATTCCGCAATTAAATATGCGATATCTAATGACCATTCAGAAATAGAAATTAACGCAAGATGCTATGCTGAGAAAAATCTATCAATTCACAAGATTTTGGCAGCTTTTGCAGTTAGCTTGAAAAACAATAATATTTTTTCAATTTCAAAAGTTCCGCAGAAAGTTTTGTCCACTATCGCAAGATGATTTATATTTTTTATTGCACTTTATGCGATGAATTGGATGATGAATTTTTTAATTACTATTTAAAAAGCCTTCCCAATAGTACTCAATCCCAGGTTCTCAAATTCAAAAAATGGGATGACAGGCAGAGAGCCCTTTTCTCGAAATTGTTGCTTGTAAATGGATTAAATATAATAGGCATTAATTCCTATACAATTGATGAGATAAAGTTTACTATATACAAAAGGCCATATTTTGATAATGATATTGATTTCAATATTTCCCATTCAGGTCAATATATTGTTTGCGGCATATCTTTCGATCATAAAATAGGTATTGATATTGAAGAAATAAAAGAAATACCATTAGGCGATTTTAAAAATGAGTTTTCACAAAAAGAAATGAAAGCTATTATGAAAGCTGATAACTCTATGAGCGCCTTTTACGCTCTTTGGACCCAAAAAGAGGCATTTTTAAAAGCAATTGGTACAGGCCTTTTTTTTCCATTAAATAAAATAGAAATAGATAACCAGAAAATAAAGTGGAACAAACAAAATTGGTTTTTAACCGAAATAATATTAGATGATAAATACATTTCGCACTTATGCACAGATATTTTGCAGGCTGAAATAATAATACAAAAAATTAATTTTTAGAAAATACGAATTTATTCGAGGAGCTATTTGAAAAAATGAGAAATAATTGTAAACTCTTAGCGTTAATTTATATATTTGTCTTTGATTTTATAAAAGTTTTTTCGGTAGAAAAGATACTGAGTTTAATATCCTTTTAATAACTTTTGTATTCTAAGCAATATTATGCTAAAGCCAACACTTTCCAATCTATTCCTCAGCTTCCAAATAATTTGAAGAATCAATTATTACTTCATTTCTACATTGAAGATATCCAATTATATATGACGAATGAAAGTTATTATTCAATCCAGGAAAGTGAGAAGATTTAATATTGAATAAATAAATTATTTTAAGAATTAATAACTATTAAGGAAATATAATGAACACTGCATTAAATGTTTTTTGTTTACCTTTTGCCGGCGGAAATAAATATTCATACCGGGAGTTTAAAGAAAAAGCTCCATCTTCAATAAATTTTATTAATCTAGAATATCCTGGCAGGGGGGCAAGGATTAAAGAGCCACTGGTTTCCGATGTTTCCACTTTGGTGAATGACTTATATAAAGATATTGTTACTATCGTTGAGAAAGAAGATTACGCAATATACGGGCATAGCCTTGGTGGATTAATGTGTTATTTGTTGACGAAAAAGCTAGTTGAAAATGGTCACAGGCCCCCGGTTCATTTATTCATATCAGGAACTACCGGGCCATCTTCTAATTCCCGAATTGAAAAAAAGAGGCACTTGCTCCCTAAAAAAGAATTCATCCAGGAGTTAAAAGATCTACAAGGCATGCCCGATGAAATTCTTAATAGCGATGAATTATTAGAGTATTACGAACCGATACTTCGCTCTGATTTTCAAGCCAGCGAGAATTACATTTATGACAATTGCGATCCATTAGATATACCTATTACTGTTATTACTGGAATTGATGAGAATATGGAAGCTGCTGATATTGAATTATGGCAAAAGGAAACGAAACATGTTGTTGATTTTAAACGATTCCCCGGCAATCATTTTTTCATCTATAATTACGCCCAGGCAATTGTTCAAATAATCTCAAATAAATTATTAACTACAAAAGTTTATCAAGAATGAGTGAAAAAAAAATGTATCTGAAACCCAATGTTGTTATGGAACCATTGGTAGATAATTGGTACGCATGGAGCCATCTGGTTTCTCCTGCAACAGCCGCTATGAATATTACAGGGAGGCATTTAACAATTATTGAGTCATACTTAATGGCCCCATCTATTCATGCTGAAGCTTGTTTAAATCCTAAAATGAAAGGAGGTCCATTTATGGACTTTGGTGGCGGCCGGCTTGATGAGGTAGAAGCTTTGCAAAAAAAATCATTAAAAAAGCATGATAAGCAAATTCAATTTGCAAAGGCAATAAAGGAATTGGATAAAATGCTGGCTACAGAGGCGAAAGGTTTTGGATTAGAAGATTTATATGATAAAGTTCCGGAACTTTTAAAGGGCTATGTTGAGTTATTTTATGACCGGCATAATACTCCCGGATTTAGATTCTTTGAATCATTATTGTATAAAAGTGATTTCTATAACAAGGGTTCTCAAAGCATGGCTTTTTGGATTACTGAAAATGATGAACGCCCTTTTGTGTTGAGTACCCCACGACTGGAAGACCCTAGTGTTTTGCATCTTGAAATTCCCTTTGATCATCCGGGAATTGATGCACTTGCCAAAATGAAAAGAGAACCCCAAACATTAAGTTATATAAAAGCAATATTTGGTGTTTCAGAAGCTGATTCAGCATTATTCGAAACTTTCTTTGATGAAAATCCTGCACCGGTTTATGAAAAATATACCGGCGATAAAATCAGGATGAGATATTTTGGGCATGCTTGTATATTGGTAGAGACAAAAGATATAAGCATATTGGTAGATCCATTAATTAGTTATTACGGATACGAATGTGAAGTAAATCATTTTTCAGATTCTCACCTGCCAGACACAATTGATTATGTTTTGATAACACACAATCACCAGGACCATATTCTTTTTGAGACTTTATTGCCATTAAGACACAAGATTAAGAATCTTATAGTTCCTCGTACAAACAGTGGCCGGCTCGAAGATCCCGATTTAAAATTGATGTTTAAAAATGTTGGTTTCAAAAATGTTTTTGCAGTTGATGAAATGGAAACTATTCATTTTGAAGATGCAATCATTACAGGACTTCCTTTTATAGGAGAACATTCTGATTTGAACATACTTACAAAAAGCTGTTATTTGGTAAAAATAGGGCAGTTCAAACTTTTGTTTCTCGCAGATTCAAGGATTGTGGAAGCAAAGCTTTATAAGCACATTCACGACCAGGTAGGGGATGTGGATGTAATGTTTATAGGCATGGAGTGCGATGGTGCTCCATTAACCTGGTTGTACGGCCCATTATTAACTAAAAAGCTGGCGAGGGATATGGATGGCAGCAGGAGGCTTGCAGGCTCAGATTGTAAGAAGGGAATGCATCTTGTAGATATATTTAATCCTAAAGAAATTTATGTATATGCAATGGGTCAGGAGCCATGGTGTGAGTTCATTAGCAGTATAAAATATACTGACGAATCAAACCCAATTGTGCAATCTAATAAGCTGGTAGAAATTTGCAGAGATAGAGGTATGGTTGCTGAAAGACTTTACGGCGAAAAAGAATTGCTATATGAAAAGGAAGCCAAAAAAGTTGAAAGTGGTGAATTAGTCGAGTCTTGATTTCAATATAATTATAAATCAGTACAGGATATTTTTCGAATTAAATGTGATGATATCTTAAATCTTCAACCCCTCTCTTCTATAATTGTAGAATGCAGAGGGGTTGAAATTATCTATAATACGCACTTTATACTGCAGTAAATATTTTCCTAAAACTTAGTATGCAAGAAGATATAATTTTCCCTATTCACCCTGCCCAATTTGATGTATACGCCGACCAGCTTTTAGATACTAAAAGTCCTCACTATAATATTGGCGGATATATAAAATTAAAGGGCCGTTTAAATAAGAAATTATTTTATGAGGCAGTAGGTTCGGGTGCAAAAGTTTTTGATGCTTTTAGAATAAGAGTTGATTTGAATTTACCTGAACCTTTAATTTTCCAGGAACAGAATTCCGATAACCTGGATATGTTAGATCTTGATTTAAGTGATAGAGAAAATAGTGAAAAAGATGCAGCGGAATGGATGCAAAACAGGTTCAATACTCCATTTATATTTGAAAAGAATAAAGTTCTTTATGAACATTATTTAATTAAAATTTCAAATGAAGAATATTGGTTCTTTGGTAAGTACCATCACCTAATTACAGACGGGTATGGCTTTGTCGTTTGGGTACAATATCTTTCTCAAAAATATAAATCGTTAGTTGCTGGTGATAGCCGGCAATTTATTTTTAATAGTTATTTTGAAGAAGCAAGCCAGGCATCTATATACAAAAATTCTCAGGCATATATAGAAGATGGAAATTACTGGAAGAACAAAATTCCAGCAAAGCCTAAAAAAATTCTTCAACGAAAAAACTACAATAAATCCACTAAAAAAAGTGAAACTTATTTTCTTACTCTAACGGCGGATCAAAGAAAACTTCTTGATGATATTGAGCAGGCGACTAAAATCAGGTTGCATCATCTAACTATCGCTGCCCTGTTTATTTATTATGGAAAAACTTCTGGTGAGTCAGAATTTTATTTTGGAATTCCTGTACATAAGCGAAGTTCCAGAGAAGCAAGGAATATTGTTGGAATGTTTTCAGGAATTATCCCATACAAAAACTCTTTTCGTAAAGATGTTGCATTGATTGATCTTTTGAAAGAGATTTTAGAAACACAAAAGGAAGATTATAAATATCAACATTACCTGGTGGGCGATTTAGCCCGGTCTCTAAAAGTAAAGCCTGATGAAGGTTATTTATTTGAGGTAGTCATTAATTATAAACCTTTAAATTTTGAATTGTCATTTGGAGAAGAACTGGAAGCAACGATATGCGAACTATCAAATGAATTTTTAAAATATCCATTGCAATTGTGCTGGCAGGATTATGGTAAACAGCAGCCTCTTCAGCTGCAAATGGATTATAGTACTGAATATTTTACAAGAGAAGAAATTGAGTTTTTAGCTCAGCGTTTTATTTTTATTCTTGAACAATTCCCGCAGGCAATTAATACAGAAATCGGAAATATTGATTTAGTTCCGCCAACGGAAAAAAAATTGATATCACAATTTAACAATGGAGAAGAAAAACTTTATTCAAGCAAAAATATCGTTGATTTATTTGAGCAACAGGTTTTGGCTTCACCAGATTCTATAGCCTTAATTTTTGAAGATGAAAAATTAACCTACCAGGAGCTTAATGAAAGATCAAATCAACTTTCCCATTTTTTAAAAAGTAAAGACATCAAAGAAGAAACGCTGGTGCCCATATGCCTGGAGCGTTCATTAGAAATGAGTATTGGAATACTTGGCGTTTTAAAAGCAGGCGCAGCGTATGTTCCCATTGATCCGGAATATCCTATAGATCGCATACAATATATGCTGGAAGATACTGCTGCCTCGGTTATTCTGTGTAATAATAAAAGCAAATCGATTTTATCTGTTAGTGAAAACTATGAAGTTATAAGTCTTGATGGCTGCTGGAAAGAAATAAGTAAACTTCCTGCAAGCAAGATAGAAAATTCATTGACTTTAAATAATGTAGCTTATGTAATTTATACTTCCGGCTCTACAGGCAAACCTAAAGGTGTAATGAATGAACATGGAGGAATTGCTAACCGTCTAAACTGGGCACAGGATTATTTTAAGTTAACTTCAAATGACGCTGTCCTCCAAAAGACAAGCTTTAGTTTTGATGTCTCAGTCTGGGAATTAATCTGGCCTTTACTTGCAGGCGCAAAACTTGTATTAGCAAAGCCGGGTGGCCATAAAGATAATGACTACCTGAAATGGGTAATCGAAGAGCATGGTATAACGATGCTCCACTTTGTTCCTTCTATGTTAGGTGTATTTTTACCTGATTTAAAGAATGGAGAATGTAAAAGCATTAAAAAAGTATTGTGTAGTGGTGAAGCATTAAATCCTTCACATGCAAATATGTTCAGGGAAAAATTTCCAGTTGCGGAACTGCATAACTTGTACGGCCCTACTGAAGCAGCCATTGATGTTTCTTACTGGAGTCTTGATAATTCATATAAAGAAGATATCAAAGTAGTACCGATTGGTAAACCTATAACGAATACTCAATTATATATTTTAGATAGTGATTTAAAACCAACACCTTTTGACGTCGCAGCAGAAATACATATAGGGGGTGTGCAGGTAGCAAGAGGGTATCTTAATAAACCAGGTTTAACGGCAGAGAAATTTGTAAAAAATCCTTTTAGCACAGAAGCCGAATCAAGATTGTATAAAACAGGTGATCTTGGAAAATGGTTGCCCAATGGAAATTTAGAATATTTGGGACGAGTAGATGACCAGGTTAAGATTAGAGGGTTCCGCATTGAATTGGGGGAGATAGAAAGTGTTTTACAACAAAGTGAAATAGTGCATCAGGTGGTGGTCGTAACCAGGGAAAACGTTGCTGGTAATAATCAGTTGATTGCCTATATTGTTCCTGCAGGTGATTTCGACAAGCAGGCTATCACTGCCTTTGCAAAGAGCATTCTACCTGATTATATGGTGCCGGCTTTATTAATAGAATTGAAAGAATTGCCTCTTACAACTAATGGCAAGGTTGATAAAAAAGCATTACCCCAACCAGATGGAAATGATTTAATAAGTAATGCGTATGAAGAGCCATCAACAGATATGGAAATAAAGCTTGCATTAATTTGGAAGGAATTATTAGGAGTTGAAAGAATAGGAATAACTGACAATTTCTTTGAATTAGGAGGTCATAGTTTGAATGCTATGCAGCTTACTTCAAGGCTTCATAAACTCTTAAATATTAAAATTGATATAGGAAAGATTTTTGCAAACCCAACTATCAAGGCATTAGCTTCAGTATTATCTTTTGAAAGTCAAAATAAATATAGTTCGATTGAAAGATTACCAATCAAAGAAAATTATGAGCTGTCTCATGCACAAAAAAGATTTTGGATATTAAGCCATTACAAAGATGGATCAAAAGCTTATAACTTTTCTGCGGCTTTTATTATAAAAGGCCATCTAAACAAAGCAGCTTTTAATAGAGCAGTAGAAACGGTAATTGAAAGGCATGAAAATTTAAGAACCATTTTTGTTGAAATTGATGGGGAACCCAGACAAAAAATACTTACACCTGAAGAATTTGAATTTCAAATTAAAGAAATTGACCTTAGGGATGATTCCAATCCTGAAAGAATGATAAGTGAAACTAAAGAACTTGAACTAGCCCATTCATATGATCTTACCAGGGGCCCGCTATTTCACATTACTCTTTTTAATCAATCAGCTAAGCAAAATATTTTGCTGTTCAGCATCCATCACATAATAAGTGACGGTTGGTCAAAACAAATCTTAATTAATGAGATTTTAGCTTTTTATAAAACTTACTTATTAGCTTTAGAAAATTATTTACCTGGTTTACCAATTCAATATAAAGACTATGCAGCGTGGCATACTTCTCATATTATTGAACAGCGTAAATACTGGAGTAATCTTTTTGAGAATTCCATTCCTGTTTTGGATTTCCCTACCGATTTTGAAAGACCTAAAGTGCTTTCATTTTTGGGCAACACGTTACACGTATCAGTGTCAGAATTTCTAACCAGAAATTTACATAATCTGGCAACAAGCCATAATATGTCTTTAAATAATTTACTTTTTTCATTGTATGGCCTTTTGGTTAGTCAATACAGCCAGCAGGATGATATCGTAATTGGTTCTCTTAGTTCAGGCAGAAGCCATATTGACCTTGAAAATCTCATCGGTGCATTTATCAATTTTCTTCCCATTAAAATTTCACCAACTAAAAATTTAAGCTTATCAGTATATCTTGAAAATACTAACTATTCATTGGTTGATGCATATAATCACCAGGATTACCCCTTTGACCTGATGGTTGAAGAATTGATTAAACAACGCGATTTTTCACGGAATCCATTTTTTGATACCATGGTAAATTTTCATTCAGAAAATGGAATGAATATAAAAGATAGTTTCAAAGGAAATGAAGTTTCTGATGCTGGAATAAATATCGAGCCCTATGAATCAGGAGAAGAAGAGTTATATCAATCAGTACTTGATTTCAAACTTGATATTGAACCATCAGATAAGTTATTAAATCTTTACTTAAGTTATAATTCTAAATTATATAGTAAAGAGCGAATGGCAACATTCCTCGAAAATTTTATTAAGCTCCTAACACTCGTAACTAAAGAGTCTAACCAGCAATTACAAAATTATGATAAGCTTACTTTTGAAAAAGAAGGTTTGAAAAAAATTGATTCAATTATTCCTTCTTTAATAACTGCAATGCCTGTTAATATTTGCGCTTCTTTTGTTGCAGAGCCTTTGCAGGAATTTCTTGAATACTGGAATAAAGAATTTAATTTAAATATCAATGTAAAATTTGCTCCATATAACCAGATATTTCAACAACTGCTGAACCCTGAAAGTTTATTGAATTCTAACAGAGGTTTAAATATCCTTTTTATCCGGATGGAAGATTGGCTAAGAGATAAAACAAAGATGTCTCACAAAGAGCAAGTTGCTTTTTTAGATTCAACTTACTTAGAATTAACTGGGGCATTGATAAAAGTTAACAGAAATACTTTTGCCCCTTTTTTGATTGGGATAGTCCCCGTTTATTCAACTAATACCTATAGTGATGAAGTTGTTGATCAAATAAAAAGATTGAGCCAGAAGTTAGAAATAGTAATTGCGGGGCTTTCCAGAATGAGTTTATTCGAGCTGGATAAAATTGCCACGTTGTACGGAGTAGCTGACTTATATGATTCGAAGTCCGATGAAATAGGGCACATTCCTTTCACCCAGGAATATTATGCAGCTATCGGCACTTATTTATCCCGTAAGATTAATGCTTTTAAAGGCCACGGCTATAAAGTGATAGCGCTTGATTGCGATAATACCCTTTGGAAAGGTATATGTGGAGAAATTGGGCCGATGAATGTTGTTATAGATCAGGACTTTTCAAAGTTGCAGGAATTTATTTTGGAAAAATATAATGAAGGTTTTCTGCTGGTACTATGCAGTAAAAATAATGAAGAGGACGTATGGGAGGTTTTTGACAATCATCCTGAAATGAAGATTAAGAGGGAGCATATAACAGCTCATAGAATTAATTGGGATATTAAATCCAACAATTTATCGTCCATTTCCAAAGAATTAAATCTAGGTATTGACAGCTTTATTCTTATTGATGATAGTGAATTTGAGGTGGAGCAAATGACTACTAATTGTCCTGATGTGCTTTCAATCTGTTTACCTGCAGAAGCAAATACTTTTTCTGACTTTTTAAATCATACTTGGGCTTTTGATACATTTCGGGTTACAGAAGAAGATGTAAAACGGAACAAAATGTACCAAATTGAAAAAGAGAGGAATGCTGAACAGGTCAAACATAATTCTCTTGCTGATTTTCTTGAATCGCTTGATATAAAAATTAATATTCGCAGGCTGGAAGATATTGACATTGAACGTGCAGTTCAGCTTACTATGCGTACCAATCAATTTAATTTAAATGGAATCCGCAAAACGCCACAGGAAATATTAGTTTTAATTGCCCGGGAAGAATCTTTTAATAGGATTGTTGAAGTTAGTGATCGTTTCGGTGATTATGGAATGGTGGGTCTAGTTCTTGCCAATGAAATTAAAAATGAGCTGTTAGTGGAAACATTTCTCTTAAGTTGCAGGGTATTAGGTCGAAATGTTGAAGAATTCGTTCTTACTGAAATTAAAAATTATTGTGTTTTACATAGTTTAAATTCAATAAGGCTTCTTTTTCAACTTACTTTAAAAAATAAGCCTTTCCAGGAATTTCTATTAGGATCAGGATGGTTTGAAGATACGGAAACAAAACACTATTATCAATTTGTAAAACTTTCTGATCAGGTTAATGCATGAAAATAAAAAACTAATAGTACTTCGCTAGACGTATTAAGGGTAAAATTAAAAATGAATATTTTAAAAATATCATTCTAAATAATATAATTTTTTAAGTGAATTACATATATTTGTTTTTCACTGGGTATAAGAATAGTTCAAACGAATTTCCTTGGTTCTAACCATTCAGTAAATGCAGTATTAGCTAAGATTGAACTCTTTAAATAAGGGCTGTTTTATTTAAGTATTAACTTTCTCTGTTCATAAAACTTGAACAAAATCTCTTCCAATATATATAGATGCCATCCAATCTCATTATGAATTAGAATATTTCTATTATCCCCTGCATAAACCTAAAGAATTTTTTTTGAATCGAAAGATGATGAAAATTAATAATTGTTATACCGTTTTGATCCAATTTTACGTTTGTCATAAAAACTATAAAATTAAGAAAGGAACAAAATGACAATAATAAAGTTTACCATTTATACCCAATGATGAAATAAGATTAAAACGCAAGAAATTTATTTACTAAAGGAAAACAATGTTCACAGTTGAATTAGTTTTCTAACTGCATTATTATTTTGAATAAATAGCTGCAATCCAATCTTTTCATAAATTATAAGCTAGTATCTAAATGTATTTATTTCTACAGGAAATATTTTCTTCCTGATTTGCGCCAAGTGAAATTCTGTTAATAATTTGAAGTTGTAAAATGAAGCCTAATCGATTTAATAAAACTATTGCCAGGACTGGGAAAGGAATTCTTGATTTAATTAATTCTAAGGAATCCCCTTCAGATATAAATCCGTTACATAATACAAATGAGATTGATATTTTACGTCAGATTTGGGAAAGTTTATTAGGGCATTCAAATTTTTCTAACACTGAGGATTTTTTTCAGGTAGGCGGAAATAGCTTAAAGGCTGTTCAGCTTGTATCACGTATTTCAAAGCATTTTTCGATCAGCATTTTACTAACTGATATTTTTTTACAGCCAACCTTAGCAAAGCAGGCTATAATAATTCTCGAAAACAAGCAGAAATTTTTTTCCCCTTCTCCGATAAAAGTTCAAATCAGGCATGAGC
This sequence comes from Chitinophagales bacterium, assembly GCA_038239385.1. GTDB lineage: Bacteria > Bacteroidota > Bacteroidia > Chitinophagales > Chitinophagaceae > Ginsengibacter. Next base: position 65,505 of record JBBSEV010000023.1, read on the forward strand.
ATATCCCGTTATCTTTTAGCCAGGAGCGTTTATGGTTTATTGACCGGATGGAAGGAAGCATACAGTATCATGTACCTGAAGTAATAAGATTACGCGGGAATTTAAATGTGGCGGCATTATCTCAGTCTTTTCAAACTATTATTAACCGGCATGAA
>JBBSEV010000024.1:0-57645 GCA_038239385.1 Chitinophagales bacterium
ATACTCCATTCCCAAGTTATACATCACGAAGCTCCAGATATCGGCAGCCTCTTCAATTTGTTTGCTGGTCGGCTTACCTGCGCCATGGCCCGCTTTTGTTTCTATACGAATTAATGTAGGATTGGTTCCATCATTATCCGCCTGCAAAGTGGCTGCGAATTTGAAACTGTGCGCAGGCACTACCCTATCATCATGATCGGCGGTGGTTACCATCGTTGCCGGATATTTTACGCCTTGTTTTAAATTATGCAATGGAGAATATTTATACAGATTTTCAAAGTCTTCTTTTTTATCACTCCTTCCATATTCAGTTGCCCACGCCCAGCCAATGGTAAACTTATGATAACGCAACATATCCATCACGCCTACCTGTGGAATAGCAACTTTAAAAAGTTCTGGCCTTTGCGTCATAGCTGCACCAACAAGAAGGCCGCCATTGCTGCCGCCCCGTATGGCAAGCTTTGAAGAAGTGGTATACTTTTTATCAATCAAAAATTCGGCAGCACCAATAAAATCATCAAAAACATTTTGCTTTTTTTCCAGCATGCCTGCCTTATGCCACGACTCACCATACTCACTTCCTCCCCTAAGGTTTACAATTGCGGACACACCACCCTGTTCCAAAAAAAATGCATTTGAAATAGAAAAACCGGGAGTCATGGGAATATTAAATCCTCCATAACCATATAACAAAACCGGGTTGTTACCATCAAGCTTCAGGCCTTTTTTATAAGTAATAAATAAGGGAACTTTTGTACCATCTTTACTTTTAAAAAATGATTGCACAGTTTGATAGTTATCCGCATTTATTTTCACTTCACTTTTCCTGAAAAGATCCGCTTGCCCTGTGGTAATATGGTACCTGAAAATAGCCGGGGGATAATCAAATGAAGTATAAGTATAAAAAATTTCAGTATCGTCTTTATAACCTCCAAAACCGCCAGCAGAGCCAATGCCCGGTAAAGTGATTTCTCTTTCCAGGTTGCCACTATAATTGGTTTGATATACTTTGCTGGATGCATCCTGTAAATAAGTGAGAAATAATTTATGGCCTGCTGTTCCCACTGATTCTAATAATTCTTTTCTCTCAGGAATAATAGTTTTCCAGTTTTCTTTAGCAGGTTTAGCCGGGTCTATAAGCACTACTTTATAATTTGGTGCATCCGCATTTGTGCGTACTAATAATTTATCGCCATCATTATCTATAAAATCAGCTTCGGTATCAAAGCCCCTTATCAGTAATTTAAAATCATTATCGGCAGATGTGTTCTTCATATCTTTTACCCATACTTCAGCTCCGCTCGTGCCTTCACTTTTACCAAGTACTAAAAAATGTTCATCTTCACTCAACCCGGCTCCTATAGTTCTTAAAGGATGTTCTTTGTCTTCATAAATCAGCACGTCATCGCTTTGTTTAGCTCCCAGTTTGTGATAATATACTTTGTGATTCTGGTTTTGATTCGTAAGCTTGCTTTGCTCATCAGGAGTTGGATAACGGCTGTAATAAAATCCATCATCACCCTTCCAGGAAACGCCGCTGAATTTTATGTAATCAACTTCGTCATTTAATAATTTTTTATCTGAAACATTCATGATATGAGCTTCCTGCCAATCACTTCCGGCTTGTGCAACAAGGTATGCAGCATATTTTTTATTCCTGCTAAAAGATGGAGTTCCTATTGCCGCGGTTCCATCTTTACTTAATGTATTTGGATCAATAAAAACTTCAGGAATTGAATCAAGGCCACGCTGCCTGTATAATATACTTTGGTTTTGAAGGCCGTCATTTTTATAAAAATAATAATAGGCACCTTCTTTAAAAGGTGAACTATATTTCGCATAGTTCCACATGTCTTCCAGCTTCGATTTTACTTTATTCCTGAATGGAATTTTTTCCAGGTAATCATGGGTTATTTTATTTTCAGCTATTACCCATTGTTTGGTCTCTTCACTGTTATCATCTTCCAGCCAACGATATGGATCGGCTACATTTATTCCAAAGTAATTATCGGATTGGTTTACCTTCTTAGTATCAGGGTATTTTATTTGCGAAAAAGAAACGGTGCTTATGATCATTAGTATAAAAAAAATATTATTTCTCATTTAGGTCAATTTGAAATGAAGTTAAATAAAATAGTATAAGATTTTATTTCGGTAAGTGTTTGGCTACTAAATTTCGACGTTCTTAAGCGCAGTTGAAACCCGGCGTCATTTTGATTCATCATTGAACGAAATTTTGAATAATTACATTTTCGAAGAGTTTTATCTAAAAAAATTTGTAAATCTCTATTACTAATTCTAAATATGTATTTTTGACGCTTTTAAAAGATAATCAAAAAACTTACAGGAAACTTACTTTAATGTCGCAGAGAAAAGTAACTAAGATTGGAGTCCTTACATCCGGCGGGGATGCACCCGGAATGAATGCAGCCATAAGAGCCGTAGTACGTACAGGAATATATAATGGAATAGAAGTTTATGGCATTGTAAGAGGATACCAGGGGATGATAGATGGAGATATCAGCAAAATGGAAAGTAAAAGCGTTGCGAACATTATTCAACGTGGGGGAACAATTTTAAAAACAGCGAGATGCAAAGAATTTTTTACTTACGAAGGACGTGAAAAAGCTTACCAGCATCTGAAAAATATTGGCATCAACGGGTTGATTATTATTGGTGGCGATGGCTCTTTCAGGGGCGCTCAAATATTCAGCAATGAATTTGATATACCATGTATCGGTTTACCAGGTACAATAGATAAAGATATTTCCGGTACTGATTTTACGATAGGTTTTGATACCGCAGTAAACACGGCCGTTGAAGCGATTGATAAAGTAAGAGACACTGCTGATGCCCATGACCGGCTTTTCATTATTGAAGTAATGGGCCGTGATTCAGGGTATATAGCTTTGCATAGTGGTATTGCAACCGGTGCAGAAAATATTTTAATTCCCGAAAGAAGAACCGATATTGAAGATATCATAAAGGCTCTGGCAGAAAAACATGGCAGAAAGAAATTAGTAAATATTATAGTGGTTGCCGAAGGAGAAGAATTTGGCGCTAATGAATTATCAAAAATAATTTGCGAAAGAATGCCCGACCAGGAAGTAAGGGTTTGTATTCTTGGTCATATACAAAGAGGTGGCGCACCTACCTGCCTTGACAGGCTTATTGCAAGCCGCATGGGATATGCAGCGGTTGAATGCCTTATGGAAGAACGTTTTAATGTTTTCGTGGGTATTGTAAATAATCGTATGCATTATATTCCTCTTAATGAAGCAGTAAAAAAGAAACAAAGAATAAGTGAGGAATGGATGAAGATTGTGAGAATTTTATCCAGCTAACTATGAAAAAATAATAGAACCAGGCATAGCTTAGCTGGCGGGTGCCTAAAAATAAGGTACTTAGCCGCGGTTGATGTCCTCGCCAACCAGAAGATTGAATTCTCTTTTAAATCAATATCCAATCTAAAAAGTATTAATCTAATAGTAAGAAATGTCAAAAAATATTAAAAAATACATGCATGCTGACATGGATAAAAAAGCAGCACTTGAACATACAACCAAGCGAACTAAGATCGTAGCTACCGTTGGTCCGGCTTGCGAAACTTACGATAAAATGGTTGAGCTTGTAAAAGCAGGCGTGAATGTTTTTCGTCTCAATTTCTCACATGGTTCTCATGAAAATAAAGCAGCCATAATTGAAAATATAAGAACGATAAATAAAACACTTCCTTATAATATAGCAATACTTGCCGATTTGCAAGGCCCCAAATTAAGGGTGGGGGAAATAGAAAATAATGCGTTGGAAATTAACCCCGGTGATAAGCTCACTTTTACAAATACAAAATGTATTGGTAACCTTAAAAGAATTTATGTTAGCTATCCTAATCTTCATAATGATGTGGTTCCGGGCAATATCATTATGATTGATGATGGAAAACTTGAGGTTAAGGTAACTAAAGTGTTACCGAATAATGATGTGGAAGTTAAGGTGCAGGTGGGAGGAATTCTTTCTTCAAAGAAGGGCCTCAATCTCCCTGATACAAAAATTTCGCTTCCTGCTTTAACAGAAAAAGATTTAGCTGATCTTGAATTTATTCTTACACAGGATGTAGACTGGATTGCTCTTTCATTTGTAAGGCAGGTAAAAGATATTATTGGCTTAAAAGATATTTTAAAAGAAAGAAAGAGCAAAGCAAAAGTTATCGCAAAAATTGAAAAGCCAGAAGCAGTAACCAACATCCGCGATATTATTCTTGAAAGCGATGGTATCATGATTGCCCGTGGAGATCTTGGAGTAGAATTACCAATCGAAAAAGTGCCTTTAATACAAAAAGAGATTATTCGAAAATGTATGCATCGTGCCAAACCAGTAATCGTCGCCACGCAGATGATGGAAAGCATGATAGACCGTATAAAACCAAACAGAAGTGAGATTACTGATGTTGCCAACGCAGTGCTGGAAGGTGCAGATGCTTTAATGCTAAGTGGTGAGACAGCCACAGGGCAGCATCCTACTCTTGTAATTGAAACAATGAGTAAAATAATTCTTGAAATAGAAAAAACTGCCTACGACTATAACCGGGATGATATTCTTTCTCCTCAGCCACAATCTCCTTCTTTCCATAGCGATGCGCTGTGCTACAGCGCCTGCAAGCTTGCCGCTGATGTAAAAGCAGATGCATTAATAGGAATGACGCAAACTGGTTATACAGGCTTTATGCTAAGTAGTTACAGGCCTAAATCATTATTATATGTTTTTAGTAAAGAAAGAAGTCTCATCAATCAGTTAAGCCTTAGCTGGGGCGTACGTGCTTTATTCTATGAAGAAGAAGAAAGCCTTGATCATATTTTCTTTGATGAGATCAGCATTTTAAAAGAAAGAGGCTTCCTTAAAAATGGGGATGTAGTTGTGAATACAGGCAGTACTCCCGTAAATCTTCATTTACCAACCAATGTGCTTAAGATAACAAAAATTGGCGAGTAGCCTTTGAGCAATCACCATTTTCATAAAACAAATTATTTAAAAACTTATAGCTGTTTATTCCCAGGTGCATATAATTATTGCAGCAATAATATTTCCCACTACATTGTAAAGCCCGTTAATAAGATGAAGGCCTAAGGGTCTTTTTTCATATTAAGATCCGGTGATTATTTTCCTGATCATATAATTGATTAAGAACGAATATTAGTAAAATAAAAATTTGCCATCTTTAACTTGTAATCATTGATTAAATTTAATTTCTAAAAAAATTTCATGAAAAAATTTACATATTTATTCATCTTTCTTTCTTTTTCTCTTGCAGTGTTATCTCAAAATGCAGATAGCACCTGGATACTAAATAATTATAGGAAGTTGGAAAAATCTATACCGATGCGTGATGGAACTAAATTATTCACCGCAGTATATGTTCCAAAAGATAAAGCAGAGAAACATCCTATTCTTATAACACGTACACCTTATTCATGCTTTCCTTATGGAGAAAATAACTTTAGAGATTTTTGGGATAGATATCAAAAAGAATATTTTAAAGAAGGTTACATCATGGTAATACAAGATGTTCGTGGTAGATGGATGAGCGAAGGTAAATTTGAAGATGTACGCCCATTTAATTCTCATAAGAAAGATTTAGAAATTGATGAAGCAAGTGATACCTATGATACCATTGACTGGCTCTTGAAAAATATCCAGGATAATAATGGGAATGTAGGGGTATTTGGTATATCCTATCCCGGCTTTTATTCCACGATGGCTGCAGCAAGTAATCATCCGGCATTGAAAGCGGTAAGCCCACAGGCACCTGTCACCAATTGGTTTATCGGAGATGATTTTCATCACAAGGGTGTATTTTTTGAAATGGATGCTTTTGATTTCTATGGTGCTTTAGGTTCTGGTTTTGGCCAGCCGCATCCTGAGCCAACTTCTGTTCCTGCCCGTTCTATTGGTTATCCTATTCATGATAATTATAAATTTTATCTTGAAGTTGGCGCACTAAAGAATTTCAAAAAGTATACAGGCGATAGCCTTGCATTTTGGAAAGACGTGATGGCTCATCCAAATTATGATAGATGGTGGCAGGCACGTGATGCCCGTAATGCTACAAAAAATTTAAAACCTGCTATGTTATGGGTTGGTGGATTATTTGATGCAGAAGACTGCTGGGGCGCATGGAATGCTTATAAGGCCGCAGAAAAAAATAATCCTGGTAAAGTGTTTAATAAAATTATTGAGGGGCCATGGTATCATGGGCAATGGGCAAGCTTCGATGGTACTCACCATGGCAATATTCAATTTGGTTCTAACACAAGTGAATATTATCAGCAACATTTTGAAATCCCTTTCTTCAATTATTTCCTTAAAGGCAAGGGCGATATTTCTCAAATAAGCGAAGCAAATGTTTTCATTACGGGTGCAAATGAATGGAAAGCTTTTTCTCAATGGCCACCTGAAAACAAACAGGATAAAGACATGTATTTGCAGCCAGGTGGAAAATTAGGATGGTCTAAATCAAGTGCTAAAAATAGCTTCAGCGATTACACAAGTGATCCTGCCAAACCCGTGCCGTACGAAGAATTTGTACATTTCAACAGAACCAGAACTTACATGTCCGATGATCAACGCTTTGCTGCAAGACGGCCTGACGTATTGGTTTTTCAAACTGATACCCTGACTGAAGCTGTGACCGTTGCAGGCAATGTAATTGCAGATATTATGACAAGCATTTCAACAACCGACGCGGATTTTGTTGTAAAACTTATTGATGTATTTCCTGGAAATCTTGGTTACAATAACGTAGATATTTATGCTGAAAAAGATCCTGCTAAAGTTTCTCCCATGGGTGGCTATGAAATGCTGGTACGTGGTGAAATTATGAGAGGAAAATTTCGCAATAGTTTTGAAAAGCCGGAACCATTTATTCCCGGAAAAATTACAGAAGTGAAATGGGAGCTTCCTGATGTTGCGCATACTTTTTTGAAAGGGCACCGGATAATGATTCAGATACAAAGCAGTTGGTTTCCATTGGCTGACCGCAACCCGCAACAATTTTTAAATATCTATACTGCAGATGATAAAGATTTTAAAAAATCGGATATACGTATTTATCATGACGGAGAAAATGCTTCAAAAATTATTTTGCCGATCCTTAAAAATTGAACCCCTTGAAAATTTATTTATTTGCAATTACCTGGTTCCTCTGCATTACTTCGCAAGGGCAGGAAAATTTAAATGCTGTTTTCGTAAAAGAAAATTTTACAAAAATGGATACATTAATTTCTATGAGGGATGGAATCAAATTGTACACGATAATTTATATTCCCAAAGATGTGTCAGAAAAGTATCCTTTTTTAATGGAGCGTACACCCTACTCTGCTAGTCCTTATGGTAAAGATAATTATGCAGGAAGATTAGGCCCCGACGTTAATTTGATGAAAGAAAAATACATTTTCGTTTATCAGGATGTTCGTGGCCGTTATATGAGTGAAGGGGTTAATCTTGAAGTAACTCCCTATATTCCCGATAAGAAAAATAAGAAGCAGGTAGATGAAAGCAGTGATACTTATGATACCATAGACTGGCTATTAAAAAATATAAAAAACAACAACGGGCGGATTGGCTTGTATGGCATTTCATATCCGGGTTTCTACGCAACGGCCAGTCTTCCCGGGGCACATCCTGCAATAAAAGCTGTAAGCCCACAGGCTCCTGTAACTGATGAATTTGTTGGAGATGATGCAAACCATAATGGTGCTTTCTTTCTCCTGGATAATTTTGATTTTATGAATTATTTTGGCAAAGAAAGAAGCGGGTCGGTACAAGATTATGGTTCAGGAATGTTTGCTGCGAATACCTACGACATTTATGATTTTTTCTTAAAGCTTGGCCCGCTAAAAAATACGCAGTCTTCAAAATATTTTGATCATCGCTCTTATATATGGAACGAATATTTGCAGCATGATATTTACGACAGTTATTGGAAAAGCAGGAATATAAGGCAGCATTTGTCAAATATAAAAGTGCCTGTAATGATTGTAGGTGGCTGGTTTGATGCGGAAGATTTATTTGGGGCTTTACATACATATGAAGCAATCGAAACCCAAAGCGCTGCCAATAAAAATTACCTGGTTATGGGACCGTGGACTCATGGGGCGTGGGCGGGAAGCGCCTGGAATAAATTTGGCAGCTATGATTTTGGAACTAACCTGAATGAATATTTTAAAGATAGCTTAGAGACAAAATTTTTTAATTATTACTTAAAAGACAAAGGAAATTTTAATGTATCTGAAGCTACCGTATATGAGACAGGTACCTGCGAATGGAAGCACTTTAATAAATGGCCGCCTGCGAATACTACTCCTGTTAGTTATTATTTTAGAAATAATAATGATCTTTCATTAGAAAAAGAAAATAATAAAAATGGATTTGATGAATATGTAAGCGATCCTGGTAAACCTGTACCTTATACCAATGGAATTTACAGTCGCCGGAATAATGAATACATGGTAGAAGATCAGCGTTTCACAGCAATACGCCCTGACGTGTTGGTTTATGAAACTGATACATTGAATGAAAATGTTACGCTTGCCGGAAAAATAATTGCCGATCTTTTTGTAAGCACTACATCAACAGATGCGGATTTTATTGTAAAACTAATTGATGTATTACCTGACAATTCGATTACACCACCAGGCACTACTAAAGGTATTACCATGGCTGGTTTTGAGCGTTTGGTACGTGCCGAGGTAATGCGTGGCAAGTTCAGAAACAGTTATGAAAAGCCGGAACCATTTATTCCAAACAAAATAGCCGAAGTAAAAATTAACCTTAATGACGTATGCCATACTTTTAAAAAGGGACATAGAATAATGGTGCAGGTACAAAGCAGTTGGTTTCCTTTAGTTGATAGAAATCCACAAAAATTTATGCGCATACCTGATGCTGATGAAAACGATTTTCAAAAAGCAACCATTCGCGTTTATCATGACGAAGAAAGTGAAAGTAAAATTATATTACCTGTGATGAAATGATTTGTAACTTATTTTTATAACATGATATATAGATTTTAAGAATAGTATGAAATGGTAATATTTATTGGAGGAAAAATGAGGATGTTATTTTTCCAGTTTCTATTTTCTTTGGCGATAAGAAAAATAATTATATAGAGGAGATACTGTACATAATTTGATCCAGCAATATCTTAGATTGCAAAGCATAATACTTTTTCACAAGACATCTCAATCAATTATTTGAATGAAAAAATATTTTATAGGTTTGTCAATGCTTGCATCTATCGCCGCGATAGCACAAAAAATAAATATTGTTCCGCAACCGGTTGAAATTAAGATGCCAAAAATCGCGGCAACATTTGTTATTACAAAAAACACAACAATAATTTTAGCTGGAAGCAACTTAGAAAACAGTGCTAACTTTTTCAAGGATTATCTTCAAAAATATTATGGCTTTGCATTAAATATTGCTAAACCGGGGGAGCATAAAAATTCAATTGTTCTTGGTTTGCAGCATAAAGACAGCCTGGTAAGCGGAGCATATACAATGACCGTAAACAATGATGGAATATCCATTACAGGCAATGATGAAGCCGGAGTATTTTATGGGATTCAAACATTGATACAATTGTTGCCTGTTCAAAAAATAAGTTCATTGAATATTCCTTTTGTTTCTATAAATGATTATCCAAGGTTTCCATACAGGGGAATGCATCTTGATGTAGCCCGTAATTTCTTTCCTGCTGATTATATTAAAAAATATATAGACTATCTGGCATTGCATAAATACAATACTTTTCACTGGCATCTTACAGAAGACCAGGGCTGGCGCATTGAAATAAAAAAATATCCCAGGCTTACATCAGTTGGAGGATTTAGAAATGGAACAATCATAGGACACTATCCTGGTAAAGGAAATACCGGTAAGCGCTACGGTGGTTTCTATACACAAGAAGAAATAAAGGAAATCGTAAAGTATGCGCAGGACAGGTATATCACTATCATTCCTGAAATAGAATTGCCTGGCCATTCTTCTGCTGCAATTGCAGCATACCCGCAACTAAGTTGTTTCCCCATGGAACCAACAAAAATTTCGGCACGTACCTCATGGGCAGGTTCCCGTGAAGGAAAACAGGTTCAGCAAACATGGGGCGTATTCGAAGATGTGTATTGCCCTTCAGATTCCACATTCAAATTTTTAGAAGATGTTCTTGATGAAGTAATCACTCTTTTTCCGTCAAAATATATTCACATAGGTGGAGATGAATGTCCAAAAACCGCCTGGAAAAGATCTGAATTTTGCCAAAAATTAATAAAGGAAAATAATTTAAAAGATGAACATGGCTTACAAAGTTATTTTATAAGCAAAATTGAAAAATATATAAACAGTAAAGGAAGAAGTATCATTGGTTGGGATGAGATTCTTGAAGGTGGCCTGGCGCAAAATGCAACTGTTATGAGCTGGCGGGGAGAAGAAGGTGGTATTGCTGCTGCAAAACAGCATCATGATGTAATTATGACTCCGGATAAGTTTGTTTATTTAAATTATTCGCAATCAAAAAATGAAGACAGTGTTACCATAGGTGGCTATCTCCCTCTCAATGCCGTATATAATTATGAACCGGTTCCTGGAGAGCTTAATGAAGCTGAATCAAAATATGTACTGGGCGCTCAAGGCAATGTATGGACCGAATATATTAATAATGTTTCCATACTTGAATACATGATTTTTCCACGCATGACCGCATTAAGTGAAGTGCTATGGACGCCAAAAGAAAAAAAAGACTGGCTTAATTTTAATGCGAAGATGCCTGCAATATTTCAACGTTATAAATTGTGGGGAGCTAATTACAGTCCTGCAGCTTACGAAGTTCACTCATCTGTTTTGCCAGCAGAAAATCATAATGGTATATTGTGGAAATTAGAGAATAAAAATGAAGACACTAAAATCATTTATATAAAAGGGAGAAATACTAATGCCTCATTCAATTATACTCATCCGGTATTGATAAATACTTCGGGTACCTATGGTGCAACTTTAACCAGTAGAAATAATAAAATATTAAGTAACTGGACCTGGAAGAAATTTTCTTTCAATAAAGCAACAGGGAAAAAAATCACCCTTAAAAATGAACCAGCACCTGACTATTCCGGTAGTGGTGGTTTTACTTTGGTTAATGGAATCATTACAGATAAAGGCTTATCACAACCGTACGAATGGCTTGGATTTCCCGGTAAAGACCTGGAGGCGGATATTGACCTTGGCGAATCAATGAAAATCAAAAGTGTTTCTCTCAATGTTCTTGATGATAACGAAAGCTGGATATATCTTCCTAAAGAGATTCAGGTAGCTACTTCTGAGAATGGTCAAAATTATTCCTCGATTGCCGCCATTGCTATTGATGCCATAAAAGAAAAGGGCAAAAGTAAATTCACACTACCAATAAATACAACAACCCGTTTTGTAAAAGTACTTGCCAAAAATTTCGGAATTATTCCTTTCGGATCACCTGGCGCCAGTTCACCAGCATGGCTGTTTGCAAATGAAATAGAAATTAATTAATTGTAAATGCAAAAAGATAATTGATCATTATCCGCCGCAAAACGTACGTTATGCAAACGTTACACTCAATTAATCACAACATAGTGCTATTAATTATTAATCCTCTTATCTTCGTTTCACATTTTTAATAATAATTGACTGCGTAAATATTCTCAAATTTGCAAGACAAATTTTTACCAATAAAATGAAATAAATATTAGGACGCCATGATTGATTCTCTTGAAAAAATTCCGGTTGAGATTTTTGAAACCCCAAAACAGGGGTCACAATATGTAGCGCAAATAATTGCTGATCTTATAAAGGAAAAAAATGCACAAGGTAAAAAAGCGGTTATTGGGCTTGCTACTGGTTCTACTCCAAAGTCACTGTATGCGGAACTTGTAAGAATGCACAGAGAAGAAGGGCTGAGCTTTAAAAATGTAATCACTTTTAATCTCGATCAATATTATCCAATGGAGCCTGATGCATTGAATAGCTATCATTATTTCATGCGGAAATATTTATTTGAACAGACGGATATTGATCCGGAGAATTACTTTTTGCCTAACGGCCTTATACCTAAAGACCAGGTAAAACAACATTGTGCCGACTATGAAAATAAAATACTTGAAGAAGGTGGTTTGGACCTGCAAATATTAGGAATTGGAAATAATGGACATATAGGTTTTAACGAACCTGGTTCGCCGGTCTACTCCAAAACGAGATTGATCACTTTGGATAATTCAACACGCATCGCAAATTCTCATGAGTTTGGAAATATTTCCCAGGTTCCCCGAATGGCCATTACTATGGGAATAAGTACCATCATGAAGTCCCGGAGAGTAATACTCATGGCCTGGGGCAAAACAAAAGCACCGGTAATACAAAAATCACTGGAAGGAAAACCAACAGAAGAAGTGCCTGCATCCTTATTACAAAATCATGATAACTGCACGTTTGTGTTGGATGAATTTGCAGCATCGGAATTAACAAGATTCAAATCCCCGTGGCTTACAGGTGAGTGTGAGTGGGCACCACACATGATCAAAAACGCAGTAATTAATCTATCATTGAAATTGGACAAGCCGGTGCTAAGCCTCACCGATCATGATTATAATGAATTTGGTCTTAGCGATCTGCTCACTGAAAAGGGCGATGCTTATGAAATAAACCTTGAAGTGTATTACATGTTAAGGGATAGTATAACGGGCTGGCCTGGGGGCAAACCGAATTCCTCAAGCCCAAGTCATCCTGAAAGAACCATTCCTTTTCCAAAAAGAGTTCTTCTTTTTTCACCACATCCCGATGATGATATTATAAGTATGGGTGGAACCTTTATGCGGCTTCACGACCAGGGCCATGAAGTGCATGTAGCCTATCAAACCAGCGGCAACATTGCCGTAACTGACGAGTTTGTTACCAGGTTTCTCGATTTCACAGTTGGCTTTGAAAAGATTTTTGAGATTGATAACACAATCAGTACATCAATTTTTAATAAAGCATCTGCATATATAAAGGAAAAGAAATCAAGCGAAAAGGATACTACAGAAATACGAAGTATAAAGGGGCTTATAAGGCAGTGCGAAGCCAGGGCAACTTGCAAATATGTTGGGTTAACAGAAAATCAGATCCATTTTATGAATCTACCCTTTTATGAAACAGGCACTATAGAAAAAAATCCACTAAGCGACGAAGATGTTAAGCTAACGGTTGAGCTTATGCGTAAGATAAAACCTCACCAGGTATTTTGTGCAGGTGACCTTGCTGACCCTCATGGCACTCATAAAGTATGTATAGATATTATTCTTGCAGCACTTAAATTTATGAAAGAGGCCGGCGACGAATGGCTTGCTGATTGTTGGGTATGGCTATATAAAGGTGCCTGGGAAGAGTGGGATATTAATGAAATAGAAATGGCTGTTCCCATGAGCCCGGACCAGGTAAGAAAAAAACGCTATGGAATTTTTATTCACCAGTCACAAAAAGATAGTGTCCCCTTTCAGGGAAGTGACAATCGTGAGTTTTGGCAAAGGGCGGAAGAAAGGAATGCGAACACAGCGGATTTATATGCCAGACTTGGCCTCACAAGATATGCTGCCATGGAGGCTTTTGTAAGACTGCCCATATAATCTTTTATATTATCTTTTTACCTCTTAGAAAGATTTTCTCTAATAAAAATAATCTTGTGTATTTGTTTTTAGCTTGCATTCTGTTTATAAACCTTTACAGAATCAATAAGCATTTGCTGGGGAAAATGGATATATGCACTTCATTTCCGTCATCAGAAAAATCATTTAATATCCCCACCCCTACCGTCAATTTTAAATAAGAGGATTAGTCAAATTAAAGAATTCCAATGCAAAGTATGCCTGTCAAAAAAATTAAACTAAAGCAATAAAATCTATTAACGCTTATACTGAACACCAATAGGTTCAATTAATAAATAAATAATGGTTTTACTGTATACCATGCCATTGCAGGAAAAAATACCATAGGTACGGCAAGGCCGGGAAAAAGCTCCGGTGATTGAACTTTTAATGGTAATGATATAGAAATAGGTATCATAACACACGCAAAGGAAATAATTGAAAACAAAAAATTAAATATAATGTCTCTCCTTTTGCTGAACAATTTTATTAGTACCCAATACAATATTCCTACCAGCAAACAAACCATAATGTTTAGCCCAATTATACTTCCGGTATTTAATACTAGCGAGAAGTCAGTTTCGGTTGCAAAGAAATAAATGCGATTATAAATAATTCCGGCTGCTGAAGCAAGTATACCTGCTACAAGGCCATGAAGAAAAGCTTTCCTGAACATAATTATTTTGTTACAGGAACAGTAATTGATACTTTGAATTGAGCAGCTCCATGCTCAGGTTCTGCAACATTTATATTATAATCAAGCCGGTTTACTTCAAGTTTACCGGAAAAAATATTATCCGCAAAATTAAATGGCATAACAATTTCCTTTGTAACCCCATGCATAGCAAGAGTACCTTTTGCCTCATAACCAGAAGCTGTTTTAGTTATGGAGTTTGAAGTAAATTTTATTACAGGATATTTTTCCGCATCAAACCACTTTTCACTTTTAGCATGTGTATTCTTCATGCCATTACCTGTATTAATAGAAGCTACATCGATGGTAGCGTCAAATGAAGACCCTGCAAGATCTTTTTCATCAAATTTTATACTTGCTTTTAAGCCTTTAAATTCACCGGAAACATCACCACCATCAAATTTTACGGAATAATCATCGGTAATTTTCCAATCCTGTGTGTGGATGAATGTAAAAGCAGAAGCCAGGAGAATGATGCCTGCAGCAACGGGATAAAGAATTTTTTTCATTTTATTTATTTTTTTTTGTGTTTCTCAAAACTAATTTAAGCTAAAACAAAATCCCTGCAAATGAGATGAATGGCCAATAAAATGCGACGAAAGGAAAAAAGTTTATTATTATTTGTGTTATTGAACGGTAAGTAGCAGGTAGCGTTTTACAAAATGTTTTACAGGCTTACGTTCTTTTAAAAATAAATAAACCTGAATATACCCTGCCTGTTAATTTGATTGCGACTTTTTCTTTAGCTGAAAAACTCTTGAAATATTAAATCCAAATAAGACGTCACTATGATCCCAGCGTCCTGTTGTTTCTGTGATAAATGATTTTTCTGTCAGTCCAATTGAATTGGTAAAGTGGAGCTGAAATACGTGGCCGCCTGCCCCTATATCTATACCAAAAGATAAAACATTATGAGTTCCCGGTGCTTTGTTGCCAGGTAGCTGGTAATAATACTCGGCATTTAAGCTTATTCTTTTAGAAATTTTATGCCTGCCACCAACCCCAATTGCAAAAATATTATCCTGGTTATGTAGAAAAGAAATATTGTCAACATGTATAAACGTAGGCATGATTTGCAGTGAAAATTTTTCAGAAAACTTTCTGGCAATTAATAATTGTAATACATAAGATGTACGTTTTATATCTATCCCTGAATCGGGCTTGGAATAAAAGTCTCGTGGCTTGAGACTATTTAGAGCAACTGCGGCAACAAAAGCCACAGTGACTGGCATAGCAATTTTCCCAGTTGATTGCCGTAACAGCTTTGTTTTAAAAAAGGCATCATACGTTTTTTGATAAGTACTATGGCCTACTCCTATCATAATATTGTTGGTAATACCATAGTCAAACCCCAGTCGCATGGTAGCGTTATCAAGCCCAAAAAAATTATAGATGCCACTGCTTAATGGGCCAAAGCGATGGGATATTCTTAGGTCCAAAACATGGGCGGGAAGTGTTTCTATGGAATGCCCATTTATAATATGCGTGGATTTAAAAGTAGCAATAGCATAAATGATTTCATTTTGTGTAACTTCTTTTTGCAATTGATTCATAAGATTGGAAGTGTCCTGCGCAAAGCTTTTTGTGTTAAAAACAAAAAGTATACATATAATCGATGTTAATTTTATTACACGCATATAAATTAGTTTTATGATCTTTTTTCGTATTGGCAGGCTACGGTAATTTCAATTTGTTTTGAAATATTATTGATCACTATAGAAGGTATTTCTATATTGTAATCTTTTAATATTATCTTAAATACACAGGTAGCAGAGAGTTTCCCATTTTTTATAATAATCGTTCCGGTTGTTGTAATATTTTTTGTAACCCCATGAATTTCGAGGGTGCCATTTACACTTACGCTATAGCTTCCATCCTTTTCCACATCAAAATTATTTATGCCGGTAACTATGCCTTTAAAACTTGAAGAAGGATATTTATCACTTTCCATATAATCGCTGTTAAAATGCTGTTCCATCATCGCTTTTGGAAAATGAAAAGCATTAACAAGCAAGTAAAAACGGAGGGTGCTGTTTTTTGTATTCAATAAACTAATTACCTGGTTATTATCTGCTGATATATTTTCGAGAGTTGCCTTTGAGAAAAACGATATCCTGCCATTTTTTGTAAAATATTCCTGGCAGAAACAACTGCTTTTAATAAAAAGAAAAAAAATGGCTAAATAAATTATTTTTTTTATCATGACTTTTTTATGTGGAATAGTAGCATCTCACCAGGAAAACATCTCCCGGCAATCCCATATCTGTTTCCCCATTGATATAACCAATACAAAGTCCCTTAATCAATACCTCGCCACCAATTTTAATTCCTATGGCATTAGTTTCCATAGTACAGTTAACCGATGCGTCGGGCTCGGATGTTTTTAAAAGGATTATTTGTTGATTCTGCTGGTTAACAGATACACTTTTTACAATGCCTGTAACACTCAAAACCTTATTTACATAAGTTTTTTTTGCTTTTATAGAATCTGTAATGAAAGTATTATAAAGAGTAATGGCACTTATTTCAATTGCCTCCGTTGCCAGGATATTTGTGTGTGGCTTATTCCATAAAAAATATCCGGTAGTTGAAGCAAGCACAACAAATACTCCAAAAAATAAAAGAATATTTTTAATGGATCTTTTTTTCATATTCTTTTTTGAAAAATACAAATGAAGTCAGGCAGGGGTATCAATTTCTACCCTTTAAAAACTCACGTGAATTCGCAATGTTGATATTTTTCAAACTTTGAAATCGAATTTCTTTACTGCGTAACAACCAGGGTACCTGTCATACTTGGATGGATATTACAATGGTAATCGAAAGTACCCACGGTGTTAGCTACGTACGTAAATGACGCCCCACCTGCTAAATTTCCACTGCTAAATGTTGCGCCATCATTAGAATTTACTGTATGAGAAAATCCATCTGCATTATTCCATGTAACAGTAGTACCTTTTTTTACAGAAGTGGTTGCCGGAAAAGCCATACCTGCAATTGAAATGGTTTTAGTATTACCACCTGCAGGCGGCTGCTGCGGAGTTGAACTGGATTTGGAGCAGGCATGAATGGAAAAAATAAAAATAAATCCGGCAATAATTGCCGCTACACACTTTTTAGTTTTCATAATTTGTTTTTTTAATAATTGACATAATATTTAGTTCCACTTAAAAGACTGGATAATATTTTTATCTTATTCCAGTGAATCTAAACTACTAACCGAAAAATTTTAAGAAATGGTTGCTTTATGGATTAAAATTGAATTAATCAATTAAGATATAACGGGGCAGCGCAGACTAAGTAGATCAGGGATTGCGATAGGAAAATACTTATAATAGATTGGAGTATAGCTTACTTACTTCTTTTCTATCCAAATGTTTCCGCCGCGGTTTTTATAACACAAGGGCATATCACTAAAGGCTTCTTTATGATGCGTGTGAAGATATTCTGAAAATAGTTTGATTTGAAATTTGTCATTATACATCAGGAACGCCTTTAAAAAATAATCTTCATTCCAGTTTCGTCCGCCAAGTACCCAATCTTTTGGATATTCAAATGGGTAAAATACATCATGAAAATGTATCAGTACGCCGCTTTGCAACCTGGGTAAAATTTCAAATAATATGTAATTAACATCACTACCGGTTTTCACAATGTGTGAGCTATCTACGAATAAAATGTCTCCTTTTTTTAGGTTTTCAAAATGATCCATTGATACTAACTGGACATCGCTTTGAATAATTGTCGCACACTTTTTATCCTTTTCATTAATAAGCTCATATAACCTTTCAGGATAAGGTTCTATAAACGTAAGCTTGATTTGATTGTCAAAAAATAATTCATTGGTGTCCAGCATCATTGAAGATGAAAATCCCGACCCAATTTCGACAATTTGTTTTGGCTGGAAATGCCTCATCATTGAATAAAGAATAATACCATCGCCATAAGAGTAAAATCTATTCTCAAACTGGTACCTCTTATTATTTTCTTTTATAGCGGTAAAAGGAATTTCATTGTAGTATTTTTTGAAACTATTTATTAGCGTTAATTGTTTTTCAGTTTCTAATTCTATACCGACGATGCCATCTTTTTTGGTATCATCCCAAATTTCATCTTCACGTTTACTTATATCGTCCACAGAAATTATTGGCGAATGATAATGCCCGGCAGGGTAACAGGAATTTTTCTTGAAATTTAATCCCTGGTATAATTCCCTTACGTAAGGTAATTTGTTTATAAAATTGCTCATGTTTACTGATGAATGTTACATCATAAATCATTTCTTTTAATGATTTTCATCAGTGGTAAAAATATTTAGCAATAGCCAGTTTACATGCTGTTTAAATTAAGATAACAATAAGACAATGATTAGATAACAATAAGACAACGATTAAATAACAGTAAATGAATACCATGTATATGAAAGTGTTGAATAATTCCTTTAATCGAGTTGTATGTAATAAAGAATAATCGCTTACTCCATAGACAGTTAACTGATAAACTATTGGTTATCCTGAACGAAACCAATAAGCAAATGAAACTGTAACTTATTTATTTAAAGAATGGTTAGAGTTAAATCCTAAAATGTAATGAGAATAAAATATAGTATTACTAATTATAAAGTTTGCGTTTTTTTCGGCCACGATAGCTATAGAAAATAGAAAATGCAGGCCCAATTAATATATAGATCATTCCTGCCAGACCTCCAGAACCCGGTGGCAATATTTGCGACATTAATATAGAGAATAGTCCTATGCTTACGAGAATAATCTTAGAATAACATGCGGTTTTTGTATCATACACTTCGATGTCTGTTAATTCCAATTCTTCTTTTTTTCTAAATGCAACAATATACATGAAAAAGAAAAGGATATGAATAAGAACATACCCTACACCGTATATCATCATTAACTTTGAGGCGTCAGTTACCTTCATTATAAACGGCGAGTTCCCTTCCCCGTAAATATAACCGCTGAATATAAGTGTAAATAAAAATTTTAAAGGATAAACATAGAACAACACTAAAAAAATAAGCGTGCAATTAAGGAACACAGTTATTATATCATGCATGCCATAGCGGCGAAAAAAAACATTTTGTTCATACCATATCATCATAAGTAAAAAGAAACTGATTCCAAAGGCAAAAAATCCCCGCATGGTAACCATTAATTCTTCAAAGTTTTTAGGAACTTCCAATGAAACTATTAGTAATGTTACGGCAAATGCAAACACGGCATCGCTAAATGCTTCTATCCTTAATATTTCATGCCCCCTTAGCCGGAATGTAGGGTTAGCACTTTCCAGGCGTTTTGCAACTGCTTTTCTAAACATGATTGATTTTTTATACTCTGTAAGATAAAAGTTTGCTTTTAAATTCAGAAAACTAATGACCGCCCAAATACCTTTCGGTTTCTTTTCATTGCAATCCCTGATTTACCGAGCGGGCTATAGTTCTATGGGCATCCCAGTTGTGTCACTCAGTTGTAAGTAAGGTAACATAGGTCATCTTTAATTAACTTTATTACAAATATATTTTACTCCCTAAAGGATTTTTTTCTACATCTATGAAATCTTTTTTCTCTTTATTACTCCTGATTTGCCTGCATGCCCATGCTCAGCAAATAAAAATTCTAAACTCAGGAACCGATGTTTCCATTCGAGGATTGAGTGTGGTTGACGATCGTACAATATGGGCAAGTGGCAGCAATGGAATGGTTGGCAAATCTCTTGATAGCGGCAACACATGGAAATG
Source organism: Chitinophagales bacterium (assembly GCA_038239385.1). GTDB lineage: Bacteria > Bacteroidota > Bacteroidia > Chitinophagales > Chitinophagaceae > Ginsengibacter. The sequence continues at coordinate 20,144 of JBBSEV010000024.1, forward strand.
GATACAGGTTAAAGGGTTTGAAAAAACAGATTTTCGTGACATCGAAGCTTTTGATCAAACGCAGGCTGTAATTATGGGTGTGGACGCTCCTGCCTATATTTTAAGAACGATTGATGGGGGCCAAAACTGGAAAGTGGTTTATGAAAACAAAACAAAAGGAATGTTTCTCGATGCAATGGAATTCTGGAATATACAAAGCGGAATTGTGATAGGAGATCCTATTGATGGAAAGTTTTTTATAGCAAGAACATTTAATGGAGGCAATACCTGGCGTACGATTCCACCAAAAAATTATCCTGTTGCAGATAGCGGCGAGGCATGCTTTGCAGCGAGTGGCACCAATATAAGAAAGTTTGGAAACGATGCTGCCTGCTTTGTAACAGGCGGCCATTACTCCAGGTTATTTATAAAAGATAAAAAAATGGATATGCCCATTTTACAGGGAAAAGAAACCACCGGTGCTAATTCTATTGCAATTAAAAATAAGAAAACATTTATTGTTGTCGGCGGTGATTTTAATACACCTGATGTTACAACAGGCAACTGTGTTATCACTAAAGATGCGGGCCATAACTGGCGATCACCCTCTACTCCACCTAATGGTTACCGAAGTTGTGTAGAATATATTCAAAAAAATAAATGGATTACCTGCGGCCTTACTGGCGTTGATATTTCTAATGATGATGGCAATACCTGGACCTCAGTTTCAAAAGAAAGTTTTAATGTTTGTAGGAAAGCAAAGAATGGAAAGAGTGTTTTTTTAGCGGGTGGGAAAGGGAATATAGGGAAGCTAAATTCCAATAATCTTTAATTATAAATATTATAAAATTAAGCAGCTTGATTCGAATAGTTTTCTTTCAACTATTTCGCAAACATTATAAGCAATTAAATTTTTAATAAAAATCTTATCTCCTTCAGTTAACTTTTCAATCTCTGTCATAACATTTGTATTAATCGTTTGTCCGATATTTTTAAATCTTAAAGTGTCTCCCTTTTTCCTACAAATTTCAATGATATATTCTTTTATAATAAATCTAATGTCAAAATCAAAATTCTCAATATCAAGGCTTGGGCCTTTTTCAATAATGGAAAGCTTAACAGATCTGTAACCAAAGTGCCTCCTTTCTCTTTCCTCTGGCGTTGAACCGAAGATTATCTTTGGAGTTGGTGCAGATTTAATTCTATATTCTACTTCACCTAAGAATTTCCTTTTATTAGTTTGCTTTAAATAACATGTAAATATCACAGTTTCATATTTTATACCACACAATTTCCAAATATATTGATGGCCATTTCTTCTTAATTGCCCGCAATTTGCAATTAGAATAAGTTTGTTTTTATCACACTCATTTGCAGAGAATTGAATTGGATTATCAACTCCAAAATAAACAATGTTCATTTTATCATTCACTACAATCACCTGCGAAAAAATACTTATCGGATAAAAAAGGAAATTAAATATTATAAGAACTGCCTTCATATTGTCACTTCAATCTTGAATACTATTTTACAGTTGAATAAAAAGCAATTAACTATTAATTCACCAACTGATGTTCCAATCCTCTGAAATCAACTGGTACTAATTTACTTACACCGGCTTCCTGCATAGTAACACCATAGATCACATCCACGGTTGCCATGGTCATTTTGTTATGGGTAACAATTATGAACTGGGAATCTTTACTGAATTTCCTGATCATTTGAGTAAACTTGCCAACATTGGCATCATCGAGTGGTGCATCTACTTCATCAAGTATACAAAATGGTGCAGGCTTTATAAGATAGATAGCAAATAGTAATGCTGTAGCGGTTAATGTTTTTTCTCCGCCACTTAATTGATTAATACTGGTAGGCCTCTTCCCTTTTGGCTTTGCAATAATATCTATTCCTGTTTCAGCAAGGTTATCAGGGTTATCAAGAACCATATCAGCGGTATCATCTTCGGTAAATAATGCCTGGAATACATGCTGAAAATTATCTCTCACTTTATTAAAAGTTTCAAGGAATTTTTGATTGGCGGTAGCTTCCACTTCCTGTATCGTTTGCATCAGTGAGTCTTTAGCGCTTACCAGGTCATTTTTTTGTTCAATGATAAAGTCATAACGCTTTTTCATTTCAGTGTAAGCTTCAATTGCTGTTGGGTTTATCTCTCCTATATTTTCGAGTCTTTTCTTCATCCGGTCGCTTTTTTCCTGGAGGTCTTCAAGCGGCGTTTCCGTGTTCCTTTCTTCCTCAAGAATTGCATCAAGATCTATTTTAAATTCAACATGCAACCTTTCTTTCATTCCTGCAAGCTTCAGTTTTAATTCATTAAGCGTATCCTTTATTTCGTTAAGCAAGTGATCCGTCAACTCCTTGGATTTTTGCTTTTGACGCAATTCGCTTTCCTTTTCATTAAGAACATTTCTTAAATTATAATATGCCTGATCCGCTTCATTAAGGATCCTTTCTTCAGCCTCCTTATTTTTCATTAAAGAAAGGAGCGTGTCTTCCACCAACTTTAGTTCTTCAGTAGTTCTTCCAATATTTTGCAAAGCCTCCTTCATCTGCAAATCACTACTTTCTCTTTGTGCATTAAGATCATTTAGTTGGTTGCTTTTGAATTCAAGTTCCTGTTTTAAGGAATTGACCTTGCTTTGCTGCCTTGTAAGCTGAAGATTGTTTTCATTGTAAAGGCCATTAGCCTGGTTGAATTCGTTCTCAGCATTTGAAAATTCATCTGTAGCAATTTTCATTTTGTCACCGAGCTGCTGCACATCCTCCGCAAGAGATTCAAGCAAGGTTCGGGTCTCTTTAATTGATGAATGATTCTCATCAAGTTGGCCATTTAATTCCTTCAGCCTTGCAATGGAGGAATGTTGCTGTTGCAGGATATTTTCTATTTTATTCTGAAGAGAATAAGAATTGTTTATTAGTTCATTTATAATCTGTTGTGTATGTTGTATGGTATTTTCTTTCAATTGTTCATTGAAGGCAATTACTTCATTCGAACGCTTTGAAATCACTGCTTTCAGATCTTGGACTTTTACTTTTTGAACATCAATTTTCTCAGTTAGTTTTTCGAGATTTTTTGCACGTCCTATTTTCTTTCCTTCAAATAATCCTACACTTCCCCCGGAGAGCGCAAATTTTCCTTTTACATATTTTCCATGCCTTTCCAGCACAACATGGCCATTGCTATTTTGCAATGCTTCTTCATTTTCGGCGATAAATACATTACCCAAAAGATAGGTAGCAAGCCTCTTGTATTTTTCATCTATTTCAACAACGCTTAATGCAGGTATCGCATTTGGCAAATTTTCAGTTGGTGTGTTTGGTTCGAATGAATTTAATTTATCCAGCAGAAAAAAGTTTGCTTTACCTTTTTTATTTTCATCTAATAAATGAATTGCTTTGAGGCCATCATCCAGTCCATCAACTACATAATAGTTCAGGTAAGGCTCCAGCACATTTTCCACCGCTGTGCGGTATTCTTCCTTTACATAAATAATATCAGAAAGTATAGGTGCGGTATAATTCCATGACGTGTTGTTGTGAAGGAATTTTACACTCTCCGGGTAACCTTCCATTGTATCTATCAGGCTTTTTAAAAGATCGTATTCATTTTGCCTGGCATCAAGTGTGCGGTTCTCTATTGCAAGTTCGCTTCGCAGCTTTTCAAGCTCAGCCTGTGTTTCAAGAATTTGCTCTTTGATAAAAGCATTGTGCTGCTTTAATTGCCCGAGTGTCGTCTTTTTCTCTTCAAGTTCCTGTTCTTTTTGTTTCTTTTCAATTTCAAATCTTTCAAGAGCTTCGGATCGCTGTTTCTGTTCATCTTCAATTAACGCTATCGTGCGCTGTAGATTATGAATATTTGTATCAGCTACGGCTACTTTTTTTTCCGCATCAAAATAATTTCTTTGCAGCGCTAATTGAGACTGGCGCAATACATCTGTTGTATTTCTTTTTTCGTCAAAGATTTTTCTTTTATCCTCTGCGTTTTGTTTTAGCGATTCCAGTTGTCGTTTTAGTTCTTCGAATTTATTTTCTTCATCTGCAATTTGAACTGTCGTGAATTGTATGCTGTCGCTAATACCTTTCAATTGCCCTTCAGCTTTTTGCAAAAATTCTTTTAAACTACTTTCTCTTTCTCTCAAATATTGCAATCGCTGTGAACCTAAATTCTTTTCATTTTCTTTTTCCCGGACCGTATTATTGAGTTCATTAAAGGCATGCTGCAGTTGCTGAAGCGCTTTCTCTTTTTCAATAAATCCTGTTTTTTCTTTTTCAAGAGCAGCATCATCAGTAGCTATGCCCGCTTCAAGTGCCGTTCTTTTATCCGTTTCAATTTTTTGCTGATCATTCAATTCACGGTAAGTAATATTAAATCCCTCAAGAGAGGCCTTTGCTAGTTCAATAGATACTTCCCGGTATTCTTTTTTTATTTCTAAATACTTCTCGGCCTTTTTGGCCTGGCTCTCGAGCGTTTTCAATTGATTATTTATTTCAAAAAGCAAGTCTTCAATCCTTGCGATATCCAATTCAGTAGCATCGAGTTTAAGTTTGGCTTCTCTTTTACGGGTTTTGTAAATGGAAATACCTGCGGCCTGCTCCAGCATTCTGCGGCGGCTGTAGTCTTTGTCTTTAATAATATCATCAACCATGCCCAGCTCGATGATGGCATAACTATCAGTGCTTACACCCGTATCTATAAAAAGATTATGGATATCCTTGAGGCGACAGCTTACATCATTAAGGCGATATTCACTTTCACCATTCTTATAATATTTGCGGGTAATGGTAACCGTGTTAAATTCTGTTGGAAGTAAATTTCTTGTATTGTCAAAAGTGAGGCTCACTTCTGCAAGGCCGCTGGCACTGCGTGTTTTGGAGCCATTGAAAACCAGGCTCTCGAGGTTTTCACTTCGTAGCTGGCTTATTTTCTGCTCACCAATAACCCAGCGTATACTATCAACAATATTACTTTTTCCACATCCGTTTGGCCCAATTACTCCCGTAATTCCTTCATCAAAATTAAGGATGGTCTTATCAGCAAAACTTTTGAATCCTTTTATTTCCAGGCTTTTTAATCTCACTTTATATGTTTTTTTAGGAATGCCGAACCGTTGAAGGCATGCGGGCAAATATATGAGTTCTATGATAAAGAAGCCTTTGGCCATACTCCTGGGCCTTACCTAATTATACACAGGTTTATCACATAATAATGTGTTCATTGAAAAACAGTTATTTGAATGGATATTTTTTAATACTTGTTTTGTTTATTTTTACAAAAAAAAATTATGAAATCATTTCTTGTTCCTGTTGATTTTTCTGATACTTCGGTAAACGCGGCAGAATATGCTGTTGCATTAACAAAAGATATACCCGGCGCAAGCATTGTTCTTTATCATGTTTACAGCAGGATAAGCTTTGCTTCAATAACTGAAAAAGAAGAAGGCTCCCGTAAAATGGTGACCGATAAGGAACTGGAAGATTTAAAAGCAAATCTATTAACCGGCAACAATGTGAATATTTCAACAGAATCTGAGGAAGGTTCTTTCATAGAAAATATACAAAGATATGTGCTGGGCAATCATGTAGATATGGTGATAATGGGTATTACAGGAAGCTCCCGCCTTACCCAGGTTTTTATGGGCACAAATACATTAAATGTAATAAGGCATATCACCACAACTGTAATGATCATACCTCCGAATGCAAAATTCACTGGTTTGAAAAAAGTTGTTTTCACATCCGATTTTAAGGACGTTGCACGTACAACTCCTTTTCAATCGCTTAAAAACTTATTGGATACTTTTAAACCGGAACTTCAAATTCTCAATGTTGATAGCGAGCATTACATAGAACTCACTGATGAATATAAAATTGAACGAGTATGCATGGAAGATAAATTGGGTTCTTATAATCCTGAGTTTTCTTTTTTAAGGGCGTTTGATTTTCTTGAAGGTATCAATAGGTTTGTAGATACTAAAGAAATGGATGCAATAATTACTGTTCCACATAAGCATGGTTTTTTAAGCCAGTTGTTTAAAACAAGTCATACAAAAAAACTGGCTTATCATAGCCACGTTCCTACGATTGCAGTGCATTAATTTGTAAATAATCTATTTACTCCTTTAGTATTTCCTTTCATTTTACAGGGAAACTATGAACGTTTTTATCGTTACGTTATTAATGACGATAAATTTGCCTACCCTGCAGGGAAAATCTATCTTGCCGAAATATTAATTCATATAAGAAATTCAATGCTGGTTAAAAATTATGAAGAATATTAAATTGATTGAAGTTCCCAGTGAAATAGGTGCAGGCACCAGGGGAGCCAGCCTTGGAATTGATGCCATAAAAATTGCAGCGCTTGATTTTATGAGTAATTTTTTTGTTCATTTTCCTTCGGAAAAAATTGAAACAGAAAACAATTTGCTTTTTGAACCCATTCAATCACCTTATGCGAAAAGAATAAATGGAGTATTGATAATGTATGAAAGAGTAGCGAAAGCGGTGAAAGAAACCATACAGGGAAATTTTTTCCCGGTGGTATTAAGTGGAGACCATAGTATTGCTGGAGGTACTATTGCCGGTATTAAAGCAGCCAAGCCAAAGAGCAGGCTTGGAGTAATATGGATTGATGCCCATGCTGACCTGCACACTCCTTACACAACCCCTTCAGGCAATATGCATGGCATGCCTCTTACCGTTTCTATAGCAGAAGACAATGAAGAAAGCAAAGTACATGAGCCTGACGATAAAACAAAAAAACAATGGGAGCAATTAAAACAATTAGGAAAAATCTCCCCTAAAATTTTACCGGAGGATATTGTTTTTATATCATTAAGGGATTCAGAAAAAGAAGAAAAACACCTGATTGAAAAATATGGAATGAAGGTAATCACTACTGCCGAGCTACGCAGGAAAGGGCCTGAAAATGTAGTGAGAGCGTCGCTTCGCTACCTTAGTGAATGTACAGATATTTATGTAAGCTTCGATGTAGACTGTCTTGATTCTTCTATCACAAAAGGAACGGGAACACCTGTGCTCAACGGCCTTAGAGAAAGAGAAGCGGAAGATCTTGTGAGTAAGTTTATGCAAAACAGGAAGATCTGTTGTTTTGAAATTACCGAAGTAAATCCTACACTGGATAGGGAAAACCTGATGGCAGAAATTGCATTCAATATTTTGCAACGCAGCGTGAATGTATTAATGATGAATTAATAGGCATTTATCCCAGAAATTATTTTTAATCTTAGTATCGTTGTCAATTTATTGTAAAAAGCACCTCTTTTTAAAACATTGTATAAGTAACTTTTATGAAAAAGATTTTCAGTTTAATTTTAGTAATCGCTGTTACCTTATCCACATCAGCTCAGCCAGTACAGAGACCAAAATTAGTAGTTGGAATTGTAATAGATCAAATGCGATGGGACTATCTATACCGTTATTATGAACGATACAGTGACACGGGCGGATTCAAAAGATTAATGAATCATGGATTTAGCTGTGAGAATACTTTTACACCTTATGCGCCTACGGTTACGGCATGCGGGCACTCATGCATCTATACTGGTTCGGTGCCGGCAATAAATGGAATTACCGGAAATTTCTGGTGGGATTATGATAAAGGAAAAAGCGTTTATTGTACAGAAGACAGTTTGGTAAATACAGTTGGCAGCAATACTACAGCAGGAGCAGAAAGCCCAAGGAATTTGTTAACTACCACCATAGGAGATGAATTGAGATTGGCCACGAATTTTCAAAGTAAAGTGGTCGGAGTTGCCTTAAAAGACCGCGCCAGTATATTACCCGCTGGCCATAGCGCCAATAGTGCATACTGGTTCGATCCTAAAGCAGGGGTATGGATTACCTCTGATTACTATATGAAAAGTACTCCGGAATGGGTGAAAAAATTCGCTTCCAAACAAATGATTGATACGTATTACAATTCCGGGTGGAATACTTTATATCCTTTAAACACTTATACTCAAAGCACTCCTGACGAAAATGCTTACGAGGTTAAGCCATTTGGAACTTCCGGAAAAGGATTTCCTTATAATTTAAAAAATAATGCCGGTAATAATTACAATACCTTCTTAGCTACTCCTTATGGTAATACGCTTACAGCCGAGTTTGCAAAACAAGCGATAATAAATGAACAATTAGGCGCAGATGCGATTACTGATTTACTAGCCATAAGCTTTTCGTCGCCTGATTATATCGGGCATTCATTTGGCCCAAATTCGATTGAAGAGGAAGATGATTATTTAAGGCTGGATAAAGACCTCGGTGATTTTTTAAATTTTCTTGATACCAAAATTGGTAAAGATCAATATATTGTTTTTCTTACTGCAGATCATGGAGTGGCGCATGTGCCTGCTTTTGCGAGGGATCATAAAATTCCTGCAGGTAGCATGGATTTTCCGGCTATGGCAACTAAAATGGAAGCAGGGTTAAAAGAAAAGTTTAGCCAGGATAATCTCATCCTTGATATTGCTAATTACCAGGTCTACCTGAACATTCCACTTATTACTTCTTCTGCGTTAAAAATAAATGATATAAAAGCCTGGATCATCAATTATCTTTCGAAGCAAACCGGAATTGACCGCGTAATTGATATGGATGATTTCAATAGAGTTCCATTGAATTCAAAAGTAAAAGAAATGCTGGCAAATGGTTATTATCCTGCAAGAAGCGGACAAATACAAATGATTTTAAAGCCACAATGGATTGAAGGATTTGGAAATGGAGGTACTACACATGGAGTTTGGAATCCTTATGATTCCCGTATTCCATTGCTTTGGTACGGGTGGGGAATTAAGCCGGGTAAAACTAACAGGGAATCGTACATGACAGATATTGCTCCTACCCTGGCCGCTCTTCTCCATATTCAAATGCCCAGTGGCACGATCGGAAAAGTAATACCTGAAATTTTTAAGTAGCCTTTATAACACATTCGGGTTCTTTTTATTTATTTTTACGATGCTTAAGGATTAATAATAAAAACAATTGAAGATGAAAAAATTCTGTTGCATTTTTCTTTCATTGATCGTGCAACATATCTTCAGCTTTGGCCAGCATTCTCCTTTGGACAGGCAGGTTTTTTTTCTTGATGATAACGTTATTGAAGTTAGCCTCACTACCGACATAAAAAAATTAAGAACCGACAAAAAGGTTCCCACATATCAGCAGGCTACAATTTCTATGAAATTTTCTGATACGTTAACCATAAAAGAAGAAATACGTGTAGAACCAAGAGGCATATATAGAAAACAATATTGCGATATGGCTTCGCTAATGTTGAATTTTAAAAATACTTCCTCCCCAAAACTTTCTCCATTAAAAAAACTCAAGTTTGTAGGAGGCTGTAAAATAGGTCCAGCTTTTGAAGAATTATTATTAAAAGAATTTTTGGTTTATAAGATACAGGATTTTCTTTCTCCCATGAGTTTTCGTGTGAGGCTTTTGCATGTAACCTATAATGACAGCAAAGAAAAAGTAAAACCGTTCACACAATATGCGTTTCTTCTTGAGGACATGAATGATCTTGCAGCAAGAAATAATTGTGTTGAAATCAAGGCTAAAAGTTTTTTTACGGAAGCCACTAACAGGGAGCAAATGACCTTTGTGAATTTGTTTCAATATATGATAGGAAATACTGACTGGTCAATTCCCAATCTTCATAATATGAAATTGATGGTACCGAAAAATGATACGCTTGCAAAACCCTATGCAATTCCATATGACTATGATTATTCCGGTCTCGTAAATGCAAGCTACGCGGTGCCAGCCGAAGCGCTCGGCATAGAATCTGTATCACAACGGTTATATAGAGGCTTCCCACGTGGATACGATGAGCTACAGGCTGCTATCGCAGTGTTTAAAGAAAAAAAAGAAAGTATAAAATATTATGTAGATCATTTTGAGCCATGTAGCGTAAAATGCAGGAAAACGATGCTTGCTTACCTCGATGAATTTTACAAAACCCTTGAGAATAAAAAAATGATTGAAACCATTTTTATAAAAAATGCAAGGACAGAATAATTTAAAAAAAATTAGTTGAGAAAAACAGGTAATTAAATATTTGAACCCTTATAAGAAGATGTATTTATTATAATCCCATGGGGATATCTTTCTTCTGCCGGTTTCTTGCAAGCGATGGATCCATTTCAATTGCTTTGTCGCATATCTTCTGGCCCTTGTCTTTTTCGCCTTTCTTTTGAAAAACCATGCCAGCCATAAATAAAGATGAGGCATCTTTTGGGTTTAATTCAATTAGTTTTGAAAAGAAAAGCAAAGCATCATCATAACGCTTTACTTCATACATGGCATTAGCGATATTATTAAGAAGCTCAGTATTATTTGGTTTTTTGCTTAAAACTTCATTGAGTGTTTTCGCACCATTTTCAGTATCACCTGAATAAATTTGTGCGAAGCCATAGTTTTCATTAAAATCATTTGATTTAGTGTATCCGGCATTTATGGCCATATCAAAATATTTCAAAGCATCTTTATAATCCTGCTGGCTGTAGTAAATAAGTCCAAGCTCATACATCCATGCATTTCTTGACGGATCAAGAGCGATTGCGTTTTGGTATTGAGGTATTGCGCTTTTTTCATTTTCAAGTTCGAGAAATGTGCGGCCAAGTGTGTAGGCTGATTCAGCATCTTTATCATTTTTTGCAACCGCTTTTTGCAGATACGTTTGCGCCTTTCCATAATCTTCCGTTTGATAATAACACATTCCAAAAATGCGATCAACATCCGGGCAAGTAGTGCACTTTTGTGCAAACTCCATTGCTTTTTGAAACTGGCGGTTATTGAAATACAACTCAGCCATTTGTTTAATAACCTCAGGATTTGAAGGCTGCAATTCGTAAGCCTTTGTAAAATTTTTCTGCGCATCATATATTTTGCGCATTTCAAGATTTACTTTACCGTTTTCAATATATGCATCCACATTATCCTGCCCGAAATCAATGGACTTACTGAAATACTTTTCAGCAATAGCAAAACGGCGTGCATCCTTTTCTTCTATGCCTTTTTTGAAATAGTAAGATGCACTATCGGCATTTTGTGAAAAGAGAGAAGTGGAAATTAAATATAAGCTGGCAGTAAGGAGGAGATTTTTCATATCAGGATTAATTTGCTTAGAATAGGCAAGACTCAAATAATATACCAAAGCTATTTTAATACTATAGCTCCTAACGCAGGCAGATACAGGTTTATTTCGTAAGACTTGCTTTTTTTATCCACTAGTTTTGTTTCTACATGATGATGTTCACTTTGCCCGCTACCCCAGAAACGGATATCATCGCTGCAGAAAATAATATTCCATTTATCTTTTTCTTTTACTGATATTGTCCAGTTTTCTCTTGCAACCGGGGTCATATTAAAAACAACTAAAACATCATCGGATCTTTTTTTCCCCTTACGCATATAAACAATCACGGATTCATTTCTATGATTAAGGTCAATCCATTCAAAGCCTTTTTTATCAAATTGCAATTCATACAGCGCAGGTTCTGCTCTGTATAAATGATTCAATGCACTTACACAATCCTGCATCTTTTGATGAGACTCGTGTTGCAAAAGATACCAGTCAAGTTCCGTATGATAATTCCATTCCGATGTTTGCGCAAATTCATTTCCCATAAAAAGCAATTTGCCACCGGGATGCGTGTACATGTATGTGTACAGTAACCTGAGATTCGCAAATTTTGCCCAGCTATCACCAGGCATTTTATAAATCATAGGCGATTTTCCATGTACGACTTCATCATGGCTTAACGGCAACATAAAATTTTCATCATAAAAATATGCCATACTAAAAGTGAACTTATCCTGGTTGTCTTTTTTGTAAAGAGGATCGAAGTTGAAATAATCAATGGTGTCATGCATCCATCCCATCATCCACTTCATACCAAAGCCAAGGCCACCGTTGATTGTAAGATCAGTAACCTGCGGCCAGTTAGTAGATTCTTCGGCGATCATTTGTACGTCAGGGAAGTCGCGGTAAACCATTTCATTTAGGCTTTTTAGAAATGCAATTGCTTCAAGATTTCCATTGCCGCCGAACTCATTCGGTTCCCACTCTCCTTCTTCTCTTGAATAATCGAGTTGCAGCAAAGAGCTTACAGCATCTACACGTATACCATCAATATGAAATTTATCAAACCAGAATCTTGCGCTGCTTATGAGAAAGGATATTACTTCGCCTCGTTTATAATTAAAAATGTAAGAGTTCCAGTCCGGGTGAAATCCTTTTCGAATGTCCGCATATTCATAAGTGTGTGTACCATCAAACATGTATAAGCCATGCGCATCATAAGGAAAATGAGATGGAACCCAATCAAGTATCACCCCGATTCCTTCCTTATGAAAAGCTTCAACCATTTCCATAAAATCAGCAGGTATGCCAAACCGTGAGGTAGGAGCAAAATACCCGGCTCCCTGGTAGCCCCAGCTTCCATCGAAGGGGAACTCCATTACAGGCATGAGCTCCACATGAGTAAACCCCATTTTTTTTACGTAGGGCACAAGGCGCTTTGTAGTCTCATCATAAGAATTTAAAGCTTCCTCTGTATAGGGATAAGGGCGCATCCAGCTTGCAAGATGTACTTCATATATACTCCATGGTGCACTAAGAGAATTTTGTTTATTACGGTTATCCATCCATTCGTTGTCATTCCATTCATGATTGAGGTCAATTGTTTTTGATGCAGTGCCGGGACGCAGCTCCCAATGATTGGCATATGGATCACCTTTGTAAAGCTTTACATTTTCATATCCTTCTATATAATATTTATAACTTGCAAACTCATGTATGCCCGGAATAAATCCTTCCCATATACCCGATTTTTCCAGCCTCACAAATAATGGATGCGTAGCATCGTCCCAATTATTAAAATCACCTATTACATTTACTTTTGTTGCATTAGGAGCCCATACTGCAAAATAATAGCCATCCCTGTCTAATACCTTTAAAGGGTGAGAACCAAATTTCTTATATAGGCTATAATGGGTGCCATCCTGGAAATTTCGAATGTCTTCATCAGAAAATAATGAATAATTCCAAACAGGCTTTGTGCTATCCACAAAATTTACTTCCTCATATTTTAGTTGTGTAAGATTTGTATTTGAAGCAGCATGGCTTTTCTCCGGCTGTGTTTTTTTTATTGCCATTTATATAAATTAATGCATGAGTTAGAATGTGTAAGCTCACATTTGCTTTAACGTAAATTTAAGATTAGTGTTTAAGGTATGATAAATATTTTAATCACTTTTGATTCTTATTCCAGCCAGCCCCAAAAACTAAAATTTGTTTATGAAGAATATTTATACCCTTCTTATAGCTACCATTTTTTTTTCTTTTTCCTCAAATGCGCAATTCGCAAAAATTACTGGCTCCGTAAATGACGCCAGCGAAAAAAAGCCTGTAAAAAATGCGGTTATTGTTTTACTAACTCCTAAGGATTCCATACTCTATAAATTTACACGAAGCGATGAACTAGGCAACTATTTTATAAAGGATGTGAAGCCTGGCAATTATATTCTGATGACTACCCACCCCTATTTTGCTGATGTGCTTGAGGATGTTGAAATAAAAGGTGATACAGAATTTCCTCCATATGCCCTTATATCAAAGGCTAAATTATTACAGGAAGTAATCGTTAAGTCAGGCAGTCCTATAAAAATAAAAGGTGATACAACCATTTATACTGCAGATAGCTTTAAAGTGAGCGCTAATGCCAATGTAGAAGAATTGCTGAAGAAACTTCCGGGTATACAGGTTGATAAAGATGGTAAAATAAAAGCAATGGGTGAAACTGTAGAAAAAGTTTTAGTAGATGGTGAAGAATTTTTTGGCGATGACCCGGGAATGGCTATAAAAAACTTAAGAGCAGATGCGGTAAAGGAAGTGCAGGTGTTTGATAAAAAAAGTGAACAATCGGAATTTACAGGAATTGATGATGGCAAAACGCAAAAGACCATTAACCTGAAATTAAAAGACGATAAAAAAACAGGCTACTTTGGAAAAATTGATGTAGCTGCAGGTCCGCAAAAACATTTGGAAAACCGCTACAACGATAATTTACTATTTGGATCATTTAAAGGGAAAAGAAAGTTTTCTGCTTTCTTACTAAATGGCAATACCGGACAGGATGGATTAAACTGGCAGGATGAACAAAAGTACGGAGGACAGGATGATAATTTTACCATGAGTGTAGACGATGATGGCGGAATGATGTTTATAAACAGGGGTGGTACTTCTGATGAGGAGGCTTATGTAGACCCGCAAAATGGATACATTACCAATGTGAATGCTGGCTTGCAATACAGCAATAAATGGAACGATAAAAAGACATTTAATTTATCTCCCAAATACACCAGCCAGCAATATAGTAACCATAAAATTGAATTTACTCAAACCCAGGTGGGGGATTCAGTCCTTAATGAAAATGCAGATGAGGTAAGTGATGTTAACAGGCATAATTTTAAAATCCGTGGAATTTTTGATATTAAAATTGATTCCATGAATACCTTGAAAATAACTGCCAATAGTAATTTTTATCATACAGAAAGCGGAAGTATAAGACAATCTACAAATACAGGAAACTCAGGAACATTAAAAAATAGCAGCACCAGAAATTTACAAACAGACAATGATAAAAACGCTCTATCAGGTAATATAATTTTCAAACATAAATTTAATAAGAGCAGGCGAACACTATCTTTTACGGCAGACTGGAATACAATAAACACCCAGGGAAAGAATTTTTTAAAGTCATTAAACCAGGCATATTTTGATGGAGTTCCTGCAGGAAGCCAGCAGCTCGACCAAATGAAAGATTATGATATGTCAACGAAAAACCTCACCGCTAAATTGGTTTATACAGAACCCCTAAGTAAGAAATATTCATTGGAACTCGGCTACCAGCTTTCTTATAATTATGGAACTAATGATCAATTAACATATACCTATTCCCCTGTCTCTAATAAATATGATTTTGTTATTGATTCTTTATCGAACCAGTTCAGGCAAAACATTCTCCAGAACATTCCGTCATTAAAAATAAATTTTGCCAATAAAAAAATCAAGATCAATATCGGATCTGGTTTTGGATTCACAGATTTTAATTTAAAAGATATTACCTATGACAAAGATTATAAAAGAAATTATGTAAACTTTTATCCTGGCGCCAATATCACTTACAGCTACAAAGCAAATAAAAGCATACGATTCAATTACAACGGAAATACCACCCAGCCTACAGTTAATGAATTACAGCCGCTGAGAAATAATAACGACTACTTCAATCAATACATTGGAAACCCTGACTTGAAGCCATCATTTACTAATTCTTTCAATCTTTCGCACAACAGCTATAATTTTTTAAAAGACATTTACACTTACCAATCTTTGAATGTAAGGGTTACTTCCAATTCAATTACCAATAACAGGATAATTAATATTGATTCAGGAAAAACAACCACGCAACCCATAAATACTAATGGAAATGTTTCAGTGAATCTTTGGAGTGGTGTTGGATTTAAAATTAAAAAAATTGATACAAGATTTAATATTGGCCCATCACTGAACTATAATAAATATGCAGACGTGATAAACAATAAAAAAAGCTTTTCAACAACGTTTGCCCCCGGATTAAATGTGTGGATTAACAAATCAAAAGAAAAGAAATATGACTTTTCAATACAAAATGAATTCTCCTATAACAGTAATACTACTTCTCAAAATGATACTAAAATTCATTACAATACCAACACCGTTTCAATAAACGCAACGCTTTATATGCATAAGGTTTGGTCAGTGATTACAGATTACCAATATTACTACCGCCAGAAAACCTTGCAATTCAATAATAAGCTTGATTATCATATATTGAATGCCCGGCTGCAGCGCACTTTTAAAAACAATGAATTTACAGTCTATATAACAGTGAGGGATATTCTAAATCAAAATGTTGGCATTGAAAGAAACTTTTATGGCAATACGTATTCCGAAGTTGTAAATGATCGCCTGAAAAGATATTTTTTGATGGGCTTTACATGGGATTTCAAAAATAAAAGTAATACACCTTCATCTACACCTGTAAAATAATTTTTAAAAAAATTTATTATGAAAATGAAATTCAGTTGTATAATCATAGCTCTATTTTTTATAGCCTCTTCGCAAGCCCAACAATTTATAAGTAAGGCAGTAATTGAATACGAGGTTGTTTCCAATATTCAAAAAACAATGGGTAACAATACCTGGGCCGATATGCTAAAGGAAAACATGCCAAAATTTAAAACAGGCTATTACAACTTCACATTTGCCGATAATAAAAGTGTTTACAAATTCGACCATTGGCCTGAGCAAAAAATACCTGAATTCATGAGAAAAAGTGATGAAGAAAATGTTTGGTATTACGATTACAGCAGCGGAAAATATAACATTCAAAAAAATGTGTGGGGTTCTAATTTTAATATTTCAGATTCCATTCCGAAACTGGAATGGAGGCTTACTAATGAAAGCCGGCTTATCGCCGGGTTTAACTGCCGGAAGGCTGTAGCAAAAATGTTTGACAGCGTATATGTATTTGCATTCTACACAGATGAAATTCTTATTTCCGGCGGCCCGTGTTCTATAAATGGATTGCCTGGTATGATATTAGGCGTTACTATCCCAAGACTATTCACATCATGGATTGCGACCAAAGTAATGGTGAATACGGTTGATGAAAAAGTGATAAAGCCTGTGTATGCAAAAAAGAATTACTCTATGCAGGAAATACGAAACACTCTAATAGAACGCACCAAAGGCTGGTACAGTGATGATGAGGCGGAGAATGTAGATGAACAGCAACAGAAAGCAAGATTTATTTGGGGAACTATGCTGTGAAAACTAAAGTTGATATGAATTCAATCTTTCTCTTTCAAAAGAAAATTAATAATCTGCTGTATTATCTCGCCTCAGGTTGTATTAAGTACAATGAATATTTTTTGTTGACTGTAGTTTGCTTTTTCAAAAGTAAATATCATAAGAACCATTCTTGATATTTTGTGCCAACATCAGTATTTCTATTTAGTTTTTTCAAATTACATTCTTTACAAACAAGTTGAATGTTTGTAGGGTCGTTTACCCCAAATAAATCAAGAGGAATAATGTGGTCGAAATTTTTTCTTGTATCGAGATTAACAAGGTCACCGACGTCTTTCCAACAGAATGAACAACGTCCTTTGTCACGATGAAACACAGCTCTTTGTAACCAAACTGGAACATTCTTTCGTTTTAATGTTCCTTTTATTGAAAGTTGACTTTTGTCAAAATTGAAATTGTCGAAACTCGATGCTATATTTTCATTGAATTTGTGCAATAGCTTTCTGTTAGAAAAGATAATAAAGAAAATCTCGTTATAAATTTTCTCCGAAAGAATAATGAACTTATTTTTATTCCGATTGTACCATTTAATTATTTGTGAATTTGTTGAGATTGGATTGTTATCTTCATCGTGCTTAATTTTGAGAAAGTCTATAGCAACGTCATAGTAATTAAATTGCTCTTCCAAAAACTCTAACTTGATAACTTCATTACAAACACTTTCCGTCATTCTATTAAAAAAGTGATAATAATGACTAATAAATTCTTGTTTGATAAAAAGATGTAGAAGAGTCTCTTGGTTATAAGAAGAAGCTCTTTGTTTTGCAAAAACCAGGTCTTTTTTGGTTGTCAAATCCAATGAGACACCGAAATCAAGAGCGCCTTCAACCATGGAAGCTGTCTTATAAATCTGATGTAATATTAAATTTTTCAAGGTCTCAAAAAATTACTGCCGACTTATAAATATATACCACTCCCTCTAAAGTTCTAATATCGATTCTTATTCCCTGCAATTAGTTTCCCATCCCTTAATTAAATTATAAATCCTTATCCAAACATTTATTTTAATTTTGAATTGCTGACTTAAAAACATTTTATCTTAAATGTACTGCAATGGAAGAGTCAGGTAGCCATACAAAAAATGCCACGCCTCCGGTAAGACAACTTGCAGCAATTATGTTTGCTGACATGACCGGTTATACGGCTATGATGCAGGAAGACGAGCAGCATGCAAAGACTTTACGCGACAGGCAAAAACACACTCTTGAAACTTTTATCCCCGCACACAATGGAAAAATTATTCAATACTTTGGTGATGGCACACTCAGCATGTTCGACAGCGCCATCAGTGCGGTGCAGGCGGCTATTGAAATTCAAAATGAATTACGTAAAGAACCTAAAGTTTTACTGCGCATAGGCATTCATTCAGGCGATGTTGTTTATGATCACGAAGGGCTGTACGGAGATTGTGTAAATCTTGCGTCACGCATAGAGGCATTGTCGTCTCCGGGTGCGGTACTTATTTCTGATAAAGTGTATGATGAAGTTAAAAATCAATCGGACATTAAGTGCCTTCTCCTGGGAAAATTTTACCTGAAAAATGTTAAACGCCAGGTGGATATATATGCGATCGTCAATGAAGGATTGGTAATTCCAACGCCTGCACAAACGGGTGTAAAATCCGGTTCCCAAAAATCAATCGCCGTGCTTCCATTTATAAACATGAGTGCTGATCCTGAAAATGAATATTTCAGTGATGGTATTTCCGAAGAAATTTTAAATGCGCTTACCCGTGTGGAAGGCGTACAGGTTACTGCCCGCAGTTCTTCTTTCTTTTTCAAAGGAAAAAATGAAGATATAAGACAAATAGGATCTAAACTGGGCGTGGCTACTGTATTAGCAGGCAGTGTAAGAAAAGCAGGTAAGAGAATAAGGACTTCGGTTCAACTCGTAAACACTGCAGATGGTTATCATATCTGGTCAGAAGTGTATGATACTGATATGGAGGATATCTTCCAGGTGCAGGATGAAATTTCTTTGAAAATACTTAACAGGTTAAAAGAAAATTTTAGTGAAATAAAAAAAAGTGAACCTATTATTACAGCGCCAACAGAAAACCTTGATGCTTATAATTTTTATCTCAAAGGGCGTTTCCACTGGAACAAATCCAATCCGGAAGACACCGAAAAAGCTATCAGGAATTTCGAAGAAGCTATCCATATTGATCCCCGCTTTGCTTTGCCTTATTGTGCTTTATCATATTGTTATTCCTTTATGGGCTCTGCAGGATTAATGCATCCTATCGATGCTTTCTCTAAAGCAAAAGATTATACATTAAAAGCTATTGAACTTGATCCCAACCATCCTGAATCTTATTTGTCTCTCGCTAGTATAAAATTTTTCCATAACTGGGATTTTGATGGGGCTGAAATTTCACTGAATAAAGCAGTAAGCCTTTGTCTTAATTCATCGCTCATTAACCAGGTGCATGGATGGTTTCTGATTGCAAAAGGTGATTTTAAAAAGGCCATAGAAAAAATGGAACAGGCACTTGTTCTCGACCCATTGTCATTGCCAATAATTAGTAACCTTGCTGATGCTTATGCCTTCGCCGGCCGTTTCCCAGAGGCGCTTGCGCACTATGATAAAGTAATTGAAATGGATCCTCATTTCAGGAGGGCTTTTGAAGGTAAGGGCATGATGTACTTAGCCAGTGGTGAATATGGTAAAGCTATTGACAGTTTTTTACAATATCATAAACTCATTGGCCATCCATTAAAGGGGCTAAGTTCATTGGGACATGCGTATGCTATGGCGGGGCAGAAAGATAAAGCACTTGAATGTCTTGAAAAGATAAAACAGCGGGAGAAAGCAGAACCGAAAAAATTATTATACATGGATTATGCATTCCTGTATGCCGGGCTTAAGGATAATGATAAGGCTTTTCATTACCTGAACAAAACGTTTGAACAACGCTTAGGTATTGCCTGCCTCGGTATGATTTCCTGTATCAGGTATCCCATGTTGGACGAATTAAAATCTGATAGCCGTTTCAAAGAATTGACCAAAAAAATGAAGATGGATAGTTAAACGTTATTTCTCGTTTAATTTAATCCACTTTATTTTAACCTTTAAAATACCCTTCATACGCTAACTATTTTTTGCGGTATTTCTCATCCTCTTCAGTTTATATAAGAGTTATTGAAGCATCTTTATTTTTTCCATCTTTCACAATATCAAAGTGCCAGTTACTGTTTAACTTATTTTTTCTTTTTAAATTTTGTGTTTACTTTTTCCATATTTTCTTTCACCCTGAATTTTACTATTTTACTTATTAACGATAATGGCATTGGCTTATCTATTGGAAATTGAACTGAACCTTTAGCTCCTTTATATTCAGCTAATTCCTTTTTAAAACTTTCAATTCCTGATGGTGCCGGATAAAACCCTATATGATTTTTATAACCTGCAAAATGAACCAGGTTTCCATTGAGGGTGAAAGTAGGAATTCCGTAGTTGATTGTTTCTTCCCCAGCAGGTGCAGCTTTTTTAATTGTTAACCTTACCTGTTGTAAAATTTCCTGCGTTTCTTTTGGAAAACCTGCGATGTAATTATCAATATTGTTTGAATTATTCATGGGAACTTTTTCTACATTTCTATTAGAATTTTTTCTTCTCAGTAAGGGATTTGTTAACTGAAGGCTTAATCACTCCATGTTTAAGAACTGGCCGGGTTCCTGGTTTAGTTACAAAAGGCCTTTCCACAGGCCTTACCGGTCTTGTTACATCCTTTCTAATTACAGGCCTGGTTACTGGCTTTGATATTACCGGCTTAGTTACAGGATTTGTTATGACAGGTTTTGTTACCGGCTTTGTTATAACAGGCCGGGTAACGGGATTGGTTATCCCAGGTTTAATAACAGGATTTTCTATCACGGGCCTGGTAACAGGTTTTGTTATTACAGGTTTGGTAACCGGATTAGTTATACCAGGTTTGATAACAGGATTAGTTACGACGGGCTTAGTAATGGGTTTAGGATGAACAGGATTGCCGGTTTTATCAAAGGATGGTAATTTATTATTTGCAGAGGGCGCCTTAGGATTATCTTTCTTAAATGATGCTGAACCTTCTTTTGCAAGGTAAGGCCTTGAATAAGTTTGTTTATAGTAACCCTGTCTAAACCGGGTTTGTACAAAAACCGATCTTGATCTATAACCCGGCCTGTAATAATAAGTGCGCCATGAAGGGTAACGGTAATATCTCCAGCGGCGATAATGGCCATAATAAAAATAATCCCAGTGATAATGATATCCATAATAGTAATGCCAGTAAGAAGGTTGCCACGGCCTCCAGTAGGAAGGGTAATATCCCCAACGCCATGGTGAGCGCCATACTACATAATTTGGTACATAGATGTATCGAACTACATTCCATGTCGCCACCTGCGAAGGTGTTGTTCTTTGCACTTCAATTTCATTACTTAATTCGGTTGTTGGTGGAGGAATGTAACCCGGATTAGGGGTTCCGGAAACATCATCTGATTCATAATTTGGTTCAACTATATAATCTTTGCCATACAGGTCTTCATCGCCTATTAGCTGTACCTGTACTTTTCCTTCTTTGTCTTTTTGTACTAAAAAAACGGCTACGTCCTGGTCTTCACTTTTATTTACCGATACTCTTAAAGCAATATTGTGGACATCACCATCTGCATTGTCAACTACTTTAATATAATCTGTCTTATTATCTCCGTTGAGGTCGAGGTTATTAATATTTGAATTCTGGTCATTCAAAGATTTTTCAAAACCTTCCAGCGTTTCCGATTCCTGAAAAAGCTTTAAAACTGCATACAGGTTTAGGTTATCTCCGGGAAGATTTAATTTTTCCTGTTCAGTTGGAGTTTGAGCAAAATTAAACATTACCAAAGCCAACAGAATACATAACAAGACAGTATGTTTCATAATGAAGATTTTTACTTGTAAATATTATCCCATCTTTGAAATCGTGAATTTATAAAAATAAATGTTATCGTAAAGGTCTAAAATATTTTATGTTTATCATTAATAAGATTTAGCGAATTTTTTTATCAACAGTCTAATCCCACAGTTCATTAATTTTTACTTATGACATTCACCCTTTTGTACATCAGGCGTAAGCAATTGCTAAGGGAAATAAGTAGTCTCGGTCTTTATACATTTATAATAGCAGGAATAATTTTTTATTTGACTATTGTATCATTCAGGCAATTTGAAAAAGGGGAGCATGCTTATTATTTCATGGCTGTTATGATCTTCGGTTGTCTTTCCTTACAGTTTTACCGTAAGGATAAATCTTTTATCTATAAACATATTGAAAACCCATACTGGCAGGTATTTTCAGAATACTTGGTACTAACTTTACCATTTAGTATTACTGCCATTTTTACAAGATCATGGATGTATTATCCTGTCTTTATAATTCTCCTATTTTGTATTGCACAAGTAAGTGTTTCATTCAGAAAAAAAGCTGTTTTCAAAAATTTATCTTCCGTGATTCCAGCCACAAGCTTTGAATGGATAAGTGGCTTTAGAAAAAATTATATTTTTTTATCGGGGCTGTATTTATCTGCCATAGCATTTTGCTGGTTTAGAATATTACCTCTTTTTTTACTTTGGTTTTTAACCGTAAGTATCTTGTCTTTTTATAATGAATGTGAATCTGTACAAGTTCTTAGAGAAAGCGGAAGAACATCCGGCAGCTATTTGCTGAAAAAAATTATCACACCCTCTGCTTACATTATAATTTTATATACACCACTGATAATTATAAATACAATTCTCAACCCCGAGTTTTTATTGTTTAATCTCATATTCATTCCTGCACAGTTATCATTGCTTTGGTTTGCCATTTGTCTTAAATACAGCTCGTACAGTCCTGGTAAAATGCAATCGGGGAATAACATTTTACTTATTATAATGGCGATATTATTATCATTACCTTATTTATTACCTGTACCAATCATCTTATCATTTATTTATTTTTATAAAGCAAATAGTCATTTAAATTATTACCTGGATGATTAACATAGAAGGCCTTAGTGTAAAATTTGATAACGAACCTGTTTTAAAGAATATAAATACCAGCTTTGAACAGGGAATGATCCATGGCATCGTTGGCTTAAACGGCGCCGGAAAGACTACTTTTTTTAATGTGCTTGCCAAAGTGCTAAGGCCTTACGAGGGGAAGCTAACTTTTAATAACGCTCCGCTTTCTATAAATGATACAGCTTATGTTGAAACAGTAAATTATTTTTACTCCGGGATAACAGGCAATGAATATTTGAAAATATTCAGGCAAACGAATCCTGGCTTTAGCCTTGATACTCTGCAGGATTATTTCAAGCTGCCATTGAATGAATTAATTGAAAATTATTCTACAGGAATGAAGAAGAAGCTGGCCTTACTTGGCATACTGAAACAAGACAGACCTGTATTTATTTTAGATGAACCCTTTAATGGACTTGATCTTGAGACAAACAAAATACTTGAAATAATTATTTCAACTTTAAAACAAAAAAATAAAACAATCTTCGTTTCATCACATATAATTGAACCATTGCTTACAATTTGCGATAAAATTTATTTATTGGAAAAAGGCTTGTTCATTAAAACTTATGAGAAAAAAGATTTTAATAATATTGATGAAGAGCTGTTTGGCAAGCTAAAACATGAAGCAAAAGAAATTATTTCAACAGCCATTTGACATATATTCATTGGGTAAATGATATTATTATTAGAAGACTAACGCATTGTCCTATTAAACCTTATCTCGCCTTCGACAAGCTCAGGCTGACATCTTTCTGTTATGTTAAGCTTATCGAAACAAGCTTGTCGAAACATAGAAAGAATGCGGTTTTGTGAAAGAAATTTGAGTTGAATAGCATACGTAAAAGATTACATTTCCGTTATTTCCATTTATCAAAAAAAAATTTCCCCATTCAAATCATTCTTTACATTTAATCAAAATTTGTTCTTATGAAAAAAATGATGTTTTTTATTATTGTTTGCTTGGGCTTGAATGCCTGCAAATCCGGAAA
This sequence comes from Chitinophagales bacterium, assembly GCA_038239385.1. Lineage (GTDB taxonomy): Bacteria > Bacteroidota > Bacteroidia > Chitinophagales > Chitinophagaceae > Ginsengibacter. The sequence goes on from JBBSEV010000024.1 coordinate 44,093, forward strand.
GAATGCGGATACCAAACCGGAAGAAGATATCCTTGCTTCCCATCTGGATACAACAGTAAATCCCGCCCGGGATTTTTTTCAATATGCAAATGGAGGATGGATTAAGCAACATCCAATTCCTGCATCTGAAAGTGGATGGGGAATTGGCAATTTAGTTCAGGAAGAAATATATATACGCCTCAAAAAAATAAATGAAGATGCAGTAAAGGCAAAGGCTGCAGACGGAACCATTACACAAAAGATCGGTGATTTTTGGGGGAGTGCCGTGGATAGTGTAACACTGGATAAGGCCGGAATTTCTCCTTTAAAAAATGATCTTGATAAAATAAACAATATTCAAAATACAACCGACCTGCTCAATGAAGTTGCTGACCTAAAAACAAAAGGCGTTCGTTGTCTTTTTGGAGATTACGTTTCCCAGGACGATAAGAACAGCGAGGCTATGGCATATAAGCTTGACCAGGGTGGCCTGGGTATGCCAAACCGTGATTATTATTTTAAAACTGATGCACGCACGGAAACAATAAGAACCTCTTACAAACTATATCTTTTAAAAACATTTAAACAACTTGGTAATGATGATATAAATGCACAAAAAAATGCTGCTGCTGTCTATGCGCTTGAAACAAAACTCGCAAAAGCAAGCCGGAAACTTGAAGACCTGCGTGACCCTTACAAGAATTATAATAAAATGAATACAGGGGAACTGGGCAAACTCGTGTCAAATATTAACTGGAACAATTTTGCAAAAAATATCGGGATTAGTAAACTGGATTCAGTTATTGTTGGCCAACCTGAATTTTATACGGCACTGAATAATGAGATTACTAAAACTAATATCAATGACTGGAAAAATTATTTGCAGTTTCATCTTATACAAAGCTACAGTGGCTTCCTTGATTCAGTAAGTTTCAATAATGCATTTACTTATGTGCAAAGCCTTAGTGGCGCAAAGGAACCAAGGCCGCGGTGGAAAAGAGTTTTAGATGCAGAGGAAAATGCAATAGGTGAAGCATTGGGCCAGCTTTTTGTAAAAGAATATTTTAATGAAAATGCGAAAAAACGCTATGTGGAAATGGTAGAAGCTATTCGTGATGCCTATAAAGAACGGATACAAAAATTACTCTGGATGAGTGACAGCACCAAACAAAAAGCGTTGGCTAAATTATCTACTATTTCAAAAAAGGTTGGCTACCCAGAAAAATGGAAAGATTTTAGTGCATTAAAAATTGACAAAGGCCCGTTTGCCCTAAACATGCAAAGGGCCAGGATATGGTGGCATAATTATACTATCAATAAATTGGGTAAACCTGTTGACAGAACTGAATGGGATATGACTCCTCAAACCTATAACGCTTATTATAATCCCAGTAATAATGAGATTGTTTTACCTGCAGGTATTTTTGTGGTGCCAGGTTATAAAGATGAAGGCCTGGATGATGCGTTAGTATATGGTTATGCTGCGGCCTCTACCATCGGTCATGAAATAACCCATGGCTTTGATGACCAGGGTCGCCAATATGATTCCCAGGGAAATCTAACTAACTGGTGGAGCACAAAGGATTCCACTCAATTTAGTAACAGGGCTAAAGGTATTATTAACCAGTTTAGTGAATTTAACCCTGTTGACACCTTACACATAAATGGTAATGCAACCCAGGGTGAAAATATTGCAGACCTTGGGGGAATGCTGTTAGGACTTGATGCTTTTAAAAAAACAGATGCTTATAAAAAGAATGAGAAAATTGGGGGACTTACGCAATTACAAAGATATTTTTTGGGATACTCTTTGGGCTGGATGTATGAAGAAAGGAAAGAGCGTTTAGCCAACCAGGTTATGACAGATGTGCATGCCCCTGCAAAAGAGAGAGTGAATGGTCCCGTTGTAAATGTTCCTGAATTTTATAAAGCTTTTGGTGTAAAGGAGGGAGATAAAATGTACAGGCCCGATAGCCTGAGAGTAAGTATTTGGTAATCTTACTTCAACCGGTCAACCTCACTTTATTATTTTAGCCTAACATGGTTTTTGTAAATAAGCTTGTCTACTTATTAGAGGAGTGTACTGAAAAATCACCAGGAGGCTTTGGAGTTTCTACTTACCCATAATTTTTTTTCTATGCTCAATTCCCCAATCACGCAGCTCTGCAATAACATTGTCTAGTGACTGGCCATGTTTTGTAATGGAGTATTCCACTTTGGGTGGAAAGAAATCATAAAACGATTCGGATTTCGGGGTACTTAGTTTTTTCCAAAGAAGTAATTGGCGTATTAAATCTATTTAACTGAATTTTTTACGAGCGCTGATATACCAATCTGCGTTATATTTTATTCCTTAAACCAATCTTCTGTTGTTGGCATAGCAAAAGGCTTATTGAAAAAGTCATCGAGTATTTTTAAAAACATTTCCTTTTTCTCCCATGCCCCGCCGTGGGTCGAGCCAGGCAAAATACATAGTTGAGAGTTAGGAATATTTTGAAACATTTTTACCAAATGCTCCGGGCGTATTACATCCCTGTCGCCGCCCATAATTAAAACAGGCGCTGTAATGGTGTGAAGCTTTGAATAGGGAATGTTGGGATAGTCACGCATCATTTCGTATAGTTTTACCTCATGCTTATCTTTTGAAGTCCTGATCACCCTGTTTACAGCAGTAACTGCCCAGGGGAAAATAGCAGAACTATCCGGTTGTATGTTTGCACCGTATGCCAACACTCTCTTTACTTTTTTGGGATAATCCATTGCTAATACCAATCCCAAAATCGCTCCATCACTTTGCCCCCAAATGAAAACCGAATCAATGTGTAATTGTTCCAGCAATGCATTTACGTCGGAAGCCATTATATCGTAGTTAAGGGGCTGATCTGTATCTGTTGAGAGGCCCTGCGACCGGCTATCAATTGCAATCACTTTATATTTTTTTATGAGGTCAGGGTAATGGCTTCCGGCACTGGAAATTGAACCCCCATTGCCATGTAAAACAACCAGCGGCGCTCCCTCTCCATATATCTCATAGTATAATTTAATTCCGTTTATATCTGCAAATTTTCCAGCTTTTTTACTGAACCCATAATTAGGAACATTTTCTCCTTCTATTAAAAGAAAATTCCCTTTTGATGTGGCATCTGCCTGAACAGAGGATTTGTATAAATTATTTATTCCATGCCCATTCATTCCGATACCGCTCTCCCATCCTTCCATGCCTTTTTCAAAATCAGCATTGTAAATTGTTTCCCATTTATTTTTTCCTTTTTCTATTTCTACTTTGAAATTGTCATAGTAAAACTTGCCATTCATTTCAAGCAGGGCGCCAATCACCAATTGCCTTGCAGCCGAATCTATTTTACCTTCAATAGTATAAGTTTTCCATTCAGAACTGCGTATTGGCCGGTTCCACATATTCTCAAAGAAGCCTGTTCCGTTTATTTTATCTACCCTGGCCCACAGCCTTGCCGATGCACTATCATCCTCTACATTCGCTTTCACCTGGGCCTGCAGCCTAAAGCGATGCCCCTCGTATCCCTTTGTAGGAATAGTATGAGCCATTGAAGACCAGGTATCCTGCGCATTGCAATTTTGTACTAATGCAGTACAAAAAATAATTGTCAAAGCCAGCAAGTGTTGCTTAATTGATTTCATTTTGTTTTTTTTAAATTTCAAAAATGTTGGATGACAGAGAAGATTATAAAGGTATTAATAGAAGGTAATTATTTCTGCAAAAAATAAAACAATACATTAGAATATGCAGAATGAAACTGGGCCAAGAGAGTTTTACAATAAAAAAATATTCAATTTATGTGTGATGAAACAAACATTGATCAGCCGGGGTTAATCAGGAGATCAAAATATTATTCCCAGATTTTATAGATTGAACTATTGCTTTTGCAGTGATTCTTCCGGTTTCGGCTGCACCATTCATAAAGCCCTGGTAATTGGCACTGCAATGTTCCCCCGCAAAATACAGATTCCCAATATTTTTTATTTCAGCTCCTCTTATTGTAGTGTATTGACCCAACCTATATGATGAATAACTCCCTTTTGTAAAAGGATAGGTAGGCCAATGCATACGCGAGGCATTACCATTGTAGGCGTTACGGCATCCCGGCCACATTTTTTCTAATTGATGAATGAAGGGTGTGGCCTGTGATTCTGGAGTGCCATAGCCAAGGGCAATACCCTTATCGCCACCCTGGTAAACAGTGTAGCCACCCGAAGTTCCCGGCTGCACCCAACTGTTATCCCACCCTGTTTGTAATACCTTATCAGTAAATGCGTAGCCGCTGTATTGATAATTACGCCATACACGGCTACTAAAGCCTAATAACAATTTTGAATTAGTTCCATATCCAAGGTTATTGATGGCATTTGTTTTCCAGGTTGGTAACGCTACATCAAGCTCCACTTCCCTTAATAAGGTAAAGGGAATTGCAGAAATTACAATATCAGCATTTACAGGTATGGTAGTCCCGTTAGTATCCGTAAAGTAAAGTTTATAACCATTATTACTTTCTTTTATTTTTACCAGCTTTTGCTCCAGTAATACATTATTCTTAACCTGCGAATATAATGCCTGTGTAAGAGATTGGTTACCGCCTTCAATTTTATATCGCTCATCGCTTGAGCCAAAAATGTGAAAACCATTTGATGTATTAGCTGAAAAAAGAAAGAGGAAATTAATAGAAGACTGTACATCATTCTCCAAACCATATTCGGTAAGGTAAGCGGTTTCAATTCCTTTGCGAATGAAACCATTCATGCCTATAGAATCCAGGTAGGCTGTTATGCTCATATTATCGAAGCGAACAGTTGTTGCATCATGATCATCATAAGTCATTACGGCCGGTAATGATTTCATATCATTTCTTATTTGTTTAGCGTAAGGTTGAAATGCATTAATCACCTCTTCTTCAGTATAAAATCGTCCATTAATATAAAAACTATCTCTTAAAAAGGAAGATTCAACAATGGAATTGGTGTCAAGTAAATTGAGATTAAATTGATTGCAAAGGTTCAGCATATCTTTATGACCTGAGTCAATAAATTCTCCCCCAAGCTCAGTATAGAGCCCATTTGCAAGCAAATTATTTTTAGTAAACATCCTTCCGCTTATGCGTGAAGCACCTTCATATATAGTGGAGGCGTATCCTGATTTCTGCAGTTGATAAGCACAATTAAGGCCCGCCATTCCTGCGCCTATTATCACTATTGATGGCTGGTTATGCTTTAATGAAACCGTGCCTTGTGATGAAATATCTGCCGAAGCCAGGTCCCCAACTTTTTTACAACTATTTAATATACCTGCTGCACTTATTGCTATGCCGGCTTTGGCAAAATCACTTAAAAAGCGCCTCCTTTTTAAGGATTGCTGCCGGTACATTTCAAATAATTCCGTACTCTCTGGCTGTCCATTCCTATGAGATTGCAAAGCAATATGAAATGCTTTTCGCAATGTATTGAGCAGTGGTGTATGATATATTTTCTGTTGATTCATAAGTAGTAATTTATTCCATAAATATATTGGATAAGTTATTACAAATTTTAAAAGAAAAAACATTTTATAATTCCGGAATTCAAAACTTAATTGGATAAATAATATCAGCAGTTTGGGATATATCGCCGGATCCTTTCCGGTGGAAAAAAATGTTTTGCTCGATTTATATCATGCGGAATATTTTTTAAAAAGTACTTTATGAACAATATATTTTGACAGTGACCAAAGTATAAGAAGTAATAAAAACATTGCAATATTTGGGATTTTTGCCAGGTAATTTAAAGGATCCTAAAATTGAAAAAATAAATCCAATCCCTAAAATTGAAATTGCAAATAATTTTTGTCCTTTAGCCCAAGTTGCTTCGCTTAGTAGTGTTTGATTTGTACGGATACCATAAAACTGGTTGCCGAATTTTGGAGGAAATACTAATATAATAATCGAAAGTATAATTAGCATCAGGCCAATGCTGAGTGTAAGGTATTCATGAACTATTTTTCAAGATATATTTTTAAAATGATCAGTGTCTTCTTTATTCTATGAACAGATAACTTTCCCGATTAGGGAGTAAGGCTTTAATAATTAATAGGTAATATCACCAGGTAAAAATTATTTTATCTTTTCAAGATGAAAGTATTTGCAGGATTATTTTTATCAAAAAATAATTAGTTTTATTCTTATGAAACCATCATGTTCTGCAACGATTTTTCATGTTACTGATGTTGAGTTGTCAATTAAATATTATACAGAAATACTTGGTTTTAAAATAGATTTTCGTTACAAAGATTTAGCGGGTTTGGAATATGAAACAATAATAATTTACTTGTCAGGCCCTATGCAGGATGTTAAGAGAATTATTGGCCAGGGAAGCATTTATATTTTTTGTGATGAAGTAGATTTATACTTCCAGGATATAACTACAAAAGGAGCATTTACAGAAATAGATGTCGATGACCGCCCTTATGGTATGAGAGATTTCGCTATTAGTGACCCTGATGGCAATATGATAACTTTTGGCAAAACTATCCTCATTTAAACTATCCTTTATTTACAATATAATATGAATACGATGAAGATCTAAATACTTATTGCTTAGCCCAAACTAATTAGAGAAGCGTACCTCATTAGATATACCAATTTCTATCATATGCATATCTTCGACGGCCTGGTTATATAAAAAATCGTATGAATAATTATCAGCTCATCAGGAACTGGCCCAACCTGCCACGCGGCTTTAAATTAGGCAATCCAACTGGTATGTGTATTGACACAAACCAGCATATTTTTATTTTTCACAGGGCAGATAGAACCTGGCCTCCAAGTGGCCAGATGCATGATTCATACATCTCATCAAAAACGATTTTAATGCTTGACAGAGATACGGGAAAGATATTAAATAGTTGGGGAGAAGGCCTTTTTATTATGCCTCATGGCTTAACAGTTGATATGGAAAACAATCTTTGGGTTACAGACGTAGGCCTGCACCAGGTTTTTAAATTCAGTCATAAGGGCAAACTATTAATGAAAATCGGGGAAGCTAAAGTGCCAGGAAACAATTCAACACATTTTAATCTTCCGACTGATGTAGCAGTTAAAAAAGATGGTTCATTTTATGTTAGTGACGGCTATGGTAACAGCAGAGTTGTAAAGTTTTCTTTAACCGGAGAATATCTTTTCGAGTGGGGTAAGAAAGGAAATAAGGAAGGTGAATTTAATTTACCACATGCTATTGACTTAGACAATGAAGAAAATATATATGTAGCAGACAGAGAAAATAATCGTGTACAGATTTTTGACCCAGAAGGAGAGTTTATAAACCAATGGGCTGACGACAGTTTTGGAAAAATTAGCTCAGTAGTATTTGATAAAGAAAAAAAAGGTTTTGTGGCAGCAGATTATACCACTTCTTCATCGGACATGGTTATGGGTTCAGAGATAATCCTATTTAGTTCATCAGGTAATTTTATTACAAAATTGGAAATGAAGGAAGGATTGAAATGTTGGTATCATAACGTTGCAATTGACAACCAGGAAAATATTTATGTTACTGACATTCTTGGAAACACAATTCAAAAATTCAAAAAAGTATAAAGGTTAATTAATGCGTGTGCTATAAAAAAAACCAGCGCTGCGGCTGGTCTTTAAACTCTTTAAAAATTATTAGTTAAGCTTTAGCATTTTTTTTGTTATAACTACATCGCCAATAATTACTTTATAATAATAGTTACCTGCGGGCAAATGGCCTGCATTCCATTTTATTTGGTAAGAGCCTGCATCCTTTAATTCATTTGCCAGTACTTTTATTTGAGATCCATTTACATTGTATACAATAATTTTTACAGGCGCTTTTTCAACTAGATCATACCTTATAATAGTGCTCGTGTTAAATGGATTGGGAACGTTTTGATAAACGAATGATTTGAAAAGTTTAAATTCAAAATTTATAATTCTTGAGTATGTATATTTTCCATCAACATCAATTATTTTAAGGCGGTAATAATTGAACCCCTTTGCGGGTAAGTTATCATTAAAAGAATAGTTATTTGTACTCCGTGTGTTTCCGGAAGATTGCACGGAACCAATTTTAAGCCAGTTATTTCCAGTCATTCTTTCTATATCAAAGCCGGTTATGGTAGTTTCATTACTTGTTTGCCATGATAAACTTACCTTTTCACTTTTTATTCGTCCGTCAAAGGCGATTAGATTAAGTGGCAGTGTATTCAGGTAAGTTGCAATGGCAAAATCTGAGAATTTAGAAAATCCTGTTGCAGTTAAAATATTTCCTATTCGTGTAGTTGGGTATGCTATCCATAACCCTGACTGATCGGATCGTTTTACTATATATGCTTTATCAGGCGATACTACACCTAGCCCGGTGATATCAAGAGAAATATTATAATTTGCTTTTATCGAATCATTACCCGTGTAGGTGATAGTTGAATATTGAGGATAAATAATATTCGGGGAAGATATACTGCCATCATTAGATGTTGCCGAAGCATTGGGATAAAATGCATTGACCGGAGGTAAAACCGAACTACCTTGAAACTTTATAACCCCTCCGGAGGCATTGCCTATGGTATTAAATTTTACCTTACTATTGAATGGGCCGTTAGCAACCTGTGCCGGAGCAGTTATAGTTACTGTAGTATATAGAGAGCTATTTTGATTAATCACACTTACATTATCAATATATAAATTATTACCTACAGCTGATGTTGCTTTAAATGCAATAAGTACATTGGGCATTGAGGCATAAGCTGAAAGGTCAACAGCCTCGTGCCTCCAATCGTTCAAAGAAGCGGGTGCATATTCAAGCATTGCAGGATCATTGCCTATAGTGGATAGACGTGTTGAAAATGATTTGTTATATAATATAGGTGCAGCCTGGAAAGTTACTCCTCCATCAGTTGATACCACTACTTCGAGCCGGTCATTTTGAGTAGAGATAGAACGATAGGCAACATAAAAATCCAACATCGGTTTAGCATTAGAAGAGAAATCGAATAATGGAGATTCTAAATAAAATAATTTTCCGAATGGAGTATTGAAAAATCTTGCACGGGCCGCATTGTCATTATTGCTTCCTGCCGGGTTGGTTACTAGAACCATATCCCAAATTGCAGTGCCCGCTGTTGTCCAGTTTAAAGGATTTGTAAAATTCTCAAAGAAAGGAAATGCAGTTATTGGTGCCTGAACACTTAACGTATAGGTGACCGTATCATTTCCAGTATGAATATCTCCTGCTAATGCAGAAAAAACTTTAATAACATAAGTGCCTGCAACAGGTGGAGTATAAGAAAAAGAAACGGTTGTAGTAGCTCCCGGAATTATACTTGCAGAGGTACTTGCACCTGTTAATACAGAGCCATTGTTTACAGTATATTTCACTGGAATTCCTGCGGATAAAGAATTAGAGCCTGCATTACGAATGGTATCAACTATAGTAAGATTTGTTCCCGGAATAACGATGCCTGCTGGCGATACTTTGATTCCCTTACTGGATGCGTCATTCAATAAAAGAGAACCGGCAGTAACGTCGTCAAGATAAACACCACTGCCCATATTATCAGTATGCTTAAAAGCTATATAAATATTTTGTCCGGCAAATGCACTTAAAGAATAGGTAAACTGGACCCATCCCCCGCTTAAAAGTGTTGATATATCAATATTGGCAATGCTATTTGTAAAACTTGCATTTTGATTATTTGTTGTTGAAACTAAAACTTCCAGATTATCCGGAGGAAACGATTGTGCAAATTGATTCTTTAACCAAAAAGTTATATTGTCCCCGCTTTGTATAGAAAAAATCTTTGGTGTTATTAACCAATCTTCTCCGGGACCGGTAGCTTCATAATTTATAAATGCAGATTGAGTTCCGGTATGCGCCTCATCAGTTGAGCTTACCCAATCAACAGGCCCCTGCACATTTGAAGTTGTCCATCCTGCAGGCGGAAAAGTATTACCTTCAAAACCTTCATTTAGTTGCTGGGCTTCAATATTTTGAAAAAACAAAATGCTAACAATACCAAAGAATACAAGTTGAATTGTTTTCATGAAATAATTTTAGTGTTCACAAGGTGAGTTACGTATATTTTAACTAAAAAAGATTGATTTTTTTCCAGGATAGAAAAAAGGCTGGACTACAAAAAATTCTATAAGATATCCTAAAGGATTCATAAAGATAAAAACAAAATTTAAATGCGTACTATATTTATCAGAAATTAAAACGATATAAAAGAGCTTAAAGTATCTCAATAACCATAGAACTCGCTCCACCACCTCCGTTACAAATTGCTGCAGCCCCGATTTTACTATTATTTTGCTTTAGCACATTTATAAGTGTTACTATAATGCGGGCACCACTTGCACCTAATGGATGTCCCAAAGCTACTGCACCGCCATTTACATTTACTTTAGATGGATCAAGCCCCATTTTGTTGGTATTCACAATGCCAACCACACTAAAGGCTTCATTAAGTTCAAAGTAATCTATTTGGTTCATTGTTAATCCTCCTTTTTCTACAGCCCTGGGGAGCGCCAGTGACGGTGTTGTTGTGAACCATTCCGGCGCTTGTTCTGCATCAGCATAGCTTATTATTCTTGCAATTGCTTTTACACCCATCTCTTCTGCTTTTTCTTTGCTCATTAAAACAACAACTGCGGCACCATCATTAATTGTACTCGCATTTGCGGCCGTTACACTTCCACCTTTTTCAAATGGTGATTTCAATTCTGGAATTTTATCAAATTTTACGTTGAATGGTTCTTCATCTTCTAATATTATCACTGACCCACCTTTTCTTTGAGGAATTTCAACTCCTACAATCTCGTCAATAAACTTTCCTCCTTTTACAGAAGCCTGACTGCGTTTATAGCTTTCAATTGCAAATCCATCCTGATCTTCGCGACTTATGTTACACTCCCTGGCACATAATTCTGCCGCATTGCCCATTGCATAATTTTTATAAACATCAGTTAAGCCATCTTTAGCTAAACCGTCAATGAATTGCGCATTCCCATATTTGTTGCCCCATCTCATTTCAGGTGCATAAAAAGGAGCGCTACTCATATTTTCCATACCACCGGCAACTACCACATCTACGTCCCCAAGTAAAATACTTTGAGCTCCATTTATAATGGCTTTCATTCCACTTGCGCAAACTTTATTAACCGTTGTACAGCATACATTATCTGGTAGCCCCGCTAGTACAGCTGCCTGCCGTGCCGGCGCCTGCCCAAGATTAGCTTGTAAAACGCATCCCATATAGACTTCCTGAACATCTCCTGGCCTTATTCCGGCTTTTTCTACTGCTCCTTTAATTGCGATAGATCCTAACTTTGTTGCTGATACATCCTTTAAAGTTCCACCAAAACTACCTATTGGCGTTCGCACAGCAGATACAATATAAACTTCCTTTTTATCCATAAAAAAAATTGATGTGCAAAGATATGAAAGAGAAATCCGCTCCTGAAATCATCTGTAATCATTCTATAAAAAAACGGATGAGCTTTTAATTATATTTTGTACTCCTTGTTTGAAACGATCTCAATATTATGTGGGTTTTTATATTTTAAATTCTCTGCTAATTGAAGTTATTTTACATTTCTCAATTAAAATTAAAACCATGAAAGTGATACAGACCAAAAAATTTGTTACGATTATGATCATCACGGCAGTTATACTTTCTCTTATTGGAATTATAGCTTTGCAATCAAGATTATAGTTGTGATATTTAATTATTCTCAATAACCCAAAACTTTAAGGGTTTATCTTTTAATAAGTCATCGGTTTAATCAAAACAACAGTTATAGATTGAAATCCCATTTCATAACACTATTAAAATATTTATTTATTACTGAAATATTTATGGCCAGAAATTGAACAGGCTTTATGATTTAAATACGTTTTAGTAAGCCTTTATTGTAGAAATGATAGCTCCCGCAACCATACAACAAATTGTTAGCCGAATAGATATTATTGAGATTCTCAGTTCATTTGTAAAGCTAAAAAAGAGAGGGCAAAATTATATAGGCCTTTGCCCTTTCCATAATGAGAAATCACCATCATTTACAGTATCTCCATCCAAAGAAATATATAAATGTTTTGGTTGTGGCAGAAGTGGCAATGCCATTGGTTTTTTAATGGAACATGAGAAATATAGTTATGTAGAATCTTTAAAATGGCTTGCGGCAAAATACAATGTTCAGATCGAGGAAACAGAAACCAGCCCTGAATATAAAGAACAACAACAAGTAAGTGACAGTCTTTATATCATAAATAAATTTGCTCAAAATTTTTTAAGTGAAGCCTTGTTTGCAACTGATGAAGGAATAAATATTGGATTGACATATTTAAAGGAACGGGGATATAGGGAAGAAATCATAAAAAAATTTGAATTAGGATACAATCCTCAGGGAAAAGATACTTTTACACAATTGGCTATTACTGCTAAATTCAATGAAGACTTATTGCAAAAATCAGGACTGATTGTCTCCCGAGATAATACTTTGCAGGATAATTACAGGGGACGCATTATATTTCCTGTACATAATCCCTCTGGAAAAATTGCAGGATTTGGAGCCAGGCTTATTAGGAAAAATGATAAAGCGCCAAAGTATATCAATACACCGGAAAATGAAATTTATGTAAAAAGTAAAATTCTATATGGTTCCTGGTTTGCAAGACAGGCAATTGATAAAGCAGACGAATGTTTTTTGGTAGAAGGCTATACTGATGTGATTGCTCTACACCAGGCAGGAATTGAAAATGTAGTTGCAAGTGGTGGCACATCTTTAACGCAGGATCAACTCAGGCTTATAAAAAAATATACAAAAAATCTTACCATATTATACGATGGTGATAGTGCTGGTATAAAAGCTGCTTTACGGGGCCTTGATCTTGCTCTTGAGGAAGGCCTTAATGTAATGTTGGTTATGTTACCCAATGAAGAAGATCCGGATAGTTTTATCACTAAAATTGGGGCAAGTGCTTTTACTTCTTTTATAGGTTTGAATAAAAAGGATTTTATCATGTTCCAGTTAGAATATGCTTTAGCGGATGCAGGAGACGATACAAATAAGCGATCACAGGTTGTAAATAAAATAGCCGATACCATTTCAAAGATCAATAAAGCAGAAGATTTTACTAAACAGCAGGATTATATCCGTAAAACTGCCGAGCTACTAAAAATTGATGAAACAGGGCTTCACAGTCTCGTAAATAAATACATAAGAGAAAAATTTACGAAAGATGAAAGGCGCTTTGTAGTTGACGATAAAAAGTTTCAGAGTTTCAACACATCCTCTCCGGATACAGATGAAGGTGATACTGATGCTCTTGAATTATTAAGTAAAGATGAAATTAACGAAAGAGCTGTAGTAAGATGCTTACTCGAATTTGGCCTCAAAGAATGGGAAGTTGAAAAAACAGTAGCAGATTATCTTCTTTATGAAATGATTGATGATGAAATGATAAGCAATATATTATTGCAAAAAATTGTAAATACTTATAAAATATGGTACGAAGAAAATCTTGAGCCTGGCATTAAAAATTTTCTTTATAGC
>JBBSEV010000025.1:0-56676 GCA_038239385.1 Chitinophagales bacterium
AAACAGAACCACCCGGATCTGCAGCTGTGGCATTTAAAACAATAGTTGCAGGGGGATTAAAAATTGCATTATTAGCTGGGCTTGTAAGGCTTACAGTTGGTGCTCCATTTACAATTACTGTAATGGCAGCAGAGGTTGTTACTAATGAAGTATTATCAGTTGCTTTTGCAGTTATAGTATAACTTCCCGATTGAACATTTAACCATGTAATTGAATAAGGGCTTGTATTATCAGTTCCAAGTAAAGTAACTCCATTATAAAAATCTACTTTACTTATAGACCCGCCTGCGTCTGCAGCATTTGCCTTAATAGTTATACTTGCCGGTGCAGCAAATACTGTATTATTTACAGGGCTTGTAATACTTACTGTCGGCGCCGAATTAACTGTTACGGAAATCGCCGCGGAAGTTGTAGCGAGTGAATTGTTATCTGTAGCTTTTGCAGTTAACGAGTAAGTGCCTCCGGCAACATTGGTCCATGTATAAGAATACGGACTGGTATTATCAGTACCTAATAGCGTTGTGCCTTTATAAAAATCTACTTTGCTTACAGTTCCATCTGCATCTGCTGCTACAGCATTAATTGCGATTGTTGCAGGTGGTGTAAAAACGGTATTATTAACCGGGCTCGTAATACTAACTGTAGGCGCTGCATTTACTGAAACGGCAACAGCAACAGATGTCGTCACAAGGGAAGTATTATCAGTAGCTTTTGCAGTAAGAGAATAATTTCCTGCCGGTACATTAGTCCATATATAAGAATAAGGGCTTGTGTTATCAGTACCGAGTAATGTTGTGCCATTATAAAAATCCACTTTACTTATTGAACCTCCGGGATCGGCTGCAGTGGCATTAATAGTAATTGCCGCAGGGGAATTAAATCTGGTATTATTGGCAGGGCTTGTGATACTTACCGTTGGTGCCGGATTAACTGACACCGAAGCAGCAGAAGAAGTAGTCACGAGTGAACCATTGTCGGTAGCCTTTGCAGTAATTGAATAACTTCCTGTTGCGACATTGGTCCATGTATACGAATAAGGACTTGTATTATCAGTACCAAGCAGTGTAGTACCATTATAAAAATCTACTTTACTCACTGTACCATCAGCATCGGCAGCATTGGCATTGATAATAATAGTTGCCGGGGTAGCAAAAATAGCGTTGGTGGCCGGGCTTGTAATACTAACGGTTGGCGGAATATTTGCAGGACTAACTGATATTGCTACAATTGAAGAAGTAGTAACCAGTGAACCATTATCGGTAGCTACTGCAGTAAGAGAATAGCTTCCGGACGATACATTTGTCCACGTAAAAGAATAAGGGGTTGTATTGTCCGTCCCAATTAAGGTAGTTCCATTATAAAAATCTACTTTACTTATTGTACCATCAGCATCTGTTGCATTAGCATTAATCGTAACAGTAGCGGATGCTGTAAAGGTTGCATTATTCAAAGGGCTGGTAATACTTACTGATGGAGGTTGATTTACCAAAATATTTATTACCGACGAAGTAGTAGCCAATGAACCATTATCAGTAGCTATTGCTGTTAGAGAATAATTTCCGGATAATACATTTGTCCATATAAAAGAATAAGGGCTTGTATTATCAGTTCCAAGTAATGTTGTTCCGTTATAAAAATCTACTTTACTTATAGTGCCATCAGCATCGGCCGCATTAGCATTAATTGTAACAACAGCTGGCGCTGCGAAAGCTGCATTATTAGAAGGACTGGTAATACTTATTGTCGGCGGCATATTTGGAGTGAACAAAGAAATAATAACCGGAGCTGAAGTTGTAACTAACGCCCCATTATCAGTTGCCCTGGCAGTAATCGAATAACTTCCCTGAGGAACATTGGCCCAGGTTATAGAATATGGGCTTGTATTATCTGAACCTAAAAATAAACCACCATTATAAAAGTCAACTTTAGTTATCGTTCCATCTGCATCGAAAGCATTAGCATCAATGGTAATGGCTGCGGGCGCGGCAAAGGTTGCATTAGAGATAGGGTTCGTAATGCTCACTGATGGTGCAGTATTCACTAATACATTTACAATTGAAGAGGTAGTAACCAGCGAACCATTATCGGTAGCTTTTGCGGTAAGAAAATAACTTCCCGAAGGTACATTCGCCCAGGTAAAAATATATGGGCTTGTATTTACTGTGCCCAGTAAGGTACTTCCATTATAAAAATCTACTTTGCTTATGGTGCCATCAACATCAATAGCATTAGCATTAATATTAAAAGTTGCGGGTGAAGCAAATGTGGTATTATTTGCAGGGCTTGTAATATTTATGGTTGGTGGGGCATTTACAAAAATATTTATTGCTGAAGAAGTTGTTACCACCGAGCCATTATCAGTAGCTTTTGCGATAAGGACATAATTTCCTGAAGGAACATTTGTCCAAATAAAAGTATATGGACTTGAAGAAACTGTTCCAAGTAAAGTACTCCCATTGTAGAAATCTACTTTACTTACGGTGCCATCAGCATCAGCAGCATTTACATTGATCGTAATGGTTGCTGGCGCTGAATAACCTGTATTGTTTACTGGATTTATAATGCTGACAGTTGGAGGTTCATTTACAGAAATATTTACCGGTGAGGAAGTGGTTACCAATGATCCATTATCTGTGGCTTTTGCAGTGATAACATAATTTCCTGACCCAACATTTGCCCAAACCAAAGTAAAAGGAGCTGTAGTAATTGTTCCTAGTAATGTGCTGCCGTTATAAAATTCAACCTTGCTTATAGTACCATCTGCATCGCTTGCGGCCACATCTATTGTGATGGATGCAGGAGCTGCAAAAGTCGCATTGGATAGAGGATTTATTATACTTACTGTTGGTGGCGTATTTACTAAAACATTTACAATGGAAGAGGTAGTAACAAGCGAACCATTATCAGTAGCTTTTGCAGTAAGCGCATAATTTCCTGAAGGAACATTTACCCATGTAAAGTTATAAGGGCTTGTAGTAACTGTGCCAAGCAATGTGCTTCCATTATAAAATTCAACTTTACTTATGGTGCCATCCGCATCAGCTGCTGCTGCGTTGATTGTAATAGTAGCAGAAGCTGCAAAAATTGTATTATTAGCAGGACTGGAAATACTTACTGACGGAGGTTCGTTTACAGAAATATTTACAGGCAAAGAAGTAGTCACCAGCGAACCATTGTCGGTTGCCTTTGCAGTAATAGCATAATTTCCTGAAGGAACGTTTACCCATACAAAATTATATGGGCTTGCAGTAATTGTGCCAAGCAATATGCTTCCATTATAAAATTCAACTTTACTTATGGTGCCATCCGCATCGGTTGCTGCTGCGTTGATTGTAATGACTGCGGGTGCGGCGAAGGTTGCATTATTGACTGGGCTCGTAATACTCACAGTTGGTGGCTGGTTTACTAAAATGTTTACAGGTATGGAAGTAGTTGTTATAGAATCATTATCTGTTGCTTTTGCAGTGAGAGAATAATTTCCTGAAATAACATTCGGCCAGGTAAAAGTGTATGGGCTTATATTAGTAGTTCCCAAAAATATATTTCCATTATAAAAATCCACTTTACTTACTGTGCCATCAGCATCGGCGGCTGTGGCAGAAATTATAATATTTGAAGAAGGTAAAAAGTTTGTACTATCCACAGGACTTGTAATGTTTACTGTGGGAGCAATGGGAACCGGTAATAAAATTAAAGATGAAAAAGGCTGCAAATCTACTGATCCCGAATATTGATTTTTTTTAAGGTCAATATATGTTTTATTAAGACTGATAGTCTTAACTGAATTAGTTGCATTGTACTCAAATCTTATAGAATCATCAGGATTAATAGTTGATGCGAAAGTCTTTGGGCTTATTAAAGAATGCTGATCAAATGTGCTGAGCGCATACCAGCCTCCGATAGTTAAATTTTGATTGTAGTTAGGCTTAACCGCTTTTATTATTGTTGTCTGTAATAACGGGCGTGCATGCCAGTTACTATCAATATTTCCCCACAAATTAAAATAGATATCTGTTGCATCCGTTTGGGCATAGAGAGTTGGTTCTGCAGGGGTTTTAGCGACTAAAAGATTGTTATTAATTATTATATTTCTAAAGCTATTATGACCAGAATTATGTGTAAGCCTTAACTGGCTAATCGCAGAATTATAAACAGTATTATTCCTGATGAAGCAATCGTGATTATTATGGAGGTATATTCCATCCTTATTATTATTGGCAACTGTATTACTATCTACTGTTACACCACTTGCATCATCATCAAGATAAATGCCATTAGTAGCCCCTACAATTGATGTAGCTCCTTCAAATGCAGCCAACCCATTCATAACTATATTGCCGATTATTTTTCTTCCATAATTGGGCGGCGCGGTAAAATTTGAGCCGGTCATAATGCCGCCCCCATCGTCTATATTCATACAATAATGCTGAATAAAATTATTTCTTACTTCCACCGAATCACCCGTGAATCTCATGGCAGTGTATCCTATACTGTCTACAATATTTCCTGCTATGAGATTATTCACGCCATTTACTTTTATACCAATACAATTATTGGAGCCGCTTGTGCCCGATCCCGGAATTACACCAATACGGTGTACAACATTATTGACTAACATGTAGCCGCCTATCGCACTTAGAAATATTCCAAAATTATTGATGTCACTTACCGTATTGTCTTTTATCTCCATATTTTGGCAGGAGCCGGTCACAAGGCCATCAATGCCTGAAAATCTAATATCACAATTGGTAACTTTTGTAATACCTGCATTGACCGAATAGAAATTCATTGCTTTCACATTAGCGCCTTCAAATATCAAACCATCTACAATAATATTATCCAGGTTATACATATTAAAGAGAGTATCCACAGAAGAAGCCTTAATTGTGTATGCATTGGGAGAATTTGACCCAAAATACATATACATTTTTTGGGTTGAAGGATCATAATACCATTCACCAAACTGGTCAAGTGTTTTTATATCATTTTGAATAAAGTATCCTGAATTATTTGCAGGTGTATAAGCTAACGGTGCAAACCGGAGGGTACCGCCTGTATGATTGGTGATCAATCTTCTTTCAGTTGCCCACCGCTGCGTCCTTATTACAAGTTCCGCATTTTGCCAGTTAGGAGTTGAAGGAAGTTCATTATCGGTTATGGCAACATTGGTGCTATGGGATTCCAAAGCAAGATATCCCTTATTGGAAGCATTGCTGTTAGGATAGCGACCCATTTGCTGTTGAACATCGTCTAATACTACCATGTTTACAGATGCTCCCAATTGTGAATTATAGCTTTCATAAATACCATTGCCTGACGAAACCCAACCAGAAAGTGTAGTAAACCCTTCTATTATAGGTTTGCTTCCCGTGCCATATGCTGATAAAACTATTGGAGCATTTATAGAACCGGATTGTTTTATTGTAATAGAGCCATAAAATATACTGCCTCTTTCAAACAGGATTGAATCACCTGCATTAAGTGTATTGAAAATTGAATTTAATTTATTCAGTGTTTTCCATGGAGTAGCCTGGCTTTGAGCTTCCAAAGGCGTTCTGCTATCATCTCCTGTAAGATCAGAAAAATAATAGGTTCCGGCTTCAGCTATATGGCAAAAGCAAATTAATAATATGAAAAGAAAACTTTTCAATGCAGTTAATTAAGCTAGTGAGATGGAATTTTTTCCGTGATATTATGGGGGCTTTACCAGAAGATCAGATATTAAAAGTTATCGTAGGATTGAACTCTTTTTTAAATAAGCCATTATAAATGTGGCAAAAGAATTATCTAATATAAATTGATTTTTTGGAACAGGAAGATATTATTAATATTTAAAGGCAATAGTTCGTCAAAAAAATTATTCTCTTATTCTTTTCGTTTATTAATTGAATCGTTATGAAGGGTCGAATATATCATGACGATTAATAAAAATCATCATTTAGCCTGTAGTTTGTAAGCATTGCTGCTTATCTTACGAATGATTTAATTTCTTTCTTATGCCCTATACTACTGATGCTGGCCATATGACTATTGATCAAAATATTTCTGTAAATACATTAAAACATCCTAAGCTAATACGTTTGTTACAAAAGGCGTACTCTGCTGAAAAAGCGGCTTCCTATGCATACCAGGGCCATGCAGCTTCCGTCAAAAATCCCTTGGAGAAAATTGCTATAAAGCAAATTGAAGCAGATGAGTGGAATCACCGAAAAGAAGTTTTATTGATTATGACTTATTATCATATCCAGATTTCAGATTGGTACGAAATACGCTTTGGTATCATAGGCAAATTAATATCCGCAAGTTGTCATATAATAGGTTGGTTTATGCCCTTCTTTTTTGCAGGCAAACTCGAAAGTGGCAATGTATGCGAGTACTTCAGGATGAAGCATTTTTTTAATGATATGAATATATATAAATGGGATATTATTTTATATGAAATGGGTATGAAGGAAAAAGAACATGAAATTTATTTTAGGGATAAAATCAAAGAAAGCAAAGTGCTTCCTTATTTTGAAAGACTGTTTAACTGGGGCCTAAAGCACTCCGTCAATAATATTGATCTTGATAAAAAATATCCTGTGGAAGAATCAAGTGTTTATTGTAAAAAATAAAAATATTGAATTCTTAATTGATAATGTTAAGCCACTATAAAAGTAAAATTATACCATTAATAACCATCAGTTAAACTTTACTACTTCAAAAGATGATGCTTTTATATTTCCCAATTGGCGCAATTCATTATTGTCCCACCTTTCATCCGGAGCGCCGCTTATAAACATGTTGCTGCCAATATCTGCAAGTATTAATCCATACTTTTTCATTGCCGTTAAGATAACCTGGAGCCTTGGTGAAAAGCTACTAATATCAACATCTTTTTTTAACCTGATCTTTGCGCCAAATGGCAGAGAATATTGTCCACCTGAACTGTTTACTTTATGGCGTGCCGGTAAAATATAAGACGGGCTTACATTTGCACTGTTTAAAGTGAAACGTATCGCATGGTCAATGTTGCCTTTCAACACTTCTTCATATCTTATCAACCCCGGAAAAATGGGCAGGCCTGCAGCATCAGCAGAGGTCCATCCATTTGTTCTCAATGCGTTTGACCTTAGATTAAAAATAGCTCCTGAAGAAGCCTCCCAATGATCGCCGTTAACACTTGCGTTGTATAATTCATATAAAATACCATTGTCTTTATCTATTGCAATTACATGTGCATCACCAGAACCGTTTCCTTCAACCGTGGCATTCAATGGAATTGAATAGGGAGCCGTATCGCTTTCATCACCATAATTTCCATCGTAAGAATTTGAACGGAATGTGATGTTTGATTTTGCCTGGCTGGAGCAAACCACTACAAAGGGAATTCCTATAGGTGCATTATTCCAAAGGCCGCTGCCAAAATCAGCTTTTAATGATGAAGATGTGAAGCCGGCAATAATCTGGTTACTGAAAGGATCAACAGGTAAAGCAGAAACGTCCTGGTTCCATGCATTATCTGCAGGAAAGATTTCTATGTTTTCAACATTTGCAATAGAAGCGGAACACGGATCACCTGGAGAAGGCTTGCTGTTTTTAGTAGTTTCTTTTTTACAACTAAAAATCAGCATTCCACAAAGGATAAAAAGCCAGTGAAAAGAAAATTGATTGTTTTTCATATATAGCATTTAAGAATATCCTTAATATTTAAGGAAAGACATTGTTTAAAAAGATCTTTTTGTTGAATTCGCAAGCGCCATACTTTTTCGCATATGACTTATCGTAACCGGTTTATTTTAATTAAGAAAATCGTTAGTTATTATTCAGTGTATTAATCAGTTAACCAGCTGCTGCAAATTAGGGAGATCGTCTTGATGAATAGAAATGAGTTTGAATAAAAACGGTGGTTTTAAATCAATATTGTTCATCTGCCTGTACAAAACAGGGACACTTTTTTTCCAGGAGCATTTTAGAACTTTGCATAATTAAATCTTTTTATCCTTAAGATTTTGATATCAAATAGTAACTTGCAGATAAACTTATTCGACTTATTTTAGAAACAAAATAAATCTGCTGTCCCACTTAATAAATGAACGGAAAAAGAATCATTCTTAAAAAAGGATAAATTATTTAATCGCATTTTATCCTTGATTTATTAAATTGAAAAAAACAGAACTATGCTTACGACTTGCTTTAATTACTTAAAACTTTTATGCATTTATTTACTCCTTTGCAATTCAGCACAAGGCCAGGATAATTTACAAAACAGGTTAGATTCTTTTTCAGGAAGCCTGATTACAACAATCAGATCGCAATCAAGGCCACGGGCTTTTCTTACCAGTGATAAAGCAATTTTTAAGGCAGGTGAGACTATTTGGTTTAAAGCTTTTCTTTTAAATTCAGCTTCGCAAAAAATTATTACAAAGACCAAATTTTTATTTGTGGACCTGGTAAATGAAAATGATAAAGTTCTAAAAGTGGTAGTATTAGATGCGGCACATCAGCAATTAAATTCCAGGATCATTTTGCCTGATTCTATTTCTACAGGTTATTATTGGCTTCGTGCATATACACGGCAAATGGCAAAAGGTGATAGCAACTATTGTGCAATTAAATCCATTTATATTTTTAATAATAACTCTAATACTAATGCCAAAAGAAAGATTGCTAATGAAACCGGCGATAAAGCGGGAAATACAACTTCTATAAATTTCTATCCTGAAGGTGGTTCAATTATTACCGGGGCTAATTCAAATGTAGCTTTTCATATTCATGATTATGCGGGAAAGCCGATTGAAGTAAAAGGTCTAGTTAAGGATAACCGTGACTCTGTTATTACAAGTTTTGCTTCTGATAAAAGCGGCCTCGGGAAATTTTCATTTTTTCCTTACAGACAGAGAAAATACAAAGCATTCATAAGCATAGATGGCAAAGAGTTGAGTTATCCATTACCCGCTTTCAATTTTAAAGCAGCCCAGTTATCTATTAGCGATCAATCGACAGGCGCTCATCTTATAAGAGTATTGCTTGAAGACTCCATCTATTCGAAAGATTTTACTACTTATGTTATTGGTATTTCTAAAGACAGTCTTTGCTTTGCCAGTATTGGGCAAGGGCAGTATGAAGTTTCTATTCCCCGTGAAAAACTTCCAGGGGGAATTACTACGTTTTACTTATTTGACAACAACTTTAAATTACTAAGTGAAAGAAGCGTCTACGAAAAAGAAAAAAATCTGGTAGTAAATGTGGCGGCAGATAAAAATAATTATGATAAAAGAAAAAAAGTGACTTTAAAAGTTTCTATAGCTGACAACAACAACAACCCTGTACCGGCATTATTTTCAATAGCTGTTATAGATTCTTTGTTTTCTGATCCATCTTACGACTGCAACCCGACTTACATTGATGAAATAATTAATAGTGAAAATATAGACAACATGTCTCTTGCACATCTTCAGTGTTTGACAGATGAAGAGATAGATTTAATAATGCTTTTAAGAAAAAATACTTTTAAAAATAATCCAGATAATGTAATGAAAGCTTTATCGACTGATGAAAAAGATAGCCTGCTTCATATCAGAGGAATTGTGCTAAATGAAAAAAATGAACCTGCTATAAATAAAATAGTCAATCTTCTCTCCAAAAGCGGAGACGGATTTTTCGAAACCGATACTACTGACGACAATGGACGATTTTATTTTCCTATTGAAGATTACCCTGATAGTTCCTTATTTCGTATAAGCGTAAAAAATATAAATGAAAGAAACCAGCAAATGAAAATCATTCCAGATAAGGCGATCTTTCCATTTTTCAAAACGCCCGTGTCTTTAAAACAATATTTACCTGTAGAAAATACAATTAAAAAATACTTCTATACTTATGCCATTAATGAATCCATTTCAGCAGATAAGGAGAAATTGCCTTCAATAAACATTAATGCGAAAAGAGCCGTGAATTATGATGTTTCAAAAAGAGTGAGTTCAAACTCATCTATTGTAACTTCTGATGATATTCCCGAAGGTTCCAGTGTGGGAAATGCAATTCTGGGTGTTGCCGGAATGCATATGCTAAATGGATTTCTTGTTATTAATGGGCTCACAGCATTCAAAGGCCCCGATTTATCGTCTGAGCCATTATTACTAGTTGATGGGCAACAGGCTTCTTTATCAGCCGGCTCTACCAGTGAAACAAGCCCTGTTATGGCCTATCTTAACAGCCTTAATAGTAAAGAAATTGATTTTATAGAAATATTAATAGGAGGTGAGGCAGCAAATTATGGATTGCGTGGTGGCAATGGCGTTATACTTATAAATACCGCAAGAAACCGCAAATACAACTTTAAAACTGGTGAAAATAATATAGCTATGTTCTATCCGGTTGGAGTTTCAAATTATTCGCAATTCCCTCTTGTTAATTATGACAGTAAGAATATAACATCAGGCTTTGACAATCGCTCCACAATCTTTTGGGACGGAAGTGTTTTAAGCGATCCTTCGGGCACTACAAGTTTTAGCTTTTTTACGGGTGATGTTCCTGCTACTTACAAAGTTATAGTTTCAGGAATTACGATACATGGGGAGGTAGTTTATAAAACCCTTACTTTTCATAATAAATAATTATGATCTATAGATTCAGCTTATATACCTGCACGTAACAAATCAAATGACAAATGAAGCAACTGCAGTAAAAGCCAGCTGGTTTAGCATTATAGGGAATGCAATCCTGGCCGCAATAAAACTTGCCGTCGGTTATTTTGGTAGTTCTTACGCTATAATAGCTGATGCCATTGAATCCACTTCAGATGTCTTTTCGTCTTTCCTTGTTTTATTTGGTATAAAATATACCAGCAGGCCTGCAGATAAAAATCATCCCTACGGGCATGGCCGTGCAGAACCTTTAATCACTTTTTTGGTTGTTGGCTTCTTAATAACTTCTGCAACAATTATAGCTTATGAAAGCATTAAGAATATAGGAACACCGCATGCTCTTCCCAAAGCCTGGACATTATTTTTTTTAGGCCCTATTATTCTATGGAAAGAAATTTCATTTCGTATTGTAATAAAGAAAAGCAAGGAAACAAACAGCTCTTCATTAAAAGCTGACGCATGGCACCACAGGAGTGATGCAATTACATCAGTCGCTGCTTTTATTGGTATCTCTGTTGCATTGATTTTAGGTAAGGGTTACGAAGCCGCAGATGACTGGGCTGCATTGTTCGCAGCTGGATTTATATTTTATAACAGCTTTCATATTTTCAGGCCGGCGCTTGGCGAAATAATGGATGAAAATTTATATGAAAGCCTTATTAAGGAAATCAGGGATATTTCTCAAACAGTTCCCGGAGTTATTTCTACGGAAAAATGCATGATCCGTAAAGCTGGTATGATATATCATGCTGACCTGCATGCATCGGTTAATGCTAACCTAACGGTACAACAAGGCCATGATATTGCCCATGCGCTGAAGGACACACTTAAAAAAAGGCTTCCACAATTGGGCATTGTGCTTATACATATTGAACCGGATAGCTTATAAAAAATTCAATTTAATCTATACCAATCTTTTGTTTAGTATGAAAATATTTTAGCTTGTTAAACACAATATTATATTTGGAATCTGTAAACAAATTTAAAACGTTAATAAGCCAGTCAAAATTTAATTAAGAAAACTAATTCTAATTATCTTTAAAACTTTCATCGAAACTAAACGCAGGTATGAAGTATTACATAATTGCGGGCGAAGCCTCGGGTGATCTACATGGCAGCAACCTCATCAAGGAAATAAGGAAGTTGGATTCTTCCGCTGATATCAGGTGTTGGGGCGGAGATAAAATGGAAGCAGCAGGAGCAGCGGTTGCTAAGCATTACAAGGAACTTGCCTTTATGGGCTTTGCAGAGATAATTCAAAATCTTCCGGCTATCTTCAAAAATTTCAAATTTTGCAAGCAAGACATACTTAATTACAAGCCGGATATTGTAATACTCATAAATTATTCAACGTTCAATTTAAAAATTGCAGAGTGGACTAAGAAAAACAATTTCCTTAACGTTTTTTATATTTCACCACAGGTGTGGGCATGGAAGGAAGGCAGGGTTAAAACAATAAAAAAGTATGTTGATAAAATGATTGCTATCCTTCCCTTTGAAAAACAATTTTATAAAACCTGGAATTACGATGTAGATTATGTAGGACATCCCCTGGTACAGGTTATAGAAAATTTTAAAGCAACTCATCCCGGAATTGAACAATCAACAAATATTATTGCATTGTTACCTGGCAGCCGCAAACAGGAAATAAAAACAAAGCTTCCTGTTATGCTGGAAGCAACAAAAAAATTTCCTGAAAAAACTTTTATTCTGGCCAAAGCTCCTTCAATAGAAGATGAATTTTATAAACCCTTCCTTGTATCTTATGAGAATGTAAAAATAGTTTCGAATGATACCTATTCATTGCTTATGCAAGCAGCTGCAGCATTAGTAACATCCGGAACTGCGACTCTTGAAACTGCATTATTTAGCGTTCCTCAAATTGTATGTTATAAAGCGGGAAATATTTCATATCAAATTGCCAAACGGCTTATAAAGCTCAAATACATTTCTTTAGTTAATCTTATTATGAATAAAGAGGTAGTGAAAGAATTAATCCAGGATAAACTGACTCCTGAAAATATTACCGATGAATTAAATGAGATTTTATATGATCCGGTAAAAAGAGAAAGGATTCAATTTGACTACTATCTATTAAAAAAACAACTTTCTGAAGGAGGAAATGCTTCGGCAAATGCAGCAAAGATTATATTTGAAAGCCTTCACAGCCCCTCCTGATATTGAATTCTATGGCCTAACTCCTCAGCAATTTTATAATTATAATTATAAGAGCAAATAAAAAAAGCAAAATAGAAAGTCTATTGATATTATGCATATATCCAATCCATTGAGAACGCGGTGTGTTAGGATCTTTTTTTCTCAACCAGAGGTATTCACCTATTTGCTTCCAAACTCCCATTAAAAATGTTATAATTTAAGTATAATTATTATGCAACTCCAGGGATCGTCATTACGTATATTGTATTACCAAAGTTAACTATAATGAAAGTGGTATTATAAAATGAAAAATATTATAACAATATTACTTCCTGTATTGTTTACTTTATTTAGCTGTGCTCAAAAAAGTAAGGAAAAATATGAAGTAATGAAATCCGATGCTGAGTGGAAAAAACAACTTAACCCGCTTCAATATAATGTAACCCGGGAGGAGGGGACTGAAATGGCTTTCACAGGAAAATACTGGGATAACCATGAGGATGGTGTTTATAAATGTGTGGGATGTGGACAGGAGGTTTTTTCATCAGGTGCAAAATTTGAAAGCGGAACAGGCTGGCCAAGTTTTTATAAAACAATAAAACCTAATAATGTTGGAGAAGCTACTGATAATAGTTTGGGAATGGGCCGAACTGAAGTTCACTGTAGCAGGTGTGGTGCCCATTTGGGACATGTGTTTACTGATGGGCCAAACCCAACAGGTTTGCGATACTGCATAAATTCAGCCTCACTTACGTTTAATAAAAAATAGATTTTTAATGATATCCATCAGTACATTTAATTAACCTTTATGAGAAACATTATTTTAATTTTTGCAATTATTACCACTGCATTTTTTTCCTCATGCAAGAAAGCATCAACGAAAACACTTGACCAGGTTATAAACCCTTTGGACACAACCGCCATGTTAAAATATGGTGGTACATTTTCAAGTGGACCGTCAGGCACAGTAAGTGGCGAAGCTAAAATTTATCTCAAAGAAGGAAAATACATCCTCGCATTAGAAAATTTTCTTACTACCAACGGTCCCGATCTTAAGGTATACTTATCTAAGGAAATGTTTCCCGCAAATTTTATAAAACTTGGTGACCTTCAATCTACTAATGGCAACCAACTATATGAAATCACCGGCGCACCGGATTTCACAATATATAAATATGCATTAATACATTGTGAAAAATATAATCACCTTTATGGTTTTGCCGAATTAAGTAAATAGTCTTAATATTGGTATAAGTCCAACAATTTATTTCAGACAATGAAAAAAGTTTTAAAAAAACATCCTCTTGCAATCAGGTGGTTTCACTGGATAAATTTTCCGGTGCTTGCGGTTATGATATGGAGTGGTTTGTTAATTTATTGGGCCAATGATGTTTATCGTGTTGGGTGGGGTAATAAAACAATTCTCAAATTTTTTCCTGATTCTTTTTATAAGGCGCTTCACATGCCATTCAATCTGGCAGAAGGTATGAGCCTGCATTTCGTTTTCATGTGGCTCTTTGTAATCAATGGATTTATATATGTTTTATATCTTATTTTTTCAGGAGAATGGAGGCTGATTTTTCCTAATAAAAAATCTCTCAGAGAATCCTGGCTGGTTGTGTTACATGATTTACATATAAGAAAATCAACACCGCCCCAAAAGAAATATAATGCAGCACAAAGACTGGCTTATACAGGGGTAATTTTTATGGGGTTAGGTTCATTACTTACAGGGCTGGCAATTTATAAACCTGTCCAGTTTCATTTGCTAGTGGCGGCTCTTGGTGGTTACGAGTGGGCCCGGGCAGAACATTTTATACTTACTATTTTATTCACTTTATTTTTTGTTGTTCATGTAGTGCAGGTAATTCTTGCCGGTTGGAACAATTTTAGAAGTATGGTAACAGGACTCGATGTATTGAAACAGGATTCGTTACAACTGGCAACAACTGGCGTAGTAATGCCGGTACAAAAAATTGAAACACCCGTTAAAAGCATTTCTTCCGAGCCTAAAATACATGAGGTAGATGGACAGGAGGAAAATGAAACTGTGATAATTAAAGAACATCCTATTTCAACAGAAGTTCCTGATGAAAATAGTGCAGAAGATCCCGATATAACACAGGATAAAAAAATACCTTTGAAACCAGACAGCCAGGATCTGCAAAACGAAACAAATGAATTATAAAGAAGAAATACTTATTTCTGAAAAGAGATTGAGAAATAAAACTATCCTTGCTTTCGCAGTGTTTATTATTTTTTTGGCAATGCTCTTCTTTTCCTGGAAGTGGCTAAATAAGCAACCAAAAGAGGCTGGTGCTCTCAAACCACTAAGAACTGTATTAGATTACAATCAAACTTTTTTCTCTAATTTTTTGAGTGATGGCCATCTTGCAAAACCCTTTTCTCTTGCTGATGCGGCACCTCATGTAAGAGTAAATGGCGAAATTGGAATGAATGATGGCTTTGATCCGGCAACCTGGAAACTGCAAGTTGTAAAAAGCCCGGGCGATACATTATTTGTAACCCTGGATGAGATAAAAGCATTACCCAAAACTGATATAATTTTTGATTTCAAATGTATAGAAGGCTGGAGCCAGGTTACGCATTGGGCAGGTGTTAAATTCAGTGATTTCGCAGCGAAGTATGACCTTAATGCTCAAACGCAGTTAAAATATGCGAGCCTGGTTACTCCCGATAAAGAATATTATGTAGGCATTGATATGCCAAGCATCATGCACCCACAAACATTACTCTGCTATGAAATGAATGGCCAGCCACTTCCTTTGAACCAGGGCTATCCATTACGTTTAATCATTCCCGTTAAATACGGAATTAAACATTTGAAAAGAATTGGTACCATTTCCTTCAGTGATCAACGTCCTGCGGATTATTGGTACGAACAGGGTTATGATTATTATTCTGGTTTATAAAAACGGCGAAAGATATACTCCAAGCTTTAATTTTTTTATCAATTTACTTCCAGGTCATTTTTTGAGGGCAACTTTGGAAATGGCGAATGAGGCTCTGACTGGTACCAATATACAACTGAGCTTATATCAGATTGTTGCTGAAGATAACGCCCATCATGGTGCCAGCCAAGATCCTGTATGGTTACTTTCAGGTCTTTTTCAAAACGGATAGGATCCATAATATGCCATCGGTATAACCCAAAGCGATGTGTCGAATTGTACAATCCATCCGGTTGAATTACCTGGTGCAGGCCTGTGTAAGCAGTTGAAAATGGTTCATACTGGTGCTTTTTCTGATTTTCAAAATTGTAAGAGCCGCAAAAATAATCCTCCGTTCCTGTACCATTTATAGTAGGAAATTTTGAGTCGCCATCCATGTAAAATTTTATTTCTCCTTCTCCCCACCAGCCATTATTGGTTAAGCCCCATGCAAGGTAAGTACCTACGTATTGACCCTTACCTTTTATATCATCTATTAGCGTATAAAATCCTTCCCTGGTGGGATTGTTTCTTCTAAACTGCGCATGAAAATAAGCTGCATCGTTAGGTACATTTGTAAGCGTAAAATCTACCTGGTAATACAATACCATTTTTTCAGTATTAATATTTTGTAAAGTGATTTTGCATTTTTTTCTAAAAGGCATTACCCAGTAAGAATTAAAAGCACTGCCTGGATTCACTGTTACAGGTAATGAATTTAATGAAGCATATTCTCCCCAGCCCATTCCAAAAAAATCTCCTACCGGTACTTCAACAGAAGGTTCAGTTTCATCATCCCAATAAAAGCGTAAAATCGAAAACCGCCAGTTTCCCGTAGGCGTCATCCATATATGCTGAATAGCACCGGGGCCATTAATATCAGCCACAGTAAAGGTTTGCCCGGCTTCAATAACAACAAACGGATTTACTTTCCAACCCTGCCCCAGGTCTCTTGCGGCAGAGCGGGCAGAGCCATTTTCTAAAGTTGCCATACCTCCTTTTCCAGGTTCTCCTTTATAGTTTTCAGGGCTTATAGAACGGGTCTTGGCATCAGAAAGCATGAAAAGATTTCCAAGATTCATATTCAATCCATCGAAGCTTTGTTTATTTTGTGCCATGCCATCAAGAGTAATTAAAAAGAATAGGAGGAATATAATTTTTTGCATAGAAAAAATTTACTAATGAAGATCGAATAAAATTCAGGATATAAAAGTAATAATCAATCATAAAAAGGTTACTGATTATTTACAAAGATTTTTTTACTATGGGATTACGAAGTAATAACCGGAGCTTATCTTAAAATATTTTACAGAAAAAATAATTCAAAAAGTTTAGTCCTGGCTTCAAAAAGAAACTTATAACACAACGTTTTCCAGGTTTCTGCAAATGCAGTTTGAATTTATACTTTTTGAAAGTCCTCAAAAATTTAAAAGAATTTCGTAATTTACTATTCAAATCGCATTTCATCCATGGCAAGGCAATTAGCTGCTATAATGTTTACTGACATAGAAGGTTATTCTGCAATTATGCAGCATGATGAGCCTAAAGCTATCATGCTAAAAGATCGTCACCGCTCAATAATAGAAAAAGAACATAAAACCTTTAATGGCAATATTGTACAGTATTATGGAGATGGCACACTCAGTACTTTTGGCAGTGCTTTGGAAGCTGTGCGATGTGCAGTAAGTATGCAACAATTTTTTTTTGAATCGCCGCATGTTCCTGTTCGTATTGGCCTTCATATAGGCGATATAATCCTTAACGATGGAAATATATTCGGTGATGGCGTTAATCTTGCCTCACGTATCGAGTCATTGGGTGTAGCTGGATGCGTTTTGATTTCAGATAGGGTCAATGAAGAACTTCACAACCATCCGGAATTTAAAACGATTTCGATGGGGAATTATAATTTAAAAAATATTGAGCGGGAAATAGAAGTATTCGCCCTGGACCATGAAAAACTGGTTAAACCTTTGCCTAATTCTTTGAAAGGAAAAACAACCGAAAAAAAAAGTATCCCATCTTCGTCTCCAATATCTACAAAAAGCGTGGCGGTATTACCTTTTGTAAATATGAGCAATGATCCGGAGCAGGAATATTTTAGCGATGGAATAGCAGAAGAGATCCTTAATTCATTAGCTCACTTAAAGGATTTAAAAGTAGCGGGAAGAACATCTTCTTTTCAATTTAAAGGAAAAAATATTGATCTGCGTGAGGTAGGCTTAAAACTTGGCGTAAGTACAGTTTTGGAGGGCAGTGTTAGAAAGCAACGTAATAGTTTACGGATAACCGCTCAGTTGATTAATGTTGATGACGGATTCCATTTGTGGAGCGAAAGATATGACCGGGAAATGGATGACATCTTTGCAATACAGGATGAAATTGCGTTAGCGATTACTGAAAAATTAAAGGTCACTTTACTGGAAAGAGAAAGGGCAATTATCACTAAGGCACCTACCGAAGATAAAGAAGCTTATGACCTGTATTTAAAGGGAAGATTTTATTGGAACAGGCGTGGCCCGGGGTTAAAAAAAGGCCTCGAATATTTTCTTAAGGCTGCCGAACTGGACCCTAACTTTTCGCTTGCACATGCAGGTATAGCAGATACCTATTTGTTATTTGCTTTCTATTTTGTTTTACCGCCACACCAGGCGGTTCCAAAGGCAAGAGAAGCCGCAAAACGGGCTATTCAGTTAAACCCTACGCTTGCGGCACCGTATTCTGTGATAGCATATCTAACCGCTGTATATGAGTGGAATTGGGATGAGGCAAAAATCCAATTCGAGAAGGCAATTGCGGTCAATCCAAACTATGCCCCCACTCATTATTGGTATAGTAACTTTTTAAGCTGGGTGTATAAAGACTATATCGGTGCGGCAAACGAGGCATTCAAGGCAGTCGAACTCGAGCCTTTACTTTCTCATTCATATATTACATTATCATCAGTATATGTTTGCTCAGGAAATTTTGAAAAAGCATGTGATGCCTGTGAAACAGCCATTGAATTAGATTCAAAATCATTTCTCTCTTATAGTAGTCAAAGCATGGCCCTATTGGCACTGGGCAAGTATGATGAGGCTGTGGAAGCTATAAAATTTGCCGTTACTATTTCCGGGCGCCATCAATACCCTTTGCTTGAGCTGGCATGGCTATACTTTAAAACCGATAATATAACCGAGGCACAAAATATTTTTGATGAATTACTTACCAGGTCAAAAACAGAATTTATTTCAGGTTTGTCTTTGGGTGTGGTTGCTTATGCTTCAAAAAATTATGACCTGGCATTTCAATATTTGGAACAGGCCTTTGAAGAAAAGGCAAGCTTACTAATAAGTGCAAACGTGTACCCGTTTTTTTCATTTTTGAAAACAGACGCCCGCTTTTCTGTATTTTTAAAAAAGATGAATTTTCCGGAATAATAAAATTTTAAAACTCTCTGATAAATACCTGCTTTTTAAATAGTATAAAGTTCATTATTACTGTTCTGCTGAAAACTTTGCAAGGCTTATCATTTTTTACCAGAAGAAATTTGTGTTGTCTAATTATATAGCTTAGGCAAAGCTTACAATAAGATTAATAAGGATTGCTTTCACAAAATAATTTTCGTGTTCACACAAAGCGCTAAACATCGGGTCACCGAACTTTTATCAATTGCGGGCATAACTGTTAACGGAAATGCTCCATGGGATATACAAGTTCATAATGGCGATTTTTATAAAAGAGTATTAGCAGGAGGGTCACTTGCCATGGGAGAGTCATATATGGAACACTGGTGGGATTGCGAAAATTCGGATCAGTTGTTTTCACATTTGCTAAATACAGAGCTTGAGGAGAAGATAAAGAGCCCTAAAATAGTTGCAAAGATAATGCTCTCAAAAATCTTAAATTTTCAAACACCTTCTCTTGCTGTGGGTAATGTTCATAAGCATTACGATATAGGCAACGACCTTTTTGGAAAAATGCTGGATAAAAGAATGGTGTATACCTGCGCTTATTGGAAGAACGCTCTCACGCTTGATGAAGCACAGGAAAATAAAATGGATCTTGCCTGCAGGAAATTAAAACTGGAGCCGGGGATGCATATACTTGACATAGGATGCGGGTGGGGAAGCTTTGCAAAATTTGCTGCTGAAAAATATAATGTAAAAGTCACTGGCATTTCAATTTCTAAAGAACAAATACAATTTGGTAAAAAATTATGTGAAGGCTTGCCGGTTGAAATAAAACTGCTGGATTACAGGGAGGTTGATCAAAAGTTTGATCGTATCGTTTGTTTTGGAATGTTTGAACATGTAGGGCAAAAAAATCATCGCACTTACATGAATGTCGCCAATAAGTGCCTTGAAAATGATGGTTTATTTTTACTGCAAACTGTGGGAAACCCTTTCACGAGAACTTACCCGGATGCCTGGTTGCATAAATACATTTTTCCTAACTATACAATCCCTTCTATTACACAAATCGGTAAGGCAATCGAAGGAATATTTTTCGTTGAAGACCTGCACAACTTTGGAATGGATTATGATAAAACACTTATGGAATGGCATAGGAATTTTACTACTAACTGGAATGACTTGAAAGGTCAGTACGATAAAACATTCTATCGTATGTGGACATATTATCTTCTCCTATGTGCAGGTGGTTTTCGTGCAAAAAGAAACTTCCTGTGGCAAATTGTTTTTTCCAAAAGAAGCCGGGCCGGTGAATATTCCGCGATAAGATAGAACGAAATATACTTTGCATATTCCGGGCTCATATCAAATTGGGAATGCTATAATAATATCTATTCAACTTTTATAAGTAATTTGAAAAAGTAAAAACAACTAAATGAAAAAACTATTAATTACAACTATGAAATTAGTATCCCGTTACTTAGGTATTCCCCTCGTTTCTTTATTAATTATTATATCTGCAACTAAAGGGCATTGTACCCCCTTTGAAAAAAATGAAGCATCCCCTATTGAAGGGCGCTGGGATATTACAATTGATATTGATGGAAAAAAATCTCCGTCATGGCTTGAAGTCCGGCATTCTGGATTGCATACCCTTGTTGGCCAGTTTGTAGGCACCAGTGGAAGCGCCCGCCCGATTTCAAAAGTCAACTTCAATGAAGGAAAATTGAGCTTTTCTATACCACCCCAATGGGAGCCTGAAAATAATGACCTGGTAGTGGAAGGTACACTTAGTGGAGAAAGCTTATCCGGTACAATGACTTTTAGCAATGGAAAAATTCATAACTGGACGGGTGTAAGGGCTCCTGCCCTCCGCCGAAAATCAGCACCTCTATGGGGGAAAGCGATTGTTCTTTTTGATGGCAAAAATATTGCAGAATGGCATACTGAAGGTGACAATCAATGGAAGGCTGAAAATGGAATTTTGAGAAGCCCGAAATCCGGTTCCAATCTTATTACCAATAAAACTTTTACCGATTTTAAATTACACATAGAATTCCGTTATCCTAAAGAGAGTAACAGTGGCGTGTACCTGCGTGGCAGGTACGAAGTGCAGATAATGGATAGCAAAGGAGCAGAACCTTCAAGTGGACTGTTAGGTGGTTTATATGGATTTATAGCCCCTTCTGAAATGATAGCAAAATCGGCCGGAGAGTGGCAAACATATGATATCACCTTAATTGGTAAAATGGTTACAGTGGTAGGTAATGGTAAAATGATTATTTGTAACCAGGAGATACCCGGGATTACCGGCGGCGCACTTGATAGTAATGAAGGAGAACCCGGACCGATATTTCTCCAGGGTGATCATGGCCCTATCGACTATCGAAATATTGTTCTAACACCTGGCAAGTAAAATTTAGAAAGGAAAATTTATTGTATTAATATACGCTAACTCTCTTTTAGAGTAACCAGATAAACTATAATTGATTCGGAATAATCAATCAAACTTTTAAAATGAAACAAGGATTATTAATAGATATGGACGGCGTTATTTATGGTGGTGATGAATTAATAAACGGGGCTGCTGAATTTATTTCTTATTTACTTAAAAATAATATTCCCTTTCTTTTTATGACGAATAACAGCCAGCGAACAAAACTGGAAGTAGTTCGTAAATTAAAAAAGCTGGGCATTAGCATATCGGAAAGTCATGTATATACAAGTGCGATGGCTACAGGAAAATTTCTTGCAGACCAGGCACCAAAAGGTACCGCTTATGTTTTAGGAGAAGGAGGGTTGCTTACAAGCCTGCATGAAAATGGGCTGACTCTTGTTGAAACAGAACCTGATTTTGTAGTGTTGGGTGAGGGAAGAAACTTTACATTGGAAATGGTACAAAGAGCCGTTGATATGATTCTTGGTGGCGCAAAATTTATTACAACCAACAGGGACCCATCTCCAAAAAAGCCGGGGTGGAATAACCTTGGCATTGCCGCCGTCACTACTATGATTGAAGAAGCCAGCGGTATAAAAGCATTTAGCACCGGTAAGCCAAGCCCGGTAATGATGCGCTCTGCACGAAAGACCATTAACCTGGAAACTTCTGATACTACCGTTATTGGTGATACTATGGATACTGATATACAGGGAGGTGTTCAAATGGGATATAAAACAATTCTGGTACTTTCCGGTATTACAAAAAAGGAAGAATTAAATCATTATGCTTTTAAACCTGATCTCGTAGTTGGTTCAGTAAAAGATATACAGTTTCCATTGAAGTGGTGGAAAACAGAAAAATAAAATACATCTTAAAATAAAATATTCATTCGTAAGATACTTCCTTATAAAATTAAGTGAACACGCAACAACAAATACCAACTCTATTTGAATGGGCCGGCGATATGCAAACATTTGAAACCTTATTCAAAAAGTTTTATGACAAAGTTTTGCTGGATAATTTATTAGGAAACCTTTTTAAAAACATGTCTCCTGATCATGTAAAACATGTTGCACATTTTGTTGCTGAAGTTTTTGGTGGAGAAAAATTATATACCATGCAGGATGGTGGCAGCCATGCTCTAATGATTGGAAAGCACATCGGCAAAATGTTAACCGAAGAGATGAGGCAGCGATGGGTTTATCTTTTGCTACAAACTGCCGATGAAATTGGATTGAAAAGTGATCCCGAATTTCGTTCCGCATTTGTCGGGTATCTTGAATGGGGAACTCGTTTAGCGGTTATCAATTCCAATTTAACGGCAAATAATATGAATGAAAAGGAACCCATGCCAAAATGGGGATGGGGCGAAGTGAAAGGCCCTTATGAAGTTCAGGGTGCCTTATTTTAGAAAGAAGAAAATGATCTTAATATCTCACATTAGTAATTAAAATTGAAACTTAAATATAAAATAACATGCAAGCAAAAATTGGAATAAAACAGGATAACCTTACAGCAGTTGCGCATTCGCTTGGTAAAATACTGGCGGATGAATTTGTACTATATACAAAAACACGTAAGGCACATTGGAATGTAGAAGGGATAGATTTTTACAACAAGCATATCTTCTTTGAAAAACAGTATGGAGAGCTTGAGCAAATAATTGATGATGTGGCAGAACGTATCCGGACACTTGGCCACTACCCTCCGGCAACCTTAAAAGAATTTCTTGAGTTGACACATCTTACAGAAAAATCCAATGAAAAAAATGATAGCAAAGGGTACATAAAAGAATTATTAAGTGACCATGAAAGCATCCTGATTCATCTGAGGGAAAATATAGATAATTATGCAGACGGTTTAAAGGACGCGGGAAGCAGTGATTACATTACAGGCCTTATGGAAAAACATGAAAAGATGGCCTGGATGCTGAGGTCACACCTCGCATAAATTTGTAGCTGAACGAAAATTGGAGTAGCCAATTAATTGTGTAAATAAAAGTTCAAAAAAATAATTGATGAAAGAACAAATTTTAGGGCTTCATCATATAACCGCTATTGCAGCTAATGCACAGCGCAATTATGAATTTTACACGAAAGTACTAGGGCTAAGATTGGTGAAAAAGACAGTTAACTTCGACGATCCCGGTACCTATCACTTTTATTATGGTAATGAAGAAGGCACGCCGGGAACCATTCTTACTTTTTTCCCATGGGGAAATATTGGGCGAGGACATATCGGTTCAGGCATGGCAACAGAAATTGGGTATTCCGTTCCCGATGGAAGTCTTGATTTTTGGGAAGAACGTTTCAATGAGTTTAATGTTTCCTACAGCAAAAAAGGAGAAAGATTTGGTGAAATATTTTTACCATTCCGTGATCCTGATGGCCTGGATATTAATCTCATTGTTCCCAAAAAAGCCGACGAAAGAAAACCGTGGGAAACATCCGAAATAAAAAAAGAAATAGCTACCAAAGGTTTCCACAGCGTAACCTTACTGCTGAATAAAAAAGAGGATACCGAAAAAATATTGATTGATATTTTTGGATATCATTTTCTATCGCAGGAGGGTAATCGTTACCGTTATACAACTGATGCAGTTGTGAATGCTTCAATTATTGATATAATAGAATCGCCTGAAAGCAAACATGGTAATAATGCCGCAGGCACCAATCATCATATTGCTTTTCGTGTGGCGAATGAAGATATCCAGATGGCATTTCGTGAAAAGCTGGTAAGAAATTATTTACAGGTAACGCCCAAAATTGACCGGGATTATTTCTTCTCCATTTATTTTCGGGAACCTGGTGGGGTACTCTTCGAAATTGCTACAGAAAACCCTGGCTTTACTGTTGATGAACCGCTTGAAGAACTGGGCGCTCATCTTAAACTTCCTGTACAGTTTGAATCAGTAAGGGCCGACATTGAAAAAAAATTACCGGTGTTAAATAGCTGAGAGGTTCTTCCATAAATTTTATTGTATGTCGAATGAAAGGATAATTACATCGGGTAAGAAAATTGAGAACGCCGAAAAGGCAGTTATTATGTTGCATGGCCGCGGTGCCAATGCTGAAGACATTCTATCATTAAGCGATCACCTTCAAATAAAAGATTTTGCAATACTGGCCCCGCGAGCTACAAACAATAGCTGGTATCCGCAATCATTTCTTGCACCGCCTCAGCAAAATGAACCGTGGCTTTCTATTGCTTTAGCACTAATTGGAAATTTAATAGCAACCTTAAACGAAAAGAACATCAGCAAGGAAAATATTTACTTACTGGGGTTTTCACAAGGTGCTTGTTTAGCGCTTGAATTTGTTACAAGAAACGCTACAAAATATGGCGGTGTGGTTGCATTTACAGGCGGCCTGATTGGTGATAAAATATATAAAGAAAACTATAGAGGAAATTTTGAGCAGACACCTGTATTTATTGGCAGCAGCAATCCTGATTTTCATATACCTGTTGAACGTGTGTATGCCACTACAAATATTTTAAAAAGTATGGGTGCTGTTGTGACTGAAAAATTATATGATAATATGGGACACACAATTAACCAGGATGAAATCAACCAGGCAAATACAATTATATTTAATCATTAGTCGATCATGTTTACAATAACCAGGATATACAGCGATGCTAATGGAGACAGCCATTTCGAAGAAATCAATATTCCTCTAAAGGATGCCGGCGACATTGGTTTTCTTTCCCAAAAAAGTTTGGCTTCTGGAATTATTTTCCGCGAAGTTAAGCCCGCTTACGATTATCATTTTCACAATGCTCCGCAACGGCAATATATCGTGTTGCTTGATGGGGGAATTGAAATTGAAACATCGTTGGGCGAAAAAAGAATTTTTAAAACGGGTGACATTTTGCTTGCAGAAGACACAACAGGCAAAGGCCACAAGAGTAAAAATATTGAGAACAGGAAACGTAAATCTCTTTTTATTACTTTATAATAATTAGCAGGTAACCTTTGGTAAAAAAATAGTAAGTCAACATTGCCGGTATGCTTTGCTTCAATAGCTCGTCAATGAAAACCATGCTGAAACTCTATGCTTAGTTAATTTGAAATTTCTCTGTCAAAAATCCAAATATTATGGTGGTTGTCCGAATCACTGGTCAATACTTCATCTGCTATAAATTCATTTTTGTTGTGCCCAAATTTATAATTTACTTTATCCAAAAAACCTTTCTTCCAAAGTGTTATCTGCAAATAATTTTTTTTTCGTTCCAATTTTCCCTTAAATGTGTTTAGCACTTGCCTTGTCTTGCTATCAGATAACATTTTTATTACTATCGTATCATTTTTATCACCAAATACGTGATGTATTGTTAATGAAAAACTCTTCCCCATTTGCCTAATTACAAAAACCGAACTGGTCATTCCGTCTGGTCGCGATTCTATTTTGCTTTTTTCATTATTTAGCACCCAAGTCCCTGTATAGTTAGGTGTCTGAGCAAAAATTTGAGATTGATAAAAAAATAAGCCAATTACTGTCAGTAAAATTTTTATTTTATTCTTCATGATTCTAATAAGTGTTAAAATGAAAGATAGTTTTTGTCTCAGCGCGGTTTTCCGAGTGAATTTTTGAATTGAATAGGTTACTTACCGGAAACCCCGATGCCTGCAGCAACAATCAAGAACACGATGCGTTACTTACCGTATATTTGAAGTCTCTAATTACATCGGCGTTTCAGGCTTTGCTTCAATAGCCCGGCAATGAAAAACCCTGCTGAAACTCCAACTCTCTAAGAACCGCTTTACATAGGATACCGCAGTTGGCTGTATGGCTTAATTTAAGTAACTCTCAATTTAGTTTGTCATTAGTAATGGTCTAACTTCAACGCTTCCATTAAATTCTAAAATGGGACATTTTTTTGCTATTGCTACTGCAGCATCCATGTCGGCTGCTTTAATAATTAAAAATGAACTGATTGATTCATTGTTGCTATAATAAGCTCCGTCTTTAGTTTCCTTATCGGTTATTGTTTTGCCATCAGGCGACGGTCTGTAACCGGTAACGATTTTTCCGTTTCGTCCAAGTCCGCCCATAAATTCATTCCAATGCTTAATATTTTCAGCTAAGACCTCTTTCGATGGTTGCTGCATTTTAGGATTATACCGAACAATCAGGATAAATTGTTTTAAGCTGTCCGTTTGCATTTGCGCTGATACATGCAGCAATGCAATAAATAACACTGCGATAATGATAGTTGCCCTTTTCATTTCTATGATTTATTTATTTGGTTGTAATTGTTTTGTTTTAAGTAACAGGCTTATAATAGCTGAAGCAATACAACCAATAACAAATTGCCCAACAAATGCCATCATTACCTGCGAAGTTGTACTGAATTGTTGTTTTACCTTTTGCAATCGTATGGAGATGTCTTGTGTAGAAGCACCGGATTTAATAAGTTCGCTTTGCGCTTCTTTTACCATAAAATCTGCATAGCCGGGATTGATAACAACACAATAAAGGAAAGTAAAAATTGAAACAATGATGGCTGTAACGAAAGAAATACCTATACCTGTTTTAATCGCCTGAGCATAACTTATTTTATTTTCATTTGCCCGTTTGGCTTGCCTTATACCGAAGTAAATTCCAAAAATTAAAATGAATAAACTAAATAATCCAGAATAAGACCTTACCTGGCTTACACGTATTGAATGATTAAGTAAATGATCATTAAGCCAGCTTACAATTGTAAAACAGCCAAGCAACCACAATCCACTAACAAAACCGGTTATTATCCCTGTTCTTAAAAATATTTTCATTTAATAATTATAAATGCAAATGTCTGGTTATCTATTTTCAAACACAAAAAACACAGGGTGGAAAAAGGATGGATTTATGAAAAATGACTGCGATGTAGCTCACTATATTTTACTCTTGCTTCTTTGCGGTTTGTAATGGCAAGTTTTGTATAAATATTATTGATGTGCGTTTTTACAGTACTGATTTCAATAAATTGAATAGCGGCAATTTCTTTATTGGTTTTTCCTTCTGCAATTAATTTTATTATTTGTAATTCTCTTGCACTTAATAATAATAAAATGTTGTTTTGAGGAATAATTACCTGTTCTTTTATTAGTTCTTTATTTTTATTTAGCAAGATGCCTTTTATAAAAAACAAGGCGGCTACAAAACACAGATACAAATCAAGCCGTACGAAACGATACAAAACGAGCGTGCTGATAATTTGAAAAAAGATAATTGCGACTGCAGTAAAAAACCCAATTTTTAAAATAATGAGGTTGCGGCGAATAAAATATATCAAAGGAAAAGATGAAGTTGTCACAAGTTTTATTTAAACAGTTTTAAGTGTCTTTTGTTTGTTGCGAAGCATAAGTATTGATTTTTCTGCTCTTATTTTCCTTATGTCTTCTTGCTTGGCAGAACCAACCCAATCACAATACGCCTGCTTGTGCGATTTTGCTAATGTCTCAAAAAAAGAATTAGCTTCTTTGTCTTTGTCAAGTAATAATTGCAGTTCAGTAGGAACGCCTTCAATATGTTCACCCTTTTTAAGCATATTATAATAATTTTTTGCGTTTGAAAATGTTGAGCCAGCGATTTCAAATTTCTATTCCAACGCTTACTATCAAAATTAGTGGTTTCAAAAGTTGTGTTTGATTATTTATTTTACGGCTTCATCCCAACCATTGCCGTTATTGTTTCTCCATTATTTTTTTTATAGTGTCAAGAGTTGCCTCCCAATTTTTGTTTAAATGTAATAAAATAAATAGACGGGGTTTGCAACTTCATCAATTTCCCTTTCGTATAATGTTTTATCATAATCAGCACACAAACGTTATACATCTGTGATAGTTAGTTTTGATAATAGAATGAGATTTGTAACGGCTCTCAATCGCTTCATTCAATAAATATGCAACCTAAATGTTAACCAATAAAAATCAAAAAAAATGAAAAGACTACTTTACGCGGTATCAATTGTTATCTTGATATCATCATGCAAAAAAGATAACAATAAGGATGACGACGATGCAAAGGGAGAGACGACTCCCAATCAACTGGCAAGCGCAAAAGATGTAGATACGGTTAACGCAACGGCCGTTCTGCCCCTTTACCGCGGCGTTGATGCCAATGGTGGTGATGTTTATTATATACTTACTGAGTCCAACGATATTGATCAATCAATAAGGCTTGGTATTAACTGGGCTCCTAAAATTGTGCATGCCCTTGGAACTAAAGCTGTGCAAACTGCAACTATCGTTAATGATGGAGGCCGCAAGAATCCAAATAACTTTCCAGTGATTAAATTTTCCGGAAATGTTGATTTCTCACCAGTAAAGAAATTGGTACCTGGCCCTGATCTTTTTCCACTCGATCCGGCTTCCCAGCCCGGCTCTGTTGGAGATGCCAACTACAGCCCTCTTGTTACCTTCGATGGCAAAACTATTTATAATGCTTCCCATTTATCAAATAGTACAGGCGTGCATGATAAAGTGATAAGTATGGATAAGGAACACATGACAGTGAAAATGGATCTTACAAAGGGATTCTATGAAGGGTTTGCTATTCTTTATTCCAGCACCGAAACATCAGACGAAGATCTTGCAGCATTGGAAGACAACACCTACACTCCTAATATGAATGCGGCTCCAAACCCTGCTGATGATAAATCCTTCCGTTCAGCACGGGAGGCTTTAATACCGGTAATCAATGGGCCTATGGGCAAAGATAATCCTAACAGACAAGGTCTTCGCTCGGCAGTTGCGGGGGAAGGAGATCCTCTCAACATATTTCAGGAGCAGGCTGGTTGCATGGATGCTGATGACCCCAGCATGTTTTGCGATGCGGCCAGCTATAGCCCGCTATGGGATGTACACCCCGTAATGTGGACTGATGAGGCGATTGCTGCGGGAAAGAGAGTACGCATAACAACTGATAAGCATGAGATAATTGCGCCAACTAATATCATCGAGCTTTACGCGGATGGTTTGCTAGTGGCGGGTGCTCCCGAAGGCCCGCGCAATGCATCTCTCGGCGGTCTTAACGCCGCAGGTATTATTGTAAACTGCCCAATCGTTTTTGTATCGCCTGATGCCAGGTAATTAATAAAGTTTTTAAACAGGGTTGCCGATTGGTAAGCTTACGGCAATAAGGTTGATTTAGTAAAACAAAAGCAGCAGGAAGATCCTGCTGCTTTTTTATTTACAGGTAATGTATGTCTTAGCGGGCTGTGCATTTATATATTCCTGTCTCAGCCGAGTCATTGGAAAGTAAAGTACAAAATAGCGGTGAGTTAATTACACGCCGAGTCTCCTGCGGAAGACTCGGCTGGGACGTGAAGCTAGGTGCAAATCATCAGCTTTTATTTATAAATTTGGCTACAGTTTCCGGACGGAATTCTATTATTCCGCCTGCGCAAAGCTCTACCGTTATGGGCAATTTTTATTAAACTATTTTCATTGAAACTTAAACTGATTATAATTCAATTTTTCGGAGGTCTCTTCCTTGTAAAAGGTTTTGACATAATGCAGTATTTAATTTTTGATAGAAACTCATTAGAAGTATTTCGTCAACAATCTTGGTTTAGCTTTTATTCTGTTTTTACTAAAATATCTTATTACTTAGTTTTAATTTCAGCTACCGGGCTACTCGGTTTAATTTTCGCAAGTATCGTTTCGTTTTACGTGAATAAGAAAATGGCATATAAACAAAGCCTTCTGGTAATTTCAATTATGTTAGTCTTCATATTAAACAAGCTATTTATCGACATAACTCAAATCATTAATTTTAGGAGCAACCATTTAGAACATTTTTCTGTAAAATCCCTAATGATAGCAGGATCATTTATCAGCGTGACAATGGGACTTATAATACTTCATTTGCCAAAACATTTAGGGAAATTGAATTATTATTTAAAAGTCCATAGTTGATAAACTAAAACTGCCCATGACAAAAGACTTGCCAAAAGCAGTCAACTTTTTTCAGGACGGGTCAATATATCATTCCAAAAAATATTCATCCATCCCCTAAAAACTAAAAAAGCCTTGACAATTAATTACCGTCCCAGCCGAGTCTCCCCTTAGGGGACTCTGCGTGTGGAGAGCAATAATGGCTTTGTCTCAGTGGGGTTTTCCGAGTGAACTTTTGAATTAAATAGGTTACTTACCGGAAACACT
This sequence comes from Chitinophagales bacterium, assembly GCA_038239385.1. GTDB lineage: Bacteria > Bacteroidota > Bacteroidia > Chitinophagales > Chitinophagaceae > Ginsengibacter. Next base: position 30,723 of record JBBSEV010000025.1, read on the forward strand.
GATGCCTACAGCAACAATGAAAACTACTATACGTTACTTACCATATTTTTTACTTCTCTAATCGCATCGGGGTTTCATGCTTTGCTTGAATAGTTCGTCAATGAAGACTTCGCTGAAACTCCATGCGCCGGGAAAGCAGCATTGAAAAAGCAAACTGATAAAATTGTAAGAAAAATTTTACTTCATTCCTGCAAAAAGTAAAAATGAACAAACATTGGAGTTTTAACTCTTTTAGGAATCCAAAAAAACTAAGATAGTATAAATGCGAAAGTTGAAACCGATTATGAATATTTATTGCGGGAAGATGATTCTGAACAAAAAGCTGCTTGAATTTTAAGAGTCCGTAACTTCAAAAAGTTTGGAATTTGCATTAATAAACAAATTCCAAACTTTTTGAAGTTACGGACTTTATTCTCGATAAATATTAAAAGGCTCGAACTTTTTGTTAACAGGCCGTGAATAAGATTATCTTATATGATTTGCAACCGAATATTTTTATAATGTGTATTATATTACTCAATAATTGTATATTTGAGTAACATTTTACAAGTTATGCAAAAAGAAATATTGCTGCCATCTGTGATAAAAACATTAGCAACGTTTGGAGAAAATATAAAATTAGCCCGCCTACGCAGAAAATTAAGTGCTGAACAAGTTGCTGAAAGATCTAATATCAGTCGCAAAACATTATGGGCTGTAGAAACCGGATTGCCCGGTGTAGCTATAGGAACTTATGCAAAAGTCCTTTTTGTATTGGGATTAGAAAAAGATTTATTAACGGTTGCAGAAGATGATACATTGGGTAGAAAACTTCAGGATGCCGACCTGGTAGTAAAAGAAAGATCACCTAAAAAATCAAAATGAAACTATGGCTATAGTTAACACAAAAAAAGAAATATTTGTATACGCTCACTGGCAAGATTTACTGGAGCCAACTAAAATGGGTATTCTCACAGCAACTCCGACAAAGGGAAAGGAGGCTTTTTCATTTGAATATACTGACGATTGGCTGAAATCGGGATTTTCTCAAATGCTTGATCCCGACCTGCAATTATATGCCGGTGCTTATTATCCACGGAATGAAAAGGTGAACTTTGGAATCTTTCTCGATTCATGTCCTGACAGATGGGGCCGTGTTTTAATGAAAAGAAGAGAAGCCATAATTGCTAAAAAAGAAACGAGAAAACCAAAAACACTTTTAGAATCTGATTTTTTATTAGGGGTTTTTGATAAACATAGAATGGGTGCGTTAAGATTTAAACTACATGAAGATGGTCCATTTTTAAATGATAATAGAGAGATGGCAGCTCCCCCGTTTAGTTCGTTAAGAGAGCTTGAACATGCAAGCTTGCAATTTGAGGAAGATAACACTGACGATCCTGAATATATGAAATGGATAAACATATTAATAGCCCCGGGATCTTCATTAGGTGGCGCAAGGCCTAAAGCAAGTGTAGTAGATACGAGTAGCAATCTTTGGATTGCAAAATTTCCCAGCAAGAATGATGATAAGGACGTGGCCGCCTGGGAAATGGTAGTTAAAGAATTAGCAATAAAGTCCGGAATAAACATGGCGCAAGGTAATATTCTGCGATTTGGTAATAAATACCATACTTATCTCACAAAGAGATTTGACAGAATCGAAAAAGGTGAAAGAATTCATTTCGCATCGGCAATGACTTTATTAGGACACAAAGACGGCGAAGATTCAAGCGGAGCGAGTTATTTGGAACTAGCGGAGTTCATTACAAGACATGGCGCATCAGTAGAAAAAGATTTAGAAGAATTATGGCGAAGAATTGTATTTAGTATCCGTGTCAAGAACACCGATGATCATCTTAGAAACCATGGTTTCCTGTTAACGGAAAACGGTTGGCTACTTTCACCTGCCTACGATATTAACTCAAATGACTATGGTAAGGAATTAAGTTTAAATATATCGCTTGATGACAATTCACTCGATATAGATTTGGCATTAGAGGTAGCAGGTTATTTTCGTCTCAATAATAAAACGGCAAATAAAATGGCAGGACGTATAGCAGAATGCGTTAGCTTATGGAGAGAAGTATCAACAAGATATAAAATATCAAAGGCTGAACAAGAACGAATGTCTGAAGCATTTTCTTAAAATCGCACCTACTAGTATCCCAAAAAATCTAAAAGCCTTGAAAGTTATACTATCAAAGCTTTTAAAAATAAAAGTACCCGGGATGGGAGTTGAACCCACACGACCATTGCTGATCACAGGATTTTAAGTCCTGCGTGTCTACCAGTTCCACCACCCGGGTAAACACATTCTATAATTCAAAAAAAAATCCCGACAGAGCCGGGATATATGAGCGGAAGACCGGGCTCGAACCGGCCACCCCGACCTTGGCAAGGTCGTGCTCTACCAAATGAGCTACTTCCGCTTATTAAAAGAACCTTCGAGTCCTGCCTCCCGCTAATCACCGGAAGAGCTACTTCCGCAAAATTATAAGAACTAAAAAATGGAGGGCAAAAATAGCCATTGCAGCTTTGCAAGCAAAATTTATTTGTATTGCGGATTGTACAATGTATTGCCCGGCACTTCAACATTAGGCTTACCTGTATACCTGTGTTTATACATAGTATAACAACCCCCTAAAATAAGTGCAGCAAATATTACAAGTTGACAATAAAAAAGAAAACGTGAAGAGGAAACCCAATTGTGAGCGAAGTCTTTGTCCAGGCCATCGGTTATTTCTTCATGATCCATATAATACGTTTTACCGGGCAAAAATAAAACATTGAGCTCAAAATTCATTTTTTGTCATAAACAATTTCTGAAAATGTTTTTTTCTTATTGACAAAATATTTCCAGGCAATGCTGCCTTTATATACTCCCTGAAAGTCAGTCAATCTTTTTTTAATTAACTTCTTTCCCTTCTTGCCTGTGAATAGCCATTCTACATAATGAAGATGAGCGCTGGCTATTGAAATGAACGTACTAAAATTTGTATCAATCAACGCACGGTACGCCGCTATCATGTCAAGAAATATTCTTACCGGGATTTTCCTGAATATCTCGCCAGCCGGAAGATTCTTTGTCATCATTACCAGGTTATTCCTGAAATTTAAAAAAACTTTTTTACGATCGCCCATTGGCAATGTGCCGCCTCCTACATGGTATACTTTCGAGGACGGTACCGCATAAATTGTATAGCCTGCTCTTTGCATTCTCCAGCATAAGTCAATTTCTTCCTGGTGCGCAAAAAAATATTCGTCAAACCCATTCATCTCATGAAATACTGATCCTCTTACAAACAAACATGCACCCGTTGCCCAAAAAATTTGCCGGGTATCATTGTATTGCCCGGTATCTTTTTCACAGGTTTCAAATATTCTTCCCCTCGTAAAAGGATAGCCTAAAGAATCAATCCACCCACCGGCAGCACCTGCATATTCAAATTGGTCTTTCTTATCAAATGATAAAATTTTCGGCTGGCAGGCTGAAATTTTTTTGTCGGATTCCATTAAGGAAATCACCGGTGCGATCCAGCCTTCGGATACTTCAACATCACTGTTCAATAAAATATAGTAATCGGCTTCCGCTCTTTTCAAGGCTGAATTATATCCTTTTGAAAATCCTTCATTAGTATCACTTAATAATAATCTTATTTGTGGATAATTTTTACGTAAAAAAGAAAGTGAATCATCAGTAGATGCATTGTCTGCAACAATTACTGAAAGGTTTTCATATTGGGATGCCAATACCGAAGGAAGAAACTTTTCAAGAAAATGCTTCCCGTTCCAGTTGAGTATTACTATAGCTACCGATGGTGATGAATTCAATACAATTATATTTAAGCGATAACGCAAACATAAAAGATTTTAGTTTGTAGATTATACATTTTAGATTTGATAATAATCATTTTTAATGCTGAGGCAGCTTTTAAACATACGTACAGCGCTTGCACTAATTGCAGTAGCGATTGTTTCAGGTACTATTTTTTATTCAAATCTTTTGGCAAAAAAAATAGAAAAAGAAGAGCGGGAAAAGTTGAGCCAATGGGTGGAAGCCAATAAATTTATAGCTACTTCTGCTGAAAATGCAGATCTCGCTTTAGCCAGCCAGATACAACAACAAAATGCAGACATACCTATTATTCAAACAAACGAACAGGATAGTATTATTGACTCAAGGAATTTAGATTCAGCAGAATTGCGAAATTCCAAAACTTACCTCCAAAAAAAACTTAAGGAATTTAAGTCTGGCCATCCGCCTATTTTACTCGTGCTAAGTAAAGAACCCTACATAGCTGATAAATATTATTATGGTGATTCTACATTGCTAAAGCAGGTAAAATATTATCCCATTGTCCAATTACTTATCGTAGCGCTTTTTATTTTTATAACGCTGTATGCAATTTCTATCCGGAATAAATCTACTCAAAACCAGGTGTGGGCGGGCATGGCAAAAGAAACCGCTCACCAGTTAGGAACACCCATTTCGTCACTGGAGGGATGGGTAGAAATATTGAAAGAAAATGTTGGCAGCCAATCCATTTCAGCAGAAATGGAAAAAGATGTCAATCGCCTGAAACTAATAAGCGATCGCTTTGGTAAAATAGGGAGCTCTCCAAAACTGGAAGAATATAATATAACGGACCAGGTTGAAAAAATGGTTAGCTATATAAAAAGGCGTGCAACTGACAAAGTAAACTTCACTATAGAAGCGCCGCAATCGCCGGTGATTACTAAAATTTCAGGGCCATTATTTGACTGGGTTGTTGAAAATCTTTTGAAGAATGCGTTGGATGCTATGGAAGGCAAAGGAATGATTATCGTAAAAATAAAAGAACGCCCGGGGCATGTGGTTATTGATATTTCCGATACAGGGAAAGGAATAAGCAAACAAAATATTGCAAGGGTTTTTAAGCCAGGCTTTACAACAAAAAAAAGAGGCTGGGGGCTTGGCCTTTCTCTTTCGAAAAGAATTGTTGAACAATATCATAAAGGGCAATTATTTGTAAAATCCTCAGAGGCAGGCAAGGGCACAACCTTTAGAATTATATTAAACACTTAGAATTTTAATTGATGTGTTTTATTTAATTTGCAATCATGAATAATGCGGCGATGGCGAAATTGGTAGACGCACTACTTTGAGGTGGTAGCGCCCGAAAGGGTGTGGGAGTTCGAATCTCCTTTGCCGCACAAAATCCTTCATTCAAAAAAGATGAAGGATTTTTTATTAAATTTTATTTTTTAAAAAAATATTTACATGCCAAGAATCACATGTCCCAATTGCAAAAATGAATTCGAACCAGAAGATGCCATTGCAAAATCTCTGGAAAAAGAATATGCAGATAAATTTTCGAAAGATGCGGAGAACCTTAGAAAAAAATATGCAGACCACGAAAAGAATTTAGAAGAAAAAGAAAAAGAATTTGAAAAAAAGAAGGAGAAAGAAAATGAGTTATTTGCAGAAAGAATACAAAAGGAAAAATTGAAAATTGAAAATGAGCTTCAACAACAACTACGTAAATCAATTAGTGGCGATTATGAAAATCAATTAAAAATTTTACAGCAGGCAAATAATGATAATGAAGAAAAGTTGAAATCAGCAAGGCAGAAAGAATTAAATCTTTTAAGAGAAAGAAATGAATTGGAGCAAAGAACAAAAAATAATGAAATTGAAATTGAAAAAAAAATATTAGAAGAAAGAAAAAAGATCGAGCAGGACGTTATTCAAAGAGAAAAAGAATTATCTGATTTGCGGTTAAAGGAAAAAGATATTCATATTGCCAGTATGCATAAAACTATCGAAGACTTGAAACGTAAGAGTGAACAGGGTTCTATGCAGGTTCAGGGAGAAGCACAGGAATTAGTTCTGGAAGATAAATTAAGAGAATATTTTCCTTTTGATACCATCATCGAAGTTGGTAAAGGAGTAGAGGGTGCCGATTGCATGATGATAGTAAGAAATGCTTTAGGTAGCGAATGTGGAAAAATAATTTTTGAAAGTAAACGTACTAAAGGCTGGAATAATATATGGATTGACAAATTAAAAAACGATATGCGTAACAAGCAGGCAGACCTTGCTATTCTTGTTACACAAGTTTTTCCAAAGGGCATGGATTGCTTCGGGGAAAAAGACGGTATATGGCTTTGCTCCTTTAAAGAATTGGGTGGCCTTGCTTCTGCTTTACGAAATGCAATTATAAGAATTGCGGAAACAAGAAAATCTGAAGAAAACAAAGGAGAGAAAATGCAGATGCTTTATAATTATCTCACGGGCCTTGAGTTTCGGCAACAGATAGAAGCCATTGTTGAAGGGTTTGTTTCTATGAAAAATTCTATTTCAAAAGAAAGAATACAAATGGAAAAGTTATGGAAAGAAAGAGAAAAACAATTGGATAAAGTTTTATTGAATACTTCCGGAATGTATGGTTCAGTAAAGGGTATTGCTGGTGCTTCAGTTCAAAATATTCCTTTGCTCGAGGGGACTTCAGATAACGAAGATGATATGGCTCATTAAAATATCCAGGCCAAACATATTTTATCAAAAAAGTGGAAATGAATTTTTAATGATACTTCTTCCTCTTTACTAAACACGCAATCAACGATTCCACGATCATCATTGATCGCTATTTTTTTTATCGTAATATTTTTTTTAAAATCAACTCCTCCATTTCCATACCATTTAAAAACAGCTTCTTTACAATTCCATAATAATATGAGTTGTTGAAGATTGCCTGTCTCTAAAAGATTTAATTCGTCTCCATTTAGAAATTTATGTTTTATGAATTCTATTTTAGGAGTTATCAATTCAATATCTATACCCACTCTTTTTTCTTCACTTACAATAACAGCCGCATAATCCCCACAATGGGAAATTGAGAAATGATATTTTTCATTTGGTAAAAATGGTTTCCTGGTATCAGCAATCTCAATTAGGTGATAAGGAAATTCAGGATAAAGTTCCTGCAATAAATACCTACCTGCTAAATGTTGCAAGCGCTTATGCCAATGGGTAATCTCATTTTGCAGAGGAACTTTTTTTAAAAAAAATTCTTCCGGTTCTTTAATGTGCCATATTGCAAGTTTTGTATGTTGGTTAATATTATGTTGATAAAACAAAGGCATCCAAAAAAATTATGAGTTTAGTTTGCAGATGTATGATTTATTTTGCAAACCATAAAATAAAGGCAGTAAATGATTTTATCTGATAATAGAATTCTCGAAGAGATTGAAAAAAAAACTATTGTAATTGAACCATACGACCGTGAAAAACTTGGCAGTAATAGCTATGATGTTCATTTGGGTAAATACCTTGCTGTTTACAAGGATAAAATTCTTGATGCCAAAAAACATAATGAAATCAATCATTTCGAAATTCCTGATGAGGGCTATATTTTAGAGCCAGGGGAATTATATCTTGGAGTTACACTTGAATATACAGAGACACATACACACGTGCCTTTCTTAGAAGGGAAATCTTCTACAGGCCGCCTTGGCATTGATATTCACGCCACGGCTGGTAAGGGGGATGTTGGTTTCTGTGGAAACTGGACGTTAGAAATATCCACTAAAATTCCGGTAAGAATTTACCATGGAATGCCAATAGGCCAGCTCATTTATTTCCCCGTGGATGGTGAGGTTGCTGTAAAATACAACGAGAAAAAAAATGCTAAATACAGTGGACAGCCAGGTAAGCCAGTAGAGAGTATGATGTGGAAGAATAAGTTTTAAACCTTTAGGAGTTAGGGGTACTCAATTTTATCACCGTTATCTCTGGCAATATCCCTACCCTACCCGGATACCCTATAAATCCAAAGCCCCTGTTTACATAAAGTTTTTGTTTTCCTTCTTCATAAAGGCCAGCCCATTCTTTATAAACATATTGCACGGGGCTCCATTTAAAACCCGGTATTTCTATCCCGAATTGCATGCCATGCGTATGGCCGCTGAACATTAAATCCACATCGCTGTAATGTGGCAGTACCTGTGCTTCCCAATGGCTGGGATCGTGGCTTATTAAAAGTTTGAAAGGATATTTTTCGGTACCGGCATATGCTTTAGCCATATCCCCATATTTTGGAAAGCGTGCCTTGTTGCTCCAGTTTTCTATTCCTATCAACGCTATCTCTTCACCATTTTTTTCTATCGCAACATGTTCATTCATTAATAGTCTCCAGCCGAGGGCAGCATGTACCTTAGCAAGATCTTTTAAATTTTCTTCTTTGGCAACACCATTCACCGGCCAGCTCACATAATCTCCGTAATCATGATTTCCAAAAGTAGAATATACACCCAAAGGTGCTTTTATTCCGCTAAAGATATCCATGTATTGCTCCATTTCAGTTGCCAAATTGTTCACGAGATCACCGCTGAAAATTATAAGATCCGCATGTTGAGCCATAATCTTTTCAACGCCATGCTCAACTGCTTTTTTATTGGTAAAGCTTCCTGAATGAACATCACTAAAGTGCACGATTTTTAAACCATTAAATGAAGCAGGTAAATTATCAAATGAAAGCTTGACCCTTTTTACCTGGTAATTATATTTATTACTAAAACCATAAACCAGGGTTCCGAAAAGTGTGCTGCCTGCCGCAAGCCCCAGCCAGCTTAAAAAGACGGACCTGCTGATTCCATCATCATTCATTTGAGATCCTTCTGTATTTGAAAAAAATAATCTTCCCGCACCCCATTGCACCAGGCGCCGCATATCATCAACCAAAAAGAAAACTACCGAGATAAATTTTGCAAAGAATAAACCAATTACCGTTGCAAAAAGATAGGTCCTTACTTTCTTTGGAAGAAAATCCGGACTGGTAAAAATGAAAATTAAAAAGCAAAGAATGGCTGCTATTGAAATTATCCAGTAAATAGAAAAGATGATTGTCCTGGTTTTAGGTGAAGCGGAATGGCTTACCGTTTTAATAGCAAGAAATACATAACTATCCAGCAACAACATAATGATAACAATAATGAAAGCCCCTATAGGTGTACGCATAATTATTTATACAAGATTGATAGACATTTAAAAGTTTATAAATTCAGTTAATTGTTCTTCGATAGCATTTATTGTCGCATCATTCAAACGGCCTTTTTTGTCAATTACTTTATCAATTACAGATATGGGCAACTTATTATAATGAACATTCATTTTCATATAATGAAGGCAGGCTGAAAGATGATCCATACCCCGCAAATTTCCTGCTCTGCCTGTGGAAACTCCTGTAAGCAGCGCCTTTTTTCCATACCATGATTTTTTAATTTCGCTTGTATCAATCATTGCTTTTAACACTCCGGGAAAGGTTCCATTATACTCAGGAATTATAAAAATAAATTTCCTTGAAGGAAATAAAATTTCATTTTCAATTTTTTGAAAATCTTTATCCCCGTGAAGCACGTCAACATTTTTTAATGAAAATATAATTGCATCAACGTTTTTTTCTTTTAGTATTCTTTGGTATTCTGCGGCAACCTTTTCCGTATGGCTCTCAACACGGTTGGTACCACTTATAATTGTGTACATCGTATAAATTTACCCCGCTTTTAAATCAAGGTTATAAAAAAATAAAAATGTTAATAGTTAGGGGATTAATAAAACGTTTTTATAGACTGTTTGTTCTCTAATATTATACCTAATAATTAAATTTGCCAATCTGGCATTAGAAGAAGAGATTGAAAATTATTTATGGTAAAGTTTTAATCAGGAAATATCAGCCATAAACTTTAAATAGACCGACATGAAATTTACTTACTATGGGCACTCTTGTTTTGAAGTAGAATTAAATAATAAAAGGTTGCTATTTGATCCTTACATTTCCCCTAATCCACATGCAAAAGAAATCGATATCGATAAAATAACCCCTGATTATATTTTTATTTCACATGCACATAGCGACCATATAGCAGATGCGGAAAGAATTGCTAACAAATCGGGAGCTGCCCTTATTTCATCATTTGAGGTTTGTAAATGGTTTGAGAAAAAAGGTATTTCAAAAATCCATCCTCTTGGTATTGGAGGTAAAAAGCAATTTGATTTTGGAATGGTAAAATTAGTTTTGGCTATACATTCCAGCAGCTTTCCGGATGGCAGCTATGGAGGTAATCCCGGAGGATTTGTAATTACTTCAACTGAAAAAAATTTTTACTATGCCGGTGACACTGCTGTAACCCTGGATATGCAGTTAATACCCGGCTATGCAGATATTGATTTTGCCATACTCCCTATTGGAGACAATTTCACAGTAAATTATGAAGATGCGTTAGACATCGCAAAAATGGTTAAAACAAAAAAAGTTATTGGCGTACATTATAATACTTTCGATCTTATTAAAATTGATACTGAAAAAGCTCAGGAACATTTTACTGAAAAAGGCGCGACACTTTTACTTCCTGCCATAGGTGAAATGATAGATGTATAGTATTATGATTATTTTAGCGCCCTTTTGGAAAATTTGAATTGGGATAAATTAAATTTTTATTTGAAAAATCAGGTATTTAGAAAATAGTGAGGAATAATTAAATGGGGAAAATAATAGGTATAGCAAATCAAAAAGGTGGTGTAGGTAAAACAACTACAGCTATAAACCTGGCTGCAAGCCTTGCTGTTCTTGAATTTAAAACGCTTCTGGTAGATGCCGACCCGCAGGCAAATTGTACAACCGGTGTAGGCTTTAATTTACACAATATAACTACCGGCTTATATGATTGTATGGTAAACGATACAGCCGCAAAAGATGTGATCTTAAAAACAGAAATACCTTACCTTGATCTTATGCCATCGCATATTGATCTGGTAGGAGCCGAAATAGAAATGATCAATTATCCTGACAGGGAAAGCGTTTTAAAAAATATTTTAAAAGAAATAAAAGATCAATATGATTTTTTAATTATTGACTGCTCGCCTTCTCTTGGGTTAATAACTGTAAATGCACTTACTGCCGCAAACAGTGTGCTGGTTCCTGTACAAGCAGAATTTTTCGCCTTGGAAGGGCTCGGGAAATTATTAAATACTATTAAGATTGTTCAAAATCGTTTGAATACTGATCTGCAAATTGAGGGCCTTCTTATGACCATGTATGATGGAAGGCTTCGTTTATGCAACCAGGTAGTAAGTGAAGTAAGAAGGCATTTCGAAGACCTGGTTTTCACAAATATAATCCACCGCAATACACGCCTTAGTGAAGCGCCAAGTTTCGGTAAACCTGCTATTCTTTATGATGCTGAGAGCAAAGGCGCAATAAATTATCTAAATCTTGCAAAGGAAATTCTTCAAAGAAATGAAATGACAAAAATGACACGTAAAGAAAAATTGATGGAACAAACATGATAATAATAATGAACTGAGAAAGAATAAAAAATGAGTACTCTACATAAAAAAGAAGCATTAGGAAAAGGTATAAGGTCTCTATTACAAAATATTGATAGTGACCTTTCTAATACTTCGAATAGCCTGATGAAAGAATCAAAAGAGAAATTCAGCCAGGCAAACATGCGCATACCTCTGCATATGATTGAGGCAAATCCGGAACAGCCAAGGCATGATTTTGATGAAACAGCATTGAGTGAACTTGCCGCATCTGTAAAAATGCACGACATTATCCAACCACTCACAGTTTCAAAACTTACTAACGGGAAATACAGAATAATTGCGGGAGAAAGACGATTCCGGGCGGCTAAGATAGCGGGCCTTGCTGACGTTCCGGTGTATGTAAAAGAACCTAATGATTCAAAAATACTTGAGCTTGCCCTACTCGAAAATTTACAGCGTGAAGATCTCAACGCTATAGAAATTGCTTTAAGTTATAAGCATTTGCTTGATGATCTTGATTATACCCCCGATCAGCTTGCAGAAAGAATGGGCAAAGAAAGAAGTACCGTTACAAATTATATACGGCTTTTAAAACTGCCACCCGATATTCAGGCTGCAGTGAGAAATAGCATAATAAGTATGGGCCATGCAAGGGCGCTTATCAATGTTGACATGATTGATAAACAATTATTCATCTTTAATGAAATAAAAAGTAAAGAGCTATCAGTAAGGCAAACAGAAGATTTGGTAAGAAACCTATACGTGCCTTCGAAAGATGCTGTTAATAATTCTGTAAAAACTTTGTTGTCGCCTGCTCTAAAAAAAATTGAAGATAATTTAGCGTCTCATTTTAGTACTAAAGTGAAAATGACACAAACTAAAAAAGGAACCGGCAGCATTACTCTCGATTATTATTCACTTGATGAATTAAATTCAATCTTAGATAAAATGCGGGTTGCTGTGGATTAAGCTTATGCTAAAAATATCCTCATTCTTTACAGTATTTTTTTTCCATATCATTTTTATTAATACTGATATTTTTGCGCAGCAAAAAAAAGATACATCAGCGAGGAAAAATGTACGTGTAGATATGCAAAAAAAAAATGAAGATACTCTCTTAATAAAAGGAAATAATAAAGCAGATACAACTGGGAAGAATTTACTCTCACTAGATACAGCTGTAAAAAAGTATAACCCAAAAATTGCCACATTACGTTCCGCTATTATTCCCGGTTGGGGACAGGCATACAATAAAAAATATTGGAAAATACCCATTGTTTACGGAGCCCTTGGAACTACAGCAGGTATCTTTTTATATAACAAAAATATATATAAATTATTGAGAAAGGCAGTAGTACTGCGCTCCGATAAAGACACCAGTAATGATAACCAGGTAGACCCTCGATTCAGGGGGCTTTCCTTAGAAGGCATACGCACAAACAGGAATCTTTTCCGGCAAAATATTGACTATTCGGTATTATTTTTTCTTATTTTTTGGGGATTAAATGTTGTGGATGCTACCGTTGATGCGCATCTTAAAGCTTTTGATGTAACTCCCGATATCACAATGAAAATACGCCCGGGATTTAATTATATGACCAACAATGCCGGCATATCTCTTGTTTTTAATTTCAAAGACAAACATTAATCTTATTGCCGGCTCAGCAAAGATTTTTATCTTTTCATTTTTATCTTTAATTTGATTCCATGAATATTGCTCTGATAGGTTATGGCAAAATGGGTAAAGCAATTGAAGAACTTGCGTTACGGAAAGGGCACAGCGTTGTTCTTAAAATAGATGATCAAAACCTTGCTGACCTGACAAAAGAAAATCTGAAAAAAGCGAATGTCGCCATAGAGTTTACAATCCCGGAAAGTGCCGTTACTAATATATTACAATGCTTTGATGCAGGAGTTCCGGTTGTTTGCGGAACAACAGGATGGCTTCAACAAAAAAAATTTGTAGAAGAAAAATGCATGCAGGTAAAAGGCACATTTCTGACAACAACAAACTTCAGCATAGGAGTAAATATTTTTTTTGAGTTAAATAAAAAACTGGCAATTTTAATGGCATCTTACAAAGACTACACTGTTCAGATTGAAGAAACTCATCATACACAAAAAAAAGATGCGCCTAGTGGAACTGCTATATCTCTTGCAGAACAGATCATTGAAAACTCCGTTCAAAAAAAGACCTGGGCTCTTCGGCAGCCCCATGATTCTAATACTTCAGATAAACCTGATGAGCTTTCAATTACAAGTAAAAGAATAGATCCTGCAGCTGGAACCCATTCGGTAATATATACATCACAGGTAGATGATATTGAAATAATCCATACTGCCCATAACCGTCATGGCTTTGCAGCCGGTGCCTTATTGGCTGCTGAATTTATTCATGATAAAAAAGGCATTTTTACTATGAAAGATGTTCTTGGTATATGAGAATAAAAAATAAATCAGCAGGATAATAATTTAATTGACCACATCAACTGCCTGAAAAAACCGCGTAAAATATAAGTATATAACTGTAAAAATTATCGCAAATAAATCTTTTAATAATGATGAAGGATGTAGTGCACTCCGAATTGAAAATTATTATTTTTAAGCTTGTAACCGCTACTATTATCTTTCACTATATCACTTAGGCCCAGGTGGTAACGGGCATCGAAGCCAAAGCCCCCGAGAGTAGTATATCCTGCGCCAACAATGCCTGCGATTTCTGTTGTTTGAAATTGAGATTTTATATCATTAGAAATATTAGTGCCTTTATCATTTGCAGCCACTAAAAAACTTATTTGCGGGCCCGCAACAATTGAAAGCCCATCTTTAACATATGATAATAAAACCGGAATGCTTATGTAACTCAAATTCCGGTTTACAGTTACATTAAGGTATTTATATCTTGCCCCAAGCAGGGAATACATAATTTCAGGCTGCACAGCAAAATATTGTGCTACCCCCAATTGCGCAAATGCACCCGCATAAAAGCCAATTTTAGAATCACTTGTAAAAGTTGCGCCACTACCTGTAGTTTTAAGGCTTGAGGAATTAATCCCGGCTTTTAATCCAAAACGATTGTTTTGTGCGTCGACTGTTATAATTGAAATTGCAAGGAAGCTTATGGCTAAAAATAATTTTTTCATACCTGGTTTTTTAAAAGTTTAGTTAGCAAAATATCAATGGCTACTATAATTTTTTGCTACAAATATGTCTCAATAAAATTTAATATCGAAGGTTAAGAAATAAACGATTTCCTATTTAACATTTGATTTCATGTTGGCAAGCATATGGCTTGTCATTTTAGCTAATTCGTATCCTGGTTTCCAATTCCAGTCTTTGCCGGCTACAGAATCATTTATACTTTGAGGCCAGCTCTCTGCAATCTGTTGCCTGTAATCTGGTTTATAAATTGTTTCAAAGTCCGGAATATGCTTTTGAATTTCTAGCGAGATTTCTTTCGGAGAAAAACTCATACCGGAAATATTGTAGGATGTACGGATGGTAATTTGCTTTGCCTCAGCTTCCATTAATTCAATAGTCGCCCTTATTGCATCGGGCATGTACATCATTGGCAGGTAGGTATCTTCTTTCAGGAAACATTGGTAACTACTTTCTTCCAGAGCAGCATAAAACATTTCAATTGCATAATCTGTAGTGCCGCCGCCAGGCTCACTTTTATAACTTATTAGGCCTGGATAACGCAGGCTTCTTACATCAACACCATATCGACGGTTGTAATAATTGCACCAGAATTCTCCTGCATACTTGCTAATGCCATATACAGTTATAGGCTCAATAATGGTATGCTGGGGACAATTCTTTTTTGGAGAGGTCGGCCCAAAAACAGCAATACTGCTTGGCCAATAAACTTTTTGGAGATTTTCTTCTTTTGCAATTTCCAGAACATTCAGCAGGCTTTGCATATTCAGGTGCCATGCCAGGGCCGGGTTCTTTTCTCCTGTTGCTGAAAGTATTGCCGCGAGTAAATAAATTTGTGTAATGTTCTGCCTGATAACCTGCACATGTAACATTTCTTTATTCATTACATCCAGACTCACGTATGGGCCTGTACCTCTTAGCAAATTATTTTCCTCTCTAAGGTCTGATGCAATTACATTAGAGCCACCATATATTCGCCTCAATTCCAGGGTGAGCTCTACACCTATCTGACCAGAAGCTCCTATTACTAAAATTTTATCTTTTATCATAACTAAACTGGTGCACAAAGTAAATTGAAAAAATAGAGAGAAAAAATTTGGTAATTGCCTGGGATTTTTTTTTATAAAACTATCAATATCTGTTTGATCTAAAAAAATCCAAAAAATATTATTAAAATATATCGCAAATAAAAAATCTTAGAAGCATAATTCTATTTATTTAAAAACCAAATCTTGTTCTTAAAAAAAGGAACCCAAAAAAAACTTCGCAAGTTTCGGGTTGGAAGCAGCCTCATACGAATATACTTTTGTGTAAATAAATTTAAGAAATTATGAAAGAGCAGCACAAAGCAGACTATAGCCGTATTGAAGAAGCTATAAGTTACATCAATAATAATTTCAAAAAACAACCGGGCCTCGAAGAAATAGCAGAGAAGATACATCTAAGCTCTTTTCATTTTCAACGCCTTTTTACTGAATGGGCAGGAGTAAGCCCAAAGAAATTTTTACAATACATTAGCCTTGAACATGCAAAAAATATTTTAAAAGATAAGCAGGCGACGTTATTCGATGCGGCTTACGATACCGGGCTATCAGGCACCAGCCGTTTGCATGATCTATTTATAAAAATTGAAGGAATGACTCCGGGAGAATTTAAAAATGGCGGCGAAAATTTGTCCATTAATTATAGTTACGCAGAAAGCCCTTTTGGAAATGTACTGGTAGCATCAACATCTAAAGGAATTTGCCATATGTCTTTTGCAGATAATGAAGAAGAAGCATTAATTAAACTTCAAAAATACTTTCCAAATGCACACTTCAGGCAAATGGTTGACCTTATTCAACAAAACGCATTGTACATTTTTACACACGACTGGAGCAAGCTCAATAAAATAAAATTACACCTGAAAGGAACCGACTTTCAACTTAAAGTATGGGAAGCTTTATTGAAAATTCCAATGGGCCAATTATCTACCTATGGAAATATTGCCCGTAAAGTAGAAAATCCAAATGCATCCAGAGCAGTTGGAAGCGCTATTGGCAGTAACCCGATTGCTTTCTTAATTCCATGTCATAGAGTAATCCAATCCTCAGGAGCTTTTGGCCATTACATGTGGGGAGCTAACCGGAAAACTGCAATGATTGGTTGGGAAAGTAGTAAAACCTCTTTGCAGAAATCATTTTCATAGCATTATTCTTCAAAAGATGTTTCCAATCTTAACAGGAGTTCGGAAAGAGATTTCATTAAGTGATTGATAACTTTTTTCGCACGCCTGAATATTTAAAAGGTAACCCATATTATTCTAAGATGATAGATGGTGGTGGAGACGCCTGCCAGGAGAAAGGCAACTCTGTTATTGAATGTAAGAGAAAATATTGTATTTATATTCTATCCAGTTTTTGTAAGAAGATATATGCTGAAGCCTGATTGAAACGTTTGATTTTCCTTTGGTATATTTTCTGGGTATTTCGAAATCAGAATCAAACCATAATGCATTATAATTATTTTTAGAAATTACCCACGGCCTTTCAACAACTTCTTTTCCATCAACCCAAACGTTTACTCCCTGAAAGTTTACATGCTCTGTTCTTACTCTTATTCTTATACCTCTGTTATTTTTATTAACAGCAGCATTAAACTGGCTGTAATCAGAAAAACTTCTTCCGGCATCATACATACTGTCGTTATAAATGCGCTTGCCAGGATATGCACCCAACTTTTTGCCTGACCATGTTTCGCCTGAAATTTTATAAGCGTGCTGCCGCTCTGAAAGCGCATCCATCACTTCTATTGAATCAGTTTGCACCAGCGCTGGTTTCTCTTTTTCGTAATACCATACCAGGCTTGCAATGTAATAATTCTCCCAGCTTTCAAATTCCATATCTAATGCCTGCTCATACACAATCGCATCAGGATAGTGCATGCGGTAATAACAATCGTTACCAATGGCGCCATGTGTCGGATAAGAATTATAAGTGTTCTTCCACCATGCACAATTTGAGTAATCTTCTTCACCCGTGCCATAAATGTCAGGGAACTTTCTATTGTCTATATAAAAAATTTCATCTCCCTCGCATGCATGGCCGCCTGCCGGCATTCGCTTAGCCATGCCAATTACATGACCATGGCCTGTTGTTTTAAGACATGTATATTTTTTGCCCGGCTTATCTGTTTCATTTGCTTTTGCGTGAAAATAACCGCAGTCATTTTCAGGATAAGATTTTTTATTGTAAATAACCTCAATGCTCATTTCAGGAGTGGCTTCGGCTGACATGTTTACTAATTGGATATGCGCTTTTTTCCAGAAAGGCATTGGAAAATAACAGTATCCATTGTTATTAACTGTTCCCACTCCCAGGGCACGCAGGTCACCACCATTATCAACAGATCCAAAGAACCATTTAAGTGGTGCATCAACTGACGGAATGGTCTCATCGTCCCAGTATATTTTAATTCTTAAATTTTTATCCGGTAAATAGTTTGAAATTTTTAAGGCAGCTATATACCCGCTGCCATTATATTTAAATATCTGTGAAGACTGACCCGGTAAAATTTTTAGTTTCACCCGGCTGGTTATATTTGCCTGCTGTGGCTTTGGGTCGTGTTCCGGATGGTTCCACATCTCTTCAAGTATTGTATAATTTTCTTTTCCTGTCCAGGAAGAAACATTTGTTTTATCAGTATAAGTATGGTAAGTGATATTATAAAATGGCCTGAAATTTCCTTGCCTCACAATCTTTATTGACTCTTTAAATGTTATCGGCATATAACTCCACCATGCCAGGTAATTATCACCTGCGCCCGAGCCCACCTGTGGCTTATCACGTAAAGGCCGGTGGTTGTGAAAACTATTGAATGTTTCATCAATACGGGGATTTTTTTCTCCATCAATATAAATCTTCAGGCGGTTAGTGTCTCCCACATTGCCTGTTGACCAGATCCTGTAAATAGCGCCTGGTCCTTTAATATCAGCCAGCACAGCATTGCTGTCAGCATCGGTATACAGCCAATTAAAATAATCCTTGAATTGATCTTCTGCAGGATCTGTGCTTGAATACTGATAAGTTTGGGTGCCAGTTTTAAAGTAGGGCAGGTTTTTAAAGTTCTCTGCAAATGGCAATCCGCGTTGAAGAACCTGCGCATTACTCTTAAAACAAAATATTACAGACAATACTAACACAGAAAAAAAATATCGCCCTGGTTTAATTTTTAGCATGGCTCAAATAATTTTATTTATATACAATATTGAGTTTTGTATTTGCCTGTTTAAAGCTGATACCAGGTCTTACACTATATTTTTTGAGAGCGCCATTAATAGTAACATTCAGCACATTTTTTTTGTACTCCCAACTTACTATGCCAGCCTTGGTACGGTAGTTTTTTACTGACATATTTTCTTTGAGCCATTCAGCAGGTATACCGGCGCCTATTACAAACTGGTAGTCATCTTTCGATTCATCAATGTATACCAGCATGTCTAATTGCAGTAGTGCCATTTCAGATGCCGTCCAATAATGCGGAGTAACGTATTTGGGTTTTATCCAGCCCCTGTAATTTTCCCACTGCCTGAATGAATTCTCTTCGCCATTACCTTCCCAATATGTATAAAGCCCCGGTGAGCATTGGTTGTTCCAGAAATAGTGTAACGTCTTCCAGGTATTTTCGGGATGATCCATAAACAGCCATTGATGCGCTTCAGCAACGGTGAAATAAGTCCAGAGAGGTCTTTCTTTTGGTGACGATGAATCTCCCCAGTCGGCCTCATGCCTGGCCTCTATTTTTTGTTGGAACAAAGGGTAATCTTTATTGGTTATCCATGATGGCCAGATGCTGATCATAAAATTTCTTTCATTATCATATTCCTCTTTACCAAATCCGTTAAACCATGCGGCTTTTATTTTTGCTGCCTTTTCTAGACATGCTTTTACCATGCCATTATCCTTAAAAAGGGCAGCCAGTCTTGAAGCCTGGATCAATCCACGATAAGATATGGCATTAATGTAGAGTACGGGGAAATGCAGGTCCATCGTACCTGTTATAAGTCCGTCTTCTGTTTTTCTGCAGATCAGTTGCCTTCTTCTTAAATCTTTTTCAAGATAAGGGACAAGCGGTCCTATATAATTTTTGTAGATGTCATGGTCAGCATTCATCATTTCATCTATTATGGCAAGCTTGCGTTTTATATGCGGCCACACCCATTTGTAATATGCGGAATCATTTAAAAGAAAAGCGACTTCCGTTAAAGCATTTATTGCAGAACCCGGTGCATCACCTTCGGCGCCAAAGCCACCAAAGAAATCATTTTCAGCAAAATAAATAGACAGTTCTCTTGCCGTTTGCAGGTTGCCGCTTTTAGCCATTGCTGCCAATGAATAGGCGCCATCTCTTTCCCATGCTAAGGGATAATTCACGGGTTCTCCTGGCCCTGTTTGTTTGCCAATATATCCCATCATTAAATTGGAAACCTGTGCCTGTAAAGATTGTACAAATCGTTTGTCGGGTAATTCTATATCAAATTGCTGTACGGTTTTACCGTAAGAAAGCAACCCTTTATATTGAGGCCTGGTATCTTTTATAATAATAGTAAAGTTGTTATTGTCCATTACCATTTTTGAAAATGCCCAGCCGTTTTCACTAACAACAGATTCCCTGAAGGGAATATTTTTCAATAATTCACCCGCTTCTTCATCGCCAATAATTATTGATGAAGGTTTAGCAGAAGCAGTAACCAGCCAGCGATGATTGATCATTAATTTTGTACTATCCCACAAGCCGGAAGTTAACGGGCCTCCGGCGGGCCCCACACTCCTGGTAACAATTGCCAGTATATGTGCATTCGAATCTGCATTCGTTATTGAAAGTTCCCATTTTCCATAATCGCTAAATTTCCAGCTGCATGTATAATAAGGCGTAATTGTTTTAATAGATGGAATACCTGAGGCATTATCATAAACATACTCCTGCTGTATGTTATCCATTGGAATATTATCACTCGTTGCTATAATATTCATCGCACGATCATATACCCATATTGATAGTCCAAAACTTCCCGGAGACGGGCTGAAGCTGCCTCCCGGCTCATAATATCCTTTCTGGCTAAGCGGGCTGCCTGGTTCGCCAAGCACAACGTGACCATCACCTCTTGGCCATAGGTCATCGGGTCGTTTTATTTTTTCAAGAAGTACAATTTGGCGTTGGTTAATGAACTGCTGGGCTTCAAGTATATGTGTTATAAGAAATAATGATAGAAGCAATTTTAAAGGCAATATTTTCATGTATACTTAATTTTATAAGATTTAGTTAGAATGTCTCAAGGCTAATTGTACCGGCTATTAATTTAAAGGTATTACCTCTTTGGGGTAGCCAGGGTTGCCCTTTGGCAGAGGCATGACAAAATAGAAAATGACATAGTAATAATCACATACATAACTAACAATAAAAGTAAGATAGCCTCTCAGGATTTATATACTATGCTGCACTGTATAGTAGTCATTCGTAAAAACGAAGAATAAAGTTATATGCTATACTCAAACACAAACAAAAGCACTTTCTTTTATTATGTTTTAAATGAGACTAAAAAGGTGATGGACAAAATATTGATGAAGTGTTTACAGAAACTGAGCAACAATGCCTTAATGATCTGAACAAAGAACTATCCGGCAGTCATTATCAGTATAAAGGATTTTTTAGTACTTTAATTAATCTTATAAAGTAAAATTTATTTATGCGTCATGTCGTTTTGATAGTAGCAACTTTCGGGTTACTTACAAAAGTATATGCGCAAGTAAATACAGCGTCTCTTACTTTTCAATTAAGCGTTCCGCAAGGTGAATATAAAGACCACTATTCGAAAACAGGCACGGGTTTATTATTTAGCTACACTCATCGTTTAAAAGACAAGCCAGGTATTGCCTTAGGTGGCGATATGGGTATACTCCAGGTAAGCAAGGCCGGCAACAGTTATAGCGGGCTTTACCGGAACAGGAATGATAATTATTACGCATCAGCAACAAACTATATAATAACCATAGCCTCAAAGTTAAGAGGTTACGTGTTTACTTTTAAAGGTTCAGTGAGAGTTTTTATAGATCTTACAATTGGTACAAATATCTTTTTCACATACGCCTCCATTTCACATTATCATGGGCGTGAATTTTTATCCCGCCGTCCGCGTTTAGTTACCGACAGTTCTTTTTCTCATAGCTCCTTGTCGCTAAGGTGTGGCTTGGGCGTAGGAACTGAAATATCTATAGATAAAAAAAATAAGCTGGCATTGCTACTTAAATGTACTTACCTCTATGGAAGCATGGTTAATTATTTTTCACATCCTCATGTAAAAGGCCTGGAAATAACTTTAACTCCACTACAATCCAGGAGTTCTATGTTCCTTGCGGAAGCGGGCGTCCGCTTTGGAATGTTTAATAAAAAGAAAAAACATCGGCAATAGAGGAAGATTCCACATGTCTTATGCAGCGGACATTGCTGCCACGGTGCTTCCTCTGCCGGAGACGTTCCTGAGAATGAGATAACATGCAAAAGTAGTACACCTCCACTGGCGGAAATTGAGGCGTGGAAAAGGAAGCAGGCTATTGAAATATGAAATTTAAACCTTTGTATTTGTTAACTATATTTTTGGAGATGGTGATTATAAATTTCCGGTTTTGTATTATAATTTAGTGGGGATAGATTAGGTTCGCTGTTTAAAAAAAATTGATTAACTGCACTTAGTCATGACCGTTAAAACCTGATTATTCAAAAGTTTATGGAACTTAAAATTATTTTCTCCTCTTTACTTTTTGTCGCTGCTTTTCTATCTGCTTCTTCACAAGTTCGGGTGAGGGATTCTATTCCTGCTTCTATATATTATAAGATTAAACCTCATAATACACTTAACCGCCAGGAATTGTTATTGTCAAACATTATTGATTCTGCTTTGATAGTTCAATCAGTAAATGAAGCAAATTTCGATACAACGGTTTCCCTTAATCATTCTATATCATGGTTTATAATCGGCCTTAATGATTCAACAAAGGAATGTATTAATTATTTCCTGGTCACGACAGACTTAAACAATCAGAGAAGGATTTCTTATAAAAAACTATACACCAATTACGAAGTAAATATTGCATTTGACTTTTTTACCATAAATGAATACAGAATTTTATCCAACGATCATTTGTTTTTGATTGCCAGCACCCGCCACCGGCTTGTACACAGACAAAACTTTGACGAAAAAACGGGTGACATAGTAAAGATTAGTCACAATAAGAAAGTTTCCCTTTGGATAAAACAGGATGGTGAAATAATACAGAGCCGAAAGGCACCCAAATGAATAAAATATTTATTTAAAAAGATTTTCAATAATTAATGAGACCATTAAATTATTGCTATCACACATCTCTCCGGCTTCTTTCTTTTTGCAGTAAAGTAGTAAGAGCGTGTGTCATGATTTATTTTTTAATAGTGATAATTTCTTCCCGTATGTTAATTGCCTCCATATCCATTCCATGGGCCCATAGTTAAAATATTTAAACCACCAGTTGCTGTAAGCAACCTGCAAAGCATAAATACATAAGCCGATTGGAATAAACCAGGCTGGCCCAATATTTCCACCCAGGTTAAAACCAACGCCATAATAAATAACGATGCCAAGTATGGTTTGCATAAGGTAATTGGTTAATGCCATTCTGCCCATTGGCACAAGAAACCGCAAGCGGCTGTTACCTTTTTTCTTTACCCAGTGCAAACAAACAACAGACACATAAGCCAAACTCAAAGGCACTACGCTTATTGTATAGAAGAATGTATTAGCCAATCCCATTGCATTTGGTATTCCTTTTCCAAAAAATTCAAAACCGGTACAGGCAATTGCGGCAGGAATACCAATGATGAAACCCCAGCGGCGTAATTTTTTAAATAAGGAAATATAATTTTCAATATTGGCATAAATCATTTTTCTGCCTGCATAAAATCCAAGCAGGAACATGCCAAGTACTTTTGGTATGCGGTTGGTATCGAGGAGATAAGAATAGCGGTATAAAAAACCTGATGCCTGCCAGTTACGCCAATGCTGCCATGCATCGCTTTTGCTATAGAGGTATTGATTAAAACTGTCATCTAGCGGAAGACCGGTTCGTTTATCAATCACCTTTGCCATGTCTTCCAAAAAATTGCCATTTTTATAATGAAACAACACACTCATCACATCAAACAACAAAGGCGAAGCAATAAGAACAACGACCCATGTAAGCAATGTTTTGTCAGAACATTTTCTGAACAGGGGTAACAGCATGCCAATAAGTGCATAAAGAAAAAGTATATCGCCTTCCCACAACAAAAACAAATGACCTGCACCAATGATCGATAAAATAAATAAACGACGGTAAAATACTTTCCACGGGTTGATTCCTTTTTGCTCATTGCGGATCAAGATGATGGAGAACCCGATACCAAACAGCAATGAAAACAAACTGTAAAATTTTCCATTGATAAAACTCTGCTCGCTAAGGCCCAGGATGGCATCTGCATACCACGTTGGCAATGCTTCTCTTTGCGGTGGTGTCATGAACCCCCAGCCGGTAAAGCCAAACAAATTATCCAGCATAACGCCGAGTAATGCAAAGCCACGGAGAACATCTAAAATATCTGCTCTTTCGTTTTGTAGAATGGGTGATGCTGTCTGAGACATATTTATTGTTGTTTACTTGAATCATACAAATGCGCTGAAGCGTCTAATCTTCCGTGCCCCACGAATGTCAGGTATTATATAAATATACTTTCCAATCACATTGCCCAATTAAGATTTAATGCGGTCATGGAATGTTCCTCTTTGCATTCCGGACACAAGCGGGACGCTTGTCTGGTTAGGGAATTAAATCCTACTTGCTTAACCGACTGTCAATAGCTTTTAATTTGACTCTTTGTAATCTATTTATTTCTAAAGTCTAAATTAATTCTATCTTTTGTTTTGCCCCAATAACTATAGACCACCCTTCCTAAAATTTCATTTTTATCTACAAATCCGTCATACCTACTATCAGCAGCATTGTCCCGATTATCCCCCAGTAAGTAATAATTGTTGGCAGGAACAACGATGTCGTTTATAGTCGACTTTGTGGTGTCAAATGGATGCTTTGATTTATAGATTGTGTGTTTTTGTCCATTAGGAAATTCTTCGACAAATTCACCAACCTGTAATTCGTCCGAGATAGTTTCTCTAATAAAAGTGGATCTACTTCGTCTACCGTTAATGGTTACGATGTTATCAACAATTGAAAGTGTGTCGTTTGGAAGACCAACAATTCTAAATGTATAAATCTGGCCGTTTTCTTTTTTAAACACTACAATGTCACCATAATTTGGTTGAATATTTTTATATGCTTGCATGTCTGCAATTAGTATGTCACCTATTTGGATTGTTGGTTGATTTGAGGGCGTTGGAATATGAAATGACTGAATGCCCAGTATCGACTTTGTATTATAAACCAAGAGAATGACGACCATTAAAATGGCAATTGCAAGTTGGTAATACCAGGCATTGTAGATTTTTGGAATATAAAACTTTTGCTTTTTTGCATTTTTTAGGGCATCAACTATTACATACACCCGGATAGTCAGTTCAATTAAAAATAAAATTACATAGCCATAGAAATGGGTTGCACCTCTTGAAATCCCAAATAACACAGGATTTAGCAGATACAAGGCAAAAAATAGAATTCCTTTTTTTAATTGACCATTATAAACTTGACCAAGTCCTGGAAGTATTAAGGATAAAAAGACTGCCAGGAAAACATTTCGAGGTTTTGTTTTTTGTAGAAGGTTTAATTCATCAT
The DNA here is from genome assembly GCA_038239385.1 of Chitinophagales bacterium. GTDB lineage: Bacteria > Bacteroidota > Bacteroidia > Chitinophagales > Chitinophagaceae > Ginsengibacter. Next base: position 56,004 of record JBBSEV010000025.1, read on the forward strand.
TTAAGAAGTCTGTCATCGGTGGTTTCAAATTTCTAATGTAATGCTTTACTAAAAATAAAGTTTTTTAAAAGCTTTGAGTAACGAATAAAAAGCACAGGACATATTCAAAAGATGATAAGGATTTCGCTACGTCGGAACTATCGCTCAACAATGAACCAAAAGTTGATGTTTCTTCCTGGTTTATACTAAGTCAGAAAGATCTCCATCCCATTCTTCCCTGATAGTCCTTTGCGCTGCTGTAAACATATTCCCATTGATAATTACCTGATCCATTTCTTACAGCCTGATTTATATCCAATTGTATATTTATATCCACTCATTATTGCAAGCTAATAAATATCGTAATTATTTAGTCCCCGTTGCAAACGAGGACTAGTTAGGAGAAATCAGGAAAGCTTGGTTTGATCACAGTCTGCAAAAAACTGCTTAAGTAGGTAATTGCAGTGGTAAAAAATAATACTTTTTATCAACCAAATTATTGCTCAGCAAGACCATAAAAAAGATCAAATATTATTTGGTTTTTCACACAGTTCATGTGCCTGTTGCGCAACTCACACTCTGTGAATAAAGATAGTTGGAAATGGCACCTTGCATATTGTAATTTAAATTATGCAAGGCAAAAAGAAATTACAACCTAAGATGCTCTACACGATTACGCTGGAGCAATTAGTGC
>JBBSEV010000026.1:0-54533 GCA_038239385.1 Chitinophagales bacterium
AAAAGATACGATGAAAAAGTAGTGAATTCCAAAAAATTAATGCAGGATAAAAACCATGATTATGATGAAGCGTGGAGAGATATGAGCCCTGAAAGTTTTGTTGATCTTATTCTTGCAAAAATTCTTCGGATCAAGCAAATCCTACAAAACGATGGCTTCACTTTAGCCAGTGAAGGCATTGATTCAAATTATTATGATATCATAAATTACGCGGCTTTTGCATTGATATTGACAACATAATTTTAAAATAAAATATTTTTAAACATGCTTCGCTTTTTCTTTGCGAGGGATTGAGGCGAGGCTAAAATACTATAATGAAATTATTGGTAAATATTTCCCGGGTTATTGTAGGTGTACTTTTTATTTTTTCGGGTTTAGTCAAGGCTAATGATCCACTTGGCCTATCTTATAAAATGCAGGAATTCTTTGAAGTGTGGGCTCAAAATCCTGCTCTTGCAACCTCCATGAATTGGCTGCATAATTATGCCTTCCCTTTTTCTGTTATTATGATTACGCTGGAGATTATTGTAGGAGTAGGAATTTTATTAGGAACATGGAAAAAATTATTCACTCTTTTACTATTATTACTTATTATTTTTTTTAGCTTTCTAACGGGTTATGCAGTATTATCAGGCAAGATAGCGACGTGTGGTTGTTTTGGTGATTGTATCCCACTTACTGCCATGCAATCGTTTATCAAAGATCTTATTTTACTTGCTTTAATTCTTATCATTTTCTTCGGCTCCCGATACATTATTCCAGTACTTACAGCGGCAGCTAATTTTATTATAGTTATCATTTCAGTCCTAATTGTTTTGGGGTTTCAATGGTTCGTTGTGCGACACATGCCTGTAATTGATTGCCTTCCTTTTAAAAAAGGTAATAATCTCATTGAGCTTAGAAAAGTGCCTGCCAATGCAATTCCTGATAAAAAGGATTTTATTTTCATTTATAAAAAGGATGGAAAAGAACAAAAATTTTCACGAAAAAATATTCCTGATTCAACATGGGAATTTGTAAGCAGGGAGGATATTATTGTTGAAAAAGGTTTTAATAATGAGCCACCTGTAAAAGACTTTTACCTCTCAACATCTTCCGGAAATGACTCCACTGAAGCATTACTAAATACTCCAGGCGCCTATTATTTATTTTTTATAAAGGACTTCTCATCAGGTACCAATTACTGGTTTGATAGCTTTACCGCACTGTACTCCATAGCTAAACAAAAAAATATACCATTTTATATTGTTGCCTCACAGGCATCTGTAGCCCAGGAATTTTTTAATGAAAAAACTAGGTATAACCTGTCAATCTTAAGCCTTGATGCAACTGCATTAAAAACCGCGGCACGTACCAATCCTGAGCTATATTTAATGAATGGGCCTGTGGTTGAAAATAAGTGGGGTTGGGCTGATTTGAGGAAGGCGGTGAGATAAGAAATGAATCAAAATAGAAAGAATTAAGAATCAAATAATCAATAGTAAATAATCAAATTGAAATGTAAACGAGTTTCTTTCTTGTCCTTCGGAGAGGGGGGTTGGGGTGAGGCTAATTTTAATAGCTAAATCATAAGCTCTTAAAGGCAGTAAATCTTATTATCAAATTATATAAACCATGCTCCAACTTCTCATCAAAAAATTATTCTATGGTGTACTGGTTTTGGCAGGCGTAGCTGTAATTGTGTTTTTTATTTTCCAGGCATTTGCCGATCCTGCCCGGCTTATAGTCGGGCAAACTGGAGATAAAAAAACCATGGATAACATTCGCAAAGAATTGTATCTCGATCAGCCCAGGTGGAAACAATTTTTATTGTATTTAAATGACGTATCTCCTATAGCTATTCATTCCAAAACAGAAATACAGGATAAAAAATTACATGGCTTATTTATAGGTGGAGAAAAAAAGTTGGCTTTTAAAATTCCTTACCTGCGACGGAGCTATCAAACAAAAAAAGAAGTAGTTGATGTTCTGATGGAAGCATTACCTGGTACACTAATGCTTGCCTTCGCAGCGATGATATTCGCAACCATAGGAGGTATTTTCCTGGGAGTGCTGGCTGCAGTAAAACAAAATACCTGGCTTGATACCTCTTCTGTTTTTGCAAGTGTTATTGGTATTTCGGCACCATCATTTTTTATGGCCATTATTATTGCTTATTTATTCGGAATAGTGCTTCATCCTTATACAGGCCTTTCCTTTACAGGCAGTTGGTTTAGCATTGATGAAGCTACCGGCGAAAGATATCTTACCCTCCAGAATTTAATATTACCTGCGCTTACACTAGGCATAAGACCTCTCGCAATTATTACGCAACTTACCAGGAGTTCTATGCTCGACGTACTTAACCAGGATTATATAAGAACCGCTTATGCAAAAGGACTGAGCAGGAACCAGGTCGTATACAGGCATGCTTTGCGTAATGCTTTGAACCCGGTGATTACCGCTATCACCGGCTGGTTTGCTGAATTGCTGGCCGGTGCTTTTTTTGTTGAATATATTTTTGGATGGAAAGGAATTGGAAAGGTTACCGTAGATGCATTAGAGAAACTTGACTATCCTGTTGTAATAGGCTCTGTACTTTTTGCGGCAACAATTTTCGTACTGGTAAATATTTTTGCTGATGTGCTTTATGGAATTATAGATCCAAGAGTGAAATTGAAATAACCAGTAGGCAATAGCCGCCTCATTTAATCACTACTTCCTTAATTACTTTCTCACCTAATGCCTCGTTTACTCTTTCTATTATTTTTTCTTTTTGATATAGTAATTCGTTTTTCAAAGGAGCTACGGTGGATGATATAAAAAGCGTAGAATTAATAATCTCAATTTTATCTGTATAGCGTGCTATTGTTTTACCCATTATTTTTTCCCAGGCTTCTTCTATTTGTAAAGCCTGGACGCCATTTTTTAATTTGCTCTTTTTAAGAAACTCTTTTAATGCATCTCCAATTGTAAATTCAGCCATATTCTAAAGATACTTAAAAGGATTTTCAAATTATTTGGTGGCTTTCATAACCAATGAAGATGTTCAGACTAATTGTATTATCTGAACTTCTTTATCAAATTCAGAAAGTGCGGCTTCCAGTCTTTCCTTATGTGTATCGGTGATAAATACCTGCCCGTTATTTTTTTTGCAAACATATTCAAGTAAATTTTTCATGCGCACCTCATCAAGTTTTTCAAATACATCATCAAGCAATAAAATTGGAGGAAACTTATTTATTGAAAATAATAATTCAAACTCCGCAAGCTTGCAGGCAAATAATAAGCTCTTACGTTGCCCTTGTGAAGCAATTGTTCTAAAAATATTTTCGTTCAATAAAAAATTCAAGTCATCTTTATGAACGCCTGCATTTGTTCTTTGGGTAATAATGTCTCTTTGCCTTGATGTTACGAGTAATTTTTGAAAGTCACATGCCGCTAACTGGCTGTTGTAATCAATAGAAACTACTTCCTCATTACCTGATATCTCACCATAAAATTTTCTAATCAATGGAATTAGTTCTTTAGAAAATTTTTGTCTTGTTTGATAAATAAAAATTCCCGGGCCTATCAATTGCGCATCAAGCGCTTCCAGCAGTTGTATATCAAAAGAGCTTTGTGAAGATTCATTTTTTAAAAAACTGTTCCGCTGTTGAATTACTTTATTATAGGTGATCAATTGCCTGAGATATTCGGGATCAACCTGGCTTATTAAAGTATCGAGATATTTTCTTCTTTCCTCACTGCCGCCCGTAATCATCTCAATATCATCGGGGGCAATCATTACGCATGGAAACTTGCCGATATGATGGGAGAATTTTTCATACGCAATATCGTCCAGGTAAAATTCTTTTTTTAAAGATGAGCGATAGATGCAAACAATCTTATTGCCTTTTTTAAGGGTTGTGTTTGTTAATTCACCTTCGAGCCTGAAACCTTCAGCGCCAAAATAAACATTACCAAAATCAGATTTCGAAAAATAACTTTTAGTAAAGCAAAGGTAATTGATCGCATCAAGCAAGTTGGTTTTCCCTTTGCCATTGAGGCCGCAAATTCCAACAATCCTGCGTGTAAAATTAAACTCCTCTGACTGGTAATTTTTATACCCTGTCAATACAATTTTTGTGAAGGCCATATTATTTCACAAGATACAAAGTCTTCATCTTTTGCCTATCCAAAAAATATTTGCAGAGCTACTTTTACAAACATCTTAATGAATCAATCTTCGGTGATAATTTATTTGCCCGAGATGATAATTCAAATGGCCTGATAAATGGATGAGTATAAATTGAGTTGATGAGATAGTATTGTTAATGGCAAGAGGAAAATCTTTTTCAAGATCATTCTTTAAGAGATTTTTTAAAGCAGATTTAATGATAACTATTGTTTCAGTAATATCATTAATTAATTTTATACGGGGTACATTCTTATCAGAAAACTCCTTTTCACGATCGCGTATATATCCTGTGTTTGCAAGAGTTGCCCCGATAAAATGATTTAGATTTCCTACCAGGTGCAAAACAAGATTACCTGCTGAATTACTAATACCTGGCTGAATTTTCCAGATATCATTTTCATCCTCATAACTTTGAATTTCTTTAATTAGCCTGTTTAGATCCCTTTCAAAAAGTTCTGTTATTTCTGAGAGCATAAATAATTATTTAGCCATTTAAGTAAAATTAATCAATGATTTTTTGGCATGCCTAAACTATGATTTCGTTAACGCAATCATTATTATATTTGCGGCTATGACAACAGAGCAATTAAAAGATTTGAGAGACCGTATCCTGGTTTTGAGGAGGTTTCTTTGACGTTGGGAATCGTCAGCAAAAAATAGATAACGATAAGCAACTTTCACTTTCACCCGGTTTCTGGAACGACAACAAACGGGCGACTTCCATTTTGAAAGAAATAAAATTGAATGAGTATTGGATGAATCTCTTCAATAATGTACAATCAAAAGTTGATGACTTTGCCGTGCTTTTTGAATTCTGGAAAGAAGGCGAAGCAACTGAAGAAGAAGTAAAGGAAGCTTTTAAAAATGCCGGTGATGCAATAGATGAAGCAGAATTTAAAAGCACGCTGAATCAGCCTGAAGATGAAATGCCGGCAATACTCCAGATTAACAGTGGGGCAGGCGGCACTGAAAGCCAGGATTGGGCGGATATGCTTCTTCGCATGTATAGGATGTATGGAGAAAAGCAGGGCTGGAGTGTAACTGAGCTCGACTACCAGGCGGGAGATGGCGCAGGCATAAAAAGTGCAACACTTCAGTTTGACGGCCCTTTTGCATTTGGCTTTTTGAAAGCTGAAAGCGGCGTTCACAGGCTTGTGCGCATCTCTCCATTTGACAGCAATGCACGAAGGCATACCAGTTTTGCCAGTATATATGTTTACCCGCTTATTGATGACACGATTGAGATAAAAGTCAATCCTGCGGATGTGGAATGGGCATTTTTTAGAAGTGGGGGCAGTGGCGGGCAAAACGTAAACAAAGTAGAAACTGCTGTACGCCTTACACATAAGCCAAGCGGAATTATTGTTGAATGCCAGCAGGCCCGTACGCAGGGGGAGAATCGCGAAAAGGCTATGACCATGCTTAAGAGCCGCCTTTATGAAGAAGAGATGCGTAAAAGGCAGGAAGTACTTAATGCATCTAATGCTACCAAGAAAAAAATTGAATGGGGAAGCCAGATAAGAAGTTACGTGTTTCATCCCTATAAAATGATAAAGGACCATCGCACTGATTATGAAGTTGGAAATATAGGGCCGGTAATGGATGGAGAACTTGATGGATTTATAAAAGCATATTTGATGATGGAGGCTGAAGTTCCATAAGTTTAAAAAATAAAACTAACCACGTTGCACTTTTAAACTAATTGAATTATTTTCAGACATCTGAATAAATGGTGTTATTATATCAGCAGGTAAATATTTACGATTCATTGCTTTAATATGCTGATTCATTATTCCCCAAAGAATTATCATTTCGACAGGGCTGTTCCTGATGTAAGAATAGTTTGATTATAAATTATGATGAATCTTACGCAATACAATTTGCTGGTATCACAATAAATTTATTGAGTTGATGTTTTAAGTTATTAAATTTTCCGACTGAAGAAATCATTAAGATCATTTACCCCATTGTTGATTTTACATCCTTAAGTTCATAATCATTACTTTTGAGCAATCATAAGATTGCTTAAAAATTCAATCTTAAATAGCGAAATAATATGCCATCAATTCTTATAATAGATGATGAAAAAAGTATAAGGAAAACTTTAAATGAAATTCTCAGCTTTGAAGGCTATAAAATTGATGAGGCTTCAGATGGTGAGGAAGGGCTAAAAAAGTTTAAAGATAAAAATTATGACCTGGTTTTATGTGATATAAAAATGCCCAAACTTGATGGAATTGAATTCCTGGAAAGAGCAAAAGAACTAAATGATGAGGTTCCCATAATTATTATAAGTGGCCATGGTAATATTGAAACAGCAGTCGAAGCAGTAAAAAAAGGCGCTTACGATTATATTTCAAAGCCTCCTGATCTTAACCGAATGCTTATCACCCTCCGCAATGCTTTAGAAAAAACAAGCCTGGTTGCGGAAACACGTACATTAAAACGGAGAGTAAGCAAGGTGCAGGACATTGTAGGAGATTCACAACCTATTAAAATAATTAAAGACACTATTGATAAAATTGCACCAACCGAGGCCCGCATTTTAATTACCGGCGATAATGGTGTAGGAAAGGAATTGGTAGCAAGATGGATACATGAAAAAAGCAGCCGCGTAAAAGGCCCTATGGTCGAAGTTAATTGCGCTGCCATCCCTGGTGAACTTATAGAGAGTGAATTATTTGGCCACGAAAAAGGGAGTTTTACATCAGCTGTAAGGCAGCGAATAGGTAAATTTGAGCAGGCTAATGGGGGAACCTTATTCCTGGATGAAATAGGAGACATGAGTGTAAATGCCCAGGCAAAAGTTTTAAGGGCGTTACAAGAAGGAAAAATTACACGTGTAGGAGCAGATAAAGATATTAACGTGGATGTGCGTGTTATAGCAGCGACTAATAAAGATCTTTTGAAAGAAGTAGAAAATAAAAATTTTCGCCTTGACCTCTATCATCGCCTCGGCGTAATTATTGTACATGTACCTTCTCTTAATGACCGCGTTGGAGATATTCCGTTATTGGTTGACCGTTTCCTTGAAGACATTGCAAATGAATACGGGCAGCCAAAGAAAGTTATGGATAAAAAAGCATTGGAATTACTTCAAAAACACAACTGGACCGGCAATGTGCGTGAATTGCGCAATGTTGTGGAAAGATTAATAATTTTATCCGGCAAGGTTATTACAGAAGAAGATATTGAAAGCTATGTATTGCCAAAAAAATAAATGCTTATATTGGAAGTTATAACCATCTCATCCAATTATTATGAATACCATTTATTGCATCAGCGGATTCGGAGCAGATGAACGTGTATTTTCTAATTTAAATTTTGGCGATAATAATGTTCATTTTTTACCCTGGCTTCTTCCTGAAAAAAAGGAAAGGATTTCAGATTACGCAAAACGTATGGCTGAAAATATACAGCATGACAACCCTGTTCTTCTGGGATTATCTTTTGGAGGAATGATGTGCATAGAAATTGCTAAGTTTATGCGTACTCAAAAAGTCATTTTAATTTCCAGCATAAAATCTTTACATGAAGTTCCGCTCTGGATGAAGCTGGCAGGAAAAGCCCAGTTAAATAAGATATTTCCGCTTCGTTCATTCAGGTTATTTGAGCCCATTCAAAATTATAACCTGGGTGTTGAGAACAAGACGGAATTGGAACTAGTGAGAGAATTTAGAAAAAATATTGGGCAACAATACACTAACTGGGCTGCTAATGAAATTTTAAACTGGAAAAATAATTGGCAACCAGGAAATCTTTTTCACATTCACGGAACCAGGGATCATATGTTTCCCATAAGGAATATTAAAACAAAATATGTAATTCCTGGAGGCGGGCATTTTATGGTAATGAACAGAGCGGAGAAAGTGAACGAGATGTTGGGATCCATATTGCCCTTATAAGATTGTATCTCCAAGCTATGAGACATGTTATATTATATCGACCCTTTTTCATTTGCATATTTTTATTCCTTTTATTTAATCAGACTTTTGGTCAGGTTAAATCAATAGTTGAACAGGAATTTTATCAAATCAAATTTATACCAACTGAACGTTTGAATCCTGACTCAAGAACTTTTGCCAAATACAAAAACATAGATAGTTCCTATAATAAAATTTTGAAGTTAGGCACAACAGCTATTCCTTTTTTAATTCCCAAAATGACTGATACAACCTTAACAAAAATTCTCAATCCATGTGACAATGATGAACCAATACACTTGGGAGATTTAGCTTGGTTCATAATTACAGATATAGAGAAAATCCCTTTATTTCAGGTAACTAAAAATCAATGGTGTGTTTGGGGAGTATGCGAACATTTTCCTTTAGGGTTTTTTACTTCACTAAACTTTTATCGGAACAAGTATGCGAAGGGATACAAAAATTATTTTTATAGCAAGGAAAGAAGGAAGATTATAACTAAAGAGGTAAGCTTAAATTAGCATTCGCCATCCACATAACAAGTAGTTTTGCATATCATTAGAATATGTAAAGCTATACCAATTGGGATATATGGAGTTATATTTAGCTATACAATATTTCGCGGGCTATCAACCAGGCAATTATAATTTCATAAAACTTATAAAACATTATTTATTGCGGCCCTTGAAAATCTTTTACACTTTTCTTACCGACTTTTCTCCGCTTTTGTTAAACTAATGGTAACTATTTTCAAAGGGTTTTTCACGTAGAAGTTTAATATGGTACTTTTGTCCGCATTATAAAAAACTAATCCATGAGTATAGGTTTACTTTTCTTTATTGTTGCGTTCATTCTTTGGCACATCGGCTTGTATGGCATGTTTAAAAAAGCAGGTATTGAGCCATGGAAAGCTTTGATACCACTATATAACACATGGTGCATGGTAGAAAAAATGCAATTGAAAAGAATCTGGTTTTTTCTTCAATTAATACCCGTTGCCGGTCAATTTATCACCATCTGGATTTCTATAAAATTTGTAGAACACTTTGGCCGCTTTGGTTTCTTACACCACGCGGCCACCGTTTTCGTTCCATTTATTTATTTCCCATATCTCGGTTTTTCTAATAAGGAACGCTACGCCGGTATTCCTGTTGTAAAAAATTATAAAAAGGGAGCCGTACGGGAATGGATAGACGCGGCTGCTTTTGCAATTGTTGCAGCTACATTAATCCGCACTTTTGTTTTTGAAGCTTACACCATTCCCACTCCATCAATGGAGAAGACGCTGCTCGTGAACGATTTTTTATTTGTGAGTAAATTCAGTTACGGGCCACGCATTCCCAATACGCCTATAGCTATGCCATTTGTGCACCACACCATTCCCGGGCTAAATACCAAATCGTATGTAGAGTGGATTCATATTCCTTATACAAGATGGTTCTCAAGCCCTGTAAAAAGAAATGATGTGGTTGTATTTAATTTTCCTGTAAATGATACTTTAATAAATGATGAAATTAATTTTGGTTCAAGGGTTACGTACTACCAGGAAATTCAACGCAGGGAAATTATGGAACATATATCAGAGGAGGAGGCGAGAAACCGGGTACAGGATCAATACGGGGATATGATTATAACAAGGCCTGTTGATAAAAGAGAAAACTTTATAAAGAGATGTACCGCTATCGCGGGTGATACCTTACAGATTAAAAACAGGGTTTTATATATTAATAGTGTTGCACAACCATTTCCACAGTTCCATGAATTTAAATATACTGTAAATACTACCGGGCCACTTGATCCGGACCAGTTAAACAGCATGGGCATACAGGATAATTATGATGATATGAATAAGAACCAGGTTACGCAAATTTCAAATAATCAATACGAGATAAGCCTTACCGATGGCGAAGTGGCCTCATTAAAAATGTTGCCAGGTGTGAAAAGCATCGAGCCGGTTATTCATTCAGGAGAGAATGAAAGCATTATTTTATTTCCTTACGTTGCTGCAAATAATTGGAGTGAAGATAATTATGGGCCAATGTGGATACCAAAAAAAGGAGCAACGATACAGCTTACGCCTGATAATGTGTTGCGTTACAGGCGGAGTATCGAAGTTTACGAAGCAAATAAATTTGAAGAAAAAAATGGCCAGTATTTTATTAATGACAAGCCGGCTACTTCCTACACATTTAAAATGAATTATTACTGGCTTATGGGAGATAACCGCCACAATTCACTGGATAGTCGTTTCTGGGGCTTTGTTCCGGAAGATCATGTCGTAGGCAAAGCTTCACTTATTTGGTTTAGCTATGATAACGGCCCAAGGTGGAGCAGAATTTTTAAATCGATAAAGTGATTATTTATTTAAATTTTTCCATGAAATTACCACGGGTAAAATCAAAATTTTAATGGATTCTGTCGCCTCTTATTTCTAAGTTCAACATTACATCCGATTCGTAGGCAAGCCATTCCTTCCATCTTTTTCTTACAGCGTCTTTATAGTTGTATGTTTCAGCAAGGTTGATAAATAAGGTATAGTGCCCTGCTTCACTTTCCATAAACCGGCGATAAAAATTTCGCATATACTCATCCGTGAGTCCTTCACTTAATCGTTTAAAACGCTCACAACTCCTGGCCTCGATTAATGCCATAGTAAGTAATTGATCTAAAAGCCTTTCTTCAAGGCTGCCTCCTTTTTTCTGAAACTCAAGTAATTTATTTACATATTCATCTTTACGTTGTTTTCCTAAAGGCAAATTTCTCTTTCTTAATTCAGCTATTACCTGGCGAAAATGTCCCCATTCCTCCGTAACAATCGGGGAGAGCTCGTTAACTAATTCTTCTTTATCATTATATTTTTGAATAAGAGAGATGCAGCTATTGGCGGCCTTTTGCTCACACCACGCATGATCTGTGAGAATGTCTTCCAATGAAATAGCAGCAAGGTCAACCCATCTTGGATCCGTTACCATCTGTAATCCTAAAATATTTTTTGTATCCTTCGATAAAGTTTCCATAAAGCCCCTGTCCTCTATAGAGGAACTTAGAGCATATTTTTTTGTGTCTGTTTGATTTTTTAAAAGTAGGGTTTTTTATTTTTTATTTAAAAAAAAGAACTTCATTCCTAACCCTTCTCCTTTTGAAGAAGGGTTGGGATGAGGCTCCTATCTTTGCCGCATGAACGAAAATTTCATTTCAAAAAAATTAGAAGAAAGAAAACGGGATAATGCTTTACGTTCTCTAATGGTAAGTGATGGAAAAATAGACTTTTGTAGCAACGATTACCTGGGTATAGTAAAAAATAATCTATTAAACCGCTCTGAAACTAATTCGCTGCCACATGGAAGTACCGGCTCACGACTGCTTTCAGGAAATAGTAGCATAATTGAAAATACTGAAAATTTCATCGCTGATTTTCATAATGCCAGTGCCGGCTTGATATTCAATTCCGGGTACGATGCGAATATCGGCTTGCTTGCTTCGGTACCGCAAAAGGGCGATATGATTATTTATGACCAATTTAGTCATGCATCCATTCGCGATGGAATCAGGTTATCTTTTGCGGCTTCTGTTCGTTTCCTTCATAATGATGTTGAAGATCTCGATAAAAAATTATACGCGGCATCGCCTACTAATCAAAATATTTTCGTTGTAACGGAATCAGTTTTTTCTATGCATGGCGATATAGCGCCGCTCGGGCAGATAGCTGACTTATGCGAGAAATATAAGGCAGGATTAATTGTTGATGAAGCACATGCCACAGGTGTTATAGGCAAAAGAGGAGAAGGGGTAGTACAACATTTATGCCTTCAGCAAAAATGTTTTGCACGAGTGCATACTTTTGGAAAAGCATGTGGTTGTCATGGAGCCATAATTTTAGGTTCGGAAAATTTGAAAAAATATCTTATCAATTTCGCAAGGCCATTCATTTACAGTACAGCTTTGCCTCCTTCAGAAATAAGTGCTGTAGCAGCTTCCTATGAAATATTTCCCTTAATGACCAAGGAAAGATTGCATTTAAATACGCTGATAAAACTTTTTAAAGAAAGCAAATTGAAATATACATTGAACAAAAGCGATACCCCAATTCAGGGCATTATTATCCCGGGCAATAAAGAAGTAAAAACAGTTGCCCGCGTTTTACAGGAAAATAATTTTGATGTCCGGGCAATTCTATATCCTACAGTTCCCAAAGGGAGTGAAAGATTACGTATCGTTTTACATTCTTACAATTCTGTTACAGAAACTGCGCAATTAATAAATTACTTTGGAGAATAATATCAAATAGTCTTACAATATTTGGCTCTCAATATCTTTTTAGTATTTTACACCTCTAACATTGTTTATGAAAATAATTCCCATTCTCATTTTTGGTTTACTTACTATAGCGCTGATTGTAATTCTAAATTCGTCTTTACTTCTACCGGCCCCTTTAGGAAAATTATTAGCACCTCAAAGTGGTGTGTGGCAAAATGCAGAACCTGTTGATTATAATTTTTCTGCAGAACTTTCATTCCCACAATTACAAGGCAAAGCAAGTGTTTATTTTGATGACCGCCTTGTGCCACATGTTTTTGCTGAAAATGATAATGATGCTTTTTTTATTCAGGGCTATTTACATGCGAAATTCAGGTTGTGGCAAATGGAATTTCAAACACATGCCGCAGCAGGAAGAATTAGTGAACTTATTGGAAAAAAAGGACTTGAATTTGATCGTGATAAACGCAGGTTAGGAATGGTATTCGCCGCTGAAAATTCGTTAAGAGAAGTGGAAAAAGATCCTGAAACAATAGCGGAATGTAATCAATACACCAGCGGCGTGAATGCATATATTGAATCTTTAAAAGAAAGTAATCTTCCGTTGGAATATAAACTTCTTGGCTATTACCCTGAAAAATGGACCAATTTAAAAACGGCGCTGTTTCTTAAATATATGAGCCTGGATCTTGCCGGTGGCGAAAACGATTTTGAATATACAAATGCAAAAGTAATTTTTTCTTCTGCTGATTTTGATAAAATATATCCCGTTGTAATGGATTCCCTGGATCCAATTATTCCAAAGGGTACCCTATACCCAAAGCCGGGAATAACCTTAAAAATTCCTTCAACCCTGGATTCATTATATTTTGACAAAAAAGATTCAGCCACAATAGAAGAACAAAAACCAGATCCTGCCAATGGTAGTAATAACTGGGCAGTAAGTGGTTTAAAAACAAAAAGTGGTTACCCTATTTTATGCAATGATCCACACCTCGGGTTGAACCTGCCTTCTCTTTGGTACGAAATGCAAATTTCAACACCAACTTATAATGCCTACGGAGTTTCTTTTCCGGGTGCCCCGGCAATTATAATAGGCTTTAATGATAATTGTGCATTTGGATTTACAAATGCCGAAAGAGATGTGAGGGATTATTATGAAATAAAATTTCGTGATGATAGCCGTAAGGAATATTGGTTTAATAATGAATGGCAGAAGGCGACTTTTCGGATTGAGCATATAAAAATTAAAGATGCCCCTGATTTTATTGATTCTGTAGCCTATACTAATATTGGCCCGGTCATGTATGATAAGACTTTCAACGGAGAAAGATCAACAAACAATAAGTATTATGCGGTAAGATGGAAAGCACATGACCCAAGCAATGAATTAAAAATGTTTACGCTTCTTGATAAAGCCAAAAATTATAGTGATTATTCTTTGGCAATAAAATATTTGCACACACCAGGACAAAATTGTGTGTTCGCCTGCAAAAATGGTGATATAGCACTTTGGGACCAGGGTGAGTTTCCTGCGAAATGGAAACGCCAGGGAGATTTTGTAATGCCGGGTACGGATAGCAGTTATCTATGGCAAGGCATGATTCCACAGGAGGAAAATCCTCACCAGGTAAACCCTGAAAGAGGCTTTGTAAGCAGCGCTAACCAATTACCAGCGGACACTGCATATCCATATTACCTGGGCGGAAGCTATCCTCCGTATCGTGGATGGGAAATTAATAAAAGATTAAGTGCATTGAATAATATTACTCCGGAGGATATGATGAAATTGCAAACGGATAATTACGATGTATTTGCAGGAATGGCCGTTCCTGTTTTAATTAAAAATATGGATCTTGTAAAACTGGATGGTGATGAAAGAAAATATTTCGAGTTATTAAAAGGCTGGAATTTAAGAGATGATGTTCAATCAAAAGGTGCGACAATATTTGTATTAACATGGGATAGTCTTGAAAATAAAGTTTGGAGAGATGAATTAATTAAATCTGGTGATACTGTTATGTTACCTCATGAAAGCACTTTGCTTGAAAATATTATAAGAGATTCCTCCTTTAAATTTATTGACGACATAAATACACCGCAGGTTGAAACGTTAGTTGATGTAGTAACCTCTGCGTTTAAAAATGCCGTTATAGCAATAAAAAATGCGGATGTAAGAGGAAGACTGGCATGGGGTAAATATAAGAATACCAAAGTAGAACACCTTGGTAGAATAAACGCTTTTAGCAGGTTGCACTTACCTATTGGCGGGGGTACTCATAGCATAAATGCAACTAAAACAGATCATGGGCCGAGCTGGCGTATGACTATAAGCTTAACGCCCCAAACGCAGGCCTGGGGAGTATATCCTGGTGGCCAAAGCGGTAATCCAGGCAGCAGATTTTATGATAATTTTATTAATACCTGGGTAAAGGGCGAGTACAATCTTCTTTGGGTAATGAAGGCAAATGAAATAAATGATAAAAGAATAAAATGGAAAATGAGTTTCTCTCATAACGGGTAAAAAAATTTTCATAATAATTTAAGCTATAAATAATCAATAAATTAATAATCATTCTCCTGTTATGAAATTTTTAATTTCCATTATACTCATCATACTTTTAAGCTTTTGTGCATGCCTTTATTTCCCGTGGTGGAGTATAGCCATTGTTGCTTTTTTAGTTTCGGTATTCTTAAGGCAAACTCCTCTTGTATCTTTTTTCTCCGGCTTCACAGCATTGTTTTTATTATGGGGAATTATGAGTTTTTGGATCAGCAGTAATAATAATGACATACTCGCTCACAGAGTTGCGCTATTAATTTTTAAGAGTGACAATACATTCCTGCTTATACTTTCTACTGCATTAATTGGAGCGCTGGTGGCTGGTATTGCCGCTCTTACAGCAAGTTTCTTACGCCCATATTTATATGGAAAAGAAATATGAGGTAGCTACTTTTTTTTGATTATAATTTTTTCAGTGTATTCGTCAATTACATTTCCAAAGAATTTTCTTGTAGCTGTAAATTTATCGGCAGGAATTAAATGCTGATCAAGAGTGAGTACTGCTGTTGTTGTAACCGTATTGGCTTTTTCATCGTAAGAATAGTTTGACTTGAAAGATCCATATTCAAATTTATTATCTCTGGCCTTAGGAAGATTTTCAACCGTGTAATTTTCAGGGAGTTGGTAAATAGTTGTATCCACTTTTATGAATGGGCATTCGAAATAAAATGGCATCGTACGCTTAT
The DNA here is from genome assembly GCA_038239385.1 of Chitinophagales bacterium. GTDB lineage: Bacteria > Bacteroidota > Bacteroidia > Chitinophagales > Chitinophagaceae > Ginsengibacter. The sequence continues at coordinate 15,589 of JBBSEV010000026.1, forward strand.
CGTCATCAGGAAGCCGAAGGTTCCACATTTTATAAATCCGGGGATGTAAAAACATTTTACTGCCTGCTATAAAATCAGGCACTTTATCAATAGATAATTTAAATGAGATTGCTGAAGAATCCAATTTTTTATCACTAATTAACTCATAACCATCAGGCTGAACAAAACCAAGATTATTTATAAGATATTTTCTTTGTTCATCTTTCTTTTCATTTACATATTGCATCAAGTCCTGTTTATACTCACCTGAAGTTTTTATTTGACTTGTGCTTTCACCTGAAGCATCTTCACTTAGTATGATCTTTGTTGTAGCAGAGAAAGTGTTTTCTGATGGTTTACTTTTAGGAGTTGCCACAAGCACACCGCCTTCAGGTGTAATCAATAAAGCATTCCTGTTTTCAGTAAAACTACCCAGGATACCAAAGTCATTTGTATTGCTGGTGCATTCAAGCCACGTAGTGTCATTTCCTTTTGGCACACAAAGAATCACATGATTAAAATTATTATGAGGAAATGAAGGATCAACGGGTTCCGTGTTATATTCAGCATTGATCAATGCTGTGTAACTGGTAATACCAATAGCGGTTAAGCATGCCTGCGTGTAATTACTGAGCGCTTTGCAATCGCCATACTTTTTGTCGTTTACAAAAGCCGCAGCAAAGGGTTTGTAACTTCCAATGCCCAATTGAATGCTTACATACCTGAAATTTTGTTGCAGATATTTATAAATAATTTTAATTTTTTCTTTATCACTAACTGCTCCCTGAACCATTTGGTGCAGAAATTTTTTTGTTTCATCTGAAAGGGTTGTAGTTTCTTTTATAAGGTTGAAATCCCAAAGGCCAAAATTCTTCCAGCTTGTTAGATCTCCTTCATAACCATTCATTGAGAATTTATTGGGAGCTATCATTATTTGAGGATACATGCTTCCTCTATTTGAAGTGCCTTCTTCTCTTACAATTGCCGAAAAGTTTTTTACTTCCCAGTTATAAAACTTATTTGAACCCGCTGAGTTTGTTACAGGTGAAAGGTTTATATTTTTTGCTTTAAATCTTAAATCTATTCCTGCAGGAACACTGGCAGTATAAATTGAATACTCTACTGACTCACCAGGAGATGCAATATTATAATCAGGATAATTTAGGGTGCCCTTATATTTTATTTCATAATCATACTGTACAGTCACAGGATAGGAGGGAGCCGCAACCCTGAAATAATAAACTTTACCATCTTCTACAAGGCCGCCATCTAACGCCTGAGCATGCATTTCCTTCATCTTGTATTTATTTACAAATCTGCCATTAGCATCGTATACTTTTATTTCTGCCTCAATTAATTTTTGAAAAGCTGTAGAATATTCATTAAAAAAAAGTACATCTTCACCTTCCGCATCCAACACAGTGATGACCTGGTGTACTGAAAGTTTTGCTTCGTCTATATCTTTAACTTCAAAATTTATTTTCTCATCTCTTTTTACGCTATGTGCATTTATCTTTAATGCTGCTGCAAGCGTAGAAGCATCTAATATATTACTTTGGCAAAATATATTTATTGTAATAAGATTAGCTATTGTAGCAATCAAAATTTTCATCATCAGGATTTAGCTTTTCTCTTTTTTATTACAACCTGTTCGTTAAGGGTTGCAAAAAGTTTTTTATAAAATTCCTGGAAATACGGGTACATATTGGCTGCGTAAAGTGGCTTTAAAAAATCTACAGTCAACTTTAAATCTATAGAATTACTATCTGCCTGCATTAATCGTGTTAATACAATGCTGGTGTCTGGCATTATCATCTTCACATTTTTAGGAAGTTCCTCAAATTCATAACCATCTGGTATGAAAATTTTAGCGACTACTTTATAAGATTGGTTGTAACCATAGTCTATATCAGTGTAGCGCTCTTCAGCTATAAAAGGATTTTTTTCCAATCCCTGGAATAAATTAATTGAAAAATACTGGTAATCACCGGAGGCATTCAATGGCATTGAAAATTTTACTTTTTGCTCCAGTGGCATCGTATCAATATCTTCGTTACGCACTTCGATATCTTCGATTTTCATTCCCGTAAATGACTTCGAAAAATAATCTTTATAAGAAGTCTTGTCCTCTTTCCATGTCTTTAAACGCTGATTTTTACAATAGCCTCCACTTGTTACAGTCGCTTCTCCTTTCATAATACCTTCAGGTGAAATTTCTGAGTAGATAAAAACAGCATTCTGATAAATGTCTTTTTCATCATTAAGGTATATCCACCCACCTTTTTCCTTATCCACAATGAATGCATCGTTATTTATTACATCATATGGAATAAGCCATGCAGGATTGTACTTATCACCGCCATCAAGCACATACCTTTTATCTCCTATAAATACGCAGGCAAGAGTCTTATTGAACTGGCGTAAAAAAGGGTAAAAAGTATTTACAAGGCCGTTATCTTTAGTGCTCACCAATAAAGGATAAGCATTTAATCCCGCATCCTTCAGCATATTAATAAGAATCAAATTAATTTCCCCGCTATTGCCTGATTTTTTATCCCAGGCAGATTTTATTCCGTTCTCAGTATAAATGCTTTCCGAACCATTCCAATTCATATTACGGCGAACATAATTATGTATTAATATCATTTTTTGGTATTCGTTTTTTTCCAGCCTCAATGAATCATCAAGCCCCTTTGTATGAGGAATATTTTTTTTAAGCTGAATGCCAAAGTCTTCATCTTCTAATAATTCCTGTGTAAGCTTTGGCCATGTTGACATTATTTCTTCAACCTCACCACTGCTATAAACAATTTGTGATAATTGGAAAATCACTCTTTGCAAATAATCTTTAGCAGCGCTCATATATGGTTCGTCACTGAGAGCTGGAACATTTCTCACGATATAAATTTTTTCTTCAGAATTAAATGAAATCACCCCTTGGTTAGTAGGAATACTTTCCCGATGGGTACTTTTTAATTGTTCTACTTTCTGATATGCCATTACCTGATTCACAAATTTGAAAATTTCCGGAACCATTATTTTATAAACACTTATTCTCGTAGGGATGTCATCCTGAAAATACCAGTCCGCAAGATTTGCTACAGATTCCCTGCCATCAGTATATTTATATTCGATTACACTGCCAACTTTTACATCAGGCATTGTAAATATTACCTGAGAGCTTGTATTATCAATAGGTTTTCTATAGATAGCGCTTTTATCCAGTTTAGTCGTTACAACATTTCCGGCATTATCAAGATTGTAAGTAACTGCTGTAATATCATTAATAGTTTCATAATTATTCTTGCTATAGTATCTAAGTTTAATATTAGCATTGTCAAGACCTTTGTCTTTTAAAATTTTAATACGAATTCTTCTTTCGGTTTCTATTTTAAATAAATCCTTGCCTCGTACATAGTGAACATCTCCATAATCAAGAAGCTTGTAAGCCTCGGCATCTTTATCAAATTCGCAATCCTGTAAAAGAAGATCGGCTTTGTCAATTTTGCCAAACGAAGGGATATCTTTTTGAGCAAAAATTGCTATAGAATTCAGCAATAAAAGAATCGTTAAGGTGTGTAATCTCATAATGTATAAGTCAGTTAATGGTAACGCTAATGTAGGTAAAATCGTATTCAACTACTGTTTTATCTTATTTTTACTTAAAGCCTTTTTGTTTATGAAATGGATGATAGCCGAATTTTTATTTTGTTGTTGTTTTGCTGCCTGCAAAGCGCAACCTCAACAGTCTTTCACAGTACAAAAAGATAACAACACACTTCTTTGGGAAGTAAGCGGGAACGGCCTTAGCAAGCCCAGTTTCCTCTTCGGCACGTTTCATTTACTGTGTAAAGAGGATATTCATTTTGGTACCCAACTACTGCAGGGCATAAAATCAAGCAATGAAATATATATGGAACTTGATATGGACGATCCCTCAACCATACTAGGTGGTATGCTTTTCATGAATATGAAAAATGGCAAAAAGCTGGAGGACTTATATTCAGCCGGAGAATACCTTCGTTTACAAAAATATTTTAATGATACACTGCATACTCCTATGATGCTTTTTCAAAAAGCAAAGCCTTATTTTTTAGTTGCTTTATTATATCCCAGAATGATGAATTGCTCATCACCTGCAGGAGTGGAGGAGGAACTTTTAAAAATAGCCAAAGAAAATAAAAAAGAAATACGTGGGCTGGAGACCATTCAGTTCCAGGCATCGGTTTTTGATAGCATACCATACGAATGGCAGGCTAAAGAACTCTTGAAAAATATCGACAGCTTCTCTGTATATAAAAAAGAATTTGATGATATGGTTAGTTTGTATAAAAATCAAAATCTTGATTCTATGCAAAACATGATTTCAAAAAGTGAATTTGGTTCTGACAAGTATGAAGATCTTTTACTCAAAAACCGAAACACTAATTGGGTATCTAAATTAAAAAAAATAATGAAAGAAGAAAGCGTATTTGTAGCCGTAGGGGCGGGGCATCTTACCGGAGATTATGGTATAATCAACCTTTTGAGAAAAGAAGGCTATAAAGTGCAGCCATTGATAAATCAATAAAATTAGCTCTTTACAAAAATATAAAGCTGTTTAAAACTGCTCAAGCTTGCTAAAGAAAAAGTCTCCTTCAATTTTGGCATTTTCATCACTATCACTTCCATGTATTGCATTCTCACCAATTGAAGCAGCAAATAATTTCCTGATAGTTCCTTCTTCGGCCTGGGCCGGATTGGTAGCGCCTATTAATTTTCTAAAATCCTCTACGGCATTTTCTTTTTCAAGTATTGCTGCGGTAATAGGCCCGCGGCTCATAAACTCAACTAATTCTCCATAAAAAGGGCGCTCTTTATGTACTTCGTAAAATTCACCTGCTTTAAGAGTTGAAAGATGCGTCATTTTCATTGCAACAATACGAAAACCTGCGCCAACTATTTTTTGGAGGATAGCACCTGTATGGCCTTTTTCGGTAGCGTCGGGCTTTATCATTGTAAATGTCCTGTTACTCATTTCTATATTTTTGGCTGGCAAAGCTAATGAAAAAAAAATCACTTGCTCCAATCATAAGAGGAAAACGTTTAAGAAAAAATAATCACTTTTGATCACAACAAATGAATTGAATTTACAGTCGAAAGACTCAGAAAAATATTCTATTATTGCGACAATAGAAATGAATAAATAAATATGTATTGAAAGCAGTATTTGAAATAATCCCTGACTACATTGTTGCCGATAGATGTGAACTTGTATGTGAAATAAGCAACGAAGGATTTTCTTACCTTATTAAGGATTGCGGAGCCAAAATTTTTATTGGATCAGGCGTATATCATTTTAATAATATTATTGGCGGGAATTATGCCCAGGCACTTCGTAAAATTTTTGAGCAAACGGGATCGCTCTCGGAAAATTATAAGAAAGTACAAGTCATATATTCTTTTCCCGAAAGTGTATTAATACCTTTTTCCCTCTATAATTCCCGCAACAATGCAGCGGTATTAAATATGGTTCATGGAGATTTTACTGACAATGATGCTATCCTTACAGATGTGCTTTTAAAAAGCAAAGTTTATAACTGCTATCGTATTTCTTCAGAAATTAGCCGGGAGATACATAATAAATTTCCGTCTTGCGAGGCTCTGCACCAATATTCATTTCTCATGAATAATTTATCAGCAAATAGCAACAGGCTTTCAGTAACATTTTATCCGCAAAAGATTGTATTGAGTGTAGAAAAAGATGGAAAAATTCTTTTAATAAACAGCTTTCATTATAAAACTGCAGAAGACGTTTCCTACACTTTATTAAATATTTGCAGACGATTTGAAATAGAAAAAATACCTGTGGAAGTAAGCGGACTCATTGAAAAAGATTCAGCTCTTTACAAAGAGATCTATAAATACTTTGATCAGGTAAGCTTTCCAAAGCTTACTAAAGAAATTAATTTCTCCGAAGAAATGAATAAATATCCTGCTCACTTTTTTAGTCATTTTTTTGCCGTTGATTCATGCGAATAATTACCGGGAAATATGGAGGCCGTAAAATTAATCCGCCTGCAAAAATGCCGTATACCCGCCCTACAACTGATGTTGCTAAAGAAGGTTTGTTTAATATAATCGAAAATAATATTTCTATCACAGGTTTAAAAACGCTTGATATTTTTGGAGGTACCGGTAGCATAACTTATGAACTTGCTTCCAGGGGAGCTGGTGACCTTACGGTTGTTGAGAAAGATGCTAAAATGTATGACTTTATTAAACAAAAAGTAAAAGAACTTAATATTGAAAATTGCAAAGTCATAAAAATGGATGTATTTCGTTTCCTGGAAAATACGGTGGATAAATATGATTTCATTTTTGCAGGGCCACCATATGCATTGCAGGCAATTGATGATCTTCCCCGTATAGTAAGCGGAAAAAAACTGTTGAATGAAAACGGGTGGTTCATACTGGAACATACCCCAGCTAATAATTATGAAAAAGATGCCATGTTCAAATCCATGAGAAATTATGGAACAACTGTATTTTCTATTTTTATAAATAAGATTAAGTGAAACCAATTTTTATTACAGGCACAGGTACACAAGTTGGTAAAACCCTTGTATCGGCAATCATCACCGAAGCGCTACACGCTGATTATTGGAAACCCGTACAGGCAGGGTATGAAGACGGAACAGATTCGCTAACTGTTCAGGAATTAATTTCCAATGCGAAATCCATTATTCATCCTGAATTATATCGCCTGGCATTACCTGCATCGCCACACATTTCAGCAGGCCAGGAAAATATAAAAATAAAAATAAAAAAAATACTTGCTCAAATACCAAAAACAAAAAATCAATTAGTTATTGAAGGAGCCGGTGGATTGTTGGTGCCGTTAAATAAAAATAATTTTGTGGTTGATCTCATAAAAAAAATGAAAGCGCTGGTAATTATTGTAAGTAAAAATGAACTGGGTAGTATCAACCATTCTTTACTTACCGCCGCAGTATTGAAAAAGGAAAAAATAAAAGTTGCCGGCTGGATATTTACTGAAAATTATATGACGTATGAGCAGCAAATAGCTGCCTGGAGCGGTTATCCTGTAATTGCCTCTGTTAAGCATTTACCATTTATTACCAAAGAAATCATAAAGGCTGAGGCTGAAGAATTGCTTCCCAAACTGCAAAAGTTTTTATGACAAAACCAGCGTTAAGAAAAATATATAAAGAAAAAAGAAAAAACCTTTCCGGCAGGGAAATAGAAAGGGGAACCGACCTGATACTTATTAATTTTCAAAAAATTAATTTACCTTTTTTATCCTGCATACATACTTATATAGCCTCTCAAAAACTTGGAGAGGTTGAAACTTTTCAGCTCATAGAATTTTTACAATTCAAAAATCCTGGAATAAAAGTAGCAGTTCCCAGGATTGATATTACATCCGGGAACCTCGAGCATTTTCATTTTGAAGATGGCATTGAAATGATAGATAATTTCTTTGGAATTGCGGAACCAACAAGTGGTAATAAAATTTCTTCAGCAGAGATCGAGCTTATCCTGGTTCCTTTACTTGCCTTCGATAAAAAGGGCCACCGGGTTGGATATGGTAAAGGTTATTACGATAAGTTTCTTTCTGAATGCAGCACAGATGTATTAAAAATAGGGCTTAGCTTTTTTGAAGCAGAGGAAGAAATCGGGGATATAAATCAATTTGATATACCTTTAAATTACTGTGTTACCCCGGAGGGTATTTATAATTTCTAATAGCTTTTTCGTATTTCAATTTCATTCCTGTTTATTCCAAAATGCTAAAAAGTTTTCGTTATATATTATTTCCACTGTCAATTATTTATGGATTTATTATCTGGCTTCGAAACAAGCTATTCGATAAAAATATTTTAAGGTCTGCATCTTTCAATTTTCCATTGATATGCGTTGGCAACCTGGCGGTAGGAGGCACCGGTAAAACGCCCATGACAGAATACCTGGTAAGATTGCTTGAGCACAATTATATGGTAGCCACGTTAAGCAGGGGCTATAAAAGAAAAACCACAGGCTTTGCCATAGCAGAAGAAACTACGACAGCAATCGATATAGGAGATGAGCCAATGCAGCTTCATAAAAAATTTCCAAACGTAACGGTTGCCGTTGCTGAAGAAAGAGTGGTTGGCATTCCACAGTTGCTGCATGCAAGGCCTGCAACAGAAGTGATCATCCTGGACGATGGTTTTCAACACAGGGGAGTAAAGGCTGGATTGAATATTCTTCTTACAGATTACCAGAATCTTTACACTAGGGATTTTATGTTGCCCTCAGGCGATCTTCGGGATATAAAAAGCAGCAGCAACAGGGCTCACATGATCATTGTAACAAAATGCAAATCACATTTAAACGACGAAGAAAAAGAAAAAATAATAGAAGAACTGAACCCGTTACCAGGTCAGAAAATTTATTTTACTAAAATTGAATACAGCAGCCCTTACCATCTTTTCACCAAGCAAACAAAATTCCTGGAGCCAGAAACACATGTGTTACTTGTTTGCGGCGTAGCGAATCCCAAACCTTTGCAGGAAATTTTGACTACCTATTCAGCATCATACGAAACACTTTTTTTTAAAGATCATCACATCTTTACAGTTGATGATTTGCAGGAAATAAAAAATCAATTTTCACAGATTGAATTTCCGAATAAGATAATTCTTACTACCGAAAAAGACGGAGTTCGCCTGGCAAAATATGAAAGCGAGCTAAAGCATCTTCCCATTTTTATAATTCCTATGCGGCATAGATTTTTGTTTGGTGGCGAAGTTGAATTTGAAAAGTCGGTGATTTCTTTTGTTGATTCTTTTAAATTAATTATCAACTAATCTATTTAAACCCTTTGTCTTATAATTTATATTATGTTAAATAGATTTTACGCCTCTTAGTAATGAAAACTTAAAATTTTTCCCCTCCTGATAAGATTTTTCAGACACAAATAAAAAACCCGGATTCAACATCCGGGCCTTATTCTCAATTGTTATTTATTAAAATAATTAATTCGCAAACTTAGCATCAGCCGTGTCATACTTCTCTTGGTAAGCTTTCACCTTATCATTTTGATTCATACTTTGATAAATTTTTTGCATCAGGTCAGTTATAGATTTATACCGGGATTTGTCTGATTTCTTGTGATCAGCTTCCAAAGTGGCCAATGCTTTTTCACCATAAGGAACTGCTTTATTAAAATTGACTTTTGATTCTGCATTTAAATCAGCTTTCCTTTTTACATCTTCAGGCTTAGGCCCTTTTACTTTATTAGCTGAATCTCTTGTTTCAATTCCCAGGTTATAAAAATATTGAGCATACAGCCAGTTATTGTTAACATCATTAGGATTTATTTTGTAAGCAGATTCTACCTGCCCTCCTAATGTTTTTATCAAGGCTTCTTTATTGGTTACGACTACTCCTTGGTCACTGTTGTACAGGTAACCAAATATGTCGTTGGCATAATTGAAATGGTACGAGAGGCTATCAGGATGTTTGCCAACCAACTCATCATATTTTGCAAACAAAGCAGGTTGGTTCTTTTTCTCCCTGTAATAATCCATTTCAACGAGGGTAAAATAATCTTCGGTAGGAAAAAGTTTTTTTCCAAGATCTGAGTATTTCATCATATTGGGCTCGTCTTTGGCCTCCTTGTAGTGTAAAGTGAGCCATTGATAGGGGATCTGGAAACCTGCATTATTGCCATCAGAAGTACCGTTAATATTAGCACTCGCAAGCTTTGTAAAATAGGCCATCGCTATATCATCCTTTTTTGCATTAAGCGCTGCCTTACCAATATTTAAAACAAGCGTGGTATCAATATCCGGTATTTTAGCAATATTCTTCTTACCAATATATTTTCCTACCTCATTTGCTTTCATAAATTTATTCATGGCATCCTCGTAACCAGCTTTATTCCCGGATGCGGCCGCATCATTAAAAGATTGAGCTGCCTGCCCATAATACCCACTATATAAATTAATAAGCCCGGCGTATTTATCCTGCGCAATCATAAGGGTAGCTTTTACATTTGTAGAATCATCCAAAACTTTTTTTACCGATGTAAATGCTTCGTCAAGCGCATTGCCGGTTACAAGGGCTTTAAATTGTTTTGATGTATCAATCTCTTCATAAATTTTTGCTTTCAAATAATTCGCTTCCCCACTTGAAGGCTCTTTTGCAACCAGTGCATCAATCTCTGTCTTGGCTTTATCCAATTGTTTGTCAGCCAAATATTTTTGTGCTTTTTTCATATCCTGAGCAAAGGCAAAGGATATAAAACACGTAAGTAATAAAGAAATGATTATTTTTTTCATTTGTTTGTGTTTATTGATTTTCAATATCATTAGGGGAATCATTTAAATTTTCATTTTTATCTTCATTCGTATCATCACCAGGTAATGTGTCTTCAACTTCTAAAGAACGTTCACCTGCTTCGGGAATTTTTTCAAGATCTCCCTCGTCCTCATGTTCAGTTAATTTTGTGATGGCAGCTATTTCATCTCCTTCATCAAGCTTAATTAATTTTACGCCCTGGGTTGCCCTGCCTGCTTCACGAATGTTTGCAATGGAAGTACGAATCGTAACGCCGGATTTGCAGGTGATCATAAGGTCCTCTTTTTCATTCACACATAAAAGCCCGATAAGCGAACCGGTTTTGTTAGTTACATTTATGGTCTTTACACCTTTACCTCCTCTGTTAGTAATCCTGTATTCTTCAACCGCCGTTCTTTTACCAAAACCTTTGGCGCTTACCACGAGGACACTCACATCCGGATCATCACTATTAACACAAATCATACCAACCACTTCATCAGTATCTTCATCCACCGATATACCTGATACACCGATGGCGCCCCTTCCTGTAGGCCTCACTTTAGCTTCAGGAAAACGGATAGCCCTCCCCCCTTTTACGGCCATCATTATTTGCTTGGTTCCATCAGTAAGGCAAGCTTCCAATAGCTGATCTCCCTCATTTATTGTAATGGCATTTACTCCATTTTGCCTTGGCCTTGAGAAATCGGCTATGCGGGACTTTTTTATAATTCCCTTTCTTGTACACAAAACAATATAATTGTTATTGATATATTCTTCATCCTGTAAATCCTTGATGTCAATGATTGCCCTCACTCTATCATCCGGCGGAATTTGCATAAGGTTCTGTAATGCCCTGCCTTTGCTTTGCTTATCTCCTTCTGTAATCTCGTAAACTTTTAGCCAAAAACATTTCCCTTTTTCAGTAAAAAATAGAAGTGTATGGTGTGTGGATGCTACAAAAAGATGCTCTATATAATCTTCCTGCCGGGTACTGCTGCCTTTTGCGCCTCTTCCACCACGGCGCTGCTGACGGTATTCAGTAGCCGAAGTTCTTTTAATATATCCCAGGTTTGAAATAGTAACCACTACATCTTCCTCCTCAATAAGATCCTGCATGCTTATTTCATCTGCGAGGTAAGTGATTTCGGTTTTGCGTGCATCACCAAATCTTTGTTTTATTTCTGCAAGTTCATCTTTGATAATCTGGAAACGCATCCCTTCGTTAGCTAGTACCTCTTTTAAATGAGTGATTAGCTTCATTATTTCTGTATGTTCATCTTTAATCTTATCACGCTCCATTCCGGTAAGGCGTTGCAGCCTTAACTCAAGAATCGCTTTTGCCTGTATTTCAGACATATCATAAGAGCGTGATTCATCAGCTTTGAAGCGTTGCATTAGTGCCTCTTTCGCAATGTCAGGTGTTGAAGAGTTTCTGATGATGCTAATCACTTCATCAAGATGATCCAATGCAATAAGATAGCCTTCTAAAATATGAGCCCTCTCTTCTGCCTTTCTTAATTCAAATTTTGTTCTTCTTATAATAACTTCATGGCGGAACTCAACAAACTCCCGGATAAGGTCTTTTATATTTAAAATTTTCGGCCGGCCTTTTACCAGTGCGACATTATTAATACCGAATGAAGTTTGTAACTCGCTGTGCTTATATAAATGATTAATTACAACCTGTGCTATTGCATCTTTTTTCAGCTCGACAACAATGCGGGTACCTTCTTTATTATTGCTCTCATTATTTACATCAGAAACGCCATCGATTACTTTATCATTAATAAGATGCCCGATTTTTTCAGTAAGCGCATCCCTGTTTACCTGGTAAGGAACCTCGGTAATAATTATTTTTTCACGGCCATTTTTCCCTGTCTCTACCACTACCTTTCCTCTCAATACGACTCTTCCCCTGCCTGTATGTAAACCTGCTTTTACTCCTTCGTAACCATGTATAATACCGCCGGTTGGGAAATCCGGAGCTTTTACAATCTTTATAAGATCATCTATGGTAATATCTTTATTATCAATATAAGCAACACATCCATCTATAATTTCAGTTAAGTTATGAGGAAGCATATTGGTGGCCATTCCTACTGCAATGCCGCTTGAGCCATTCAATAATAACTGGGGTATACGTGTGGGTAATACAGTAGGCTCTTTGGTAGAATCATCATAGTTAAGCTGAAAATCTATGGTATCTTTTTCGATATCGTCAAGCATAGTTTCCGCGATTCTTTCAAGACGTACCTCAGTGTATCGCATTGCTGCGGGACTGTCGCCATCCTGGCTTCCAAAATTACCCTGGCCGTCAACCAAGGTATAGCGCATACTCCAGTCCTGAGCCATTCGTACCATAGTATCATAAATTGAGGCATCGCCATGTGGATGGTATTTACCCATCACGTCACCGACAATACGGGCTGATTTTTTATAAGGCCGGTTGTAAAAATTTCCCATCTCGTACATGCCGTAAAGAATTCGCCGGTGAACAGGTTTAAGGCCATCCCTGGCATCGGGTAATGCTCTCCCAACAATCACACTCATTGAATAATCAATGTATGCAGATTTCATTTGTTCTTCAATATTTACGGGAATTATTCTACCCCTTCCGCGGCCATTTTCAGACGATTGATCTACAGTATTTTCCATAATTTTTTACTATCTGCAAATATACTTTTTTCGAGGCTGTTTTCCTTAATAAAACAGAATAATCAATGCGATTTTTATTACCATATTTTCGAAGTATGTGGAAAAGAAAATTGATATATAAAACCTGGTTTCAAAAAGATAAAAGTCAGTTTATTATTCTTTTCTTTGTTGCCAAAATTATGATGTAATATTTTTCTGTTAGGTTGCAAAAGAATAAAGATTTCCGGAATAAAAAATTTGTAAATGAATTCTATTTTAATTTTTGGAGCGGGCAAATCTGCCACGTGGCTCATAGAATATTTAAGTAATTGTTGTGGCGAAAAAAACTGGAAGCTCCTGATATGTGATGCAGACCTTGTATTAGCGCAATCAAAAATCAAAGGAAGCAAGAATGCGAAAGCAATTTCAGCAGATGTAAGTAATGAAGCCGCGAGAAAATCACTGGTACAGCAGGCTGATATTGTAATTTCTATGCTTCCCCCTCATTTACATTTTTTAGTTGCACAGGATTGTCTTGTTTATTCAAAACATCTTTTGACAGCATCATATATTGATGAGCCAATCAAGGCTCTTGAAGAAGAGATTAAAAGAAAAAACCTTCTTTTTTTATGTGAGATGGGGCTTGATCCTGGAATTGATCATATGAGTGCCATGAAAATAATTCACAAGATAAAAAAAGAAGGAGGGAAAATTACTTCTTTTAAGTCTCATTGTGGAGGCCTGGTAGCCCCGGAAAATGATGATAACCCGTGGCATTACAAAGTGACATGGAACCCAGGGAATATCGTAATGGCCGGATCATCTGGTGCTATTTATCGAAGTAACCGTGAGACGTTAGAGGTTCCTTATCACAAAGTGTTTAGTAATTGTAGTGAAGTCTATATCCCCGGCCTCTTTACTTTAGCATGGTATCCAAACCGTGATTCACTTTCATACATTGATAAATATGGGCTGGAATGTATTGAGACTTTTGTAAGGACGACATTAAGGTTTTCTTCATTCTGCCGGGGATGGAATAAAATAGTAAACATGGGTTTTACATCTCTCATTGATTACGAAGAAATAAAAGATTGCAAAACTTATGGGGAGTGGTTTAATAAAAAAGTGAAGGGTTCCATCACCGGCAATAATGATAACGATTTTGACGATGAATTTTCTCAGCAGATCAGCTTCCTTGGTATGCAAAGTGAAATGCCGATTGATTTTAAATTTACATCTTCTGCACAAATCTTACAGCACCTCTTGGAAACAAAACTTGCCATACATTCTCATGAAAAAGATATGATTGTAATGCTTCACGAAGTTTGGTATACAATTGCCGGAAAGGACAAAATGATGGCAAGTAGCTTAATTGTAAAAGGCACCGACCAGGTGCATACAGCAATGGCTAAAACCGTAGGTTTACCCTTAGGAATAGCCGCAAAATTATTAATGGAAGGAAAGATAGAATTATCAGGATTGCACATTCCCGTGCTTCCCGAAATATACGAGCCGGTACTTGAAGAACTTGAAAAGTATTCAATCCATTTTGAGGACGAAATAACGGCATTATAAATGTAAATGCCGTTAACTTAAGTCAACGGCATTTAGTAAAATATTTATTTAAAGAAATATTTCTCTAAGAATTTTATTTATTCGCTTCTTTCTTCGCATCTTCTTTCATCTGGTCATTGGCAGTGATAAGAAATTCAACTCTGCGGTTTTGAGCCATGCCCTCGTCAGTATCATTTGGATAGGCGGGTGCTGATTCTCCATAACCTCTTGTTGTAACACGTGACGCAGAAATTCCCTGCGCCTTCAGGTAGTCCGCAACGGTACCGGCTCTCCTTTCAGATAAGCCCATATTATATTCATCACTCCCCCTTGGGTCAGTATGGCCTTGCACTTCAATATTAGTATTAGGATATTTATTAAGTACGTTTACCAGTTTATTCAAGTTAATTTTAGCGGCATCTCCCAAATCAGAACTGGAGAACGCAAAAAGTATTTTTTCATTAAACTCAACTTTAATCCCCTCTTCGACCCTTTCTACTTTTGCTCCAGGAATATCATTTTTTATTTCTTCAGCCTGCTTATCCATATTACGCCCGATAACCGCTCCGGCAGAACCACCAATTACTGCCCCTAAAATAGTTCCCAAAGTTTTATTACCTACAGCTTTTCCAATGATAGCACCGCCTATTGCTCCGGCTGTTCCTCCAATGGCAGCACCTTTTTGTGATTTTGTTGTATTGCAACCTATTCCAATTATTGCTACTAAAGGAAGTGTAAAAAGTAAATTTTTAATAAATTTCATTATAATATTTTTTAGTATGCTGTAGTAATTTCAAACATTGTACCAAAGAAAACCTGGTGTAATGTGGGCGACATATTGGTAATATAATTATTGAAGATCAAAGAGTGCAGAATTGCTTGCCTGCGGCGGTTGAAGTCGTAATGTTTAACACAAACAATCATCATTAAATGTTACCGGAAAAATAATTCAATTCCCCGGAAAGATCAATGCCGGGATTAGCTGTCATCATTTTGCGAACTTTTTCGAGTTGCGTTTTCAAAAACATTTTATGAGCAACACTTTCTTTTTGAAAAGGTTTGTGGTTCATTCCACCAAGCAAAGCTTTTAATTCAGAAATTAATTTTTTTGCCGATTCATCCAGGTAGGTGTTGCAAAATGATTCAAAAACATAATTAATTGCAATCTCATTAACATGCACCATATCGCTTTTATAAAACCTGTAATCTCGCAATACATCTATCACTAACTCATAGGCAGGGAAATAAAAAACATGGTTGTTTTGCTCGACTATTGAATGTGCCGTTTCAATCAATCGTGCTTTGCTCCTGTTATTTTCAATGACGCCATCCCTCACATGCCGTACCGGGCTGATAGTAAAAATGATTTTCATATCCGGGTTATATAGCTGGAGATTTTTAATAACACCGGAAAGCCTCGAATAAATATCATCAATACTCATTAACCTTTTATCAAAGAAAATTGCCGGGGCTTTGTGGCAATTTGCAACAGGCTCATTGTTATTTTTTAATTGGTAGTGGTACGAGGTTCCCAGAGTAATTAGAAGCCATGAGGCTGTCTTCAAAAAAGAATTTGCATGTGTTTGCGATTGATTCATTTTTTGCAGGACCGTTGTTTTATCTATTCCCGAGAACGCAGAATGGTGTTGCCAGCTATGCCATAGTTCATCGTGAAAAAAAAGATCATCAGCAGTGTATTGTTTATTTTCTATGTATGATGCTAATGCAGAACTTATACTTATGGGATCATATAAAATCCCATTTGGATTTTGTAGTACATCAAACTTCAAATTTTTGAAATGATTACCTATCTCTTCAGTAAAACATGATCCTATTAAAAGTATTTTTTGAGTGTATGAAATTTTATCCTTTGAAGGCTCAATTTGAAAAGGTAAAATGAATTCCATAAATGATATAAGCTATATAAAAATTTCCGATGCAAGATTACTGCACTCTGCCAGGGCATCCATATTAAGATCTTCCAGGTAACCAAGATTTCTAAAATATTCAATCATCAGTTCCGAATCCATATTCCCAACTAATTCATCATTTGCCATGGGGCAACCGCCAATTCCTTTTAAAGCGCCATCAAAGCGGGTACATCCATTTTCCAATGCTGCATCTAATTTTTGCTGCCAATAATTATTTGTAGAATGAAGGTGTACACCGGTCTCTACATTTGGAAAAGTTGCTATAACTTTTTTTACAACAGAGGCTATTTGCAATGGGGTTGCCATCCCTACTGTATCAGCCAGGGAAATAATTTTAACTCCCTCCCCTACTAATTTATCAACCCATTGCAAAACGATTTCCTCATTATACATATCTCTATAAGGATTTCCGAAAGCCATTGAAATATACACAACAGGTTCTTTTTTATTTTTATTACAAATTGCTTTTATTTCTTTTACCGTTCCCATTGATTGTTCAATACTGCTATTTGTATTCCGCAATTGAAAAGTAGGAGAAATAGAAAATGGAAAACCCAGGTAACTTATTTTTTCAAATTTCGAAGCTTCCATTGCACCTCTTACATTCGCAACAATCGCCAGAAGTTTTGTTTTATTATTGACCGTTGACAATTGACTAATCACTTTCTTTGTATCTGCCATTTGAGGAATTGCTTTTGGTGATACAAAACTTCCAAAATCAATTGTATCAAATCCAACCTCCTGTAATTTATTTATGTAGCTTATTTTTTTTTCAGTTGGAATAAAATTTTTCCATCCCTGCATGGCATCACGTGGGCATTCGATAAGATGGATTTTTGAATTAATCATTAACTGTATATTATCCTTGTTCTTCTGCAAAGATAAATTCTTTAGTTATCAGGAATCAATAACAAATCTCCGGATGATATGGCTAATAATGTTGGGATAATATAGAATTTTTCCTTTTAAGAATATTTGTTCGAATCCTGTTAAAAAATACGCGGCGGTCCTTTTCTCCAACTACACTTATAAGGGTAGATTTATGAAGAATATTTTGAAAATAAGCATAAGTATAGTCAGTAAATGCAACATCGCTTGTACTCATGTAATTTAAAAATGTGTGCACAAGAAAAACCATTTTTTTTTCATTCAGTATTATCAAATACGTATTATCCCCAACACTAAATTCGTTAATATATAAATTTAGCGATGCTCCCTGCCGGGTGCCTTTGCCAGGCTGATTGATCTTGTAACCAGCTTCCGCCTGTAGCTCTACATGATCAATTGATTTTTCAAGACAATCATAGACCTTCAACACATCTTCTTTACATGCGAATACGTTTGTTTCAATATAATATTCTATCTGGCGTAGAGTAGTATTAACATTCTCCACATTCCAAATTTCGGTAGAAGGTATCTTATTATATGTAGCAAGTATTTTTTCACCTGTCTTCATTAAATTTTCTGTCATCGTGGATGGATCGAAAACAGCTTTATTGTAATCAGGATAGTGCATTATAGTTTTCATCCAGAAAAAATATTTAAAAGCAGCCAGCTCAGGAAAATTATAATAATGATGGAGGGGAACATCTTTGGATAGAATCAGCAATTCTTTTTGCTCAAATGAATTAATTATTTCATGTTGACGGAGAAAATCCTGCAGGTATAATTCAAAATTAAAATTTTGCGCATGGGCAAGCTTCCCCGAAAAAACTACAGATTCAGAATTGAGATGCAATAGCTGGTCGAGAGAAATTTTATACTTTATGCAAAGCTTTTTTATTTCCTCTAAGGCTATTGGCTTTTCTCCTCGTATCCTGCGATACGCGCTGTCATTACTAATGTCCAGTACTCCTGCAATTTCATCTACAAATGAAATATTAGGAGGGAGTAATCCCCTTATATGATTAAAAAAAACCTGTTGCGCACCTGTTGACTCCATAGTAACTTTTAGTAAATATGACCAGTGGTGTTAAAAGGTTTAGTAAAAATTGCAAAAAAAATTGATAATAGCCAATTATTAAATAAAATATTAAATAATGTAATTTTTTTTTATTCCCCCTGATTATAAAAAATACTTAAATGGAAAAGATCTCAACAAAAATCGATTAGCGTCCGGGTATCCATGATTGTAGATTCGAAGTGAAATTATATTTAATACTGAATTTGTACTAAGAGAGAAGTAACAAAATTTTTTAATGACCAAGACAATCACTTATAAATCTAAAAAGATGAAACAAAAATTACTGGGAATATGCATTAGCATAGCCATGTTTTGTTATTCAATAGCAAATGCGCAAACCTCAACTATTACAGGCAAGGTAACAAGTAGAGATACACAAGAAACTGTCAGTAGTGTTTCTGTATTGATAAAAGGAACACCAGAGGGTACTTACACTGACGAAAAAGGTAAGTTTAAAATTGTAACGAAACAAAAATTGCCTTTGGTTCTTATAATTTCCTCAATAGGTTATGAACCCAGAGAAATGGAAATTAATTCCACTCCGGAAGCTTTAATAACTATGGTTCCGGCCACTTCAATGGAGGTTGGTATCGTTGTCTCTTCCACCCGCATCCCTATCCGCATCCTGGAATCACCTGTATCTGTTGAAAGAACCAGTGCAAAAAACATTGTGAATTCACCTGCTACATCTTATTATGATAATGCAGGAACATTAAAGGGAGTTGATCTCACTACATCGAGCCTGACGTTTAAAACTATCAGCACAAGAGGTTTTAACGGAAGTGGAAGTACACGTGTAAATCAAATTGTAGAGGGCATGGATAACCAGGCACCAGGCCTTAATTTTTTTGTAGGCAACTTTGCCGGCCTTACTGAATTAGACGTTGAAAGTATGGAATTATTACCCGGGGCATCTTCAGCGCTGTATGGGCCGGGTGGCATGAATGGAACAGTTCTAATCAATAGTAAAAACCCTTTTAAATACCAGGGATTAAGTGTGCAGGCTAAACAGGGAGTTATGGATGTTGATAAAAAACAAAGAGGAAGTGCTTCTGCATTTTATGATTATTCCTTCAGATGGGCAAAAGCATTCAACAACAAATTCGCATTTAAAATAGGAGGGCAATTTATTAGCGCAAAAGACTGGTTAGCTAATGACAGCAGCAATTACAAACGATCAGGAAATTTTGGTAAAATAATTCCCGGCAATCGCCAGACTGATCCAAATTATGACGGAGTAAATGTATATGGTGATGAAACATCGGTTGACTTGCGAAAATTTCTTCCTCCCAATACTTTTCCTGATCCAATCCTTGTATCAAGAACAGGGTATAATGAAAAAGATGTAGTTGATCCCGAAACAAAAAATATAAAATTATCCGGGGCACTTCACTATAAAATTACTGATAACCTTGAAGCGCAAATTATGGGTTATTGGGCAACAGGTAATACTGTATACACAGGCAACAATCGCTATGTTTTAAAAGGTATTAAAATTGGACAGTATAAGTTTGAGCTAAATCATAAGAATTGGTTTTTTCGCAGTTATACTACCCAGGAAGATGCAGGTGAAGCATATAGCGCAACAGTTACTTCACGAATATTTAATGAAGCATGGAAACCAAGTTTTAATCCTAACAACATAAACGGTAGTTGGTATCCTCAATATACGGGAGCATTTATAACCGCTCTGCAAAGTGGAGCCTCTATGGGCAATGCACATAATGCTGCCCGTGCTTTTGCAGATATGGGTCGCCCTGTTGCCGGTTCACCACAATTCCAACAGATATTTGAGCAGGTTAGAAGTATTCCGATACCTGGCGGTGGCCGGTTCCTGGAAAAATCTCAACTGTGGATGACAGAAGGCCAATTTAATTTTTCAAACAAAATAAAATTTGCAGAAATTATTATTGGAGGAAACCTAAAAAAATATATTCTGAATTCAAAGGGCACCTTATTTATTGATACTGCAGGACATCCAATAAAATTTAATGAAACCGGCGTATATGCCCAAGTCACAAAAAAATTCTTAAATGATTATCTAATTTTATCTGTATCTGGAAGGTACGATAAGAACGAAGATTTTAAAGGACATTTTACTCCGCGTGCAACCGCATTAATCAAAATTGCAAAAGACAATAATCTGAGACTATCTTATCAAACAGCTTACCGTTTCCCAAGCACACAACAAAAATATATTCGCTTAAATGTTGGTGATTATATTTTATTAGGTGGTTTACCATGGGTAATGGATTACATGAATGCCAAAAAAAATCCGGTAGTTGAGTTGGTTAATGGTGTACCGTCTTCCACTCCATATATATATAAAGAATTCAAACCTGAAACAGCAAAATCATTTGAAGTTGGATACAAAGGATTAATCGCAAATAAATTATTGATTGATGGATACACTTATTTTGGAAAATACCAGGATTTCCTTGGAAGAAATGCATTGTATCAACCTGCTACTGGCCAGGTATATTCAACTGTAGTTAATAGCAGCACCCAGGTAAAAACACATGGGTTTGGTTTAGGGTTTGACTACCAGCTACCAGCCAGTTACTCAGTATTTTTTAATATGTATTCAGATGTAATCACAGATGTGCCATTGGGCTTTCAATCTTTTTTTAATACACCTGAATACAGATTGAATGCAGGTTTTGCAAACGCCGGTTTAGGTAAAAATAAACGTGCAGGATTTAATGTTACCCTGCGCTGGCAAGATGCGTTTAAGTGGGATGGTGAGTTAGCAAATGGACCAATAAAAGCTTTTAGCACAGTAGATGCACAGGTTAACTATAAATTTCCAAAGGTCAAATCAATGATAAAACTGGGAGGTACAAATATCTTAAATCAATATTATCAAAATGCATATGGTAATCCAAAAATTGGTGGATTATATTATGTGAGCCTGGGGTATAATATTCTTTAATTTGTTCCATCTTTTTAACACAGTGCCCTGTTTTTTAAATTATTGAATACGTTTCCCCTTGTAATAATGAAAGATATTCATTCCTGAACATTCCCCGTATATTTAAGTCTATGCTTTTTATAGACAAGTGCTCATCATTCGCTGCTTCATTACTTCGTACAAAATCATTCCTGCTGCTACTGAAACATTCAAAGATTCAAAATCGTTTTTCATAGGCACCATAAATTTCTGGTCACAAACTTTGTATAAAGAAGGCTGGATTCCCTTGTCTTCACTTCCCAATAATATCGCACAGGGATCTAGAAAATTTATATCAAAAATATTTTCTTCTGATTTCATTTCACTTGCAAAAACTTTTATACCATTCAAATGCAGTTCATCTATTGCATTGTGAAGGCTTTTAACCCGGCAAACTGAAATATGCTCTAACGCTCCGGCTGAAGTAGCTATGGCGTCTTCATTCAAAGCCCCTACTCCTTTTTCAGGAATTACAATTGCATGAACACCGCAGCAGTAAGCCGTTCTGGCAAGGGCTCCTATATTTCTAATATCCGTGATTCCATCCAGCAAAAGCAATAAAGGTATTCCACCATTTTCAACAACAAGTGAAATCACTTCCTGCAATTCCTGATAATGCACTTTGGATTTTATGGCAATGCAACCCTTGTGATTCTCAATATTGAAGCTCCTTAGTTTTTCAAAAGGAACTTTGTTCACAGGTGTCCCGGTTTTTTCTGCCACAATTCTTAATTCATCTGCATCCGGAGAATTAATTGTTGATAGCAGGTAAATCCTTTCCAATTGTTGACCGGCATTCATTGCTTCAATTACTGAATGAATACCCGAAACCAAAAGATTTTTTTTGGGACGATGCTGTTGAATAAAAGGTTTATTATTTTGCCTCATATTCAAATTTACCTTGATTAATCAGAGTTTTCAAGAAATGCCTTCGATTTAAATGACATTAAATTTTTTATGATTTATTTGCATGAACACAATATGTATAAATAACAACCACATCAATTTTTTTTGCCTCTTTATATACACTTTTCTTCATGTTATCTTTTATTAAAATAGAATATAAATTTAAGGGATCAACGTGATGGATTAGCCGTAATCTGACTTCCGAAAATGATTAACCATTTCAAGGTTTCTGTTGTTTATAATTAAATTTGCTGAGGAGTAGTTATTTACATAGTAATGAAGGATATATATCCCTTTAAATTAATTTCCCCGTATATTGAGTATATGCCTTTTATAGATGAGGTACTTCAGCAACCTTCATATGGCTGGAAAAATGAAAAAGGCGAGCTGATAAAGCCTTCGATAAAGCAATTGTATGCTGAAGCCTTTTCCAGGGTAAATGTTTTCGCTAACCGGAAAAACTGGATCCCTCTTATGAGCTGGTTAATGGCCGCTTGCATGCTCCCGTTTTTCTTTGTGTTTATTCTCCGCTATTTTTCTATACTGTTGCTGATTGCATTCATTTTATATAGCTTGATCATCATGAGCACTCATAGCACGATATGGTTCCACCGTTTTTGCACACATAAAGCTTTTACTTTTTGTCATCCTTTTTGGCGTTTTATTACTCAGAACCTGGTAATTAAAACATTTCCCGAAGAGTTGTATGTAGTATCACACCAGGTCCACCACGTTAAGTCAGACCTCCCCGGAGATCCATATAATGCACAGGCAGGCCTTATGTATTGCATGCTGGCAGATGTAAACCACCAAAGCATTGCTAAAAATTTATCAGCAAAGGATTTTAATAAAGCAGCCCATTTTCTCAGGCACACCGGAGTAGTGATCAATAGCTATGACAAATACAATAAGTGGGGATCCATAGCCTGCCCTTTTTATTCTATCGCCCTTTGGGCTGCGAATTGGGCATTTTGGTATAGCGCATTTTATTTGATTGGTGGCTACGGGCTAGTCTGCGCTATGTTTGGCGCAGCTATGTTTTGGATGATCATCGTAAGAATGTTTAATTACACAGGCCATGGCAAGGGCGAAATAAAACATATAGACGGCATTGATTATGACCGCAGGAACCTATCCATCAATCAAGCCCGCCCCGGTTTGTTTGCCGGTGAATGGCACAACAACCATCACCTCTACCCTGCCAGCGCTCGTACCGGTTTCCTGCCTTACCAGGTGGACCTGGCCTGGATGTGTATATTCATCATGTACAAGATTGGTATTGTGTCTTCATATCATGATTCCAAAAAAGAGTTTCTGCGGAAATATAAATTGTCAGGAGAGGTTCGGCCCAAAATAATTCATAGCGCTCCTTGTTTGAAAGAGTAATGAATACATTTTTTTATCCTCTCCTTCGGAAGAATTTATAATTGTCTGCAGGTAGATCCTCTCCAATTGCTGACCAGCATTGAATGCTTCAATTACTGAAGCAATACCTAAAATCAAAAGATTCTTTTTTGGCCGGTGTTGTTGAATAAAAGGTTTATTGTTTTATCTCACTATTCAAATTTACCTTATTAGTTTTCCGTAAACAAAAAGCCCCCAATAATTGAGGGCTCCAAAAGATTTTAAAAAATTATTTATTATATCCCAAAAGCCTTCTTCACCTTATCTATATAATCGAGCTTCTCCCATGTAAATAATTCTACTTTAATTTGCTTGTCTTTTGCATTCGGTAATTTAAAAGATTTCGTTACTACCTCATTTTTTCGGCCCATGTGCCCATACGCAGCAGTTTCACTGTAAATAGGATTGCGAAGTTTAAGGCGCTGTTCAATAAAGTATGGGCGCATGTCAAATATTGACTTTAATTTTTCAGCAATCGATCCATCATTGATTTTTAATTTAGATGTGCCATAAGTATTTACGTTTATGCTTGTTGGTTGTGCCACACCAATAGCATAAGAAACCTGAACTAATACTTCATCACAAACACCTGCAGCAACAAGATTTTTTGCTATGTGCCTTGTTGCGTATGCAGCACTTCGGTCCACTTTACTTGGATCTTTTCCGCTAAAGGCACCGCCACCATGTGCACCTTTTCCGCCATAAGTATCTACAATAATTTTTCTCCCGGTAAGGCCTGTATCTCCATGAGGGCCGCCTATCACAAACTTACCTGTTGGATTGATGTGGTATTTTATTTTATCATTGAAGAAATGCGCATACTGTGGATATTTTTTCTTCATTCGCGGAATCAAAATCTTCTTTATATCATCTGAGATTTTTTTCAACATTTTTTCTTCATCACCAAAATCATCATGTTGAGTCGATACAACAATTGCATCAATCCTTTGAGGTTTATTATCATCTCCATATTCAAGTGTAACCTGGCTTTTAGCATCAGGACGCAAATATTTAATTTCTTTGCACTCTCTTCGCAGCGCAGCAAGTTCAATCAAAATACTATGCGCAATATCAAGAGCAAGCGGCATGTAATTTTCTGTTTCGTTTGTCGCATACCCAAACATCATTCCCTGGTCACCTGCTCCCTGTTCTTCTTTCTTTTGCCTGTCTACACCCTGGTTGATATCAGCGGATTGCTCATGTATGGCCGAAAATATACCGCATGAATTAGCCTCAAACATGTATTCACTTTTTGTATATCCAATTTTCCTGATTACATCACGTGCAATTTCCTGAACATCCAGGTATGCTTTTGATTTTACTTCACCCGCTAGAACAACCTGTCCTGTTGTTACCAATGTCTCACAGGCAACTTTACTTTGAGGATCAAAGGCAAGAAAATTGTCAATAAGGGCATCGCTAATCTGGTCAGCGACTTTATCAGGATGTCCCTCGCTCACTGATTCAGAAGTAAATAAATAGGGCATATTTGTCTTAATTTTTGAGCGGCAAAATTATGGTTTCGCCGTCATTGAAAAAAATTGCATTTTGTTCAATGAAAATAAATTTTTAAAGAATGGAATATACAATATGAAGTCTCATCTTTTTAGGGCTGGTGCTACTTCCATTTAATTTTACTCTTCCTTCCGCAATATTGTTTATTGTAAAATTAAAAGATGAAACTACCTGATTACACCTGTCAATGTAAGATTTAGGATTGGATATGTTATAAGGTGCTCTTAATCTTAAAACGGCATTGTTGCTATGTCTGGTAACAATGCTTTGAACATACCTTGATATGTTAAAAACATATTTAGTTATAGAATTTCCCTGGAAATCGACACCCGGTTTAGGCAATCCACCAAAGTAACTAAAATTAGGTTGTTGATTAACGTAAGTAAAATCGCAGGGAATTGGAATATATGTTCCGTTAGTAGAAGTATCTTTTGCATCTAAATAAAGAAGTTGAGGCGGGGTAAAATAATTATCAAAAGAATTGGTGGAATAAACCTGCTCTGCAATAAGTTCGGCACGGTGAATAACCCGATTTGATAAAGCGGTAATTCCTGGAATGGTAAGCTGCGCATAACTACCGGGAGATGTTTGGATATAAACAAAATTGTCACCCCCGGCCGGGTGAGACACATTATCAGTAATCTCCGATGAACCTCTTTCCCTGACTACTGAATTTGCCTGTCCGGAACGCTGCGTGAAAGGAAAATCATAAACCAAAGTATCCTTTGTGCCTGGATTAGTAGAATGGGCATAAATGGATAGCCTTGAGGAGGCATTGGTAATATCAAAATAATTTAGTGCGTTTCCACCAAAGGCCTGGTCTCCAACTATCGCAAATCCCTTAGAATAAAGTTTAAATGCTGAATCGCTTTTTAAGGCATTGCTGTCGCCAGCCTGAAATGCTGTTGCAAAAGAGATATTAATAGGAATACGTAATTGATTTGTTGCATCTTCACGTGGAGCATGTATTGAATCATTTAGATCACTGGGGAGATAAGTTTTTTCACCAAACAAATCTGAATTATCAAACTGGAGAAGGTTACATGTTTTATAAACAGAATCAAGATTAAATGGACTTATTAATCCGTAGACCTGAACTTTTTGCGGAATCGTAGTATCTCCATAAGTGTGTGAATAGTGCAATACCAGTACAACTGAATCAATTTTTACAGTATCGGGAATTTTATAAGGGAAAGTAAGCGGCTTAAATTCAGCATAAATATTTGCAGAAGTCTTACCGAAATATTGGTCGTTACTTATTATGCCCAGCGCATGTGAATCAGTAGAAAGTATTGAATCGCATTCTAACGAAACAGAATCAAAATTATTACCGATAACATCGATGGTAGTGTCAAATGTATTTATGTTATCGACAATAGGAATGAGGCCCTGACCGAGTTCTGTTGTATCTATCTTCGTGCAGCTCCAATTAAAAAAAAATAAAAATAGTAGTCCCGGCAGGATAGCTTTGAATTGGCGCTTCAACACGTAAAAAGATTAATTTAAAAATAGAATGTATGGGAAAAATTTATCTGTCCGCAAGGTCGGCATACAATTGTAAATAGTCTGTTAAATCTGACTCTGGATTATACTTCAAAACCTTTTTGCCTCTCACCTTGGTAAACTCTTCGAGAAGTTTTTTATCCACTTTTTCAGCTCCAAAAGTTATAGCGTCTGCGTAAGCTGCACCACCGCGAAACATTGAAACATTATTACCTTCTTTAAAGGGTTCAAAATCTTTTTCCTTTACGTTGGAATTAATGGTTGCAAGTTTTATGAAATCAGGGCCTACCTTTTCTTTAAAAGTATTCTGCCCAATGGTGTATATAATTTTGCAATTGCTAAACACAGGTTCCTTTTTATAAGCAGTTTTTATATACATAGGGATAAGACCCGTCATCCAGCCGCTGCAGTGAATTATATCAGGAGGCCACCCGAATTTTTTTACTGTTTCCAAAGCCCCTTTGCAAAACAGAACTGTTCTTATAACATTATCGGAAAACCATTTTTCATTTTCATCATGAAATAATGTCTTTCTTTTAAACAGATCTTCATTATCAAGAAAATAAATCTGAAGCCTTGCATTTGGCAATGAGGCAACTTTAATTACCAATGGATAATCGTCACCATCAATTGAAACATTGATTCCGGAAAGCCTAACCACCTCATGCAACCTATGCCTGCGTTCGTTTATAATACCAAAACGTGGCATTATGCAACGCACTTCCATTCCACTTTCATTTGATTTAACTGCAAGCCTGTTCACGATTTCTGCAAATTCAGTCATTTCGAGATAGGGAGACATTTCGTTTGCAATAAATAAAATTCTTTTCTTTGTTGACATTTGCGAAGAGTTAAATTAGCTGTATCAGTTTTTTTTAACAGGCGGCGAAGTTACAATTATTTTTTCGTTAAATCACGCTAAACACAAGGTTGAGCGATATTTCCAAGCACAATGATATTATTTAAGCATTCTAAAGATTTACGTTCTTATTTAAAAAAACTCAACCGAAATAATCTTCGTATTGGTTTCGTACCAACGATGGGTGCTTTACATCCCGGGCACATATCACTTATTGAGAAATCTAAAATTGAAACTGATATTACAGTT
Organism: Chitinophagales bacterium; assembly: GCA_038239385.1. Taxonomy (GTDB): domain Bacteria; phylum Bacteroidota; class Bacteroidia; order Chitinophagales; family Chitinophagaceae; genus Ginsengibacter. The sequence goes on from JBBSEV010000026.1 coordinate 43,365, forward strand.
TGTAGTATTTATGTAAATCCAGTTCAATTCAATAATGCGGAAGATTTTAAAAACTATCCTGTAACAATAGAAGCAGACATTTTGAACCTGGAAAAAATAGATTGTGACATCTTATTCATTCCGCTTGAGAAAGAAATTTATCCCGATGAAATTGCAAAAAAGAAGCATTTCGATATTGGTTATCTTGAAACAATTCTTGAAGGAAAATACAGGCCCGGGCACTTCCAGGGAGTATGCATGGTAGTTGAAAAATTATTAAGCATCGTTGAACCAACGCATTTATTTCTTGGGCAAAAGGATTTTCAGCAAAGCCTTATTATTAAAAAACTGGCAACTTCAATAGGTGAAAACCTGGAAGTAAGAATCGTCCCCACCCTTCGTGAACCAAGCGGGCTGGCGATGAGTAGCCGTAATATGAGATTAACGGAGGAGGAGAAAAATATCGCTTCAGAATTATACCAGTCACTTTTGCAAATAAAAAAAGAATTAACCCCTGGCAAAATTGAGGCATTGAGAAACACGAATATTGCAAAACTCGAAAACTTAGGTTTTAAAATTGATTACCTGGAAATGGCCACGACAGAAAACCTGGAAATTATTCAAGAATTTACATCCCAGAAAAGCCTGATAATTTTAATTGCAGCATTCTTAAATAATGTAAGATTAATTGATAACCTCATTGTAAAAGTCTAAATGAAATCTGTTTCCTATCTTGTATGCTTCTATGAATAAGAAATTTTTTTCGGTTTTAAAATATATTTTTTTTCTTGGCATTGGCATTGTTTTAATGTGGTGGCAACTCAGCAAAATGACGCAGTTGCAGAGAATACAGTTTTATGATTCCCTGCAAAACGCTAATTATTTAGTACTAATTCCAATAGTAATTATGTCTTTGCTAAGCCATCTTAGCAGGGCAATGCGCTGGAAAATTTTGATCGAGCCAATGGGATATTATCCATCTATCTCAAATACTTTATTTTCAACGCTATGTGGATACTTTGCCAACACATTTATCCCGAGAGCAGGTGAAGTATTGAGATGTACACTTCTTGGCCGGTACGAAAAAATTCCTGTTACTAAACTTATTGGAACCATACTCGTTGAAAGATTTTTTGACCTGTTTTGTTATTTTATAATTATTGTGTTTTCAATTTTAATTCAAGTTAAAACTGTAAGTAATTTTATAAAGAAGAAAATTTTAGAAATTTCGACCCATGAAAATGTGATACCCATTTGGGCAAAATTGATAGTAATACTTTTATTCATTTATATAATTATCCAACTCATAAAATGGCTGTTTAAAAAACATCACGATCACAGGCACATAATCAGGCTTAGGGGCATTCATGTTGGCCTCAAAGAAGGGTTTTCCTCTATCAAGTATTTAAAAAGAAGGACCTCGTTTATTTTACATAGCATTTTTATATGGATAATGTATCTGCTGCAGATTTATATTGGTTTTAATGCGCTTTCTTCAACATCAGGGCTTGGTATACAAGCGGCGTTCAGTGTTTTATCTTTAGCGACTCTTGCAATGATTGTAGCCCCAGGTGGCATAGGAGCTTTCCCCGTAGCAGTTCAGCAGGTGTTGCTCATCTATAAAATTGACAATATTTCTTTTGGCTGGTTAATGTGGGGTGCAACAACAGGTATAATAATTGTCGCAGGATTTATAAGTTTTGGATTGTTAGTTTATAATAACAGGAAAAAAAATGAAGCAAGGCAATAAAATTATCGACAAAATATTTATTGATGAAACGTTGATTGCACAACTTAACCGCTGGAAGCTTTTAGGAAAAACCATTTCTTTTACTAACGGAGTTTTCGATATATTACATGAGGGTCACATAAAAGTATTAACTAAGGCTGCTTCTTTTGCAGATATTCTTATCGTAGGAATAAATTCAGATGCCTCAGTAAAAAGATTGAAAGGGAATGACCGGCCGGTAAATAATGAGTATTCGAGGGCGCTGATACTAGCTTCAATATTGATGGTAGATGCAGTAATTATTTTTGAAGAAGATACGCCGCTAAATCTTATAAATATTGTAATGCCTAAAGTGCTGGTGAAGGGAGGTGATTATAATGTTGACACAATTGTAGGCGCTAAAGAAGTAATTGAAAATAAAGGTATCGTAGAAGTTGTTCCTCTTCAGGGTGGTTTTTCAACAACAGGAATTATTGAAAAATTAAAAAATTTATAGTATTATAACAGCAATGGATAAGCGTAAAACAATTACAAGAGATATCAGCTGGCTCGCCTTCAATGGGAGAGTATTACAGGAAGCGGGTGATGAAACGGTTCCATTAAAAGAAAGAATTAAATTTCTCGGAATATTTTCAAGCAACCTTGATGAGTTTTTCAGGGTAAGAGTAGCAACACTCAGGCGTATGATTGAATTTAGAAACAGAACCCATATTAAGGCTAATATGCATCTTGAGGAAACTCCCGATAAAATTCTGGAAGATATAAATCTTAAAGTTACCATCCAGCAAAACCAATTCAACCGAACCTGGACAAATATATTATCGGAATTAAAAGAGCAAAAGATTTTTCTTGTTAACGAAAAACAGCTAAACCGTGAACAACAGAAATTTATATTTGCTTATTTCAATGATTCAGTAAGAAGTAACATCGTACCTCTCATGTTAGAAAGCATTCAGGCTTTCCCAATCCTGAATGATAAATCTATTTACCTGGCTTGTAAACTTTCAAAAAAAGATGGAAGTATTCCACAAAAATTCGCATTGGTTTCAGTTCCTTCAAGATTGCCAAGATTTATTACCTTGCCCTCAACAGAGCAGGGTAATTATATCATTTTACTGGAAGACATTATCCGTTTTTGCCTGCCAAATATTTTTTCGTATTTCGGCTATGATACTTTTTCTTCTAACCTTATAAAAGTAACCAGGGATGCAGAAATTGATATTGACAATGACGTATCCACTTCTATTATTCAAAAAATAGAGAAAGGTTTAAAAAACCGTAAGAAAGGAAAACCAGTGCGATTCATATTTGACAAAGATATTGACAGCGGGCTGCTCAATTATCTTATCAAGCGACTTGGTTTATCTGAAAAAGACAATATCCTGTCAGGTGCACGAATACACAATTTCAAAGACTTTATAAATTTTCCGGAAGGAGTATTCCAGGTAAAAAATCCAAGAAAAAAACCTTTTATTCATCCCCTATTGCAAAATGCAGATAGCGTGACGAATGTTGTTCTCAAAAGAGATATCCTTCTCAACTTTCCCTACCACTCATTCGATTCATTGATCGACCTCCTCAGAGAAGCTGCGATTGCTCCCGATGTTGTAAGTATAAAAGTAACTTGTTATCGCCTTGCTACACGTTCCAACATTATTAATGCGCTTACTAACGCGGTGCGTAATGGCAAATCTGTAACTGTGGTGCTGGAACTAAGCGCCAGGTTTGACGAAGAAGCTAACCTGGAATGGAAAGAAGTACTGGAAGATGCCGGGGTAAAAGTTTTTATAGGAGTTCCCAATCTGAAAGTACATGCCAAACTTTGTCTTATCAGGAAAAGGGAAAATAACCATACTGTTCATTATGGATTTGTAAGTACTGGTAATCTTAATGAAAAAACGGCAGGGTTATATAGCGATCATTGCCTGCTAACAAGTGACCGTCACATAATGGCTGACGTTAACAGAATGTTTAACTACCTGGAAAATCCAAAAAATGTTCAGGCATTAAAAAATTGTCGCAGGCTTCTCGTGAGCCCGGTTTCAATGCGAAAGCAAATTCATTTATTTATAGATAGAGAAATTAAAAGTGCGAGGGAAGGCAAATACGCTTCTATTACATTAAAATTAAATTCTTTAAGTGATGAAGAATTAATATTAAAGCTTTATGATGCTGCAAAGGCCGGTGTAAAAATCAAAATGGTTATTCGCGGAATATGCTGCATGCTGACTGAAAATAAAAAATTTAAAAAAAGAATAAAAGCCGTTAGCATAGTTGATGAATATCTTGAACATGCCAGGATTTTCATATTTCATTACGATGGTAAAGAAAGAGTCTTTATTTCATCTGCCGATTGGATGGTAAGAAATTTAGATCATCGCGTAGAAGCGGCATGCCCTATTCTTGATAAAGAAATACAACAGGAATTAAAAGATATACTCCAGATTCAGTTAAGCGATAATGTGAAAGCAAGGATTCTTGACAATGACCTTTCAAATGAATATGTTGACAATGGCACTGATAAAAAAATCCGTTCACAAATTGAAACATACAATTATTTATTAAAGAAAAATTATACTCCTCTTGAAGCTGGCGGCAATTGATATTGGTAGTAATGCGGCAAGATTACTTATTTCTGAAGTGATAATTGATGATAAAAAAAATCCATCTTTCAATAAAATTTCATTGATAAGGGTGCCACTAAGACTTGGATTCGATGTATTTGAAACAGGCAAAATTTCAGAATATAAGATCAACTTATTGCTTTATACAATGAAGGCTTACCTCAATTTATTGCAGGCTTACGAAGTAAAATATGTAAAGGCATGTGCTACCTCTGCCATGCGGGATTCATCAAATGCAGCAGAAATAATTTCAATAGTAAAAAAAGAAACAGGAATTGAAATAGAAGTCATATCAGGTAGCGATGAAGCTTCATTCATTTATGAAAATCATGTGGCGGAAAATCTTGACAAAGAACATTCTTATCTCTATATAGACGTAGGGGGAGGCAGTACTGAACTTACCTTTTTTAGCAATAATAAGCTTGTGTTTAAAGACTCTTACGACATTGGCACGATAAGGCTGCTAAAAAACAAAGTAAGTGATGAGGCATGGGATGAAATGAAAGAAAATATTAAGAAAAAAACCGGGGGTCATAAAGAAGTTATAGCCATCGGCTCGGGTGGAAATATCAATAAAATTTATTCGCTTAGCAAGCGCAAAGATACTAAGCCACTTCCTCTCGATATGTTGCGTGATTTTTATAAAGAGCTTAGTAACGTATCACTTGAAGATAGAATTTCAATTTACAAAATGCGTGAAGACAGGGCCGATGTTATAGTGCCTGCGTTGCAGATATATGTGAACGTAATGCGCTGGGCCGGGGCAACAGAAATCTACGTTCCAAAAATAGGTTTGGCTGATGGGCTGGTACAACATTTATGGGAGGAAGTGAAAGGTAGCGAGGTTCCAGGTGAACGGTATCATAAAGAAAGTGCCAGGTAAAAGTCTTGTCAATTTCTTTTTGTGGAAAGACTGTTCCGATTTTTTTTGGAGATTGGGGCAAGACTAAATAATATTTATATTTGCCTTCCAGCGATAGCTCAAAAGGATTTGTTTTATTCTAATGCAGAGCCATCTCCAATGTCGCTTTTTCTTACGCTAAAAATAATATCATGTCAGTGGTTAAAGAAGTAAAAAAAATTACGACGCATACATTGCAGAAAATGAAAGAAGGTGGTGAAAGAATTTCTATGATTACTGCTTATGATTTTTCATTTGCAAAAATTTTTGACGGTGCAGGTATTGATATCATTCTTGTAGGAGACAGCGCAAGTAATGTAATGGCAGGCCATGAAACCACGTTACCTATTACACTTGACCAGATGATTTACCATGCGTCTTCGGTTGTACGCGGGTGCAGCCGTTCATTGATCGTTGTTGATCTTCCTTTTGGAAGTTACCAGGGCAATAGTAAAGAAGCACTTATTTCTACCATAAGAATTATGAAAGAAACCGGGGCACACGCAATAAAGCTGGAAGGTGGTGAAGAAATTATTGAATCAGTAAAAAGAATATTAAGTGCCGGTGTTCCTGTTATGGGCCACCTTGGCCTTACTCCTCAATCCATTTATAAATTCGGCACCTACACGGTAAGAGCGAAGGAAGAAGTGGAAGCAGAAAAGCTAAAGAAAGATGCAATGCTCTTACAGGAAGCAGGCTGCTTTGGAATTGTACTTGAAAAAATTCCTGCAACATTGGCAATAGAAGTTTCAAAAAATTTATCAATACCCACCATTGGTATAGGAGCAGGTAACGGTTGCGACGGACAGGTTTTGGTTATGCATGATATGCTTGGAATTAATACTGAATTTAAGCCGAGATTTTTGCGGCAGTATCTTAACCTTCATGAAGAAATAACCGGGGCTGTTCAAAAATATATTGTAGATATAAAATCAAAAGATTTTCCAAACGAAAATGAACAGTATTGAAGAAACAATTAATAATGACAGTGAATACTTCATACCTCAATATTTAAAATCAATCAACGACTATGCAATCTTTTCTTACCGATTTAAAAATTTCAGAAAATAATAAAGGAGTTTCTACCGGAACGAAATGGATTTCATCTCCAGGCGAGAAAATCATAAGCTACTCTCCTGTTGATGGAAAAAAAATAGCTACTGTAAATGCTTGCGATAAGAAAAGCTTTGATTCTACAATTGAAACTGCAAAAAAAGCATTTAAGGAATGGCGGCAATGGCCTGCTCCAAAAAGGGGTGAAATAGTAAGGCAAATAGGAAATGAACTCAGAGAAAATAAAATGAATCTTGGAAAGCTGGTAAGTTATGAAATGGGTAAAAGCTTACAGGAAGGATTAGGCGAAGTTCAGGAGATGATTGACATTTGTGATTTTGCAGTAGGCCTTTCGAGGCAATTATACGGGCTTACTATGCATAGCGAAAGGCCTGGACACCGCATGTATGAGCAATATCATCCACTGGGTATTGTTGGAATAATTTCGGCATTCAATTTTCCCGTAGCTGTATGGAGTTGGAACAGTATGCTGGCTATGGTTTGCGGAGATGTTTGTATATGGAAGCCTTCTGACAAGACAACTCTTTGTGGAGTTGCCTGCCAACAAATAATTGCAAAAGTTTTTAAAGAAAATAAAGTTCCCGAGGGAGTTTGTAATCTAGTTACGGGTGGCAGGGAAATAGGCGAATGGCTGTGTGGAGATGTAAATGTTGCCTTGATTTCAGCAACTGGCTCAACAAGAATGGGTAAGGCGGTAAGTGCAACAGTTGGAAGCCGACTTGGTAAAAGCTTGCTGGAACTTGGTGGTAATAATGCTATCATTATTTCAAAAGAAGCGGATTTAAATATGGCATTAATCGGTTGTTTATTTGGTGCCGCAGGTACTGCCGGCCAGAGATGCACAAGTACAAGAAGGATAATTATACATGAAGATGTATATGATAATTTCAAGAAGAAACTGGTTACTGCCTATAAGCAATTAAAGATTGGAGATCCACTCAGGGAAGGAAATCACGTGGGGCCATTAATTGATAAAGATGCAGTAGAAATGTATCTCAAAGCAATTGAACAATGTAAAAAGCAAGGCGGCAAATTTTTAGTTGATGGTGGGGCTCTTATGGGCAAAGGTTTCGAAAGCGGTTGTTATGTAAAGCCCTGCATTGCCGAAGTAACTAATGAGATGGAAATAGTGCAACACGAAACATTTGCGCCTATCTTATATCTCATAAAATATAAATCTTTGGAAGAAGCCATAGAACTTCAGAATGATGTTCCACAAGGTTTATCCAGTGCTATTTTTACACTGAACATGCGTGAAGCTGAATCTTTTCTTTCCCATGCAGGCAGTGATTGTGGTATTGCAAATGTGAACATTGGTACTTCAGGAGCAGAAATTGGAGGAGCCTTTGGCGGCGAAAAAGAAACAGGCGGCGGAAGGGAAAGTGGAAGTGATGCATGGAAAGTGTACATGCGCCGGCAAACCAACACAATTAATTATACCGATAAGCTTCCATTAGCACAGGGTATTAAATTTACCGTTTAATAATTGTCAAATTCAAAAACTATCTTCTTTAATTTTTCGTTATAGCTATAATTCATTAACATAAAAAATCGATAATCTTTGATAAGCGGTTAAGCCAATAAAAGAAAAATATAAATATTTGTGATACTAAAAAAATAAATTTAAAATATGATAACAAACATCAAACATTTTTTCATTGTTGGGTTAATAGTTGGCTCAGTTCCTTTTGTAACTTTTGCCCAGGGAACTTCTGAAAAAAAAGAAACTCCTCACAACTGGCACGAACTTGATAAAACTGAAACAGGTTATTATGGGATAAGCCTTGATAAAGCTTACCAATTCTTAAAAAATAAGAATAGCAAAACTGTAATCGTTGCAGTTATTGATAGCGGGGTTGATACAACACAAGAGGATTTGAAGTCTGTATTATGGAAAAACACGGGTGAAATACCCGGCAATGGGATTGACGATGACCACAATGGATATGTTGATGATGTATATGGCTGGAATTTTATTGGAGGAAAAGACGGCCGCAATGTAAAGCAGGACTCTTATGAGGGTGCAAGGGTTTATTGGAAACTGAAAACTAAATATGGCGATGACATACCTGATACCAATAATCTAAAACCGGCCCAAAGGCAGGAAGTATCTGAATATTTGCGGGCAAAAAGTAAAGTAATTGGAGGAATAGACCCTAAAGAACTTATGTTTATGCAACGTATTCTGCCAGGGCTTGAAAGAGGTGACTCTATTATTGCGAAAGATCTTGGAAAAACTGAATTTACAGGTAATGACCTGAAATCGTATGAATCAAAAAATATTGATGCAAAAACAGCATCAAGTATTTATCTAAATATTTCCAAGCTGAATGATAACTACGATATTTCCAACCAGGATATTTTGGATGATCTTAAAGGGCAGATTCGCAAAGGTGAATCAGCAAATAACCCACCGGAAAATTATCGGGCTGATATAGTTAAGGATAATGAACAAGATATAAATGACAGGTATTACGGAAATAATGATGTAATGGCCGGAACTCCTATGCATGGTACACATTGCTCAGGGATTATTGCAGCAGCAAGAAACAATAATTTAGGAATGGATGGCATTGCAGATAATGTAAAGATAATGATGGTACGGGCAGTTCCGGATGGCGATGAGCATGATAAAGATATTGCCAATGCAATTCGTTATGCTGTCGATAATGGAGCGCAGGTTATTAGTATGAGTTTTGGAAAAGATTTTTCTCCTGAAAAAAATTGGGTAGATGATGCCGTTAAATATGCATCAAGTAAAAATGTACTTCTGGTACACGCTGCAGGAAATGATCATAAGGATATTGACAGCGCCGAAAATTTTCCAAATCCAATATTTATCAACAGTTCGGGCAGGGCAAAAAATTTCATTACCGTAGGTGCAAGTGGTGACCCCACCAATGGCGGTTTCACAGCAAATTTCAGCAACTATGGAAAAACAGAAGTTGATGTATTCGCCCCCGGCGTAAATATTTATTCTACTTTGCCAGGTGGCGATAAGTATGGTAATCTTTCCGGAACAAGTATGGCTTGCCCCGTAGTTGCAGGCCTTGCAGCCTTAATCCTGGAGTATTATCCTAACCTAAGCGCAGAACAATTAAAGTATGTAATTGAAAAATCTGCTACAACCTTAAAAGAAGAAGTCAAATTGCCTGGAACTGAGGACATGGTTAATTTAAGTGATATCTCAAAATCCGGTGGTGAAGTAAATGCTTATGAAGCTATGAAACTAGCTTCCACTTTAAAGGGCGATAGAAATTTAAAAATGGATATTTTACCTAAATCAAAGGTTAGGAATAACAAAAAAGGATAACTAATCTGGTAGTAATTGGATTATCCTGTATTATTAAATCATAAAAATAATTTAACCTGACAGCTTTAAAACTGTTGGGTTTTTTTATCATAGTAATTTTCAAAAGTGTAAGAGTCGTGGTTTAGTAAAAATGTAAATTTGCTGGAAGGATATTATTGCAAAATTTTAAATCTTAATAATAATGAGCACCGAAGAATCTAAAATTATTATTCTTAAATCTAAATTGGGTTCATATCCTTCCAATATGGAAGCATATGTAAACGAAGCCGGCGATGAGGATTTGAAAACATCTTTTAAAAAGCAAAATTCCTTAGCAGAAAAATTATTTCTGTCGATTGATGAAGAAAAATCCAAATCTAAATACGCTGAAGATAAGTGGACTTTAAAAGAAGTTTTGCAGCACCTTATTGATGCAGAAAGAGTCTTCGCTTACCGGGCTTTGGCTTTTGCAAGAAATGACAGCAATACGCTTCCTTCTTTTGATGAAAATGATTATGCCAATAATTCTAATGCTAATGAACGAAGCTGGAAGAATTTGATCGCTGAATTTACTTCTGTAAGGCAATCAACCGAATATCTCTTCGATAGTTTTTCTGATGAAGCATTGAAGACTATTGGGAAGGCAAGCGATTATACCATTGGTGTAAATACACTTGGCTTTGTAATTATTGGCCACATGAATCATCATCTTACTATAATCAAAGAGCGGTATTTAAATTAGAAATGTCAATTTCCACGGTTTTGTAACTTCATTCAAATTGCTTTTTTGAAAATATTTTCTGCTGCGCAAATAAAAAAATGGGACGAATTTACCATAAATAATGAACCTGTTTCTTCTATTGCCTTAATGGAACGGGCCGCGACAGCGTGTACAAACTGGATTACTCAAAAATTTAAGACCAGACATTCGTTTAAAATTTTTTGCGGCAGAGGAAATAACGGCGGTGATGGGCTGGCCATTGGAAGGATGCTAATTGAAAAAAAATTCAATGTCAGTATTTATCTTGTTAGTGACCAATTGAAAGGTTCAACAGATTCTGAAACAAATCTTGACAGGCTAAAAAAACAAAATGCTGAAATTCATTTTTTAGAATCCAAACAATCATTTCCAAAAATTTATAAAGAAGATATTGTAATTGATGCAATGTTTGGTACAGGCCTTAATAAAAAGCCTGCAGGTATTTACAGTAACCTCATTGATTACATCAATGAATCGGGCGCTACAATTGTTGCTGTTGATATTCCAAGTGGTTTATATGCTAATGCTAATTCAACAAACAATAAAGTTATCAAGGCAAATTATACACTTACTTTTCAGCAGTTGAAACTGTCATTTTTTATGGCAGAAAATGAAGGGTATACAGGCGAAGTAGTGACACTTGATATTAACCTTGCGCAGGATTTTTACAAAAGTGAGAAGTCAGATTATATCTTAATAGATAAAAATCTCATTAAGGAAATTTATTTGCCACGTAAGCAATTTGCAAATAAAGGAAATTACGGCTATGCCTGCCTGGTAGCCGGTAGCTATGGAATGATGGGAGCTGCG
>JBBSEV010000027.1:0-52054 GCA_038239385.1 Chitinophagales bacterium
ATTATGCAGTCATTTTTAAATTATGAATTCAGAGCCGCTTTAAATTTCTCTACGAATAATAATGTTGCAGGGCAGTATTCAATGTTTTGTTTATGCACATGCATAAATTCCGGTATGGGTTTTTTAGTAAGATGGGGAAAGCCGGAGCAATCTGCAGGGCGTACTTCGTATATTGAACACATATTCGTATTTAAATCAAGGAACTGACAGGGCCGCGATTTATTCATCCAGTCATTATCTCTCTTATCAAGGTAAAGCCATTTCTCTCTGAAATCCTTTTGCCTCATACCCAGATGTGCTGATATTCTTTTTATATCCTGGAAAGTATAGGTTGGGCTCATAACTTTACAGCAATTTGCACAACCCAGGCAATCTACCTTCGTCCATACTTGTCTATCAATTTCTTCAGAGAGAATATCAAGATTCAACGGAGGCCTGTTTTCAGTTCTTGTAATAAAATATCTAAATAATTTTTTATTAGCTTCAAATTTCTTTTTGAATTTTCGGAGATTAGTGACTTGCATGTAGATGAAAATTATTAGCCGGGTTGTATGGTTGATTCTTTAATAAAAGTAGCGCATATTTTAATTTAATTTAGCACCAGTTTAAATCGTGTTTCCGGCATCGTTGCCAGGCTCACCTTGTCCTAAAAAACTGAATGCATTCGTTAAATTTAAAACTGGATTAATGTGGCAGGTATATAAAAAAGGATTTAAATCATATTTGCAATTAGAGAAATCATTATCAGAAAATTCAGTAGAGGCTTACATACATGATGTTGAAAAATTCACTCAGTTTCTTGTATCTTCTTACCCTGAAACAGTACCAAAAGATATAGAAATTGTTCACTTTGAAAAATTTTTAAAATGGATAAGTGAACTCGGCATGACACCATCATCCCAATCACGCATCATTTCTGGTCTCAGAAGTTTTTATAAATATTGCCTACAGGAAAATATAGTAACAACAGATCCAACTGCATTACTCGAAACTCCTAAACTTGCCAAACATTTGCCGGACATATTAAGCTTTGCAGAAATAGAGAGTATAATCAACAGTATTGATTTAAGTAAACCTGAAGGTTGCAGAAATAAAGCAATAATTGAAACACTCTATAGCTGTGGACTGCGTGTGAGTGAACTAGTAAATTTAAGATTATCATCCCTCTATTTTGACGTGGGGTATGTAAGAATCATTGGCAAAGGCGATAAAGAAAGATTGGTGCCCATTGGTAGTCCTGCGATTAAATTCATTAATTTATATCTTGAAAATATTCGTGTCCACCTGCCTGTTATACCTGGTAATCAGGATGTGGTTTTTCTTAACCGAAGGGGTAGAAAGCTCTCACGTGTTATGATATTCATGATTATTAAAGAACTAGCTAAGTCAGCACACATCACGAAAAATATTTCTCCACACACTTTCCGTCATTCATTTGCAACTCATCTTGTGGAAGGTGGCGCTGATTTGCGGGCTGTACAGGAAATGCTTGGACATGAGAGCATAACAACAACCGAAATCTATACACATCTTGACAGAGAATATCTGAGAGATATTTTGCAACAGTATCACCCTGCTTTTAATAATTAACTGTACAATTTAATTTATAGAAGTAACGAGAAGTGTTGTATCCCCGGCTTTTGGTGAAGTTCTTCGCTAATGGCTTATTTTCTTTCCATCATCACCTCTGCATTTTGGTAAGCTGGCAGATCGTTAATATTTTTTACCCGGTTGCGATAATTTTTAAACATACTCATCCACTTCAAGCGGAGTACACCAAATATCCCTTCTTTTACAATTCCTTTATTCATTTTTGAAATGCCATATTTCCGATCAATAAATGTGATGGGAACTTCTTTTATTCTGAAGCCGAGCTTCCATGCAGCAAATTTCATTTCAATCTGAAAAGCATAGCCCGCAAAACTTATTTCGTCGAGGTTTATAATTTCTAATACTTCCCGCCGGTAACAAACAAATCCGGCTGTTGGATCCTTTATAGGCATTAAGGTAATAATGCGGGTGTACACTGAAGCTCCCTTTGATAAGCCAACTCTAAGCCATGGCCAATTTTTTAGATTCCCCCCCTTTACATAACGGGAACCAATGGCTACATCGGCTCCTGACATCTTACATGCTTTGTAAAGTTTATCAAGGTCATGTGGATCATGTGAAAAATCGCAATCCATTTCAAAAATGAACCGGTAACCTTTATTTACCGCCCATTTGAAACCCAGTATGTATGCAGTTCCTAAACCAAGTTTCCCTTTTCGCTCCTGCAAAAAAAGCATTTCCGGAAATTTTTCTATACAATTTTTTACAATAGCCGCCGTACCATCTGGCGATCCATCATCTATAATAAGAATATGAAAGTCCTGATGTAATGAAAAAACTGCTTCTATAAGAGCAGCCACGTTATCTTTTTCATTGTAAGTTGGTATGATAAGAAGTTTTTCCAAAAAAATTACCTGATTTTTATATTCAAATTACATTTAATCTTTAAATTAAATTTATTAAAAGCGGATAAGCGGTTTATTTCTTAAGTAGCGTACGGTTAAGAATTTCAGTTAGCTTTTGCTTGGTATGTAAGGGAAAATCACCCTTCATCATCCAATCATAATATTGAGGTTCAGCTTTTAATACCTCACATACCGGCCGTCCTTTGTGTTTCCCAAAGTTAAATACTTCTATTTCATTTTCCATTATAAAACGCTTTGCAAAATCCACAAATTTTTCTTCCCCCGTAAATTGAAGAATCGTATCAAGCGTGTTTCCAAGATGGGTATACTTTGTCAATTGCGCTTCAAGTATTTCCCAGGTGGCTGTTGCATCTGTTTCTGCGGAGTGTGCACCGTCCAATTCTTTTTCACAATAAAACTTATAAGCCGCACCTAATGTACGCTTCTCCATCATATGGAAGATATGTTGAACATCCAGCATTCTGCGGTTTGTCATATCGATAGTAATACCTGCCCTTAGAAATTCTTCCATTAATAATGGGATATCAAAACGGTTTGAATTGTATCCTGAAAGATCAGCGTGGTCAATAAACTGCTTAAGTTCATTGGCAACTTCCTTAAATGTGGGGGCATCTTTCACTTTTTCATCAGTAATTCCATGAATATCGCTGCTGCTTTTTGGAATGGGCATTTGCGGATTGATGATTTTTTGTTTTACCAGCTTTGTTCCATCCTGCAAAACTTTTACTATCGCTATTTCAACAATTCTATCTGTAGAAAGGTTAACTCCTGTAGTTTCCAGGTCAATAAAAACCAGTGGTCGTTGTAATAGCAAAGGCATCTTTTATTTTTTGTTTTTACTTTTAATTTTATACTTTCCAAAAACTGTAATTACATGTGCTGGCAACAATATTTGAAGCCAGATTAATACGTTCAAGCAATTAATTTTCTATATCTAATACCTGCAAAATATCAATTCCTTCGTAATTGCCGCTGCTCATAAAAAGAAAATTTGTATTAGCTTTTTTATATTCTGTAAGTCTCTTTTCAAGTTCTTTACTTTCAGTAATAACTTCCAGATTTGATTTTGCGAATCCTCTAATAACAACTTTTGGATCTAGAACAGGCATCCGTTTTAGCTCAAGAGCATGATTGCTATAAAACACGATTGCTTCATCGGCGTTTTCAAGCGCACCATTATATTCATTCATAAATTTCCCGTTAAGGCTGCTAAATGTATGTAGTTCAAGGATAGCAACTAATTTTCGATCAGGAAACTGTTGCTTTAATGCATTTACACTAGCTATTACCTTACTTGGAGCATGTGCAAAATCACGGTAAATATTTACATCTTTTAATTCAGCGAGCAGCTCAAGCCTTTTGGAAGCCCCGGTAAAAGTAGCTATTCCTTTTGCAAATGTATTGTCATCAATTTTAAGCTCTTTGCAAACATAATAAGCAGCCTCCATATTTAATAAATTATGATTCCCAAAAAAATTTAATTTAATTTTTTTGTTTTCAATCATGACAGTTGTAGCTCCATTTTCAATGAAATATGTTGGCAGCCTATATGGAGTATACCTTATACCATCTCTTATATTACTTTCTATAAGATTTTTTAAAACAGGATCTGTTTCATTATATATTAATACACCATTTTTTTCTATTTTATTAATAAAAATCGCAAACTGTTCCAGATAGAAATCAAATGTTGGAAACACATTAATATGATCCCACGCTATCCCTGTTAATACTGCAATGTGTGGAAAAAGGAAATGAAATTTCGGACGTTTTTCAATAGTGCTGGCAGGATATTCATCGGCTTCACAGACTATTAAATTTGCGTTGGTAATTTTTACGCTCTGATCAAATCCTTCCAGCTTCGCCCCTACCAGGTAATCAAATTCTGTTCCTGCAGAATTAAGCACATGCATAACCATTGCTGTGGTAGTGGTTTTTCCATGGCTACCCCCTATTGCAATTCTTATTTTATTTTTACTCTCCTGGAATATGTATTCAGGGAACGAGTATATTTTTAAACTAATACTCAAGGCTTTTTGCAATTCCGGATTGTCCTGTTTAGCATGCATCCCCAGAATTACAGCATCGATTTCATTGGTAATTTTTTCCGGATGCCAACCCAGATTTGCAGGAAAAATATCCCCTTTTTTAAGGTTAGTAGCGGCAGGCTCAAATATCTCATCATCACTCCCTGACACCTTATATCCTTTTTTGTTAAGTGCTATAGCTAACTGATGCATTACGCTACCACCAATAGCTATAAAATGAATACGCATAAATTATTAGCTCATTATCTTTGTAAATATTAACAATAGATTGAAATTTAAATCGTTTTTGCTTAGTAACCTTAAAAAGGATTAATTTACTTTTGCAAAAAAGTAATAAAATAATTTAAATCTAAATAAAACTATGAAAAAGTTATTAGTTGCTATTGCGCTCACATCTTCAATAATTATAAGCTTTACATCCTGCACCAGCTCACGCAGGAGCAGAACGGGTTGCCCAATGACAGAAAAAATAATTCACTAAAGAACAATTTTTCTTTTTTATCCACCTTTTAATAAAGACATGAACTGGATTCCGCTGAAGTTTGAAGAACAAATAAATGAAATAAAATCTAACTCGGATAAAAATCCGCAGGTTATTTTTAAGCATAGTATTCGCTGCTCCATAAGTAGCATGGCAAAAAGCCGGCTTGATAAAAATGATAATATTGAGAATGTTGATTTTTATTACCTGGATATAATTAGTTATAGAGGTATTTCTAATAAAATTGCTGATGAATTTAATGTGGGTCATCAATCTCCACAAGTGCTAATAATTAATGGAGGCCAATGTGTGTATAATGAAAGCCATTCAGGCATTCATATGGATGAAATCAAATCTGTTGCTGGCCGGTTATGATAATTCTCAATAATCGTAACAAATTTTCATTCTTAAAGGAGAAAGGTATTAAGCATTTCTTAGTTCATTATAAATAGACAAATTTATAATCCGACTCTATTTTAAATGCTGCTACTAACAGCCGATAAAGCGTTCTGCGAATTCATATGAATTACCTTTGCATTAATAGTACGTGCACTCTCTATATCTTTTAATAGTCTTTGCATAATACCGGTATCTGTTAAGCGAGCAATACGACATGCACGGTTAAAATCGCTATGCATTCCATAATTCTCAAGAATATCGGGTATTCCCTTTAATTCCGGAAATGCTGAAAATTTTTTTACGAAATAAAAGGTTTTGCCATGAATAGGTCTTGTGTAGGCGGTGTAAAAAGTATTCATATTTCACAATTTTATAAGTCTATATAATAATTATTAAGCCACATTTAATGAAACAAAGCCGTCAATTGATTTTGAAAGATTTATTGGATTAAAAGGTTTTATAAATAAGTCACATACATCCCTTATACACTCAAGCTTTTCGGCAACTTCTTTATTATGGGAACTTCCCAGCACAATCACCGGGCAGGAATACATAGTGCTGCTATTAAGATGTTGAACAAAATCCACACATTCCTCAGTATGATAATCTACATCTATTAATATCATTTCTATTTTATCATTTTGTTTAAGCTCGTGTAATGCTTCATAAATATTTGCTACAGTTATTACTTTGTATTTGTCAGAAAATCCGGTTTTTAAAAGATAATTCATTGCAGTATTTCCATTAATACTTAAAACATATGTATTCATTTTCATTCTATTTACAGGTAAAAAAAGTAAGCAAAAGAACATTGGGGAAATTGAAAAGTATAGCCCGGGTAAATTATTCCTGTTGACTACGATTCAATATTCGTTGAGATTTTATCAAAGGTTATATGAGATTCATATAAAAGACATTCGACAATTGTTAATACTAATTAATGGAATACAGAGGATGAGGATAATAATACTAATTAATTATCGTGAAAACATAATTAGAATATTCAAAGAATACTTTTTGTTATCTTATACAAAAGCAATGGAATTATTTGTAATTCAGAGGAAGGGATACAGGGGGAAATTTTCTTGTAAGTTGGTGTAAATGTAGCTCGAAGATTTAAAAGATGCAACAAATTTTGAAAAAAAATTAAAACTTAAGGAACAGCTTATACCATTTTAATAAGCTAATTGTTGACTATTGAGGTGTTTGTTTTAATTTACTTTGAATTTAATTTGGCATTATATCAGTTCGTTTTGTACCAGCATATAGTTCATATTCCAATAACCGACAGTCAATTTTACTGGTATAAAATTCAATTTTACGTTTAGCTTTTAGACCAATTTTTTTTGCAAGTTGCAGGTTTCCAGTAAAAATATATCCAGTATAGCCTTTACATTTTTGTTTGAGGAAATCTCCTATTCGTCCATAAGTTTTTTCCAATTCTTCTATCTCTCCCATCCTTTCACCGTATTCCGGGTTTAGGTAAATAACACCCGATTCATCTACAGGTATTTCAGTTTCTTCAAAATCGCATACCATAAATTTTACTAAATGTTCAACACCCGCTGCGCCTGCGTTTATTTTTGAAATATTTATAGCATCCTGGCTTATATCAGAAGCAATAATTTTCAACTCCGGTACAGTTAATATTTGTTTTGATAAATTTTCTTTTTCTTTTTCATAAAACTCTTTATCAAAACCGATAATGTGCTTAAATCCATAATTGTTTCTAAACAAGCCTGGCCTTCTGTTTGTTGATAATAAAGCAGCTTCAATAGCGATTGTTGAAGAACCGCACATTGGATTTATAAAGGCTGACTTACGGTCCCAATTAGTAGCAAGTAGTGTTGCGGCAGCAAGAGACTCCAGCATGGGTGCCTGGCCCGGTATTTTTCGGTATCCATGTTTAGATAAAGTTTCACCCGAAGTGTCGATAAAGATTTCTGCCGTTTCTTCTTTCCAAAATAAATGTATAACGGTATTTTGTAGCTGTGAGCCTGAGTCTGGCCTCTCATTCATTGTTTTACGAAATCGATCAACAATGGCATCTTTTACTTTTACATTAGCAAATAGAGAATTGTTTATGGTGGGATGATCCACAATACTCGTTACTGAAAAATATCCTTTTTTTTCAATAATATTTTCCCATGGTATTTCATAAACCGATTTATATAATTCATCAGGATTATTGCAGCTAAAAGACTGTAATGAAAATAAAACCTGGCTTGCGCAACGCAAGTTTAAATTCAATCGAATACAATCACACAATGAGCCTGTAATTTCTATTCCTGTTTGAAAAGACCTTTCGATTTTAAAACCCAATTCAACTATTTCAATCTGCAGGTATGGTGATAATCGTTTGCTGCATGTAATAATAATCCGGCTATGTTTGTTGAAAGAAAGCATAAAAGAAATAACGCTTTAATAAGAAAGGGATTCAGAAAAGATAATTCAAAAATTGCTTTTAAAATTCATTAGCCTTTAACCAATTTTTTAAAATAGATTGAGCCTAAAGAAAAAAACGTTTCTTTCCTAAAATTTTTTGTTGAATAAATTTTTTTGCTTTTGCAGGCATCCGCTTTTTGGATTGTTTCCAGATATTTTGCGGCAGATCATGTACAAAGTAAAAAATATTAGGATAATTATATCGAAACAAAGCTTTGCTTAAAAGACCTTTTAATCGCTTATCCCTAATTTTTTTTTCAATCAAAAAATTTTGAAGCCATTTTAAAAAATATTCCCGCACATTATAATAATGCCCTTTTTCTCTTACCCATGTCACTATTGAACCAGGGCGCTGCCTGTATAAATGATTACACGCAGAAGAGATATAAACTTTTTCCTGCAAATAAATTTTAGACAAAAAAGCCTGGTCTTCATATAATGAATATTCTTTTATAAAAGATTCTTCAAAAAATCCGCTTCTTTCAAAAACTTCTTTTTTTATCATTAACCCTGATGGCACTGGTGCAGCCCCTTTACCTAGTGGATACAAATAATACAGAAGTTCGTAAGGTTCGTAAATCAACTCTGGGTCAATACCAACTGGTATGATAATATTATTTTTTTTTGAGTTGGTCCACTCGTGCCAGTATAATGAAGATTCCGCCGTCATACCAATTTCCGAATTGCGTTGAAATATGGAAACCTGTGTGAGTAGCTTCCCTTCAAGCCATACATCATCAGCGTCAAGAAGTGCTACCAGAGTACCATTCGATCTCTTTATTCCAAGATTACGGCTTGCACTTAATCCTCTGTTGCTATGGCTGTCATGCTCGCAATAAAAAATTTTATCTGCATATTTATCTGCATAATTCAAAGCAATCTTTACACTATTATCTATTGAACCATCGTCAACAAGTAGCAATTCCCAGTTTGTATAGCTTTGTTTTAAAACACTGGATATCGCTTCTTCTAAAAATTGCTCTTCATTATAAAAACAAATTACCACTGAAACTAGGGGTTCGTATTGAATTGCCTTTTGTAACTTTTGATTCACTTCAGGATAATTAATTCTATTATCCTCTAAATAATTTCTTAGCCAGCTAAGAAATTGTCTTCTTATTAAAAAATAATTTCCATCGTCAAAGGATGAGCCGATAATGGAATTAGCCCTTTGCCGATAACGATTATTACAGGCTGATGAAATAAATACATTTTCATGCAAATAAATTTTACTCAAAAAAACCTGGTCTTCGTATAAGCCTTTGAAAGATTCATCAAAGCCCCCATATTTTTTAAGCGAATTTTTTTTGATAAGAATTCCACATACGCATGGAGCGTCACCCTTTGCTAATGGATATAAATTCAACATCAGCTGCGGAGGCAAGTACATTTGATCTTGCTCAACGCCTACTTTGATTATTGCATCATCCTCTTTAGGATTGTTCCAACTATACCAATATTCAGTGGCTTCGCATACCATTGTACACGATGAATTCTTTAGTATTACTTCCGCCTGGTGGGAAAGATATTTTGGTAACCAAACATCATCAGCATCAAGGAATGAAATAAATTCCCCATTGGCCTTTCCAATTGCCGTATTGCGGCTGTAGCTCAGCCCTCTATTTAAATGGCCTTCGTGCTCGTAATAAAAAATTTTTGTGGGATATTTTTCTGCATAATTTTCAGCGATTTCGGAGCTTCCATCTAATGAGCCATCATCAATTAGTAATAGCTCCCAATTTGTGTAGTGCTGTTTTAAAACACTTTTAATAGTCTCCTCTATAAACCCTTCAACATTATAGAAGCAGGTAATTACAGATATTTTAAAAAATGTATTTTTTTCCATCGAATTACATTGTTAACCATCTTTCCATACTTTCTGCAAATTGAGTTGCATTTTGATTTTTTACCTGGAACCTTCCTACACGATGTATTTCCGTTTTGTTAGAAACGCTTTCTTCATCTGTTGTAAATGCGAATTCAAAACCTGCGCCAGTGGCAGCTTTTATTGTGTCAGTATTATAACTTCCATAAGGATATGCAAGCATATCAATTTTTTTATTCAGTATTTTTTCTAAATAATTTTTATTACTGATCAATTCTTTATCCTGAAAACTTTTATCATGAAAGGCTAGTGCAGCATGAGTTGAAGAATGCGCTTCAATAGTAAACAATTCGTTTTCTGCTAATATTTTCATTTGCTCTATTGACATACATTGATATTGTGGCCGTGAGGAGATATTGCATCCCGCCCAACTTCTTATTGTTTTCAAATATTCCTGTTGTTGTTCATTTTTCAAAGGCTTTAGTGCTTCCCAGATTTTAAGAAAAATATCACATCGCAATGTTGATGGTGGCTCTTCGTAAGCCTTCCATGCGATTTGCCTGGAAATGATTTCATCAGTTAACTTATTTTCATCATTAAGACTCAATTCTATTGTAATATCATTTATTGTAATTGATATTGATGATGGCAATTCTTTTGTGTAAAGAATAATTTGCTCAAGCTCATCCCACCAAAATTCTTTTTGTTGTCCTATGTTTATAGAAGGAATAAAAAATGTAGCCGGTAAATTATATTTTTCAAGCAAAGGTTTTGCTATGTAAAAATTATCTGCATAGCCGTCATCGAAAGTAATTACCACACTGTTTTTTTTTATTTTTTTATTACGTACTTCTTTTACAAGCTCTTTTAAAGGAATAACTCTCCCGGCTTTTTTCAAATATTTTAATTGCTCTTCAAGGTTTTCCGGGCTTATTGCAATATTCCACACATCAGCCTGCGAATCCGCTATACGATGATACATTAGCACTATTGCCTTGTGTTGAAAATATCTATTTATATAATAAAGAGGATTTAATGTCATAAAACTTTGGCCTTGGTCGCAGTCACGGTAATTATTACCTGGAAGTGGGGATCATTAAAATCCAGTTTCACCTTCTCAATTTCTGGCAAGCCCATCCCATATAAAAAAGCAGTAGCAACAAATACATTCCCGAAAGAATTTATTTCTATGTTCCCATCAGGAAAAGCCTCGGGCATTAATTTTCTTAAGGCTTTATCTGTAAAAGACCAGTACCATATATCTTTCCATTCGCCATGATCAATGGGTGTGATGCCCGGAACTGTTAATAATAAAACACCACCAGGTTTTAAAATACGATGGCATGTTGTAAGCGCATTTTTGAAATTATAAATTAAATGAAGCGTTTGTGTGAGAATGATAGCATCAAAAGTATTATCCGGGATTTGTGGCGCATTACTTATGTCCCCAATAAATGTTGCACTTTTATTACTTTCATCAACATGCAAAATATCACTTGAGGTAACCCGTTCGCCACCAAAAAGCAACGTGTATTCATTGTCACCAATTTCCAGCACGCGGCCTTTTATAAGGGCTTCTTTATTTTTTAAAAAATTCTCAATGTAATATCTGTCTATTGGGCCTCCCCTGTCGTATCCGAATTCGGTACTGAAAGGTGTAGTCCGGTTAAAATCTCCTGCATCTACCCTTCCTGTTTCAGGTAAAAAGTCATTCAGGCCTGCTTTGCCAAGAAATCTTTTTCCCGCGTGTATTATCTTTTTAAAAGTTTGATTAATCATTGAATAATTTTTTTCAACAAATGCTTCATTGCTAAAAAGGGATAATATTTAACCAAAATTAATAATTCAGCAGGTGAAGCTTTTGCTTTAGTTTCATTTAGTTTCTCATAAAGCTCTTCGCAATAATATTTTTTCCAATTATAAATTCCCGTTTCGAATGCTTTTTTTTCACGGGGAGTTGTAAGATATACTTTTTGAATTTTTAATACTTTTAAAACACCCCTTAACATCATAGGAATATTTGAAGACATGTTAGAATCATGCATTCTATACGCCGCAATAATTTTAGTATGATGAAATACAGGGTATTTTTTTGCAATTCGCAAATACAAATCATAATCTTCGCAAGATTTCAAAGCTTCTGCAAAATTAAACTCAGCAAATACCCAACGCTGATACATAACAGCAGCGTGCATTCCAATGTAGTTGCTTTCAAGAAAATGAATATAATGATCTGCATATACTTCGTATGTAGTTTCCGTATTTTTTTTTGCGTCTGCAAATACTAATTTATATCCACCAGATACAAAGGCAGATTCCGGATGAGCTTTTAAAAAATTTAAGTTGGTAATAATGGCATTGGGTAACAACCAATCATCCGCATCCAAAAATATCAGTAATTCTCCTTTACTGTTTTTTATCCCCGTGTTTCTTGCAGCAGAAAGCCCTTTGTTAGTTTGATAAATATATATTACATCCTTATTTTTTTCTGTAGCTTCTTTCGTATTATCTGTTGAGCCATCATCCACTACAATTATTTCGATGTAGGTATAATTTTGTGAATAAATGCTATCAAAGGCATCCTGTAAATAATGGCCATGATTATAGCAAGGTATGATTACAGAAATCAAAGGATTTTCAGGAAGGTGATTATTCATTTTATTTCCTTGATGAATGCATTTGCTTATTCAAATTTTTATAATAGTAACGTAGTCCTGAAAGTATTCCTTTCATTTCATAAGAAAGCGTTTGAAACTGCCTGCGGTAAAAAGGAAATCCTTTTTTGATTAAAGAAAAATAATACAGGGGAAGGTTTATGAATATATGCCTTTTATAACCAGCCCTAGAAAATTGCTTTTGCTGTGTAAGCGCTGCAACGGTAAAGCCTTGCATGTAATTAAAAATTTGATTTTTTAATGACCCGATATCTTTTCGATGTTCATGAAAAACAATAGCTTTCGGATCATACTTTATTTCATACCCTTTCGCCAATATCCTAAACCACATTTCAGAATCTTCGCTGCAACCTGAGGCGCCGGCGCCTAGCAATTCATTAAAATACCCCAGTTCATCAAATACGAATTTTCTAAAGGCCATATTTGCACCAGCACCAATTTCCCACACCGGTGGCCCATTTTTTAAAGTAGCTTGAAAATAATTTGTTCCATAATTTTTATCAATAAAACCACGATTAAAACTCCAATGTTTTTCAAATATGTATTGAGCTTCAGTTTCAATTTGGGAAGCTAATACCAGGCCGGTCATTGCTGTAATTTTTTCGTTTTGAAAAGTTTCCCATATTCTGTAAACCCATAATGGATGAACCTCCACATCATCATCAGTAAAAGCAATTATAGAGCAATTGGCATTTTTTATACCGGTATTGCGGGCTAAACTTAGCCCCTTCCTTTCTTCTTTCACATAAGTTACCTTTTCAAATTGTGTTACAATATTATAAGTTTCAATATTTTCAGGCGCATTATCTACTACAATTATTTCCTGTGGCATACATACAGACTTCTGTAAATATTTAAGGCACCTATTGAGTGATAATGGGCGATCAGATGTACAAATAATAACAGTGACCGGAACAGTTGCAGGAAACTTTCCAGGCATTTTATCGGGAAATATTTTTTTTAATCTGCTTTGCCAGTCACTAATACTATGGGTAGATAACCAGCTTTCCCTATCGATAAAATCGTATGTTATTTCTTTTTCATAAAACTCGATGTTTTTAATTACTTCTGATACGATCTTATCTTTATATTCTTTATCACTCATTTTTATATTTGGTTCAATATAAAATTCTCCTAAAACAATTTCATTCAACCATATCACTATATAATTGCCTTTGTTATATGTTTCGGGAATGGAAAAGATCTTTACTTCATTGAGATGAATATGGATGATATTGTAAGGCAGAAATTTCTTCATTAAGTTCTATTGAACAACGAACTCTTTTTGCGCAAGTTGAAAAGGAAATTGTGGCCTGACTGCACCCCACCATTTTCCATAATATTGTAATCCTCCCCGGTAATCTTCCAGCTCAAATGAAAGACATTCCTCAAAATTGAATAATGGTATTGATGTATCTCTTACAATATTTATTGAAATATAATACGGGCCATCATTTAAAAAATTACCCGGGATATTGCATTCTCCTTCTATAATACCCTTTTTACATAAAGCCATAGGTGAAAGAAGATCAAAAATACATTCCCCTGAATAAGCGAAGAGGACCAGGCCGGAACTTAATTCAGCATGTTCAAGAAAATTCCAGAATTGAAATTTTACTGTGAATGGTGTTCTTATATCTAATGGAGATCCCGGAGTTAATTGTTGCGGTATTAACTCAACGTGCTTAAACCGTATTTGATCGTTACCTGGCGCTTCATCAGGATTATCCCAGCTTTGCCCAATGTTAAGCTTTTGAATGTTTGATATATATTTATGAACAACGATTGATGTTCTTCCTATTTCTTTCATGGTACCATGATCAAGCCAAAGTGCCCTGTCGCAAAGATTATTAATAGCCTGCATACTGTGGCTTACAAATAATATAGTTCTTCCATCAGCCTGCGAAACTTCTCTCATTTTACTGAGGCATTTTTTTTGAAAATCTGAATCTCCTACGGCTAATACTTCATCTACAATTAATATATCTGGTTCCAGGTGTGCAGCTACAGCAAAAGCAAGCCTTACATACATCCCGGATGAATATCTTTTTACCGGAGTATCTATAAATTTTTCGATCCCTGAAAATGCAACTATCTCGTGGAATTTTCGGCGTATTTCATCCTTTTTCATTCCCAGTGTGTATCCACTAATATAAATATTTTCTCTTCCGGTAAGCTCTTCATGAAAACCTGTTCCTACTTCCAACAAGCTGCTTAATTTACCGTTACCTTTTACGGTTCCATGTGTAGGACGTACAATACGGGAAATAATTTTAAGTAGTGTCGATTTACCTGATCCGTTACTCCCGATAATGCCTAATGCTTCCCCTTTATTTACTGTGAAGCTTATATTTTTCAGTGCCCAGATATAATCTTTTTGACTAACGGAAGATTCACTTTCCTGCAAATCAAAAAAAGGATTTGGCTTTTTCAATACGGATCTGTTCCACCAATACTGGAGATCCTGCCGAAGAGACCCGGTACCTATAACTCCAAGCTTATATAACTTAGATAAATCATCTACTTCAATCACTGTATTTGATTCAGCTTCCGTCATACAACATCAATAAGTTTATCACCTTGTTTGTTAAAAATCATTAATCCACCAAACGAAATAAAAATTGTAAAAAGCAAACTGTAAATAAACATAGCGGCATTCACTGTCCCTTCGCCAAGAAGGCCAGTTCTAAAAATTTCAAATAAAGATGTAAGAGGATTGATCTCAACCAGTATTCGCCATTTTTGTGGAATCGAAGTCAAGGGATAAATAACCGGAGTTACAAACATTAAAAGCCTGACTCCTAAAGTTACCAGGTTACTGATATCGCGGTACTTTGCAGTAAGCACTGAAAATAACAATCCCATTCCGAGCCCAATAAGGCCAACACATATAATTGCCAGAGGCACTGCCAGTATCCAAAAATTGAGTACTACTTTAAAATCTTTAAAAAAAACATAGAAACCAACCATGCACATTAGGAAGATAAATTGTAAAACAAAACGAAGGAAATGCGTACACACAATAGAAACCGGGATAATGATACGTGGGAAGTAAACCTTGCTGAATAAATGGGCATTGTCTTTAAAAGTGGTGGAAGTACCACCCCAGCAATCACTGAAAAAATTCCATAGTACGATCCCTGAAAAATAAAAAAGAACCGGTGGTATGGCTCCGGTAGAAATACCCACCATCTTATTAAACACCAAAATGTAAGTAACCAATGTAACCAACGGAGGAAATATAAGCCAAAAAGGACCTAGTATCGTCTGCTGATAATTGAGTAAAAATTCTCTCCTTACCAGGCTGGCTAAAAAATGGCGATAAGACCACAAAGCTTTAATATCAGCAACCCGGTAGCTTGTGCGGGAAGTAATTTGCCATTGCCATTTAAAGTCAATTTTTTGCATTAAAGAATGGAATTATTCAAAAAAACTATAAAAAAAATTAATGCTTTACAGTTACTTTTTAAAAAGGTGCATTCAAATTGCAGCCGGTTGCTGAGGAAACCAACCAAGGTAACCCTCCTTGGGTAGAGTCCGTTACTCCCTACTATCAGCTTGACATTGCGAAAATTTAAAATGCATCCTTGTAAGATTATTTTTTGCAATTCTAAATTTTTATAGTTTTTCTTTGCTTTATAAAGTATTAGTTTTCCAACCGCCGCAAAATATCGTTTATAGAAATAACGTTGTACCGAATTAAATTACTTAGCTGATCCGGAATGTAAAAATGATTTTCAAAGTTTTGGATTTATTTCTTCCTATTGATGTAAAAATATCAAAGTATTTTTTATGAGAAGATTTAAAAGAATAGTTTAGCAGTATTCATTAAACTATGCCAATATGAATGTTTAATTAATTTGTGGTATTATTAAAGTGATTGTTCAAGTAATTAGGTATTAAAGAAATAAATTTGAATGTAAGTTGTAACCTGGATACAAACCGAATTAATGAAACTCGTATACGCCACTGACTTTGATTCAAAAAATATTCATAATTGGTCAGGCCTGGGGGTCTATTATGGTAAGATGCTAAAACAGGCAGGGTTTGATATGAGTTCTTTAAGTGATTTAAATTTACCCAATCCTTTATTTCATTTTTTAAAAAGGCATTATACCAAACGGGTGTGGGAAAAAACCTATTCACCAAGATTCAATACAGCGGTATCTAAAAACTATGCAAAAATCATACATAAAGAAATAAAAGCGGGTACGCATATTCTTTCTCCCAACACGGTTATTTTAGCCAATTTAAAAAAAGACTTAAAAACAATTTTATATGCCGATGCTACGCTTAAAAGCCTTTTGAGATTCTACCCCGAGTATAGCAGATTTACCAAAGCGTGCCTGGAAGATGGAAAACAGATAGATCAGCAGGCAATAGATAATTCCGATTTACTTATTTACACTTCGGAATGGGCAGCGAACTCCGCTATCAACGATTACAATGCAAATCCTTCCAAAATTTTCATTGTGCCATTTGGAGCCAATCTTGATTATACTCCCGATAGTAACGAAGCAAAAGATATTATTAAGAAGCGTGAAATCCATACTCATGTAAATCTTCTTTTTTTAGGTGTGGACTGGGAAAGAAAGGGTGGCAAATATGCATTAGAGGTTACGGATACCCTTAATAAATCAGGTATTCCGGCAAAGCTACATATTGCAGGCATTAAACATTTGCCGCCAAATCTTAACAGGCATTATATTATAAACCATGGCTACATTTCCAAAGCGACCGAAGCTGGCCAAAAAAAGCTTTCTTCCATAATTGCTGACAGTCATTTTTTAATATTACCCAGTATGGCGGATTGCACACCGGTTTCTTTTTCTGAAGCAAACGCTTTTGGAGTTCCTTGCCTGGTCTCTGACGTCGGGGGACATAAAAGTATAATAGAGAATGGAGTGAATGGCATGGTAAATCAACATGCCAATTTTGTTGAAAATTCAGTGAGCTATATCCAAAAGTTACGGGGAAGTGATAATGATTACCAACAACTTTGTTTTAATTCTTATGAAAAATACCGCACCGAATTAAACTGGAAAACCACCGGCGAAAAAATATCAAAATTGATCGAGTCAATTTAATTATGGCTACTAATAATTCTTTTTAAGTTTACAATTGTGAATGAACGCATTCCCAAAGCGCCTCCTGAAATATTACCTGTTCCTAATAATATAGACCGCCCCTTGTTTTCAGTAATGATCCCTTCTTATAATTGTATACATTATTTGAAACAAGCTCTTGAAAGTGTTTTAGCGCAGGATACCGGCAAAGATTTTATGCAAATAGAAGTGGTTGATGATTGCAGTACAGATGGAGATGTGGCTGCCTTAGTAAATAACATAGGGAATGGCCGGGTTTCTTTTTTTCAACAAAGCAAAAACCTGGGAAGCCTTAGAAATTTTGAAACCTGTTTAAACCGGGCAACTGGATTTTATATTCATCTCCTGCATGGAGACGACCTGGTAAAACAAGGATTTTATGAAGAGATCAAAAGCCTTTATAATAAATATCCGGAAATTGGAAGCGCCATTACCAACTTTAACTGGATAGATGAAAATGAAATAGAATCAAACCCTACTCTCACCTTATTACCTGAGTGCGGAATATTGAATAATTGGTTGTATAAAATTGCCTCAAGGCAAATGGTGCAACCCCCGGCGGTAGTTGTAAAGAGAAGTGTTTATGAAAAACTCGGCGGTTTTTTTGGGGTACATTATGGAGAAGATTGGGAAATGTGGATACGTATTGCATCACAATATTCGGTTGCCTATTCGCCAAAATGCCTTGCCACATACAGGGGTGGGCACAACTCAAACATTTCAACCAGGTCAATTTTTTCGGGAGAAAACTTTCGGGATCTTTCCACGGTAATTGATATTGCTCAAAGTTATCTTCCAAAATCAAAGAGGAAAAGTTTAAAACAGCTCGCTAAAAAAAACTTCTCAATCAGTTATTCAAAATCTTCGTACAAGCTATTTAAAAAAAATTATGCTAATAAAAAAATAGCTTTTAAACTTGCTTTAGGCGCTCTAAAATTTAATGTAAATATCAGGAGTGTTTATTGGACTTCCAGCTTATGCCTCGAGTATTTCAAAAGCCTTTTAAAAAAAAATAAATAATAAAATAGGCAATGCCTCGTTTCATGTTCTTCCCGGCTATGCCAATAAAAAGAATGTATTATCTTGCAAATTATTTTTTCTCCATAATTTTATTCCCTATAATCCGATGTACCTGAATCATTATTTAAAATATTTATTGCCCAGCTTAACTCATATTATGAACAGATATTTTAAAATTGCTTTAAAATTGTTTTTTTATATAGTTATTTCCGGGCTTATTTTTAGCTCTTGTGTAAGTTCAAGAGAAGCTGTATACTTTAATAATGTTCCGGATCAAACATTAAATTTCAACCCCGATGTGGAACAAAAAATAGTACCTAACGATATTTTGAGTATAACGGTAACAAGCCTAAACCCCGAAGCCAGCCTTATTTTTAATAATTCATCTCCCACTAATTCATCAGTAACTCCCGGTTATCTTGTAGACCAGGATGGCAATATTCAATTTCCTGTTCTTGGCAAATTGAAAGTTGCTGACTTCACCAAAAAACAATTAACTGAAAATTTAAGGACATCACTTATTGATAAAAAGCTACTGGTTGATCCTGTTGTTACAATCAGGTATCTAAATTTTAGAGTTACCGTACTGGGAGAAGTGCTTAGGCCAACCGTTGTAGTAGTACCTAATGAAAAAATTTCTTTACTGGAAGCTTTGGGCATGGCAGGTGACCTCACCATTTATGCCAGGAGGGATAATGTTACCCTCATACGGGACGAAAATGGAAAAAGACTTATAAAAAGAATTAATTTAAATAATAGTGAAATTTTTAATTCTCCTTATTATTACCTAAAATCTAATGATATAATTTATGTAGAACCCAATAAAACTAAAATTTCAAGTTCAACACCTCTCAGGCAAAACCTGCCAATAATATTAAGTGGTTTATCTCTTCTTGCAATAATTTTTACACGAATTAATTATAAATAGAAAAAAATAAGATTAATGAATGTAGTGCAACCAAAGTCGGAAAGTTCAAATACAAC
Source organism: Chitinophagales bacterium (assembly GCA_038239385.1). Taxonomy (GTDB): domain Bacteria; phylum Bacteroidota; class Bacteroidia; order Chitinophagales; family Chitinophagaceae; genus Ginsengibacter. The sequence continues at coordinate 19,460 of JBBSEV010000027.1, forward strand.
TCTCTTTGAGGATCTCAAAAATAAATATCTTCCTTATTGGCCCTTATTCATCCTGCTATTTGTAATCTTTTTAGCAGGTGCAGTGATATATCTCAATTTTGCAACACCTGTGTATGAAATCACAGCTACCATACTTATTACTGATGAAAGAAAAGGTGCAGATGAAAATAGCATGGTTGAATCTCTCAATTTACTTTCTGCCAAAAAAATAGTTGAAAATGAATTAGAGGTTTTACATTCCAGAGATTTGATGGACGAAGTTGTAGACTCTCTCCTTTTATATGCTCCCATACATGAAGCAAATTCTACACCGGCCTATAATTCTTCCCCAATTTCAGTAGTTGTAAAAGATCCATTAAAACTGGTACCCGTTGAGAAAGTATTCTTTCAATATGATTCTGCAAAAAAAAATGTAATAATGGATCAGAGAATTTATGCTCTCGATTCATTTGTAAACACACCTTACGGAGATCTTAAGTTTACTCCAAATGCACGCTTGATAACTGCATCAAAAGATTCGTTTTATTTTACATTGCTTGAACGTAAGATTGTGACATTCGTTTTTTTAGGGAGGCTCGATGTTAACAGCTCAAGTAAACTTTCCAGTATTGTAAATATTAGTCTTTCTGATGAATTACCAAAAAGGGGTGAGGATATTCTTAATACCCTTTTGCAGAAATATACCGATGGCTCTATTGACTATAAAAACACACTGGCAAGAAACACGATCGCTTTTGTAAATGAGAGATTGAGAGTAGTCTCTGAAGAACTTAATTCAGTTGAAAAGCAAATTCAGAATTATAAGTCGAGTGAAGGAATAGTAGACCTGACCGAACAAGGAAAAATGTATTTACAAAATGTAGGCGATAATAGTCAAAAAGTTGCTGAAGCAACAATGCAATTATCAGTATTAGACCAGGTTGAAAAATATGTTACTTCCAAAGATAACGCTACAGGTATTGTGCCCTCTACTCTCGGTATAAGCGACCCGCTACTTTCTAAATTGCTAGATAGGCTTTACCAGGCTGAAACTGATTATCAAAGATTGAAAAAGACAACCGCCGAAAATAATCCCATTCTGCAAACCTACTCTACTGAAATCCAAAGTATAAGGCCTAGTATTTTAGAAAATATAAAGAGTCAAAAAGAAAATATAAAAACAACAATTAACAACCTGAATAATACGGTAAAATCTTATAATTCCAATCTGCAATCTATTCCACAGAAACAAAGACAACTTGTAGAAGTAAGCCGTGATCAAATTATAAAAAATAATGTCTATTCCTTTTTACTTCAAAAAAGAGAAGAAACTGCACTATCCTATGCATCAAATGTAAACGACAGTAAAATTATTGAAAGAGCCCAGGCATCTTTTTTCCCTACAAGTCCAAGAGAGAAGATAATTTATTTAGCTACTATATTTCTTGCTTTTGGTTTTACAATTGCTTATGTAACCTTGAAAGAATTACTCTCCAATAAAATCCAATCTCCATCAGAAGTAAGAAGCTATACTAATACTCAGGTTATTGGAGAACTCCCTCATTTCAAAGAAAAAGATCTTTCTCCTGCTTCAGGAGAAAGTGAATTTCGAAACGCACAATTCCGGCAACTAAAAGCGGCACTGGGGCTATATAATAAGTCACTAATTAATAAAAAAATACTTGTAACATCAAGCATTACAGGAGAAGGAAAAAGTTTTATAAGCAGCACGCTTGCTGGTAGTATTGCAACATCAGGTAAGAAAGTAATTTTGATAGATACTGATTTTAATAATCCACAAATTTCAATTGATTATAATTTAATCGGGGTCGCAGGCTTATCTGATTTTTTAGAAAATAAAATTCTTCCGCAACAAATAATAAAAAACACCGAAACAAAAAATTTATTTATAATTTCTGCAGGAACTTCCAAATTAAATTCTACTGAGTTGTTCTTAAATGGAAAGCTCGAAGATTTGATCAATTATCTTGATGAAAATTTTGACCATATCATTTTTGATTCACCTTCAGTAAATGTTGCTACAGATGCTTATGTCTTATCTGATATTTGTGATAGAACAATTTACCTGGTAAGGCATAAGTATACTCCTAGAGTATTTATTAAAAGGCTTGATGATACTATTAAAATTAAAACGTTAGGTAAAATAGTACTTGTCTATAATGGTCTAAAGCCGAGAGGTATTTTTAAACAAAAAACTGTTACCGGACACTGGACAGATTTAAAAAACAAAGCCGCACGAAAAAATAGAAAATTGATTGAAAAAAGAGCAATCATCTAGTATAGGCTGCTAATTTTTTATTACATACAAGATCGGCCACAATGTTATCCCCAAAATATATCCTTGGCATAATATTTATACTTAGTAAATTATTAGTTTAAGGCTTACTTAACCTTTTAGTTATTTCAATTCACCCTTAATCCTTATAAAGCCATTTATTTAATTCAGTTGCACTTGTATATAAGTTAATGCACTGCATTCTGTATTGCAAATAAACCGAAGGAAACATGAAAGCAAAATGGTATGGCATTTACACAAAACAAAACTGCGAAAAAAAGGTAGCCGAAAATCTAAATCGGAGGCATATAGAAAATTATTACCCTTGCAGGGTTTTAAAAAATAGTTGGAGTTTTCTTAAAAAAAATATCGAAGAGCCCATATTTCCTTCCTATATATTTATAAAAGTTGAAGAGCAGCAACTTAATCTATTAAAAAATCTTCCCGGTGTAATTAATTTATTGTTTTGGTTGGGGAAACCTGTAATCATACACGATTCAGAAATTGAAATTATGAAGGCTATTTGTTTAGAAAACCCGGATATTCAAATTCAGAAGACTAACATAAATTTTAAAAAAATAAATGATGGCCCTAAACTATCATCAACTGAAATAGATGGTATAAGAACTTTTAAGGTAACTATTCGATCAATAGGATATCATATGATCACCAAAATAGAATCACCTAAGCTTACTATAATCTCTGCCTTCCAAAATAGATATAATGTCTTACCGGAAGCAGGGCTCTTTAGCTAAAAAAATCATCACCAATTTTATCGCTGTAAAAATTATAATACTCATGCTTTCGCAATTATCATTAATTGATACTACCGAAATTTTGGAAGAAAGATATTTATCTTTACTCCTTTGAACAATATATAAGTTGAAATTCCTGTTTTTACAGGTAGCAAGGGATTATATTAAGTATATCAATTAACATTTCCATCAAAACTTTTATCGGATAATTTGTTAGTAAAGAATAAAGTTTGCGGAAAAAATTAATATAACTATGTCTTTTGCTTAACTAAACAGGATCAATGAAGAAAATTAATGTTGGGCTTATTTGGGCCAATCCTTATAATGGAAATTTGGGTGTTTCAGCTTTGGCTTATTCGACTTTATATTTACTGGAAAAAGTGAGTAGGCAAAAAAATATTGAATTTTCTTATACGGTAATAGGCGGATCAGGGCCTGAAAAAGATATTTTAAAAATCGGGGAATATGATATTGCTATAAATAATATTCCATGGGATTATACGGGTACATTTAAAACCCTTATAAAAGTTACGCTACTTAAATGGAATCAAATCTTCAAATCCCTAAACCTTGATATTGTTTTTGATATGGGCGAAGGAGACAGTTTTGCTGATATCTATGGTATTGAAAGATTTCGTAAAATAAATGGAAGTAAAAGACTATTTCGTTTAATGAGAAAAAAGCAGGTTATACTGCCACAAACTATTGGGCCTTTCTATTCCACCGAAGCTCAAAAAGCTGCTAAAAAAAGTATAGATAAATCCCAACTGGTTTTAGCTCGTGACAGGCAAAGCCTTGATTACGCTACCAACATCCTTCCGGAAAAGAAAGTATACGAACTTATAGACGTAGCCTTCTTTATGCCTTTCGAGAAAAAAAAATTGAATAATGATAAAGTAAATATTGGTATAAATATTTCGGGTTTGTTGTGGAATGGTGGCTATACTAAAAATAACCAGTTTTCTCTTAAAACAAATTTCAGGGATTTAATGACCAGAACAATCGATTACTTTTTAAGTGATATCCGAAATGAGGTTTATCTCGTAGCACATGTGATCAGCCCTGATTATAAAAGGCTTGAAAACGATTTAAAAGTTTGTCATGAATTAAATAAGATTTATCCTTTGACCAGGCTCGCACCAGTATTCAAAGATCCCATAGAAGCAAAATCATTTATAAGTGGCCTGGATTTTTTTACGGGTGCAAGAATGCATGCGTGTATTGCCTCTTTTTCAGCAGGCGTGCCTGTTTATCCGTTAGCTTACAGTCGTAAGTTTAATGGACTTTTTGGAGATACACTCGGGTATGAATTTTTTGGAGACCTGGTAAACTCAGAAATTGATGATGTATTCCATAGTATGCAATCGGCTTTTAAACAAAGGTTGCAGCTAAAAGAAAAAATAAAAGACATTTTGCAAAATGAAGTTTCAAAAAAAGAAGCCCGGTTAATTGATCTTTTATCAGGTATAATAAGTAATTGAAATCTAATCCGGAATCAAAATATTATTGAACCAGGAGGATTAATTTTAGTATAGGGGGAAGCCTAAATTTGCCAAAAAATTTCTAAAATAAAACGACTAAGCAATATAAAAAAGCTGAGAATATTTTTAGTTAATAAATTGGCCTTTTCAACATGGTAATAAATAAAAATTTAATCTCTATTTATAATAAAGTAAGCAATCCTCGCATAAGGCGATTTTTAGAAAGATGGATTTCAAAAAAAGAAAAAGGAAATGCGTATTCAGGAACCATTAGAAAAATATACGCTGACAATTACCATATAAAAATAGGCTATGGCACTTACGGTGGGTGTTTTAACAGGGCAAACATCCCGCCGGGGGTAATTTTTGGAAATTATTGTTCTATAGCAAACAATGTTAGAATTTTTAGGACTAATCATCCCGCTGGTAATTTTACAACCCATCCTATATTATACCATCCTAAAATGGGATTTGCAAAAAAAGATTTGCGTAATCCTTCCCCGCTTTTTATAGGCCATGATGTATGGATCGGGGCAAATGTTGTTATACTCCCGGGGGTAAATAATATTGGGAATGGGGCAATGATCGGGGCAGGAAGTATCGTAACAAAAGATGTATCTCCTTACTCTCTGATAGTGGGCAACCCGGCAAGAGAAATTAAAAAAAGATTTAATGACTTAATAATACAAAAATTGGAAAATACAAAATGGTGGGAATTAGAATTTGATGATTTGACACACAAGATTGATGAATTTAATAGTATTGTAAATGGGTCAAATTAGATACTTCGCGGGATCTTTTATATGGAGTGTTATTTCTAAGCTCACTGATGCTGCTGTTAAGTTTTTTACTATTCCCTTAATGCTCCATTATTTTGGAAAAGATAATTACGGCATTCTTACATTAGCTGTTGCTACTAATGCATATATGAATCTGCTAAACCTGGGGATAAATACAGGTGCAGTAAAATATTTTTCTCAATGGATAGCTGAAAAAAAATATTCTTTAATTCACAGTGTATCTCGTACAAGCATCACTTTTTATTTGATTATCGGCATAGTTAATTCCATTGCCCTTGTTGTTATAGCCCTGTTCGGTCAACATTTATTTAATATAAGCACACAGCAATTCGCCTTATTGAAAACTATGTTCTTTATAATGGCGTTTTATGCGATTATTAACTGGAGCACTTCAGTGTTCAATCAGCTTCTAATTGCGAATGAACGGATAACTTTTATACAACAAATAAATATAATAAAAAGTGTAGCTAATTTATTTCTAATCTATTTTACAATTAAATTGAATTTATCGCTGCTCAATTATTTCATTCTTTTCTCGACTTTGAATAGCATTTTTGTTATTCCGTACTATGTAAAAGCTAAAGCTGCCAATCTAATAAACTCTTTTCTTCCGGGAAGAGATTGGCTTAATTTTAAACTTATATATCGTTACAGTCTTTCAATATTTGCGATGGGCATTTTCCAGTTTACCGCAACCCAGTCCCGTCCTATTGTATTAAGTATGTTTAATAATAGCGGAGCGGGCATATTAGCAGAGTATAGAGTGATTGAGGTTTTTCCAATTTTTATCATTTCGATTGGCGCAATGATTATTACAATACTTTTACCAATCACTACAAAACTGGTTCAACAAAAACAGCATGATAAAATAGCTGAGATGGCTTATAAAGGAACCGGAATTACTTCTATCCTTGTTTGTGTTCTTTGTTTTCCTATAATGATTAACAGTCATGATATACTCACATTATATGTCGGTGAAAAATATGGTTTTCTTTCGCCATGGCTTTGCCTCTGGGTTTTTACTATTGTATTATACTTGCATAATAGCCCAGTGTCAAGCCTGGTGCTTTCAACTGGTAAAACCAGGATGCTGGTTTACAGCTCAGCAATTGCCTGTATTACATCAATAATTATTAATGCTATACTGGCAAAATCATTTGGAGTGGGTTCTGCAGTTTTAGGATATTTAATTTATATAATTATCCAGATGTCGTTTTACTATCTTTATTTCAATACCAAAGTTTTAAACCTCCAATCAGTCAAAGTTTTTAAAGCATTTGCATTGCCAACCTTTATTGCATTTATTGCCTACCTACCATTATATATATTTAAATTTGATTTTAAGTCCGTTTTCTTTATCATTTTAATTAAAACAAGTATTTGGTTTATTTTATTTTTTGCAATGCTTTTCATTTTTAAAATTATCGATTTACAAAAAATTTTATTGTACTTCAAAAATCGTCGACTCAAATCTTCAAAAATCAAAATCGAATAAATATATGGCAAAGGGATCCGTTGACGTTATACTTCTTGCCGCCGGTATCGGTATTAGAACTGGGCTTACTTATCCAAAACAGTTTTATAAAATAAATGGCAAGCCATTTTTCATAATGTCGCTTGAGATATTTGAAAAAATGAAAGAAGTGAATTCAATCATCATTACTTGTGCAGTTGACTACATGAAAGAATATGAAACTTATTTACAACATTATAATATTAAAAAAGCAATACTAATTGAAGGGGGGAAAACAAGACAGGAATCAGTTTACAATGCACTTAAAAAAGTTACCAGTTCTAAAGTATTGATTCACGAAGCAGCCCGGCCTCTGATATCAAAAGATTTTGTGGAAGAAATATTGAATCATCAAGATGAAGATGCGGTTATTCCAACTATACCTATACCTTTTACAGTATCAGAAGGCGATGATTATATGACTAATATTCTCGACAGGCAAAAATTAAAAAATATTCAATTACCCCAGCTTTTTAATACAAAAGAATTGATAAATGCGCATGAAGATGCTATCAAAAACAATTACGAAGCAACAGAAGACGGAATCCTGATGTTCCGAATGGGGAAGAAAGTAAAATTTGTAAAAGGAAGAGAATCAAATATAAAAATTACAAGTAAGATTGATATTATAATTGTAAACCTGTTAATTAATTCGAATGACTGATTTTGCCGATAAAGTTGTAATTGTTACAGGAAGCAGTTCTGGTATTGGCCTGGAAATAGGGCTAGCTGCATTGGAAACGGGAGCAAGAGTTATTTTTTGCTCAAGAAATATTGAAAATAATATTCCACAAAAATTATCCGGCAAAAAAAATTATTTTATTAAGAATGTTGATGTAGGTAATGAGGAATCAGTAAGTAAATTTTTTGAGTATATAGAAAAGGAGTTTGGGTATGCAAGTATTCTTGTTAATAATGCCGGCTTTGTTAATCCTATGGGTCTTTTAGATACAACACTTGAAAATTGGAATACAACGATTAACATTAATTTGACCGGAACCTTTCTTTGTACAAAATTTGCAGTACGCCTTATGAAAAATAAAGGTGGCAAAATAATTAATATTTCATCTACTGCAGCTTTAACACCCCGCCCGGGATGGAGTGCCTATGCGGCTGCAAAAAGTGGAGTAATTAGTTTTTCTGCAGCCATGGCAGAAGAATTGAAAGAATACGCAATCAAAATATTTGTATTTTGCCCAGGCAGAACAGCAACTCCTTTAAGAAAAATACTTGCCCCCGAGGAAGATCCATCAACTATAATGCAGCCTGATGCTGTATCTAGAATTATTAAAATGAGTTTTTACGATGAGTTTGATGTTCTTGAAGGGCAACCAATTGTGGTAAGGGAAAGATTTTAAAAATAATTATTTTAAAAATTAATTATATAAAAGATTGGATTTTAAAGATAGATTTATTGACAATAGGGAGCAAGGAGAAACGCGTCTTCGCCAGTGCCAGTTAGTTATGTTGCGAATGCTTAAAATTCTTGATTACCTGTGTGCAAAACATGGTATTAATTATTTTTTAAGTGGTGGTAGTTTGTTAGGTGCTATAAGGCACAAAGGATTTATACCCTGGGATGACGATTTAGATATAGGAATGACGAGAAAAAACTATGAAAAATTTGTTGAATTAGCCGTTCCTGAATTGCCAAATGATGTTTTTTTTCAAAATCCTGACACTGACAAGCATTACCCGAATAATAGTAATGTTGATGCAAGACTTAGAGATAAATACTCAAGCTATAATCATATAGGCATAGAAAATAACAAATGGCACGAGGGATTACAGGTAGATATATTTGTTTACGACAGGGCTTTTATTCCTCATAATTTTTTTATCATTAGTGTGAATTCTTTTTTGAAGTGGGCGACTAACAATAAAGGAAGGGCTAAGACACTTAAATTAATTTCTAAATATTCCCCATTCCGGTTTGTCTATGCCAGCAATTATTTGCAATATTTTGGAATGAGAAATTTTGGGGCTAACTATATAAAGCAAAAAGAAATTTCAACACTTGTAAAAACTCAATTTGAAGATATGGAGTTTTTTATTCCACAGGGCTGGCATGATTGTCTCACACGGCAATATGGCGATTATATTAAGTTACCTCCATTGGAAAAACGGCAATCTGATCACAATGTTTTACCAGATCCATTTGCTCCATGTATACATAAAGAAATTCTGCAGTGGAAAGACAGGTAATCATATTTGTAATTGCAGCATGGTTATTTGAATATTTTAGTACAAAATCCTGAAAAGTAACCAGCTTAAATGTTTCAAGCTTATTTAAATATTTTTATATTGATGATTTGAATATTGTTATCAAATAAATTCCTGTACCTCTCATGGTTATAGAAGAGAAAAAAGAACTTACGAAATTCGGGATAGTTGCACTTACGGCATTAGTGAGTATAAAATTATGGTCATTCAACAAATTAAGTGAAGGCAAACTTAATCTACTCGAAATAATGATATTGGTTGGGTTACTCGCCACAGTAATTTATGGTTACAACAAAATCCACAAAAAAAAATTAATCTTTAAATACAACGTTCACTTTTTTATATGGATACCTTTTTTAAGTGCATACGGAGCCCTGTTATATCATCACCAATCTATGAGCCTTTCGATATTAGTTTTAAGAACTAATTTTTATTGGCTGTTATATTTTGTGCTACATATTTTTAATATACCAAAACAGAAGGTCATAAATCTTATGATCTTTATCGGAGCCGTATGGATTTTCTTAACTGTGATACAACAGTTTACTTATCCTCATTTTTATTTTTATAACAGGGACGACAATGATCAATCTATTTATAGGGCAGGTGTATATCGGTATATGATTTCAGGGCACCAATACGGCGATTTTATCCTCTTTTATTTCTTCTACAATTTCCTGATTACACGGAAAATTACAAGTCTCTTTTTTGTCTTTTTAGGGCTGCTTGGATTTTATTTTTATGGAACAAGGCAATTTGCGTTGTCTGCAGTATTGTGTATGTGCATTTCAGTATTTTTTGTAAAAGGCATGCTTAGAATTTACGTTATTATGCTACTTACTATTGTATCTGCCCTTATTTTCAATTACAAAGACCAGCTTTTTGGGCAATATTTGGAATTAACTGCAGACCAACTAAAATATGGAGATGATATTAGAATGCTATCTGCCAATTTTTTTCTCACAGAATATTGGCCAAGCAGGTTTGCAAGGTTAATTGGAAATGGTACAGCTTATGCCTCTTCCCGATATGGAAAAGAAGTTGTAAATATAAATCTGTACCTGCATTTCTATAGAAGTGATGTTGGCATTATTGGTGCCTATAATCAATTTGGATTATTATATGTCCTAAACATTCTATGGGTTAATATAAAAGGGTTAACCGGCAAATATTTTAACTATGAAAGCAGCTACATCAGGCTATTTTTTTTAAACGCTTTATTACTAATTGTTCTTAGTGAATATTATTCTAATCCTACAGTAATCCCGTTCTATTGCTTTATTCTCTACCTGGCAGATAAATCCTTTGAAGAAAAAATATTAACTGAGCAAGAAACACTAAATGAATTTTCACATGAACCTTTAATAGTCTAATTGCGCAAAAAAATTATGATATATCCGGCTATCTCAGTTTTGATAATTAATTATAACACTTCACACCTTGCGCAGAAGCTTGTTGACTCAATTGCTGAAGATATAGAAGTAACCATTTTAATCGTTGATAATGCATCCACAAATGCAACTTACCGTGAACTTGAATCAGTTAATGATAAGCGGCTGCACCTTTTAAGATCAGAAAAAAATTTGGGATTTACAGGTGGCATTAATTTCGGGCTAAAGTATATAATTGAGGAAATGCCTTATATAAAATATTTCTTTCTTTTTAATCCTGATGCATTGAGTTCTCCCAACCTGATTGAAAGCCTTCATAAAATAATTCAATCAGAAAAAAATGTTGCCGCTGTTTCCCCTCGTATTTTATTCCCTGACGGAAATCCCTGGTATTCCGGAGCAACACTAAACATTAACAAAGGAAAAGTTTATAATAACCCAACAATTGTAAAAAATATAGCTGCTGAGTACTATCCTGTAGATGTTTTCAGCGGATGCGCTGTATTATTTGATCTTAAAAAAGTGGTTGAAGCCGGAATGTTTAATGAAGACTTGTTCATGTATTATGATGAAGCTGACCTTTCCATAAAGCTGAAGGAAAAAAACTATAAAATCCTATACGCACCCCAGCTTACTGTATTTCATGACGTTTCTTATACTACTAAAAATATAACTCATTTAAAAACGTATTACATGACGCGAAATAAATTCATTGTTTTCAATAAGAGGATGAGCTTGTACGGCAAAATTTATTTTATGCTTTATGAATTTGCTTATCACATAAAAAACCGAAGAGGAAAAAATGCAATGTATCATTTAAAAGGGTTTTACGATTTTTTAAAAGGAAAGAAAGGATCCTATGGGGCAACGGGTTCGTAGAATGTTTTTTAATAGTATCGCCTGTTTTAATTATTATGAAAAAAGGGTACAAATATTTTTTTAGTCCACAGCCCACCTCAGAAAAAAAAAATGAGTACATAGATAATTTTTTTAACACCCTGGCTAAAAAAGTGACGGTGGTAAATCATGGCAAAAGGCCATCTTCAAGGTCAGGAGATTTTTTCAGATACATGTTCACCGCAGATGTAATGATTCTGAATTGGCCTGAAGATATTTTACATCTGCGTTTTGGTATTTTTCAGTTATTTACATCATTCATAACACTCACTTTTTTTAAATTAAAAGGAGGAAAAATCATATGGGTTTGCCACAATAAAGATTCACATAAAAAGCAATTCAGGTTACTGAGAAAATTGACACGTTTTTTTTACGCAAAAATCTCTAACGCTATAATCGTACTGTCAAATGATGCACTTAATTATTTTGTAAAGGAAAAAAGAAAAACTTTTTTTTTGAACCACCCTGTTTATTTAAATCCACCACTTTTAAAAGAGGATAATGACCATCCACTATATGACGTGCTTATCTGGGGAAGAATAAGCCCCTACAAAGGCTTGAATGAGTTTATTGAAAATTATAGAAAACACAATAACTTTTTTTATGTGAACATTATTGGCCATGCAAATAAATCGTACCTGAAAACTATTACCCAAAATGCAAGTGGCTTGCATATGGATATAACTGATAGATTTATTTCAAATTATGATTTGGCAAATTATTTTAAAAAATCTAAAATTATTTTGTTGCCATACGCTGATAGTGATACTTTTTCATCGGGTGCACTTATTCATTCGTTAAGTTCTAATAAAATTGTTATCGGTCCTGCCATTGGCAATTTTATTGATTTATACAACCAGGGAGCTTGTCTGGTATATGAAAATTTTACTAACTTATTTTTCACTATAAACTCGCTTTTGAATAATTCATCTTATTACGATACAGAACTTGCAAAACTCAGGAAAGGAATTTTAAACTATTATAAATTAAATTCATGGGAGAATTTTATTAACGAAGTAGTCAATATAACAGGTAAAATAAAAGATTGAAAAAGATAAAATTCCGAACGATGCAAGTGCTTAAAATTATTTTTATAGCAGATTACAAGTAAATTATTTTATCTAATATTATTATCAACCTAAATTCGTTTACTTATTAATCGCAAAATATAATATGGCCTCTGAAATTGCTCCTGTTTTATTATTTGCTTACAAAAGGCCTGATGCAGTAAAGCTTACTGTTAATGCCTTAAAAGAAAACTACCTGGCGTTTGATACAACACTGTTTATTTTTTCTGATGGCCCAAAAAACGATCGTGACATTGAAAAAGTTGAAGAAGTAAGAAACTACTTAGAAAATATAAAAGGATTTAAAAATATTACCATTAAAAAATCTGAAAAAAATAAAGGACTTGCCAGCTCAATAATTAATGGCGTTACTGAAGTATTAAAATTATATAAGTCATGTGTCGTACTTGAAGATGATCTGCTTACCTCAAAGAATTTTCTAAATTTCATGAATGATTCTCTTCAATATTATAAAGAAAATAGAAAAGTGTTCTCTATTTCAGGATTTACTTTGCCTATACAGCCGCCTAAAGATTATAATTTCGACGGGTATTTTAACCCAAGGGGTTGTTCCTGGGGCTGGGCAACCTGGGCCGACCGATGGTCAAAAATCAATTGGACAATGCTAGACGATAATAAAGAAAAATTTATACATGAAACCAAATCGCTTGGCTCAGACTTTCCATCATTAATAAGAAAATATAGAAAGAGAACTATAGATTCATGGGCAATTCCCTGGTGCTACTATCAATACAAAGAAGATCTGGCTACATTGTACCCGATAGTATCTAAAGTAAAGAATATTGGCTTTGACCCCGAAGCTACTCATACACTTAAAACAGGAAAAAGATTTGCAACCTCGTTAGATAATACTTTATCAACCAGCTTTTCGTTCTCTAATGAAGTAAATTTCAAAAACACTTTGAGTAAACAGTACATAAGTAAGTATTCGTACTATGAAAGATTAAAAGGGAGGCTTATTTATGATCTTAAAAAATTAATAAAACCGTAATTATGAAAGTTATTCATAATTTTTTTCAAAGGAATAAATTGCGATGAAAGCTATATGTATTGACATATCAAATGTTGTACCGGGGAAAGGTGGTACCGGAGGGGGTATTTCAACCTATGCAATTAACCTGATAAAAAACTTAGATAATATTGTCAATGGGAGTGATTATACTATTTATTGTATAAAAAATAATGAATTTACCGGGCTTGAAGAAATGAAAAATATTGTAGTGAAAAATATAAAAGTTAATAACAGCAATTTGATTTCAAGATTATTCTGGCTACATATTCGGCTTCCATTTTTTTGTTTAAAACATAAAATTAAATTATTGCACAGAGTGGTTCCGGAACTTCCTTTTGTAAGGGTTTGCAAATATGTTATTACCCTTCACGATTTTATGTTTGATTTTTATTTACAAAATCCTTCTTTAAAAAAATATCTGACAGGTGCTGCCCTTTTAAAATTTAAAATATTTAAGAAATTCAGCCATATGGCTATAGGTATAAGCAACGGAATTATTGTACCTGCGGAAACAATATTAAAGGAACTAAACAATAAGTTTTCAATACAAAGGAATAATGTTGTTGCAATTTATGAAGCTTCAGAATTTCCAGGTTATGAATTTAAAGAAAAAAAAAAGATAACACACTGAATATTGGAGTTGTTGCAGGATTTTATCCGCATAAGGGACATTTTAAAGTACTTAAACTCGCGATGGATTTTTTGAATCTGGGGTTTCGTAATTTTAAAATTTTCATGAGAGGCAGCGAAATCTATAAAGTTTACGTTGAAGATATAAAGAAAGAAATTTTAAAATGTGGTCTTCAGGATTTTGTGGTTTTTGAGCCATTTGAAAAAAAAATTACACTAAAAGAGATTTATGATAAGTTCGACCTTGTATTATTATTGTCAGAATATGAAGGATTTGGGTTACCTGTTTTAGAAGCACAATCACATGCTATACCAGTAGCTTGCTCAAATATCCCAATTTTTAAAGAAGTTTTACAGGAAACGGCATTTTATCTTAATCCAGGATACAATAAGGAAGAGTTAGCCGTTTTTATAAAGGAAATAAGTAGCGAAGAAAGTCTAAAAGTCAAAATAGAAAAGGGATTGAGGAATGTAAAGCGTTATTCCTGGTACAAGATGTCGTATGATACGTTATCTTTATACACATTACTCCTCGAAAAAAAGGTTAATTGATTTAATTTTCTTATTTTTTCGGAAACTGAAGAATTATAGTGTAAGATTAAATTCTTTAAATTTTCGGAATAATATTTGCCAAATGAAGTTTATTATATTATCATTTCATCTTTAACTCATAAAATGATAGTTAAATCTACGCCTATATGGATATAAATAATAAAAGACAATTATTCTCGGTGAGTTATTCGATTACCGATTATGATACAGCCTCTGATTTAATTATACAGAAAGCAAAATCCCGTCAAAGCTTTGGAGTAAGTGCTCTGGCAGTGCATGGCCTGATAGAAAGTGTTAGAAATAAAAGTTTTAAAGATTCCCTTGATAATATTGATATGATAGTTCCGGATGGCCAGCCTATCAAATGGGCGTTAAATAGTTTTTATAAAGTTGGCTTGAAGGAAAGGGTAGCAGGCCCCATTCTTACAAAACATGTTCTGGCAAAGGCTAACCAACACCGTTTGAAGGTTTATTTATATGGTAGTAAAAGTTCTACCCTACGCAAAATGGAAGAATTTTTTAAAGAGCAATACCCTAATATGGAGATTTGTGGAACTCATTCAGATCGGTTTAGAGATGCTACCCCGGAAGAAGATGCTGAAGATATAAAAAAAATAAATGAAAGTGGTGCTAATCTGGTGTTAGTGGGTAGAGGTTGCCCACGCCAGGAAAAATGGGTATCAGGTCATATATCTAAAATAAATGCACCTATGATGGCGATTGGAGCGGCTTTTGATTTCCTGGCAGGAAATATAAAACATGCGCCTCATTGGATGCAAAGTTCAGGACTAGAGTGGTTGTACAGGTTAATTCAGGATCCAAAAAAACTTTGGAGAAGATATCTTACTACTAATATGTACTTTATCTATTTATTTATTCTTTGTAAATCCGGCATCCGCAATGTACAATTTTAAATTTCCTGCATGAAGATAGCTGTGATTACGGGTTCAGGAGGTCTTATTGGTAGCGAGTCGGTATCTTTTCTTTCAGATGAATTTGATTTAATTATCGGGATTGACAATAATCTCAGGGCTTACTTTTTCGGTGAAAATGCTTCTACTTTTTGGAATGTTGAAAGATTGCAAACCCAATTTTCCAACTATCGCCATAACAATATTGATATCAGGGATTATAGTGCTTTAGAAAAGATTTTTAAAGAGTACAATTCAGATATTTCCCTCTTAATACATACAGCTGCTCAGCCAAGCCACGATTGGGCCGCAAAGGAACCACTAACGGATTTTACTATTAATGCTAATGGAACATTAAATATGCTTGAGCTTACCAGGCAGTATTGCCCTGACTCAGTATTTATTTTTACTTCTACCAACAAAGTATACGGAGATAACCCAAACCTTTTGCCTTTGGTTGAAAAGGATTTAAGATGGGAAATTGCAGAGTCACATCCCTACTTTGAGAAGGGTATAGATGAAGCGATGAGCATCGATAATTGTAAACACTCTGTGTTTGGGGCCTCAAAAGTTGCTGCAGATGTAATGGTCCAGGAGTACGGCAGGTATTTTCGAATGAAAACAGGAATTTTTAGAGGGGGCTGCTTAACAGGCCCAAATCATTCCGGAGCTCAACTTCATGGATTTCTTTCTTACCTTATGCAATGTGCTATAAACAAAAAACACTACACTATTTTTGGCTATAAAGGGAAACAGGTAAGAGACAATATTCATAGTTATGATCTTGTAAATATGTTTTGGCATTTTTATAAAAATCCCGGGATTGGAGAAATATACAATGCCGGTGGCAGCAGATTTTCCAATTGTTCTATGTTAGAAGGAATACAATTTTGCGAGAAATTAACGGGGAACGCTTTTTCCTATTCTTATTCTGAAAACAACAGAAGCGGTGATCATATTTGGTACATAAGTGATGTTTCTAAATTTCAAACCCATTACCCCGAATGGAGTTATAAATATAATATTGAAGAAATATTTATAGAAATGTATAATCTTTTCATACAAAGAAATAGATTACAGGAAACGGTAAGTTGATTAAAAAAATTACAATTTCTTAATTGAAAAGTACATGGTAATAAAGTAATTTCTTGTCTTTTAAGTTTGCACGTTATCTGTTGAAAAGTCCTGTTAGTTATAGTTTCAAAAATTCTTTTGTAACAGATATATCCCCTGAAACAGCTTTAATTAGATATATCCCGCGATTCAGATTTGTTACATCAATAGTAACGAGGGAATTTGCTGAGTTTCCATGACCTATTTTTACTAAACTGCCCGATGCCGAGAATATATAATAATTTATATCCCCGTTATTTTGTGATCCACTTACCTGTAAATTGATTTTAGTTTTTACAGGATTAGGCGATACACTTAATCTGTAAATCGATGAATTTTCAAAGTGAATTACTTTACTATAAATAAATTTTCCGTCTAAATCAAATTGCTTTAACCGGTAATAATTAATAGAATTTTCGGGTGCATTATCTGTAAAATTATATTGTAGAGTTCCAGGTATATTACCGGCTTTTATTTTTCCAAGTGCAGTATATTTTAAATCATCAGATGAACGCTCAACTTGAAAATAATCAGTATTATTTTCGTTGGTAGTTTCCCATACGAGGTTAACTGATTTATCTTTCATTTCTCCACTAAAATCAAGGAAGCTTAACGGCAATGATTTCAAAGGCACATTTGTGCTTATTAAGATAATGGATGAATATGGAGCAATAACGACGTTATTACTATAGGATTTATTTTTTACATCTATATAAGTGCCTTGCAATGGAATTGTTTTTGGCAATTGGGAAGCGTTATATTGAAGTATTATATAATTATTTGGATCAGTAATAGTTGAATTTGCTTCATACAGTTCAACATTATCCAGCCAGAAAGTTATTTGAGGGCATTTGGTCTCTATGATAATGCTTGCAGAAGACGTACCGGCTGGTAATGTAAATAGAAATTCATTTTCAGTTCTGCTTGTTGTTATTTTAAAAACTTTTATATCAGAAAGCCTGCTATACGGTGCTCCGCTCATCCTTAGATAAGCGTTCATTACCGTATCTTTCATTGATTGTGCACTAAATTTTAAAAGATAATTTTTCGTAGAATCAATAGCCCCTACTCCTATAATTATTTGGTAGTTGCTATTAGTTACAGAAGTATTTGTTGCGGCAAAGGTGCCTCCATCCAGCTTATTATTATTCCATGTACTTGTTGAACTTGAATATAAACCTGTATTATTAGAATTAAAAGTTCCATTCGCAAATTTATTAGAACCTATTGTACTGGTTATGTATGCGGGAATTTGAATAGGCGTTTTAACTGATGATTTGTCTAATTTATAAGCTGCTTTCCAGCCCGGGAGATCAAAGATCTGATCAATACGGGTACCTGCAGTATTAACATAAGAAGCTTTAGTAACAAGATTGTCATCTAAAGGGCGGCAGTAATAATTACTATCCATAGTACCAAGCAGATTAATATCATTTGCCATAGTACTTACATTAGTGACAACCTGGGTTGCAAGTTTGGAAAAAAAGATGTCGTTATTAATGATATTATTCCTCAGCAGTGCATTAGGCATCGCATAATCATGAACCATTATTAATTGTGTTGCATTGTCGAAAACGGTATTATTATTCAAAGTCATATCGAAAGCATTATGAAAAAATATCCCGCTCTTACCACAGTTAGTAACTGTGTTTCCATCTATCAGTATATTTGAGATATTATCATCCATGTATATTCCATTGCTTGATGATGTACCAGGCTTATCAGTACCTTCAGAAATACCTATACCATTTTTGATAATATTCCCTATTACTTTTATCCCTTTATAGGTAATACCAGCAGTACCAATTGTATTGATGCCACCACCATCATCTTTGGTAATAGTAAAATTGCTTATGAAATTATTTTTAATAATATTGGAATCTCCACCTGCAAACCGAATACCTGTAAAACCAGTACTGTCTATATTATTATATTCGATGAGGTTATTACTGCCATTTATTGTTATTGCCTGGTAACTATTATTACCACTTATTCCTAACCCGGCAATAAGGCCAGTATTTTTTATCGTATTATTTTTTATAATAGTATTGTTACAATTATAACTTAGGTTAATAGCGTTATTATTAGTGTTAATGAAAGTATTATTTAATAACACAAGATTTACTATAGAAGCTCCAAAAATCCCATCAATACCTGAAAAAAGGAAGTCGCAATTTTTAACCTGGATATTTTGAGAAGAATATAAATCCATAGCTTTTAAATTTGATCCGGTAAAAACTATATTATCAAATACTATATTATTTTGGCTTCTAATACTTACCAATATATCAACCATGCTTGCATTGAAGTTAGCTGGCTGAGAAAAAACATCCATCTTTTTAGTAGAAGGATTATAATACCATTCTCCGGCGAGATCAAGTGTTTTAATATGGTTTTGAATAAAATATCCGTAGTTGTCGAAGGGAGTATAAGTAAGAGAAGGACTGTAAAAAATTGTTGAGCTTTTATGGGAAGTAATAACACATCGATCCAATATCCATCTTTTAGGTTTTATTACAACCTCTGCTCCTGTCCAATCTATTGAGGAAGTCAATTGATTATCGGTAATAGAATTAATACCATGCGATTCAAAAATTAAATAGCCCTTATTTACATTTGTATTAGGATATCTTCCAGGTGCTTGCTGAACGCCATTTATTGTTACCATGTTCACAGCAGCTCCCAAAGAAGTATTGCTGCATTCATAAATATTATTCCCTATGGAAGCCCATTTTGATAAACTCGAGAAACCATTTATTATCGGCTTAGCACCTGACCCATAAGCCCCAAAAACTATGGGAAGCGATACGGAGCCCGAATTTGCAATTATAATTGCTCCATCAAATTTTTCTCCTCTTTTAAATAATATAGAATCGCCGTACTGCAAGCTGCTCATAAAAGAATTGAGTTTACTCAATGTTTTCCAGGGTGTAGATGCATTGGTTGCCTGAGCTACAGTACGTGAGTCATTACCAAAAACTGAAGAAAAATAATAATTGGTTGCATTAGTATAACTGCATATGGATACGGCTATAATTATAAGTAGGGTTCTCATAGGGTTTCAGAGGATTTGTGGATATTAAATCTGGATAAAAATACAGTCAGCTATTTTTAAATGCAATGGTGTTATTGCCCTATTATACTTATAGAAATTTTACGGGTTTTTGGGGCAAACCACGTTTGATGAAATAAGCTATGGTGAAATAAATCCTTTAAGTAATAGCTAAATTAGGAAAGGAAATGAATAAAAATTAAGAGTAATACTTCTTCTAGATAATCAAAAGCCAGGTAATTAATTTTGTTTGATTAATATTGCTGACGTAAACGGCTCTAAGGTGATATTGTGTGTATATGTTTTGTTTTGAGTGTCGACATATTTACCATTTAATGAGATTGTTTTTACTGATCTTCCTGCATTATATTCAAACAGAAAATGGTCTTCAGGGTTTGTAATAACTGCATTGGCTTCGTAAAGTTGCAGGTTATTGAGCCAGTAAGTTGCAGCGTCATTTAATGTAAATACTAATAATCCATTTTCTTCATCTGTAGTTGCGGAAAACGCAACTTCATAATCCTGGGATTTGTCGGAAATTATTTTGTAAGCTGTAGTTGCAAGGTTTGTATAGGGAGATCCATTTTGCCTTAGCAAAATACCCACAGATTCATCAGAGTCATCAGAACCTGTGATGTTGAACTTTAAAATATAATTCTTTCCTGAATGAATTTCTCCCACGGGAATCGTAATATATGAAGACGAGCTATTGGGTAACGATGTTACCCGCAAGCTACCTTTAGATGCACCGGAATTCTGCCATTCTACTTTACATTTAAAAGCATGAACATTAGAGATATCAGTAATAAAATTTCCATTAGAAATTTTATTCGATGAAACAAGGTTATTGACTTTATAGGAGCTGAGGCGGAGTGAAGATTTTCTTGATGACACATCTTCATTATACCGGTTTTTCCAACCGTTAAGATCGAAATACCTGTTTATTTTTCCGCCGGCTTTATCTATATAGGAAGTGGAAATAATAACATTATCGTCCATGGGACGGCTGTAATAGTTCTCATCAATTTTACCAAACATATTTATATCATTTTCGTTCGTAAGAAATGAAGCGACGAACTGCGAAGATTTCTTTGAAAAAAATATATTGTTTTTTATTGAATTATTTCTCACAAGCCCGGTTGAGGCTGCATCTTTTTGAACAATCAGTTGTGTGCCATTACTATAAAACGTGTTACCGCTTATATCAATATCATGACCGTTATGTAAATAAAGACCAGCTTTATTACAATAAGCCATAGAGTTTCCCATCACCTTTATATTTGCAGAATTGTCATCAAGATAAATACCTGAGGCCTGCAGGCTTGTTTCTGAAGTACCGTCTTTAGCACCAATACCATTCAAAACAATATTATCTTGTATTAGCTGGTCATTTTTTGCATTGTTTGCATCACCATTAACTGTATATATTCCACCGCCATCATCTTTTAAAAAGCAGAAATAATTAACCAGATTGTTTTTAATCACAGATGAATTTCCTGCAAAGCGAATTCCTATATAACCGGAGCTATCAACTTCATTATACTCAATAATGTTATTGTTGCCATTGATATTGATTCCTGAAAATGAGTGAGGGCTATTACTTGCCATTCCTGCATTTAGGCCTGTGTTTTTTATAATATTATTTCTTATTTGTGAGCCGTTACATGATCCTGTTAAATCAAAGGCGTTATTATTTGAGTTTATTATAACACAATTTTCTACTACCAGGTTTTCAGTATTGAACCCGTCAACAGCATCAACTCCGGAAAAATTAATATGACAGTTTTTTATAGAAATATTTTTTGCATAATAAAGATCAAAAGTTTTGAGATTAGATCCTTCAAATGAAAGATTTTGCAATGAAATATTATCCTGGTTTCTTACACTTATCAAAGTATTAATATTGCTGGCACTAACTTCAAAATTTGCAGGCGACTTTTTATCAAAATACACATTCAGTTTTTTTATGGCAGGATCATAATACCATTCACCAAACTGATCGAGAGTTTGTATATGATTTTGAATGAAAAAACCAAGGCCATTGGTCGGCTCGTATTGTGTCCCGCTTTTATAGCTCAGGCGAGAACCTTCCTGGGAGATAATTTTATTTCTGTCAATTACATAACGTTTTTTTCTAACCACAAGTTCTGCATTAGTCCAGTCAATAGGTGGTAATGACGCAGAAGTGGTAATTGAGTTATTTCTTTCGTGCGATAATATTGGCATCCATCCTGCACTTGTGGCATTTGCATTGGGATACCGTCCCATGGCATATACAGTCTTGTCAATAACAACCATATTCAGTGCAGAGTCAGCAAGCTCTTGTGAATTTGTAAAAACTCCATTTTCTTTTTTATCCCATTTGGACAAAGTAACAAAACCGGTAATAATTGGAAGCGCTCCAGAACTATAAGAAGAAATTACAATCGGTGAATTAGCCGATCCGGATTTAGTGATTACAATAGAGCCATAAAATATATCCCCTCTTTTTAATAAGACAGAATCCCCTGATTCAAGTATATTGAAAATAGAATTTAGCTTTGAAAGAGATTTCCATGGTGATGAAACCTTCTGAGCCTGGCTGGTTGATCGTGTATCGTCACCTGAAGTTGAAGAAAAATAATAATTTCTCGCAAAGACATTGGATACAAAACTGGTAAATACAATTATTAAAAAAAATTTCATACTATAAATTAAAGATTACAGTAGGAAAGAAAATATTATGCCTATGCTTACCGACTTATAAGTTTACCAAAATATTACATGGCTATGGCATTGAAACCAAACTATTAATCTTCGATGAAACTGTTCTTTTAGGATTAAAACTGTATAGCATATTTGCCGTAGTTTGCTTTATTAAAACTACTGATGAAAATGGAGCAATTACAATGCTATTTGTATATGTTTTGCCGTAAACATCCATATAGGTTCCAGAGAATGAAAATGTTTTATTTGCTGTTGTGTTATTATATTGAAAAAATATATAACTATCAGGATCCGTTTGAGACACATTAGCGTCATATAACTCAATATTATCCAGCCAGAAATTTAGCTTGGGAGCTTTTGTTTCAATAATGATGCTTGCTGCACTTGATGAAGCAGGTGCAGTAAATAAAAATTCATTCTCCTTTCTGTTTGTTGATATCGGAATAACTTTGATATCTGAAAGACGACTATATGGTGCGCCACTTATCCTTAGATAAGCATTAAGCAAAGAGTCCCGTGAAGACATAGAACTAAACTTTAAAATATAATTTTTAGAGGAACTAATAGCGCCCACACCTATAATTATTTGATAGTTTGAAAAGTCTGTAAATTGATTGGTGGCCTGGAAAGTGCCACCATCCAGTTTATTATTAACCCAGCTACATGATGGTGTAGCATAGGAGCCTGTAATAGTTGAATTAAAAGCTCCATTTGAAAATTTATTAGACCCTACAAAAGAGTTTATTGAATATGGTGGTATAAAAGAAGGCGTTTTCTGGGAAGATTTATCCAGATTATAAGTTGATTGCCATCCTGCCAAATCCAAAAACCTGTCAACCCTTAAACTATTTATAACACAAGAAGTTGTCATGGTAAGGTTATCGTCCAGCGGGCGGCAAAAATAATTACTATCCATAAGGCCAAGAAGGTTTATATCATTAGCTAAAGTACTCACCGTACAAACTACCTGGCTATCTAATTTTGCAAAAAAAATATTATTCTTGATAATGTTGTTTCTTAACAAAGCAGTTGGGCTGGAAATATCATGCACCATGATTAACTGCGTCCAATTATCGAAGAATAAATTATTTTTCAGAGTAATTGCGAAAGCATTGTGCATGAATGTTCCACTTCTTTTGCATCCTGAAACGGTATTAGAAGAAATTGTGACATTAGAGACATTATCATCTAAATATATACCGCTACTTGATCCTGTTCCGGGTTTGTCCGTTCCTTCTGGAACACCTACTCCGTTTAACACGATATTACCAACTATTTGCTGCCCGGTGTAAGACGTTGTTTTAGATCCTACAGAATATATACCACCACCATCATCTTTGGTCATGGTAAAATAATTAATAAAATTATTTTTAATCGCATTTGCGTTCCCTCCCGAAAAGCGAATTCCATCACAGCCAGTATTTATAATTGTATTGTATTGCGCAAGGTTATTATTTCCAACAATATTTATGGCCTGGTACGTACCATTTCCGCTTAATCCCATACCAGGAGTAAGCCCTGTGTTGGTTATATAATTATAGGTAAGTATTGAATTTGCACAATTATAATTCAGGTCGAGGGCAATATTATTTGTAGAATTGAAATAGCAGTTTTTTACACAAAGATTTGTAGTTGCAGAAGCATCAACACCATCTACCCCGGAAAACGTAATAGAACAATTGAGGATCTGCACATTTTGCGCATAGTAAAGATCAAAGGCCTTTACGTTACTACCCGTAAACTGAATTCCACCAAATACTATATTGCTTTGATTATTTATTGTAATCAAAGTTGTAATGGTGCTAGCCTGTATAGAATATGATGATGGACTGGCAGAGCCAAAATATACGCTTAACTTTTTAGTTGAAGGATTATAATACCATTCCCCCAATTGGTCAAGTGTCTTTATATGATTTTCTATAAAATATCCATAATTATCATAGGGAGTGTAGGTAAGTGCCGGGCTATAATTTATAGTTGATCCCGAGTGAGATGTTATTTTACACCTGTCAAGAATCCATCGTTTGGTACGAACAACCACATCGGCTCCAGTCCAATTTATGGATGAAGTCAATTGATTGTCCTTTATAAAATTGGTACCGTGAGATTCGAATGTTAGGTATCCCTTATTCGAAGCAGTTATATTTGGATACCTTCCTATGGGCTGCAAGTTTCCATTAAGTGTAACCATATTAAGCTGCGCACCCAATACTGAGTTATAACTTTCGTAAATGCCACTGCCTACCGAAGTCCATGAACTAAGTGTTTGAAAGCCTGTTATTACTGGCTTATTTCCTGTACCGTAAGAAGAAAACACAATTGGATTTGTAGTTGTCCCCGATTTTGTAACAATGATGGAACCGTAAAATGTTTCTCCACTTTTAAAAAGTACAGAATCTCCGGCCAATAAACTAGTCATAAACGAATTAAGCTTAGTTAGCGTTTTCCAGGGTGTTGAGGAACTTTGAGCTTGCGTAGATGTCCTGCTATCGTTTCCGGAAATGGTGGAAAAATAATAAGTTTTTGCTTTAGCTGATAACGAGAAAAATATAATAAGGATAGAAAAGGATAAATGGATTATTGTTTGCTTCATAGTACTTTGGTTTCCCGATATTGATTTATCGGTTAATTAAATGGTTTAGATTCTATATCACATTGCCTTATTAAAAAATCAACATCATTAGTTGAGCTACGTATATAGTTGATTATTAAATTTTTAAAATATTTTCTTCGTTGAAATAAGAAAAGATACCAGCTCAGTTTTGATAACTTGATCTCAAACACCTTTTTAAATAATCCTTATTTGGATATATAATTTGAAAATGTTTGGAAGTTAATGTCAAAAATTATTCCAAGACGGGGAAATTTCGCCCCAAATTTATTATTTACCGATAATCTTTTACACATTTTTAAAAATGGAATGATTAGGATTATACTTATCAATTGAAAAATTATATATCCTTAAAATTCTTTCATTGTAACAAAAAAATGTAGAAAGGCTCTTAATAAAAAAATCCCCTGCAAAAGAGGGGATTGTGTATCGAGGAGCAGACTTGAACTGCCGACCTTCGGGTTATGAATCCGATGCTCTAACCAGCTGAGCTACCTCGACGAATTTCCTTAAATAATTTTTGTTGAATTATTATTTAATTCCTGTTTATATTTTGGGCGGCAAAGATAATGCATTACATAAAAATGCAACAGCGAAATATGCTTAGAATTAATTTATTGATTGTCGGCCCGGATATACCTCAAGAGCCCTTTCGAGACAATCCATCGCACCATTAATAGATGCAGTATTTAGCACGTACGCAAGACGAACCTCATTTTTACCAAGGCCTTCTGTCCCATAAAAACCAGTAGCAGGTGCCAGCATAACGGTAGCTCCGTTATAATTAAACGATTCAAGAAGCCATTGGCAAAAAACATCTGCATCATCAATTGGGAGAGAAGCAATAGCATAAAAAGCTCCACCAGGCTCCGGGCAAAAAACGCCTGGCATATTATTAAGCCTTTCAACAAGTATATCCCGGCGTAATTTATACTCAGCCTTAGTATTTTTAAAATAGTCTGGGGGGAGATCAAGTGCAGCTTCTCCCAGTATTTGCCCCAATCCCGGCGGACTCAATCTCGCCTGCGCAAATTTCATGGTCGTTTGCAAAACCTGTTTATTCTTCGTTACGAATGCCCCTACCCTTGCTCCACATGCACTATATCTCTTACTTATAGTATCCATAAGTATTATATTATCATCAACTTCGGTAAGTTGCATCGCACTAAAATGCTCACCTGAATAACAGAATTCACGGTATGCTTCGTCTGAAAATAAAAACAAGTCATACTTATGAATAATAGTTTTCAGCGTTTCTATTTCCTTCTTTGTGTATAAATAACCTGTTGGGTTATTCGGATTACAAATGAGAATTGCCTTGGTTTTTTCAGAGATTACTTTTTCAAAGTCTTCAATTGGTGGCAATGCGAAACCAGTTTTGATTGAAGATGTTATTGGTTTTACCACTACACCAGCTTCTGTTGCAAACCCATTATAATTTGCATAAAATGGTTCGGGGATTATTACTTCATCTCCTGCATCAAGGCACGCCAAAAATCCAAATAAAATAGCTTCGCTTCCACCGGTAGTTATTATTATATCATGGTGGCTTATGTGTATATCAACTGATTTATAATAATCCACCAGTTTTTTTCTATAGCTTTCATTCCCTGCGCTGTGGCTGTATTCCAGAATTTTAAAATCGGAATGGCGAACAGCATCAAGTATTTGCTTAGGGGTTTCTATATCAGGCTGCCCAATATTCAGATGGTATATTTTTGTTCCCTTGCTTTTTGCAATCTCTGCATAAGGAACTAATTTTCTTATAGGAGATGCCGGCATTGTTGCGCCGCGATGGCTTACTGATAGCATTTGGCAAAGATAGATTTAGAATTTGGAAAGCCGGGATTGCAACTATCCATTTGCAAATATTAGAAAATCATGTGAATAAATTCAAATAGTTTGATAATGAAAATGAGAAAATGCCGGACAAGGTAAATTTTAAATTATTGCTGAATATTTAAATAATAGTATCAGTAACTTTCAATAATATTATTAATTATGAAACTACTACTCAATCCTATACTCTTAATCCTTCTGGTAATCACGTTACCATCAAGAAGTCAAAAGACAATTAATCTTTTATCGCCGGATGGATTAATACATTTCACTTTAAAAACATCTTCACAATCGGTAATGTATAAGGTAGAATATAAAAAGATACCGGTTGTTGATTACTCAACCTTAAGCTTGCAATTCCAGGATGAAACGTTTTACACCAATCTTAAAATAGGTAAGCCATCTTTTAAAGACACCATCGACTCATATGATTTAGTTGTGGGGAAAACAAAGCATGTAGCGGCACATTACAAAGAAGTTATCATACCACTTGAAGAAAGTAAAACTCCTTTCAGAAAAATAAACTTTATCATAAGAGCCTTTGATGATGGCATTGCATTCAGATATGAGTTTCCTGAACAAAAAAACTGGACCAGCTATACATTACTTGACGAAAACACTACTTTTAATCTTCACGGTGATCCTTTAGCGCATGCTTTATTTTTACCAAATTATACATCATCTCATGAAGGAGATTACAGTAGCCTAAAAGTAAGTGCCATAGTACCTGATACTCTTATGGAAATGCCTGCCATGTTTGAATTTCCCGGGCCGGTATTCCTTGGTATAACCGAAGCTTCTTTGGTTAATTATGCAGGAATGTATTTATCAAAACATGAAGGTGTTCTGAAAAGCACATTATCACCTTTGCCTAAACAAACTACTATAAAGGTAAAAGCCACTTTGCCTCACAGGAGTCCCTGGAGAGTACTTATGATAAGTGATCGTGTTGGCGCTTTAATTGAAAGTAATATTCTTACCTCTCTTAATGAGCCATGTAAATTAAAAGATGTGACCTGGATTAAACCAGGCAAAACTACTTTCCCATGGTGGAACGGTAATGTAGTTCCCGATACTATAAATGCTCCCGGAAACAATTTTGTAACGAACCAGTATTATATTGATTTTTGTGCAAGAAATAATATAGAATATCATTCAGTGGTTGAATATGGCTTGCACCAATGGTACATGGATGATGGAGTAGGTTTTCAACCAGGCCCCCATGCAGATGTTACTACGCCTGTGCCAGGCCTTGATTTGAAAGAAATTTGTGATTATGCAAAATCAAAAGGAGTTGGAATAAGAGTGTGGGTTCATTTTTATGCATTATATCCAAAGCTTGATACCGCTTTCGCCATTTTTGAAAAATGGGGACTTAGTGGAATGATGGTTGATTTTATGGATCGTGATGACCAGGAAATGGTAAATATGCAAATCGAAATTTTGCAAAAAGCGGCGGCCCATCACCTGCACATTCAATTCCATGGCGCCTATAAGCCAACAGGTATGAACAGGGCCTATCCCAATGAATATACAAGAGAGGGTACAAGAAATTATGAAGTAGATAAATGGGATAATAAAGGCCTTAGCCCCGATCATGATATTACAATGCCTTTCACAAGGGGCCTGGCCGGATCCACAGATTATCACCTTGGTGGTTTTCGGGCGGTAACCCAGGATAAGTTCAGAACACAATATACAAGGCCATTGGTATTAGGAACCAGGTGCCACATGCTGGCAATGTATATCGTACTTGAAAATTATTTGCAAATGGTATGTGATTATCCCGAAGCATATGAAGGCCAGAAGGGCTTTGAATTTATAAAAGAAATCCCAACAACATGGGATGAAATAAAAGTGATTGATGCAAAAGTGAATGAATACATTTTAATAGCCAGGAGAAAAAATAATGATTGGTATATTGGCGCTATTAATAATCATGAAGAAAGACAAATAAGTATTCCATTGAATTTTTTAGCAGATGGAAAATACAATGCGAAAATTTATACTGACGGGAATGACATAAAGGAAAATCCAAACTATCTAAATATTGAGAAAAGAAATGTCACGAGAGAAGATAACTTATCGCTCAAAATGGCACCTGGTGGTGGATTAGTTATTCATATAAACAGGCAATAGTTTTTCATATGAAAACTATAAAGCCTGATGAAATAATTACAAAAGCATAAAGCATTTAATGCAAGGAATATTGATAGCATATTGTTGTGGCATGATCACTAAAATGGAAATTGAAGCTTGTTGAAAAGTTATGAATGCAATTGTCAAAAATAAAAAGCAAAATAAAATGACAGGAGTAAACCTGATACTTCTTATTACGACAACACTCACTGGTTTGAGTGCAGGTCTATTATATGCCTATGCCTGTTCAGTAAATTTAGGGTTAGGCCGCCTGCCTGATAAGGAATACCTCGCTGCTATGCAATCCATTAATAAAGAAATTCTCAACCCTGTTTTTTTTGCAGGTTTTTTTGGAGCCTTGATATTATTACCTGTTAGCACTTATTTGAATTACGGCCAGCCGCCCTCATCCCGTTTCATATTTTTGTTGGTGGCTACTTTGATATATGTCATTGGTGTTTTTGGAGTAACAGCTTTGGGAAACGTTCCATTAAACAATATACTTGCCGGCGTTAATTTACAATCAACTTCTCCTCCAGAAATCACAAAGCTTCGAATAAATTTTGAAGTTCCCTGGAACAGGCTACACGGCATACGCACAATAGCTTCTATTGTTTCTTTAGTATTAGTTATTCTTGCGTGTTTACATAAAGCTGAAGTTGCCAGTAAATAATTATTGGATATATGGTAAGCCGGAATTTTTTGTTTTAATTAATTTTGCGTAGTTAATCTTCCATTAATTCCTATCCTTATTAGTTAATAATTCAAGTTCCAGGTATGGCATATATTCATCATTATAAAAATAATTTTTCCCCTGATGATTGTGATTTGCCTTTTCAACTGCAAATCAATTTTATAAAACTCATTGATTGGTGGAAAGAACAGGCTGCCATGTCCGATTCATTTGAATCAGGCAGGGCAAAGGAAGTATTAAGGCGAATTGAAAAAACTCCTGAACTTTATAAGCCATTTGATAACATCAGTTGGATTGAAAAATACCAGGAAGAAATCCATTTGCTTTTGTCACCATTTTTCCCTTCACTTACTACAACTAACGAGATAAAGGCTGCAGCTGTGCCTTTCAGGCCGACACTCTTTAACCTTACCAAACGTTTTATTAATATATTGGATGGAACCCAGGGCGATATTCTCATACCTGAAAGTTCTCCCGATTTGATTTATATGTACAGTTGCATAACTATTCTCAATGGATATTATAAAGCAAACATAAGTTTGGCACCAATCTTATTTTTCAATATCCGGGATAAGCAAACGGCAATTGTTCGCCGGTACAGGGCTTTCATAAACGTTGATTTTACTGAGATAGTAGCCGGTTCTAATGTTAAACCGCTTTCAGAAAAAGAAATATATGAGCTCACGAACAACTTTGGAAATATTGAATTATGGAAGAAAAAAATTCCACCTAACAGTTTTAGTTTCGAAGGGTTTACTATCATGACTCTCTTCGATGTAACACGTGAGGAATCTGTTTCCGCTTTGAAATATGATTTAATAAAAAAAGATTCTTTAACGAACCCTGGCATTGTTAAGGAAATACAGGAAAACCTTGGTGCCATGCTAAATATTCCGAAGTTAAAAACGGGTTTTATTTCTTTCGATAAAGGAAGAGAACTGCTACAATCAATTGGTTTTGGGGTTGGGAGCAGCATTATACTTTCTGACAAAAAAAATATAAAAATCAGTGAAGCATTTTGTAATGAGTCAAATCAATTTTCTTTCGAAAAAAATCAATCACTGGTTTTTCAAAATATAGATGAAAAAAAGCCCGGCGAAAATATATTGGTCAAAAAACTTGCAAAGCTGGGATACAGGAGCTACCTGGCAATGCCTTTGTTTTATAACGATGAATTGATTGGTATACTTGAAGCGGGCTCTGAAGAACCTAATGTACTTAATACAATTACTGTTTACAGGCTACAGGAAGTTGTATCTCTTTTTACGATTGCGATGAAACGCTCCCAGGATGAAATGAAAAACCAGATTGATGCAATCATACGACAAAAGTGTACCGCAATACATTCATCAGTAGCCTGGAGATTTATTGAAGCAGCAGAAAAACTTTTGGAATCAAAAATCAACGATGATGATAAGATGGAAGACATTATTTTTCCTGCGGTATATCCTTTATATGGACAAACTGATATACAGAGTTCATCTATTCAACGAAATCTTTCTATTCAGTCTGATCTAATTGAACAGCTATCTCTTGCTAAAAATATTTTAAATCTTTCTGTCAAAAAATTTGCACTTCCGGTTTAT
This sequence comes from Chitinophagales bacterium, assembly GCA_038239385.1. GTDB lineage: Bacteria > Bacteroidota > Bacteroidia > Chitinophagales > Chitinophagaceae > Ginsengibacter. Next base: position 50,728 of record JBBSEV010000027.1, read on the forward strand.
AAAGACCTTAGGTTTCGTGTAGATAAATACATACAAGAATTGGGACAGGAATTAACAGCCGGTGATGAAAATATAGTATTGGAGTTTCTTAAAAAAGAAATTTATCCAGTATTTAATCACCTTCATAGCATGAATACTGAAATACATGAAGCACTGCAGCAATATGAAAACCAACTGGATCCTTTATTAGGCTTACTATACAAAAAAAGAAAAGATTACGATCAAAGCGTAAAGATTATTAATGAAAGTATTTCGGGTTACCTGGATAAAGTTCAGGATGCTGCGCAAACTATGTTTCCACATTATTTTGAAAAATATAAATCAGATGGAGTAGAACATAATTTATACATCGGCCAATCAATGGTGAATAATAAAAAATTTCACCAGCTTTACTTGCAAAATCTTCGCTTATGGCAATTAATGATAACCTGTGAAGTGGAAAATGAAATTCATCGCTTAAAATCTCATCTTAAAACCAAGCTGGATGTATGCTCATTAATCCTGGTCCATAGCCAGCCACTCAGTATCCGCTTCAGGATGGAAGAAAAGAAATTTGATGTTGACGGCGCTTATAATGCCCGGTATGAGATCATAAAGAAAAGAATTGATAAAGCTACCGTGAAAGACACAGGTGAGAGGCTCACGCAACCTGGTAAAATCGCTATAGTTTACTCACACGAAAAAGAAGCAAAGGAATACATGAACTATGTTCATTACCTCCAGTTCATAAATTATATCAGCACAGAGCTGGAATGGCTCACTCTTAAAGACCTGCAGGGAATGACCGGTCTTAAGGCTTTACGTATTTCCATTTTATATAACAAAAGTGGGGGCATTAAAGAAAGCAAGGCGATAAAATTCCTGGAAGAAATAAATGTTGATTAAAAAAATTAGCGTTAATAGCAAGTGTGATATTCCCTGTCCGTATTTCAAGTTTACCAAAAACTTATTTGAGCGTTATTGAAAAGAGATATGTGGCTTTGTAAGTTGGAATTTATAATTTTGCGAAAACCCTCATCTTAAATGCGAGGATAAAAGTCCTAAAATGGTATATGCCCGATTATATAAAATGGCTTCCTGATCAATTGCTTTTTAATCTTGTGGTAGCTTAACCTTATAGAAGATCCGGGAATTCTATATACGAGCTTGCCCTTATAAACTTCAGGAGATAATCTCAATAAAGTTGGCTTCAGTAGATAGACAGTTTTCCAATCAAACATTCCTATATTTAGTTGAGAATTGAAATATCTGAAATGTATCTTATGTTCCATTATTGGTTGTAAATTAATATTTTTTGGAACAAAAAGGTGCGTATATTAACGAGTTG